>WTBR01000048.1 GCA_013138975.1 Bacteroidales bacterium
TGTAAAGAGGGGATTATCAATTAAATCGAGATCGTTGTCTCATTGGTATTAAAAACCTTATTCCTCTTTTTGTTCTTTCCTTAATTTGTACTAAAATATAATAATTTGCTAACTTAGGTTGGTATAAGATAATAATTCAAAAATTTAGATGAATAAATGCTACATTTGCTTTTAAGTATTAAATTAAAATTTAAGTGAAAAAAACAGCTAAGCACTTACCGGAAGTTAAACGATATGAGTTAAGCTTAATTAAACAAACTATTCTTGGTTTTTGCCCGGATATCGAAATGATAATCCTGTTTGGCAGCTTTGCAAGAGGCGACTGGGTGGAAGATAAATATCAGGAAGACCATATTACCTACGAATACAAAAGCGATTTTGACCTTTTATTAATTTTTAACAACGAAGGTCAGGCGAATAGCGTTCCGCTTAAACAGAAACTCGAAAAGCGCATCCGGGGAGCTGGTGTAAATACCCGAATATCTCTTATTCTGCACACCATAAATTTTGTAAATAAGAAAATATCAAAAGGTAATTATTTCTTTGCCGATATAAAGAAAGAGGGCATAATGCTCTACGATTCAGAAAACCACAAACTGGCAAGACGCAAAAAACTTAATAATAAGGAAAGGCAAAAGTACGCACAAGAAGATTTTGAGCATTGGTTTAAAAGTGCCAATATGTTTTTTGAAGACTTTGAGAGTAATTATCTGAAAGGATTTTCAAACAGCCTATATTATAACAAAGCTGCCTTTGAGCTTCATCAGGCAACCGAAAGATATTATCATGCACTTATATTAGTCTTTACAGGATACAAACCCAAAACACACGATCTCGAAGAATTGGGCAGACAAGCCAAAAACTTTAACCCTGAGTTTAACAAGGTATTTCCAAAGTGTACAAAAGAGGAAAAACGACTTTTTGAACTATTGCAAAAAGCATACGTAGATGCCCGGTATAAAAGGGATTATGCAATTGAAAAAGAGGAATTAGAGTATTTAGGGCAAAAAGTAGAAATATTGAAAGAGATAACTGAAAAAATTTGTGGGGAGAAGATAGAGGGGTTTGTATGACGATAAAGTGTTTTTAACGAAAAAATGATAATCTGTATTTAAAAAAGACACTAAAAATATTTATAAAAAAAGTTATACATAAACCTGTTTTTGAAATGGCAAAAAGGCTAATCAATTTTATTTTAATAATAAGCTTACTTGTTGGTTGTTCTCAAGCTGATAATAAAAGCAATATTGAAAGAGTAAATAGATTTGAGAACCATATCGGTAATGAAAATGCAAAATTATTGACTGAAATTATTGATAGTTTTGATAGTTTATTACATACTGAATTTAACTGCAAGTCTGACATTGATTGTTATATTTTATTTCTTCAGAGTGTGTATAATCAAAAAGACATTAATTTCATTACAAATTTGCCTGAAAGCAAGAGAATAGAATTGAAAAATAAAATTGTTAATACTGGCTTAAGAAAAGATATTTGGCAGTATGAATTTGAATTACGACAAGACACTTCCTTTTACATAGAAGAAATATTCCCCGTTGATTGGACAGATTCGATGAAAACTGAGGTTTTAGCCAATTCTGATAGTGTTGTTACTTATAATATTTTTGGATCCTTTCTGACAGGGTTGGAATTAGTGCAAGATAATGACTCATCTTTAATTAATTACATTGACGCTATAAAAGCTACAGGCGGAATGAGTAATTCTTTATTAGCTCAAGGATTATTATATGCTCATGATAATTATGGAATTAATGACTATTTTCTGAAAAGAATTGTAACGACAGAATTTTTCCTTCTATATTTAAATATTTAAAAAACAGTTCAATGTATAATCGAATTGGTAGCTGACGAGATAATAATCACGCCAGTGTACCTTTCACTCCACAATTACTCTCGTAATTGTATGCGTGCATCGCTCCTTTCGTTCATACCAAATATCCCCCAGATATTTCTCTCCCGGTAACATATACAGTGGTTCGTTAAGTTGTGGGAAACAAATTTTCACAACGAAAGGAGTAAATTTGTTTGTAAATATTGAGTGAATAAGCATTGTTTATAAGTTATATAAATTCTACATTTTCGTATTAAAACATTTTACCTACAGTTTTTTACTATTCTGCTTTGATTAATTTACTAACATTTACATGTTTTTCTACCTTAGGTCTCCATTCATCCTGACTTGACATAGTATCGCAAATCTTTTCATGATAGTAAACTTGAAACCATGTCTTCTTATGAAATTCACAAATATTCTTATATGTTTTTTCAGAATGTATCATTAATCTCATCATAAATTCATCTCTAGGTTCTCGATGGTTGTTAATGACTTTACTCAAAAGTATAGGAGTTATATCAATGTCTTTCGCAAAATTGCTCCTTTTACTATATATTGTATCTATATATGTGGTCAAGAATTCAGTAAAAAAATTATTATCCTGATAAACAGGTTTACTAATGTATTCCTCCATCTTAAACTTTAATTGCAATAATTTAGCACGAGCAATTTGATCTTTTGATAAATTATGCATTCTCTTCAACCTTGCTTCCATTAGTGCTTTACCATCCACTTCTTTGTCTCTTTTTGAAGTGTATCTTGAATCTACACCATACTCAGCATCTTCTAACACTTTATTCTTCTTTTTAGTCATGATCGTACGTGTTAATTAAATTCATTATTTCTATAATCTCAACGCTTAAAGTCATACCTGTTATGTTCATCCCATATTTATCTATGTAATGTTGGGCAATTATTTCTTTAGGTTTTAAGGAAACGCAAGCAAGTTCAGCATATTCTTTAATAGCAATTTTGGAGACAAAAGTTATCAGATTTCCTGCAATGTGTTTATATTTTTTATCACTACCCCTGTTTTCTTTAGAAACCGATAAGAGTCTAATATGGATTCTCCATTCTGTCGGAATTCGCTCAAAAGAAACAAGACCAAGTATATCGCTTGAATCAATTATCCTTAACTTATATATTTCCCATTCTTTTTCTTCTGCCCAATCAAAGAAGTATCGTCTTTTAGTTATATTTTTATAATCTCCACTTTCAACAGGTTCAATCTTTACTTGATGGCTCTTACCTGATGTTGTGTCTATTACTATCATATTGCAAATATATGAAAAGTTTCCACAAATTGGAAATTATTGAACTGAAGTTTCCGTAAATTGGAAATAGATTGACTTTGCATTTTGATACGAATCGGTAAATTGTAGTTACTTACAAATATATACATCATGGATAAAATACAACAAACTGACAGATCAGTATATTAAAACCACCCTACGCCTAGTCGAGTATATGACTCACGGTAATTTAACCGCCAGTATATCTCTCACACCACAATAACTCTCGTAATTGTACGCTTGCTTCGCACCCTCCTTTCATTCCAAATGTCCCCTGGGCATTTCTCTCTCAGTTACATATACAGCGGTTCGTTAAATTTTCACCAACAAAGGAAAGCACGAAGTCATGTTTTATTTTAAATCCATACAATTTGAATTTGAAGTTAAAAAATTGCAATTTTGTGTCATGAGTAAAGATATTTTAATAACTGGTGTTACTGTAACCCAGCAAATGAAAAAAGCAAGGGGAATTCTTAAATATCAAGTTATTCCAAAAGAGAATAAATTTCAACAAAGAAAACAGCTTGGTTTATTAAGCCCTGAATTGATTAGTGCAATAAAATCAAATGCCTAAACTTATTATTATTGCTAATTGTAACGGAGCTAACAAACTCCCTTCACTCAACTCTTCATACTCTCACAACCGTCCAAGATTACTATATTTTTAAAGCGCCCTGATTCATTGCAAGACACACACCATTATTAAGGTCAAACTTACATTTTAACATGGAACTTCAGCTAAAATGCAAGTACTTTGTAATTCGCAAGCTTTTTACTACTTTTAAGATATAATAGCAGATATTGAAATACTTTGAAAAACCCGAACATCTTCAAACGAAATTAGAATAAAAAGCAAGGTGTTTGGATTAAGAATAGAGACAAGTATTTTCTTAAATTAATTATTAATAAATCAAAAACGATAAAATGAAACGTTCACTCCTTATTTATATTCTATTATTTATAATGGAATTTTCTTTCCATCAAGCTTTCTGTCAGGAAAATAAAAGAGATACGACATTATTTAATGAACATCAGGTTAATTTTGAGCATATGGATTTTATTTCGCATATCAGAGAATTGAAAGTCTTTAGAAAATATAAAGGAGATACATCTCGAATAACCATATGTGCTGATCCTTATTGGATAAGCAACCTGGTAACAAATGAAGAATATTCTATTTATTTGAATATTATAAAGGTCGATTCTTTGGAAGGGGTTTATCAAAACGCACTACCCGCCTTAGATTTACTTAATCAAAAAATAAAAGAATTAGATATCACACTCAGTGAATATAGTTCAAAACAAGAGTATAAGTATTATCCGGTTTTAGGACTTAGTTGGTATCAAGCAAGAAAATATTGTGCATGGAAGACAATTACAGTTTATGCTGAGTTAGAAATGGCACAACTGCCAAATGAAAAAATTTATCGATTGCCGATTCAAGCTGAAATTGAATTTGCAAAAAAAATTGTAGATATCAACTTACCAGTCATTTCCAAAATTGATAGTACTTATAATAATCGTGATATAGTTGATTTTAATAAAAGCATTAACGAGTGGACTGGTGAAGCTTTTCTGGAATCAACTTACTTTACAAAAATGTCTAGTGAAAAGGATTCTGACAAAATTGTAATTTATAGAAAGAAGCTTAACGCAAATACTTTTGGTGAGAAGGAAAAGGGTTTTTTGAATGTGGGATTTAGATTTGCTCAAACCTATAGAACTGTTAAAAACTCGGAATGATTAAAACAGTCTGGAAATTCAATACTTTTAATAAGCTCAACGATTTGTTATAATGCTTTAGCCACAAAAAACACAGGAATGAAAATAGCAATATTATCTGATATACATGGAAATACCTGGGCCTTAAATGAAGTTCTACAGGATATTAAATCTAAAAAAATAGAGACAATTATTAATCTTGGCGATAGCTTAAATGGCCCACTTGACCCAAAAGGAACATTCAATTTACTTATTGAAAATAATGTTTTAAGTATTTGTGGGAATGGAGACAGGTTAATTCTTGAGAGTTTAGGCTCAACATCTCAATTTAAAACAATGGAGTATGTAAAAACTCAAATTGATAATGATGTTATTGATTGGCTGAAAAAGCTTCCTTTTGAATTAATTAATAATAATATTTATTGTTGTCATGCCAGTCCTGATAGTGATACTAGCTATTTATTAGAAAACCTGAAAGCTGATCATATTGAATTTAAAGAATACTCGGAAATAGATAGAATATTAAAAGATATTAAGCAAGAAATAATTGTTTGTGGGCATAGTCATGTTTCAAGAATAGTTAAGACAGCTTATAAGTTAATCCTTAATGTCGGGAGTGTGGGTTTACCTGCCTATGATGATGAATTGCCAATTCCACATAAAATGGAAAATTTCAATCCTTATGCATCTTATTCGATACTAACATTATCTGATAATCCTGTTAAAATTGAACAAGTAGCTATTTCTTATGATTACGAGATAGCAGCAAGTACAGCTGAAAAGAATGAAAGAAACGATTGGGCTAAATGGATAAGAACTGGAAGAGTGTAATGAATTGCAAGAACGATTTAAACAGAACAGTAGTAAAAGTTTCCATTACTCTGCCCCCATCTCTCGCAAGAAGGTTGACTGACTGCCAAAGCCATCGTATTATCTGTTGTTGAGTTACGGTTGTACTTTTAGGCAATCCATAATCGTTTTGAATTTACAATTCTCCATTTACTTTCAACCCTTTGAAGAAATAATACTCTACCCGTCCAGCAATCTATTCCACAACAATAATCACAAAAAATTATTGCCTTGTTATAATTCTCATCAAAATAAACTCTTGATAAAGTAATTACACCACCAAATTTGAAATTATACTTTTCATGGAAGATTTGTCTCCCTGATGGGAATTCAGAATAATATCTAAGTTCATACTTACCAGTATCAACAATCTCATTTAGTTCCAATTTTACCGGGTTTTTCGTATTCTCAATTATTGACTTTGTGATAAAATTATAATTTTTAAATATTGTATCCAGAAGGTTATCTTTAGTAAGTTTAAAATGGTCATTATTAACTATAGTATCAAAGACAGCAACAATAAATTTTGAAGTATTAATATTCCGTGCCTTTAACTCATTTTCAATATTGCGAAGAATCACTTTCTGTTCCACCGTATCAAAACCAATAAATTCTCCTTTTTCATTATAAAGTGGTGGTGGTGGCGGTGGAATTGGCACATTAAAATTGTAAAAACGAAAATATTCAGATATTTGTAAGAAAATATCATTTATAACTTCTATTTCTTTATCAATTTCAGTTTTAGTTTCATTTTGACAAGAAAATAATGAAATGAACAATACAATATAGATAATTTGTTTCATATTAGCATGTACTAAAGCCTTTACGCCTATATTACATTTTCGGTTTATTAGTCATTTCAAAAACAATTTCTCCTCCATTCATAATGTCTTGATGTTGCAATGTGGATCCTTCAATAATTTTTCCATTAAGCAAAACACGTTGAACATACACATTTTCCTTACTCTGATTTTTCGCGGTAATCGTAAGTGTTTTTCCGTTCTCTAAATGAATAATCGCTTCTTCAACTAAAGGGCTTCCCAGTGCGTATTCTGATAATCCGGGAGTTACAGGATAAAAGCCTAAACTACTAAAAACGTACCAGGCACTCATTTGTCCTGCATCATCGTTACCACATAAACCGTCAACTGTTGAACCATACATTGTGTCCATAATCAATCGAACACGTTCTTGTGTTTTGCATGGTTTTCCTGTCCAATTATATAAATAAGGGATATGATGTCCCGGTTCATTTCCTTGAACATAATTGCCCATAATTCCATCACGCGTAATATCTTCGTGCTTCTCAATAAATTTATCATCCAATTCCATTGTGAATAATGAATCTAAATGCTGGATGAATCGTTCCTTCCCTCCCATCATTTGAATCATTTTGTCTAGTTGATGTGGCACGTATAGTCCGTAATTCCAAGCATTCCCTTCAATAAAACCTTGTCCGTGAGTGTCCAAAGGATCAAAATTTTTCCTGAAAGTACCATCAGCTAACTTTGGCCTCATGTAACCACTTTTCTCGTCGTATACATTGTTGTAATATTCTGAACGATTTAAAAACTCTTGTTCTTTTTCAGCATTACCAACTTTCTTTGCTATTTGTGCAATACACCAATCATTATAAGCCAATTCCAAAGTTTTTGAAACTGATGAATGGCTTTTATCGTCTGGCACATAGTTATAATCTATATAATCACCTAAACCATCAAAATATCGAACATTGGCTGTGTTTTCTGAAGCTTGTAAAGCACGTTTATAATCAAAATTGCCAATATTTTTTGCCATTGCATCTGCTATTACCGAAGTGGCATGATAACCAATCATACACCAATTTTCGTTGGCATAGTGACTCCAAATTGGGAGCATATTATGAACGCTTTCATCATGATGTGCTAACATTGATTTTATCATATCATTATTTCGCTCCGGCTGTATAATATTAAATAATGGATGCAAAGCTCTGTATGTATCCCAAAGTGAAAAAACAGTGTAATTGGTAAATCCTTCAGAAGTATGAATATTTTGATCCAGTCCTCGATATTGTCCGTCGACATCTTCATATAAAACAGGACTTAACATTGTATGATATAATGCGGAATAAAATGTTTTCTTATCGTTTTCTGTAAGCGTTTTCACTTCTATTTTAGCGAGTTCTTTGTTCCATTTATCCTTGGTTTCATTTTTTGTTTTATCAAAGTCCCAATGCGGAATTTCTGCTTCTAAATTTTTTAGTGCCCCAGAAGTGCTTACCGAAGATAAAGCAAATTTGATTTTGATCTTTTCATTTTCATCGGTATCAAAATTAAAATACATTCGAATATCTTTTCCTGCTATTTCCGGGAAATTTTCAGACTGATTAAACCGTCTGTAAAAACCATCGTAAGTTTCCTTATTGTATTTTTTATGACCATAGGTCTTGAATGGTTTCGAAAATTTCATTGCAAAAAATACTTTTTTAGTTCTTGCCCAACCTTTGGTTTGCCTGTAACCGGTAACTAAGGAATCATTTTCTACACGAATAAACGTCCATACATTTTTATTATCGTGATGATATACATTGTACACCATATCTAAAATAATATGAGCCTCGTTAGATTTAGGAAAGGTATATTGATGAAATCCAACCCGTTCGCTTGAAGTTAGTTCTGCAGTTACATCATAACTATCTAATTTCACTTTATAATATCCGGGTGATGCTGATTCCTTGTCGTGAGAAAATGTTGAATAGAATCCTTTATTATCCTCTATAGTTTTTAAAGGATCAAGAACTAATTTTCCTGTAGTTGGCATTACTAAAAAATCACCTAAATCGGAATGTCCTGTACCACTTAAATTAGTATGTGAAAAACCTATAATTGTAGAATCACGATATTGATAACCGGCGCAATATTCGTAGGTTTCGCTATTGTAAGTTCCATCCTCATTAAACATCACTTCGAAATTTGTCTACGGACTTAATTGCACCATTCCAAAAGGTGCAGTTGCTCCGGGAAAGGTGTGTCCCATTTTGCTTGTTCCAATAAACGGATTTACATATTGTGTGAAATCAATTTTTGCAGTTTTAACTTCTGATTTCTGATTTTTACAGGAAATTACAAGTAGTACTCCTAATGTGATAATTAAAAAATTTCTCATCTTCTTTCTGATTAAACCATGGTTTATATATCAATACTTTGTTAATCTTTGGCAAACCACTTAATTTAAAACTAATACAAAAATATAATGAACTATTATATACGATTAGCTAAACGACAGTGTGGATTTAACAATTTGCAAGTTCCATTTTGGTGGTTAGCAAATTTATTTATCGAACACAATTTACATAATTTAATTTCCTCACAGAAATTAAATTTGCGGTGTTTCAAATGGCATTTTCAGTTCGTATAGCAGGTTTTTTCGTAATATTTTTACACGGTGTTGGCTAGTGCTTGCATTAATTTAGTCTCAACTCATAATTTGTACTACGACCTCCTGACTCTTCTTGCTTTAAGATTCCTTTTTCAATTAAATCTTTTATATCCCTTAAGGCTGTATCTGCTGAACATTTTGTAATCTTTGCCCATTTTGAGGTTTTTAGTTTACCATCAAATCCGTCTAATAGTTTATTCAACATTAGCCTTTGTCTACTATTCAAAATCGTTTCTTTGTGCTTTTCCCAAAAGTCAGATTTTTGAAGAACTTTTTTTAATGTTTCTTCCGTGTTCATTAATGCGCGATACAAACAATTTAAGAACCAATCCAACCATTTTGTGATATCGCCGGAACTATGCTGTACCTTTTGCAATATTTCATAATAAATCTTTTTCTCAGATAAAATTTGGTTTGATAAACTATAAAACCTTTGAGGGCTTTCTTCTGAACGAGCAAGCAACATATCTGATATTGCTCTTGCGATACGTCCGTTCCCGTCATCAAAAGGGTGAATTATGATGAACCAAAAATGGGCAATGGCTGCTTTCAATACTTCGTCAATTTTAGTTTCTTTGTTAAACCAGTCTATAAATGTATCCATTTCTTTTTTTACCACATTAGGCGGAGGAGCTTGAAAGTGTATCTTTTCTTTTCCCATTGGCCCTGAAACCACCTGCATTTCCCCATCACGATAGCAACCGGTATCGATTCTGTGCATTCCGCTCCAGCCCGTTGGAAATAATGCTGCATGCCATCCGAAAATCCGTTCTTGGTCAAGAGGTTTATCATATCTTTGTGTTGCATCAAGCATCATTTCTACAACACCTTCAACATTTCTATCTGCATGGACAATACCGGCATATTCTAATCCAAGTCTTCTGGCTATTGATGAACGAACTTGTTCATAGTTTAGGATTTCTCCTTCTATCTCCGATGATTTTAAAACATCAAGAGTTAAAGTAGATAGGATCGCTTCTTCTTTTATTGAAAAACCAAGAGTTCCCATTTGTCCGAAAATCTTTCCTTGAAGATTTCGAACTTTTCCTAAAATCACACCTATTTGTCTGTCATCCCATGTGAATTCAGGCCATTTGTCATATTCGTAAATGTAATTTGCCATGATTTTTTTATCATTCTGCGGTAAATATACGAAACATTCTCCGCATATTTAATGAGAATAGGAGCATTTTTCTCCGCACAGCTCTCTTTTCTAGGCATTAACAATTTGAACACACCAGTAGTACGGCTTTCCTTTACTCTTCATTGTCAGACCATTGGTAGCAACCGAAGATAGCAATACTTTGTCTGACCGCCAAAGCCCCTGAATTATCAGGTGATATGCTGTAATGTTACCTGTTGTTTTAATTGAGAAATAAAAGACTTTTCAGATCAGATATAAAGGTTTCACTATCAGTAAAAAATTTATCCCTATTTATTTTTAGCCACACATTTAGTTTAATAACCCAATCACAAGCCAATCTGTTATCTCCAGAGGATGCTTGTCCATGTCCTATCAATAAATATCCTTTATTATCAACATTAATACCGAATAAACATCCATTTTTCCTTAAAGTTTCTATTTCTTCTTCGTTTAAATCAGGTGTAAATAAACAACCTGCTTCTTTATCTTTCAATAATTCAGGCCAGTTATTTCAAATTTTTCTTATCAAATCTTTTTTACCCCATAATGGCTTTTCATTATGACTATAAATATCAATGAAATAAGCCTTTGTCATTGTGAATTTTACAAATAACAATTTACTTGACCTTTCCATAAAATAGTCAGATTCATTCTTAAGTTTATTACTTAAGTGTAAATGATGTATTCCCCAATCATTGAATAAACCATCGTCATAATCAGAATTAAAAGATTGTTTACTTTGATATGGATTTAATTCTATTCCACTTCTTACTTTATCGATTATTGTATCCAGTGCTATTTTATATTCATTGTCCAATTTAGATTCTAATAGTTCTTTGGAAAAGAAACTTCTCGTTTACATACTCCAATGTATTTTAGTCTAAAATTGAAATAGTGTAAAAGCCAAGAAGAATAATTATCATGTTGGCTATATCTTATCCCGAATTTCTTGAAAAAATTTTCTATTAGTTCAATGATTTTATCTTCTGGTTCCATAAAATTATGCTGCTCAAAATTAAAAATACAGGTAACATTAATATATAGTACGCATTGATGCCTAATATTTTATTCCACAATTAAATTGACAGCAAAACAATTTTACAATATATTATCAAGTATACAAAAAATAGATTTATATCACGTGAAAGAGGGTGTTCAAAAAGGTGGTAAGTTGTCTATACTTCAACGAACTTCTGTCGATTTTAATTTATTCTGTTACCATTCTTCGCTCATCGGGGGGCTTTATCATTATCTTCTAATGATTCTCTCATCCAAATATTAATGCATCCACCGTCCATTCTTTAAATTGAAATTAATTGTTATATAAAAATAAAAAAAATGTTCATTAAAATGATTTTATTCTCATTTTCAGTAACTTTATAAAAACAATTGTTTTTTTATTCTTGTCAAACAAACTTCAAAAAGAATCTAAATGGGATTATTTGGTAAATCAAAAAAAGCAAAAAGTCCAATGGAAGAACTAATGAAAAGAATCTTTCCAAATGGCAAATCTGATATTATTAGCGGAACAGATGAGTTACTAAGTATATTACATTCAAATATTTCAAGAGATACAGTACAAAATATTTTTGTAAAAGCAATGGCTATTTCTGTAATGACTGAGAAGTTTGATGTTGAAAGATTAAAACTACATCTGGATGGTTATTGTAAAGATGTTTTTGGTGAAACTGAATTGCAGAAATTTTATGAATATTTAGTTGCAAGAAAAGTTGCTTTAATGATGGGTGCAAAAAATGTTTTTAGGAATCAAGATGGCAACTATGCTTGGAAATAATTAAAAGATTAAAATATTATGGGTATTTTCAAAGACATTTTTTTATCAAAAGAGGAAAAAAAGGTTGTTGATGTTTATAACAATATTAGAAACTACTGGAAAAACACTAATGATTTTATAGTTGCACATATAAGATACTTGCAAGATTTGAATTACAGATACAAATTAGATTTTTGCCAAGATGTTATAGAAGGATTACCACATGTCTTGTTGACTCCTTTGATTTCTAAAGGATTTAGCCAGAGCAATTCAATGTTTATATTTTCTCAGTTCGTAGTTTTTTATATTTTAAGAAATGATAATCCAAGAATGTATAGATTATCTGATGAAAACTTAGCTGGAATAGCAGAAAACATTGAGAAGTTTTTAATTCCATATAACTCAAAAGTAACACCTGAATTTACCTTTCAAATAAATAAAAATATTGATTTTAAGTCTATAATTGGGAATAGAAACATTTCAAATGAATTTCCACGCCAAAATGAAGAAAATAGACAATCAAGTAAGAGAAAACTGGCTATTCGTTTTGGATGTACAATAGATTTATTGGAAAAGTATGTGTTTAAAGATTTAGAAGAATTGGGACTGAATAATGAGGCTTTTAAAGAAACAGTTTCTAAATATGAAGAAACTATGCAAGAACAAGCTATTCAATATAATATGCACCCTGAAGATACTCCTGCGGCGATTTTAGTTGAATTTACTCATAAATACCTTGAGAATTTAAGTCCTAAAAAGAAAACAAGAAAGCAAATAATTACTGAAATGGTTCTTTATGATGAAATTTTAACTACTAAAATTATAAATGCATTAGCAATTGGAGACATGGTTAGATACAAAGAACTAATGAACGAAAATCCTGATTTCTCATTTGAATTTCTTAAACGAATTGCAGAAAATGAAGAAGATAATTCTGGCAGTCACGAAGATATAATTGAATATGATGATGATTTGCCATTTTAACAATATGAGCTCTTTTGCGAAACAAATGTGCTTATATTGAAATACAAAATTGCTCGTCAGAGCAAAAGAGCGTTGGAAAAAACTTAAATAATATTCTATCATACTTACTGAACCATTCCTGATACATTCATTATCAAAATACTATAAAGTTTCGAACTTAATTAAACTGTCAAAATATGAAAAAAGATGCTTGAATTATTTGCTTAACAAATGAGTTGAAATTTACGCTCTAAATTTTTTTCGCGCCTTACTTATAACGACTGATGTATGTTTTCGTGCGGGATTTAAAAGCGATAAACTTTCAATCTAGCACTTAGCCAAATCTGCGATTTGTAAGTTATCTTACTTCTTTAAACGTCAAATCGCAGATTTAGCGGTGTTTCTGAAAATCTCAAAACTTAAATTAAGCTCTGAACCCCGCATGAAATATACATTTTGTTATGTAATGTTTTTGTATTTAAATTTACCTTTAAAAACTACTTCCCGTATTGGTTTTTCAGTCTGTTTTCCTCTCCAATAATCTGCAAATTCATTTATCAAATCTTCAAATAAAATATGATTTTGTACCCTTTCAATAAGATTCATATCTCCCTCAAAATACTCTATTTTATCAATTAGTTCTATTTCATAAATCTTACCGATACCATTCAAATAATTATCGTTATAATAATTGCAACTATCAATATCCGTGAAGAAAAATTTTGAATCTAATCTATTAGGTTCTTTATTGAAGAAATTACATCTAACCATTTCAAGTGTTATTTCCCATAAATAAGTACCATTATCAAAATTTATGAAATTGTTTTCGTTATCAAAGTTTTGAACAAATGAATTTACATACCTTATTTCAATTCTCTGATTTTTGTGATTCTTGTCATTTGTCACCTTTTGTAAATCAATATAATTTTCATCAACAATTGCATCACTCAATATTTTCAAATATTCATTGCCAAGTGACCATATGTTATTGTTTAATACAGTTAGAAAGTCAACTGATATATTGTTTTCTTTCATTACCGACAAATAGGTGTTTAGAAAATGGTTGTAGGGCTTGAAATCTAAATTCAATCCGTATCTCGTATCAAAAGAATTATAGATTAAATTAGTATCAATATCTTTTGTTTCTACACGAAAATATTTTTTAGTCATACCTCTGTTAAATATTACACAACATTAATATATAGTTCACTTTGATACCTAATATTTTATTCCACTAATATATCGACAGCAAAACAATTTTACAACATATTAACTAGTATACAAAAAAATAGATTTATATCATCTGAAAGAGGGTGTCCAAAAAGGTAGGTTTAAAGCAGAAACACTTCGACGAGCTTCTATCGATTTTAATTTATTCTGTTACCATTCTTCGCTCATCGGGGGGCGTTCTAATTATTCTTATTTGCTATTTTTTCATAATTTCTTAAAAATATTGATTCTTTGATTAAAGAATCAATATCAAGTGTAGCCGACATTACTTTATTCATTTTTTTATATTCTCTTGTTACCATTTCTTGTCTTATAGCTTCAGTTTTCATCATTTGGCTATAAACAATCAAACCTAATGTTATAAGTACCCACACAATTAATAAAATTCTTTTCAATACTTTCATATGTATTCCGAATTAGAAAAATTACAGTTAATGGGTTGGAATTTTATTGCCTTTAGGCAAAATTGGGTTGGCATTACAAGCTTATTTGCAATTGGATTATGTGTAAGTTCTTGAAGAATTGCAAATGTGCTTGGAATAGCGAGGGAGCTTGCTTGTTTGATTTTTTATTAAAAAATAGTACATTCACATACCTAATAGGAGGAATATATTACTTCTATTTATAAATTATAACCAATTTTAAAACAGCACTTTGAAAAAGTTCATTTTATTTGGGATAATTCTTGTTTCAGGATTACAATATTGTTTTTCTAAAAATGATGTAGAAATAAGTTTGTTAACATGTTCAAGTGGTTCTGCTTCATATGAGGCATGGGGACATAGCGCTATTAGACTAATCGATGAAAGAAATAGAATTGATATAGTATATGATTTTGGTCGTATTGACTTCAATATGCCCAACTTTTATTGGAACTTTATAAAGGGCAAATTAAGATATGGTATGGGAGTACAGACTTCTGACAACTTTTTTAAAAACTATCAATTGGAAAATAGGGAGGTAATAGAGCAAAAGTTGAATTTATCCGATGACACAAAAATTAAACTTGTTAAAGAATTAGAGTATTTATATAGACCTGAAAATAGATTTTACTATTATGATTTTCTAGATAAAAATTGCACTACACAATTACGTGACTTAATATTGAGTAATATTAAAACTGATAATGCAAAAAAAGATGAACCAAAAACCTTTCGAATTCAATTAAATGAATTTTTAAATAGGAGGCAATGGGTTAAATTTGGAATAAATCTAATTTTAGGAACCAGTGTTGATAAAGAAGTTGATGATTATGAAAGAATGTTTCTGCCGTATTATTTACATTCAGGATTAAATAATCTTAGAATAGCGGGGAATAAAATTGTAATTAGTGAAAGAGAGTATAATAGCATTATCCTGAGTCGGAAACCTTTAACAAGTCTATTAACCCCTATACTAGTATTTTCCATCTTACTATGCCTTATTTTGATTATTAAATTACAAAGACTCCAATTCCCTATATTAGCAATAGTTGGTATAACAGGATTGTTAATCTTAGTAGTTTCAATATTGACTGAACATCAAGACCTTAAAAATAATTTCAACATATTATGGTGTAATCCATTATATCTTGTTTCTGTAATACTTCAATTAGGTAACAAAACAAGATTATGGTATTATTTATCTGTGGCTTTACAATTTATGATTGTAGGAATGATTTTTATATGGATGACTAATATTCAAGGTTGGGTTTTAGCGTTTCTTCCAATTGTTTTTTTGTTGTCAATTTATAATATAAGAGCGATAAAAAAAGGCTATAATATTTTGTATAAGTAATGGCAGAAAAAAGATTACTACATAATAAACTTGGAAAGATTAATTAAACTTTTTTATGAAGTGAAACGCAGTAAAAGTGTTTAATACTCGATAGGATTCTTTTAATTGCACGTTAGTGCAAAAGCGTGTGGGAAAACTAAAATATTATTTATCCTTTTAGCAGAATGATTCGATTTTGAAAATGTCGTCAGATTATTTTTTTATTTTTTCACTCCTTACGCCTAATATTTTATCCCACAAATATATCGACAGTAGTTACAATTTTACAATATATTATCAAGTATACAAAAAATAGATTTATATCACCTGAAAGAGGGTGTCCTGAAAGTCGGTAAGTTGTCAATACTTCGACAAGCTCAGCATGACAACTCGCTAATTATTAGCTTGTCACACTGAGCTCGTCGAAGTGTTTCGCATTAAACCTACCTTTTGGGACACCCTCTGCAAAAAACTTTCTCATCATTACATACACATATTATATTAAGAATCTGTGCATGCACCAAATCTTCAGACTATTTGTTTATTTTTCTGTTTATTGATAGCAAATTTATAAGCTGCTGCTGCAATAAAAAAGTAAATCACCATTTGAACTATCAAAAAAATCAATTCAGAACGTACATCAGATAAATCAACACCCATTGTTCTTAATCGCAGATAGACCGGAGCCATCTTTAAATATAATTCTTAATTAAGAAAAACAAAAAAAACTTAACTAGTGATTTTTGTTTCTAATATTTTTTAATAAATCTTATTTAGCAAGATTCTTATTTAATGTTGTATTCTTTTACTTCTTTGATTTTTTGTCTAATAGAGACTGCATACTGCTAGTAAAGTCCTTTGCTGATTCCCGACTTTGAATTATTTGATTTATTAAAAAAGTTAAAATACTTTTTATATGATTCGCATTCTCCAAACAAGATTCATCAGATTCTGCATGTAAACCTTCACTTAGTTCACTATGAAGAACACCTAAAGGATTCATTCCATTGGGCTTCAATATACCTGGCAATAAATCTTTTACTAAATCAATTTTTTCTTGAGTAACTCTGGTTTTTTTTGTTTTTTCAAGAGCTTGTATGTATTCTGATTTGTTTTGTTCTTCAATAAGGTCAGAAATTGAATTAAGTAATTCATCTATTATATCTTCTGCAATTCTTCTATAATATGCAAACGCACCAATTCCATATCCTTGAGATTCACAAACCAAACCTCTACGAAAATTTTTTAAATGTTTACTTAATGTTTTTTCAAGATTTTTGTCAACTCTAATTTCCCATTCAGGATATTGTCCAATTTTGTACAATGTATCAAGAGAGTCATTCACATATATAAAAAAACGCCTTTCGAATTTTTTACATGATTGACAAGTAAATCTTAAATCAAGCACTCTGTTTGCTGCTGCAGCATTATGTTCATTGTATTTGTCATGGTAATATTCATTTGTCATATTAAAAGTTTGTTCGGATTGACAAACATGACATTGCATATTAATTGGAATTTTACTCCAAAGGTCTAATCTCCCATTAATGGATTCTGGTTTAAACTTTCTGAATAATGAATATTCTTCTATAAATTCTTTCGTTATCATTTGATTATTTTATCTATTATAGATGCTACTTCTAGCAGGGTAATTGCCCCCTAATATTAATATATAATTCTCTTTGATGTCTAATATTTTATTCCACAAATATGTCGACAGTAACTACAATTTTACAATATATTATCAAGTATACAAAAAAATAGATTTAAATCACCTGAAAGAGGGTGTCCAAAAAGGTAGATTTAAAGCAGAAACACTTCGGTGAGCTCAGTGTGACAATCTGATAAACAAAAAGTTGTCTATGCTTCGACAAGCTCAGCATGACAACTTTTTAGATACCCCTGCAAAGAACATTCCCCTCTTTGCATATAACATTTAATTTAAAAGAATCCTGATGTATTCTTAAGCTCGATTTTCCTGTTTATTTTTCTGTTTATTGATAGCAAATTTATAAGCTGCTGCTGCAATAAAAAAGTAAATCACCATTTGAACTATTAAAAAAATCAATTCTGAACGTACATCAGATAAATCAACACCCATTGTTCTTAATCGCAGATAGGCCGGAGCCATCTTTGTACCCGGGAAAATATGGGCAAGAAAATATAATGGTTTTGGTATTAATGCTGCAGGCCAGGAAATACCGCTCAGAAAAAGTACAATAGGAGATAAAAAGACTAAAAACATAACTGAATGCTCTCTTTTTTGAAATATCAGAGATATCGCTAATCCAAGAAAAATTGTGGCAAATATAAAGGGCACTAAAAATACTAACAAATCAACAAATGCTTCTTTTGATGGATAAGTAAACCATTTATGTACCCAAATTAATGCGAAGGAAAATGAAAATATGGATGTGAAGAAATAAGCTAAGCTCTTTCCAATTATAATTGAATACACTCCTCTTTGCTTCATCATTCCCGGAAAAACAATTTTATTATTTCGTTTTTCACGATCGGTGCCATTAACCATTCCAATACCTACAAGTAATGTTTGTTGCAGAATAATAAGAAGTATACCCGGCATAACATAAGGACCATATGAACTTGAAGGATTATATAGGTTATAAAAGCTGGAATTTATAGGTTGCCTTTTCATAAGAGCTTGCTCTTGCGAGCTTCCTTTTGCCATTAATTTCTTTATTTCGATTCCTGCAGAAAACATCGATGTTGATTGCAAAACACCTGTTAGGGTTTCTTTATAGATTAGAAAATACCCAGCATCGGAATACAGACTTATTGTAGCTTGTTCTCCTTTGGATAATTGTGTCTCAAATCCTTTAGATATTAACACTACTCCGTTTATTTTTTTATTCCACAAATCGGTTTTTGCTTCTTCTAAATTTTCATAAGCAGAATAAAAACTAACTTTTTCGGAAGAGTTTATCATCTTTTCTAATTGATGGCTGGCAACAGTATTATCTAAATCAACAATGCCAATAGGAATTTCCTCTAAGACATTGTTTTTGTATGCTACCGAATATGCAAGAGGATAAATTACAGCTGCGCCCAGCAGAATTAAAAGTGCTCCGGTATCGGTAAAAATCCTTTTTAACTCATTGGAAAAGGTAAAACTTATTACTTGAATTGATTTTATTATCGATTTCAACATTTTGCTTCTATTATTTTTAATACCAATTAAACACCAAAATGACCGATATAATTCAAATTATTTATAGTTCATTTTGAAATTTAATTGGCATAAGTGATTATATCTTTCCCCAGTTAATTGAATTTTTAAATCGCTTCGACATAAGTGGAAAAGCTGCCAATGACCCAACTATAAAAATTAAAAATGCAGCAAAGGGTATTGCAATAGTTGACAATGGTTGGGCACGTAATGTCTGACTAACAAAAATTTCGATCCAGAATGTATTTGGGAATACATAGGAAAATATTCTTGCTATCTGCGGCATTCCTATTGCCGGGAATGTTAAGCCCGAAAAACTCAATGACATCAGCGTATATGCACTCCCAAGTGATAAGGAGAGTCTTAAATTAGATGTCACACTTAAAAATAGTACCGCTATTAATTGATACGTTATTACTTGCAATATTTCTGAAATCAGGATAACACCAAGGCTACCATGAATTGGAATTCCAATTACATGAAAGAAGATGAAATTCATTAGCATACTGTGTAAAAGAAAGATGATTGTATAAGGAATCAATTTCCCTGTTAAAGCTACAGTGATGCTATTGTTTGCTGTTTTCATAAAATCGCCCGCAGTTTTTTCCTTAAGTTCTATTCCCATAGCATATGTGCTCGCCATAAATACCAATAAATTTATCATTAAAGGAAGTAAGCCTATGGTCAGAAAATACGAGTAATTTCCGAATGAATTAAATAGCAAATGACTATCTAGTTGTACCGGCATAGCCTGATTTATAGCCTGCCTTTCCGAGAGGCCGGTTTTCATATATGATTGCACTTTTATTCCCGTAGAAATTGTTGCCAGTGTTTTATATAAACCCGATTTTAATGCTCCTCCTTTTATAAGATTTGTGTTATTAATGTACACTGCAACAGAAGATGATTGTCCTTTAGATATTTCTTTCTCCAGATTTTTAGGAAGAACAATTATAGCTTCGGTTTTTCCTTTATCCATCTCCTTTTTAGCCTCCAATAATGAAGGTTTGTAAGATTCCACCCGAGCAATTGCAGATGTATTAATCATCTGAACAATTTTTCTTGAGATAGCCGTATTATCCTGATCCACAATAGTAACAGGAAGATTATTAACGACTCCTGCCGAAAAAATCCAGGTTAAAGTCACTAAAGAAGCTATAGGAGCAATAACCAAAATAAAAAGCATCACTCGACTGTTCAATATTCTTTGCACCTCCCTTTTCATCACTTTGAAAAAGAAGGTTCTTTTTAGCTGATTTCCCATTTTACATTTTCCGGATATCATTCATTAATTATTCGCTTCATTAAGCTTGGAAACCTGATTCTTTATAGAAACTACTTTTTCCCAATTAACTAAAGCACTCATTCCCGGTCTTAGTCCCTGTGTTAGTTCAGTTGGTCTGGCATGTACTTCAAAAGTTTTCATATCAAAATCTCCTGAAGTTTTTGTTGCATTCCAAGTGGCGTAATTGCCCAAGACATGAATATATGTAACAATCAGTTCAACTTCCTGATGGCCTAATGCCGGAATTGTTGCGGGTATTATTGAACCTTTGGATATATCAGCCAGCATTTCTTCCTTAAGATTAAATGTAATCCATACATCATCAAGATCAACAATATTTATAACCGGATAACCTGCCGGAATTAATTCGCCACGTTCACCAATAATATTTGCAATTTCTCCATCGATAGGTGATTTAATATGTGTTTCAGTGATATATGAAGCAAGCTCATTTATTACTCCTTGAGCTTGTTTAACCATAGCTCCGGCAGCCTGTTTATCTTCTTCCCTTGCTCCTTTTAAGGCTTTTTCATAAATTGACTTTGCAGCTTTTTCGGTTGTTATTGCTGCCTCCATCTTGGTTTCTACTTCATCTTTCTTTTGCTCAGGAACAACTCCTTCGACATAAAGATTATTTATACGTGCATAGGTTTTTTTTGCATAATTTGCTGCTGCTTCTGCTTTTTTCCAAATATTAAATGCTGCATTTATGTCTTCATTTCTGGCTCCATTATCAGCCTTGTTTTTTTGAGCTTCGGCAGCCAATTTTACAGCATTTGCTTGCTGTAATTTCGCATGCAATTCCGGACTTTCAATCGTGAATAACAATTCTCCTTTATTTACCCTTTGTCCTTTATAAACTAACAAGCTATCAATACGGCCAACTAATTTTGAGGCTACTTTAATTTGAGTTGCTTCTACCTGCCCTTGAATTTCAATTGGTACCGGACGGCTAATTAGATAAATCGTATAAGCAAGAAATACTGAAATTGAAACAATTGCTACTGTTATAATATATTTACGTGTTCTATTCATGATTGAGTTTTTACTAGTTTTCAAATAATGCTTTATTACTTAATTGGTATTCTAAAAATTTATCCGGCGTTCCTGCATAGTACAAAAGCTTTGACAATGCCAAATCGCATTGATATATGGCTTGCAGTCTTTCAATACGCACTTTTGCAAGCAGTAAGTCTGCATCAGAAACTTCGCTGGAGGTTGACATTCCTTCACGAAACGCCTTTTCACGTACATTGTAGTACTCATCAGCAAATTCATTAGCCGTATTTAGTTCTTCAAGTTGCTCGATATACATATGTAATTCCTGATAATATTTTATGACTGCCGTAAGAATATCTGCTTCCGATTTAATATAGAAATGCTCAACCTGAGATTCCTGAAATTTTGCTGCTTTTACCTTATTATTTCTGGCATTTCCTTTAAATAAGTTCCACTTCATTCCAACTCCTACAAAATATTCGGGAATCATTGGAGATAAATCGCTATTTGCGATATCATAACTACCCATGGCGGCAATATTTGGTAAGTAACTGGCAAGTTCGGCTTTATAGCCCTTATGCGCTAATTCCTTTTTCGATGCAATTTGTTTCAATTGAGGATTGTTCTCTTTAGCCAGATTTTGAAAATATTCTAAGGGTTCAATTTCTTTAATATAGAAAAGACTTGTTATAGGCATTACTAAAGAACTCTGATCAACAGACAAAGTATTAATTAAGGCATCGTTAACAATGTTATATTGGCGATTTGCCTTTTTCAATTCCCTATTAGCTTCAGAAGAATATACCTTGGCGTGTAAAAATTCTGCATTGGCTATAACTCCTTGCTCCATCATTTTTTTTGCATCGAACAAATGTTTTTGCATGTTTTGGTTAACACTTTCTCTAACCTCAATTACATGTTTACTAAGAACCAAGCCATAATAACGCTCTACCAGTTCAGTATAAAGCTTCGAATCTTTATCTGTAGCTTTAATTTCGGCCTCTTCAAGTTTTATTTTTGCAACCTGATTAGCTATTCTGATTTTACCACCTGTATAAATTGGTTGTGTAAATCCCGCACTTACAACTCCAAATTGTTTGTTCTGCACCAATACATTCCAATCAGCTTCATTTACCTGGTTTAATCCCTCCATAAGTTGACCCCTTACTGCCTGTGTAGAAACATCGTCAGGGAGAAAGGGCATTAATCCTGATGTATTAGGATCGGGGTTTGGAACACCTGAAAAAACTCCAAAATTCCCCAAGGATTCATATAGTGGTGTAATAGCATCTTGCACCGGAGTCAGATCCAGATGTATATCATCTGACATAAAAACGTAATTTGCATTTAATGAAATGCTTGGCATATATAATCCACGTGCTGCTTTTATCTCAAGCTTCTTTTGCTCTACTTCTGCACTCGATTGTTTAATTGCATGGTTATTACCCCTTGTTAATTCAAGTGCATTTTCAAAAGTTAAGTTGAGAATAAGGGTGGAATCGGGAATCGTTTGTGCATAGCTATTTAATACCAATAGCATGCATCCAACAATCAGCCCTACTGATTTGAAGTTACTCATCGATTTATAAAATTAATTCTGATTGTTATATTAAAATATTTAATTCGAGATTTGATCGGTACTTTAGAAGAAACGATATCCGATTGATAAACCAATTGTTTTATTTCTCAAGTTATTATCTGTAGAAACAACTTCGGATAATCCCATATCATATCGTAAATCTATAAAAATTTCATTTCTGGTGTTAAGCACATAAGTAGCTCCACCACCAAATGAAAGTCCCATATCATAGTCTTTAGCCTCATTTTTAATATTTGTTGATTCAGCATTATCTGCTGATTCCAGGTTATCTGATGCTGAAATCAATGCACTATAATATGGCCCTGCATAAAAAAACACATTGTACTTTTTATCAAGTCCCAGTTGATTATCGAATCTTGCTTTTAGCAATAAGGGTACATTAATGTATTCGAAAGTTCTGTTGAAATTCTTTCCATCGTTAATACCTGCCATACTTATTTTACTTCCCTTAGAGATGTAATTTCCTTCTAATTGTACAGATAGTATTGAATGAAATCGGTAATCCAATTGAAGACCTGCCTGACCGTCAATCTTAAAATCGTTATTGTCATATAATTGACCAATTTCTGATTGAGTAGAACCATTGAGACCCACTTTTGCTCCAATAGCAATTTGTGCTTGAGCTACGTTCGATGTAATTAAAATAAATGCAATTACAGTTTGAAGATAATTTAATGTTTTCATGTCTATTAATTTATTTGTTTAGTTTTTAATTAGTCTTTGTAAGAAAGCGCCAAATTACTCACACGTTTAATATTTATAAATTTGTGTTCGTGAGCTTCGCTAGGTTCTGCGTTACTCTCATGTTGAAAACAGTCACTTACAAAAGTAAACTCCTTGGTTTCCAACACTTCGAAAGCCTTGTCTTTGGCGCTTTCTTATCAAAGACTTGAAAAAAGGCAGTTTTCTTACTGACCCTAATTATTTAATATTATATTTTTCGACCACATTGGTTTAATAGTCGATTCAAATGCATAATTATATGTTTCGACTATTTTAGTCAATTAGTCGAATCAAAGTCAAAAAAATATTCTATCGTTTTATTATACCATTAAATAGGATATGTAATAAGTTATCAAGTCTCATCTCAATATCTTCATCCTTAGTAGATTCCAAAATTGGCACTTCCAAGCCTTTTAAAGCTGTAGCAATACCAATTGAGGCCATATTTGGATCTTCAATTGCAAATTCACCAGATTTCACACCATCCTCAAGAATCTTTTTTAAAAGTTCAATTTCATATAGGTCGAATCTACTCCTGATTTTTTTAACAAAATCCATGTGCAATAAAATATCGTCTTTCATTGCATTATTAAAATTTATAACCTTCTTATATGCTTTCATTCTTGTTAAAACATAATTTTTAATTTGTTCTTTTGGATCATTTACGTTTTCAAATGATTTCCGAACCTCTGCCCGTAAAAAATTTGCTTCCTTTTCAACTACTGCCTTAAAAATTTCTTCTTTACTTTTAAAATAATAATAGATAGAACTTTTACCTTTACCAAGCTCAGCTGCAATCTCGTCCATTGTCGTTTTTTTGTAACCAAAGCGATTGAACACTTGGGCTGCAACACTAACTATTTTTTGATTAAAATCGTCTTTACTCATACTTTTTGATTTTTCGACCGTTTTGTTTTAACAGTCCAAAGATAGATGTTTTTTTTAATTCTGCAAAAAAAATTACAATATTTTTAACTACTCAAGTACACTATTTAAAACTAACAGATAAAATATTAGCACTATATAGTTTTCTCGCAAAAGTCGCAAAAAGCTTATAATGTGTTAAATGCGGCCTTTGCATACTTTTTTCTTAGCGTGCTTTGCATGAAACTAATTTTTCAAATAACTTTATATCAATATTATAATATACCTGAGTAATTGCCAATATTTTTATAAAAAGAATACATAAAGATCTAACTTGAAAATTAAATAAATAGTTGAAAACTAGTTGATAAGTTAAGCCACTATAACTTGACATAGGGATGTAATAATCAATAAATTGCATTAAAATATTAAATATTATTCCTTATGGAAAACAGCTTGTTATATAAGGTATATGATTTTTTTAATAATATCATTAATCCAAATGACATCAAGTTTTCCTCCGCTTCTTCTGTATTTATGGCTTTCGAAAAAATCTGTCCGGTAACAGGACTCGATATTTCGATGCAAGCTAAAAACAGCAAATTCCTAAGTTCTTCAGGGGTAAAATGGTATTACGAGAATGATAGAAAAATATTTGATAAAATTTTAGCGCCCAGATTAACAGAGAGTTTTAAAAGTAAAGATATTAAATTCCAATTCAAGAAAATTACCCACAGCATACGAAATGCAGATAGTAATCCACGTAACAATACCAGAAGAGCTATTAAAAAACTCCTTAATGAAAAGGACAGCCTATTTAATAATATGCAGCTAATTGATAAGTATAAACTCTGGCAAGCAGGAATGAAAAGTAGTTTGGATTCGTAGCGAATAAATCTCACACATTTTTATACCTAGTCTTTGCAAGAAAACACCAAATTACTCACAAGTTTAATATTTATAAATTTGTGTTCGTGAGCTTCGCTAGGTTCTGCGTTATTCTTGTGTTGAAAACAGTCTTTTACAAAAGTAAACTCCTCGATTTTCACCACTTCGAAATCCGATAGCTATCGGAATATCTTTGACGCTTTCTTATCAAAGACTTGAAAAAAAGGCAGTTTTCTTGCTGACACTACCTATGGACATTAGACATAATAGCAAAATAGGACTTATGTTCTAAATCAAAACAATCATTTGTTCTAAATTAAAACAATTTGTACATTTGTCATGAAAATTTAAGATAATGAAAACAATAACGCAAAAAGAAATAGGACTAAGGATATCTGAACTTAGAAAAAGTAAAGCATACTCACAAGATGATTTAGCAAAGATGCTTAATATTTCTCGTCCATCGCTTACACAGATAGAGCTAGGAAAAAGAAATCTTTCAGTAATTGAACTGAAAAAAATATCTAATATTTTATCTGTATCTATTGACAATCTGTTATCTTCTACTTATAGTTTAACTGAATTAGTAAATGTGGAAGAAGAAATTGTTGAAGAATCGAAAATTAGGGTATCTATTCCGGAATTGAAGGTAAATAAATTCAAAGATATTTTATTATATATACTAGAGAGATGTGCAGGAAAACCAAATGTTGGAGAAACTCTTCTTTACAAACTGCTTTATTTTTCGGATTTTAATTACTATGAACGTTATGAAGAGCATTTGAGTGGAGCTGAATATAGAAAATTACCATATGGGCCGGTTCCTCAAAAACTTGATACTATTATTAATCAAATGATTGCAAGTAAGCAATTAAAAAGGTTTAAAGCCGATTATCATGGATATCCTCAAACAAGATATATTCCCTTAACTAAACCAAACTTGTCAAGTTTTAAAGCAAGTGAAATAGATATAATAGATAAAGTAATTGATCAATATTCTGATTGGTCAGCTTCAGCAATTAGTGATTACTCTCATAAAGATATGCCATGGTTGGCATCTAAAGATGGTGAAACAATAGATTATGAATTAGCTTTTTATAGAGAACCTCCCTTTTCTGTTCGAAATTATGATGAAAATGAAGAAGCATCATGATATTTGAAGAACTTGATGAATTTAAAAAGGATTTGAAAAAGCTTTCAAAAAAGCATAGAACTCTTTATGATGATATTGAGATTGTAAAGAAAGTTTTAAATGTAAATTCAAATGAGAGGCCTCCTTTTAGTTATAGAATTGCCGGATTAGAAATAGAAACTTGTGTAATTAAAATAAAAAAAATCGCCAGCAAAAGCTTTAAAGGAAAAGGAGTTAATTCCGGATTTCGAATAATATACGCCCATTATGAAAAAGAGAATAAAATAATTATGATTGAATTATATCATAAATCAAATAAAGAAAATGAAGATAAAGAGCGTATTTTAAATAATTTCAAATAGGTCGCACTAAAGAAGCAAAAAACAGCGAAGTAAGTTACTGAACCTAAGAGCAAGTCAATAATTAGTTGCAGTATAGTTTAATTCCATGTTTTTTATGATCTTGAAACTTTCTGAATATGGAATACTAAAATACAACAAAAACCCTGCACTTTTCATATGCTTACCCTCAGTGGCTGAGTGATTTTAGGGCAGAGCAATTAGTTGCAATTTTTATTATCTTTGTAAAAAAGGAAGAATATGGACTTACAGACAAGGAAAATACATTTCATTCAAGAAGTTTTAAGAATAAAAAATGAAAAGATTATCGATAAACTTGAAAAGATACTTCATCAAGAAAGGAAAAAAGCTATTGATAAGGAATTAAGTCCAATGACAATTGAAGAATTTAATTCTTTAATAGATAGTGCTAAAAATGATTCTGAAAATGATAGAATGTACAATGCAGGTGAAATTTTAAAGGATATTGATACATGGAAATAAAAGTCTTCTGGACTGAAACAGCACTAAATAATATTGAGGATATTTTTGAATATTTTAAATTAAAGGCTTCTGTGCGCATTGCAAGAAATCTAGTAAAGGGACTAGTTAAATCGACATTACAACTACAAAACTCTCCTAAGATTGGAAGGAAAGAAGAACTTTTAGCAGATAGAAAATTTGAATATCGTTTTTTAGTCGTTGGAAATTACAAAATAATATATTGGATTGAAGATAATTATATAAAAATTGCGACTGTATTTGATTGCAAGCAAAATCCAGAGAAGATTAAAAAGCTATAACATGGCTCTTCAAAAAACACGAATAAATTTTAGTTTACTTAATTAATCACAAGAAAAAAAAATTCTTACTTCTATTTATCTAATTTCTTAATCTTATATATACCGTCGAACTTTGCGCATGTAAATTTGGTATTCTTCGCCAAATCTATTTAACAGATAACTTTCTTCACCTTTAATAATTAAATGATATACTACTATACTATAAATTCCCAGTATCACAATTGGGATATTTAAAGAATATATCATTGATGAGATGGTAATCAAGTTAAACCCAACATACATTGGATTCCGGCTATACTTGTACAAACCATACGTTTTAAGGCTTGTTTTTTCGGAAGGCAAACCTAAACTAGTTGAATTTCCAAGATTAAAAAAACTTAAGATTGTAATAACAAACCCTGTTATCAATAAAATTAATGCAATAGATCTGTTGTAGAAAAATGTTGTACTGTCTATAACATCTATCTTCATTAACAATAAGATTAGAATAATCAAAACAAAATACCCCGATACCTTTCCGGTATAAAATACAATCGGATTTATTGTTGGTTTTCCTATTATTTTCATAAGGCTCTTTTATTAATATTAATCTGAATTATGAACATAATCAATAGGTTCAATATGCACGGTAGCAACAATTCCATATTGTTCCAGAATTTTATTTTCAATGTCGGTTGCAATTTTGTGTCCTGAGATAATACTGTGCAAATTATTAAGTTTTATATGAAATATTAATTCCTGGTGAGCAACATAATTATGAATATGATAATGGTGTGGATATAAATCCTCACTATATAATGATTTTATAGTAAGTTCCAGTTTTTCAATTAACTCCTCACTAGGTTCCTCGCCTAATAATTTATTTATAGCATCTTTAATAATTTTATAAGCTGCGTAAAACAACATTAATGCTATAATAATTCCAAGTACACTATCTATCCACCAAAATCGTTTTGTAAAGAAAATCCCAATTAATACAACAACTGATGAAAGAGCATCTGTTCTATGATGCCAGCCATCGGCTTTTATAGACAAATTGTTTGTTTTTCGTGCAATATAAAAAGCATACTGAGCAAGCCCTTCTTTTACCAAAATTGATATTATAGTCACTACAATAGCAAGTGTTCCAAAATTTGCAGCTTCCTTCGAAGTAAACTGAATGATTGAATCTTTAAAAAAATCATAAGCTATTAAGGCTAATAAAAATCCTATGAAAATAGCTGCTATTTGATCCCAGCGACCATGTCCAAAGGGGTGCTCCTTATCCGGTTTTCGAGAAGATAACTTTATACCAATAATTACAATTACTGAGCTTATGGAATCAGATAAGGTGTGCCATGCATCAGCAGTTAGGGCTATAGAACCGGACACAATACCTGCCCACATTTTTATGCCGAACAGAGCTGTATTTAACAAAATAGAAACTACTCCTTCAATGTATCCTGCTTTATTCTTATCCATAATATTGCATTTAAATTATAGTTAGATATAGCTAACCATGTGGTTAAAAAAATTTATTTAGTAAATGATTGTATTGCTTTATTTAGTAAAACTATTAATATTTCTTTTTCAGATTTAGTTAATTCTTTTGAAAGTAGTTTTGCAATCTGTTCGTGCACTTCGGTATGAACCTGAGCAGCTTTTTCTCCTTTGTCGGTTAAATGAACATGTGCCGAACGCCTATCATTATCTGATTTTACTCTTATCAGGTAACCATGTTCTTTAAGTCTGTCAAGCATAACAGAGGTAGACGGTTTAGTGATATTAAGTTTCTGTGCCAGTTCTGATAAAGTCGGATTTTTCATGTTCTTAACAAGTTCAATACAATTCAATTGCCTTGTTGTTAGATTTTTTAAATCAGACTCCTGTTTCATCTCTTCTTCCAACATCTCACTGGTATGCAAGATTGCATTTAATATTTGCTCTAGGTTCTTTTGCATATTTTATAAATTTCTTTTGCAAAGATAGAATATAATTAGTTATATCTAACTAATTAAGTGAATTTTTGTTCTACCTCCGTATTTTTTCTCTTTTAAGGACAACTTATATCTCTTCAAATAATTTAGACAGATACGTCATGAACAGATCATAAGGGAGTTTGGTAGTTTGCATACATTTTTCTATCTTCAGACTTTATATAACATGCATAATAAACTAGGGCGATGTCCACACTAAAATTTGCCCACAACATGTTAGTTGCCATTTAAAAAGAGTACACATGAAAAATAAAATGTTATTTATTGTTTTTATACTTATTACAACGGTTCTATCTGGACAAGAAAATTCTTGGAAATATTTTGGTCAAACTCCACCAGATAGGTCTGCAGAATTATTTGCTCCTAAAATAATAAATCATTTAGCACATAGTAGCCCTACCTTTACTCCTGATAATAGAGAAATATATTGGTCTACAGTAGGGGAGAATAATGAAACCAGAAAAATATTTTTTGTGAAATTTGAAGATAATAAATGGTCAGAGACAAGACTCGCCCAATTTTCCGGTAATTATCATGATGATCAGCCTTTTATAAGCCATGATGGTGAAATGCTATATTTTGCATCAAAGCGTCCTAAGGTAAAGAATGGAAATCAAGAAAATGATATTTGGATTTCGAATAAAATACAACAGGGTTGGGATGAACCAAAACCAATAAATAATTTAATCGGGTTTTGGACACCCACTGTAACACGCAATGGCACAATTTATTTTCTTGAGATTATTGAAGAAATACCGGTTATATGCCGTGCGGAATTAATAAATGGTGATTATTCAGAAATTGAATGTTTAAATGAAGATATAAACAAAGAAGGTTCTCGAAATTGGTGTCCTTTTATAGCACCTGACGAAAGCTACTTGATATTTTCATCGGATAGAGAAGGAGGATTTGGTTCAGGAGACTTATACATTAGTTTTAAAGATAAAAATGGGAAATGGCTAAAAGCTATTAACATGGGAGATTCAATCAATACCGATAAACAAGAAAGATTTCCGGGAGTATCTCCAGATGGAAAATATTTATTCTTTACCAGATGGCACAGTTCTCCACATTACCATGATTTATATTGGATTGATACAAGTATTATTAATGATCTAAGAAATAGCAATAAGTAACCTAAGTCAACTAAAAATGCATAAAAAAACAACTTTAATTTAGTAAGAAAATTTAACTTTTGTATGGTTTTAACCTTAATCCTAAAATTGCTCTATGAAACATTTATTAACTATTGTATTCATAAATTATTTTATAACTTCAATATATGCACAAGAAACTATTAAAGATATTGATGGAAATACTTATCATACAATACTTATTGGTTCACAACATTGGATGGCTGAAAATTTAAAAGTTACTCATTACAATGATGGCACAATTATACCTTTGATAATGGATGAAGATGAATGGAGTAAACTAATTACAGGAGCATATTGTTTAACCGAAGAAAATCCGGAAAATTATAAGAATACATACGGCATATTATATAATTTTTATACCCTAATTGATAACCATAAGTTGTGTCCGGATAATTGGCATGTACCAACAGCCTCAGAATGGAAAGTTCTCATTAACTTTTTAGGTGGAAAAAAGATTGCTGGTGGACAAATGAAAGATCCGGATTCTAATCTTTGGAAAGTTTCAATTAAAAATGCAAATAACAACATTGGTTTTTCGGCACTGCCTGCGGGTGGAAGAGGTCGTTTGGGCAGTGTAGGAGAGCTTGGTAATTATGCTACATGGTGGTCGTCTACCTCAGAAGATTCAGAATATGCATGGCATTGGGGACTTTACCCTGATAAAAACGACATCAGATTTAATCCGGGACATAAAGCAAGTGGCTTTTCTGTGAGGTGTGTAAAGGATAATTGAAATTACTGTTTAATTGTTCAATATAGAATTACAAATTGCTCCAATAAAGAAAGCGCCATTACAAATGCCGCTTAGCTTCTTCGAGCTAGTTTATATACTACCTAGCAGGGATTCAATCCCAGCCATTGTTACTGAGTCAAGAAACAGTAAAATATTTCAGCTCTCTTTTATAAGTAAATAATTTGTGAAGTCTATTTCAAATTCGACAGTTTTGCATTAAGTAAAATTCTCTCGATTCTGATAATAAAAGCACAATTTATTCATACAGTTTGACACTGAACTTCTAAAGTACTTTCCTAAAACGAAATCGTAAAATTTATCACAACTTGCTTGGTAATCAGGATAAAAAAGTGTTTAGTATTAATTCGTGAAATGTATAACAAAATCATGAAATACTTGATTAAAATAAATACATTTACATATCTATAAAAAATTTATTTTAATGTTACATTAATAAATGTTTTTTAATATGAATGAAACAAAAACTTTTTTTAGCAGTGAACTTAATGCTGTTGTATTAGAATTAAATGGATTCCTAAAAACTGAACAGTTTATAGAGTTTGCTTTAGAATCAAATGATTTGCGCAAAAAGCATTCTGTATACAAGCAATTGAATAATATTCAGAATATGAAGGTTTTAACAAAGGATATTCAGAATTGGCTTGAGGATGTTTGGTTCCCAGAAGCAAAAATTTCCGGACTAAAATATTTTGCTTTTGTTGTTCCAAATGACACTTTTGGTAAGTCAAGTATGGATACTGTAAATTCAGAAGCCACAGCAAAATACGGAATTAATATTGAGTATTTTACGGATAAAGAAGTAGCTAAACAGTGGTTAGTTAGTCAGTAAGAGATCCTTTTATAAAGAAAAAAGATTACTGAGGGTGAGTGAGGCGTTTTGTATTTATTATTGCAGATCTTGCTCACCCAATGACTTTATTAAATCTGAGATCTTTTCTAATAATTTAATATCGAACGCAGTTCGTATGCTTACGAAACTGAAATCCAACGATTACTTGTTAAAATGACACTTTAAAATTAAAACAATTTAAATTATACAACTGCCAGCAAAAATATCACCGCTAAGCGTCATTTGTTAACTGTACATTACTGTTTGCATTACAAATTCAATGATTTCTTTAATAAAAATATAACTGTTATAAAATAGCAATTACAAATTGCTCCAATAAAGAAAGCGCCATTACAAATGCCGCTTAGCTTCTTCGAGTTAGTTTATATGCCACCTAGCCGGGGAATTATAAACAGTTTGATCCTTCTGCCCTGATGAACCTATGATAAGATCAACTTTTGTACCAATTGCATTTGATATAAATACACGCTTACAATAAACACTTATATGCCGTAAACTATTATATAGTAATATTATAAAGCGCCATTTTGACGTATTTTCCCTCACTCCACTTTGCTTTGTTTAATAAAAACACGCAAAAATGTCACCGTTATTATTTCGGCACAAAAATTGATTAATTAAAGTCAGAAAAATTAGATGCCGATGGTGATTAATAAAAAATCAGTCGTTCTCTCACAAACGACTGATTTACTCGGAATTTTCTTGCTTGACAAGCGCAATTTAAGGCTCATCACCTTTTTTTAAATTCCATTTTTGAAGTGCAAATATAGTATTTCTTTCATAATACAAAATCCCTTCTATTTTGTTCGTGAGTTTTGGTTTTAATGGTCATACCAATGATCCAAATGACCATATTACGTCTAATTTTTAAACTCTTTAATTATGAAAAAGAAAACTTTATTACGTATGATCTAAACAAACCAGGGCAGAATTATGAAGATTTAATCAAAGCTATTAAAAGTTATGATTATCTACAAGTAATGAAATCCACATGGTTTATTAAAACAACTTTACTTCAACTCAGATTCGTGAGCAACTAATGAAACACATGGATGATAATGATTCACTTTTTATTTGTGAAATAACATCCAATAGAGATGGATGGTTATCTCAAACAGTTTGGGATTGGTTAAAAAATTAATATTAAAATCATAGTTTATGGATAATAATTATTTTAGATATTATAAACCAAGTTATTTAATTGCTTTTGTACTTATCTCAGGTACTTTAATAAGCGGTTTCCTATCATGGTTGATTCCATATATTCATAATGAATGGAATATTAGCTATTACCAATTTCCTGCAACGAGTATTATCATTGCAGGAATAATAGTATTAATTAATAAGCACTTATGGAAGTATAAACCATTTAAATTTTTATTTTGGATTCCTGATTTAAATGGTCGATATGAGGGGCAGATTGAATATAATAATCCGGTCTCTGGTAAAAAAGAAAAGAAGAAATGTACAATTGAAATATTTCAAACAGGATCGAAGATTAAAATCAATAGCTATTTCGCAAAATCGAATGGTAAAGAAAAATCACCATCCAAAAGTCTAGTCGAATCAGTTGTTAAAAATGATAACGATTTATACTCTCTAATATTTACATATCAAAATGAAGGTATTCAGGGCATTTTCCAACCTCATAATGGTACAAATATTCTTAATTACATTCATAATAAAGAAGGTCGGTTTCTTGAAGGTAAATATTATACCAACAGAGTGCCTCAAACGCAAGGGGAAATGAATGTAAAATTTATATCTAACAATTTAAAATATGATTATTAATTATGGCAACATTACATAAAGAATATACTAGCTTTAATAGTACAGTAAGCTTGAATAAAAACAAAAAAGACTCTTTAATTAAAAGCAGAAATTCTTTAAAGGATAAAATTAAAAAGTACTTTAAGGAAGAAAAAGCTGATGAACTACAACCCAAGTTTTGGGAACAAGGTTCATTTGCAATGAATACAACAGTTAATCCGATTCCTGTCAAAGATGATGAGGATAATACACATCTGAAATATGATTTGGATTATGGAATCTATTTTATTGAAAAGGAAGATGAAGACAATAAAAAAAATATTGACACCTGGCATAACTGGATATACAATTCGGTTGAAAATCATACAGATAATCCACCTGTTAGAAAAACTACTTGTGTTCGGGTAATCTTTATAGATGGACACCATATTGATTTGCCAATATATTATAAAGAAAATGATGATATAGAACTTGCACATCGAAGCAAAGGATGGATTGAAAGCGACCCAAAAGAATTTCTTCAGTGGTTCAATGAAAAAGCCAAAGAAAATCAACAATTAAGAAAGATTGTTAGATACTTAAAAGCTTGGAAAAACTATAGAGAAACTAAAAATTCAAATTTAAAATTTCCAAGTGGATTTGCTTTCACTATATTGGCTGTGAATAACTTTTCTTCAAATGACAGAGATGATATTGCTTTTAAAGAAACTGTTGAGAATATCAATAAAACATTAGATTCTAATTTCGAATGTTTACGTCCTACTACTCCTACAGGAGAAGATGTTTTTGAAGATTTTTCTGAAACCCGAAAAAATGATTTTTTAATTGCATTGGATGGTCTTGTAAAAGATTGCCAAAATGCTTTTGAAGAGAAAAATTTTAAAACGGCTAGTGAATATTTACAAAAGCATTTTGGAGATCGATTTCCAAAGGGTAAAAATGAAACAGAAGAAGACAAAAATAAAAGGCTTTCAAGCGCATTGGGAGCTACCTTAGCATCAAAACCTTATGCAGAATAACGAATTCGCAATCCAATTAAATAATGTTTTAAAGGAACATCCTTTATTAAAATATGACCAAACTGAAAGGGTGTTCAAAGGAACTTTAATTGTAGATGATGAAGATAATGATTCATACAAGGTTGAGATACAACTTGGAGAATTTCCTAAAAAGTTTCCTTTAGTATGGGAAGTTGGTGAAAGAATCCCTCGAAAGCTAGATCGACATATCTATTTAAATAGAGAAGATTGTTGTTTTACAACTTTGGCAATGCAACAAATTTTATTAAGAAAAGGAAGAATTAAAACAATACCTGATTTTATCAATAAAATAGTCATTCCTTATTTTCAAAATAATTCATATTATGAAATTAATGGAAAATATAAAAATGGAGAATACGAACATGGAATAGAAGGAGTTTTTCAAGCTTATCAAGATATTTTAGAGCTTAATAGTATTAAAATTACCATTAATGTTTTGATCTGGCATTTGAAAAATAAAAAGCTTGGAAAAAACGAACACTGTTTTTGCGGAAACGGGAAAAAAGTTAAAGACTGTCATCTATATAAGTATAATGACTTAAAATATATTAATGATGACACTATAAAATCTGATTTAAGTATACTTATAGCAAACTTTAAAAAATAGCACTTATGTTCCCTTGCAAAGCTGAATTTATAATTCAGCTTTGCTATAAGGAAAAATTTGTAATTTTTCATTCATCTAACGCTTTTCCATATAAGACTTATTGGTATTACCTATAATATATTTATAACACAGAGAAGCATCGCTTGAATTATATAAAACCCCCGCTAAGCTGAATTTGCAATTCAGCTTTACTATATGGAAAAATTTGTAATTTTTCATTCCTCTAACCGTTTTCCATATAAGACTTATTGGTATTACTTATAATATATTTATAACACAAAGAAGCATCGCTTAAATTTAAAAAACCTCCGTAAACCCCATAAAAAAATACCCCTCATAAAATGAGAGGTATTTTTAATTTGAGGTCGCGAACGGATTCGAACCGCCGTGCACGGTTTTGCAGACCGGCGCCTAACCACTCGGCCACGCGACCATTTTTCAAGTGGACAGCAAAAATAGAAAAAAATTCCACAAAAATCAATATTCAATGAACAATATTTAATAAAGAAGGCGGAAGGATAATAAAAAGCTATGAGCTATAAGCTATGAGCAACTAAAAATCGGAATACAGAAGTCAAAACAAAAGCAAAATAGAAAAAACAAAAGCTATGAGCTATGAACTATGAGCAATTAAGAAGTCAGGAAAAAGTAAAAAATAAAAAAGCAATGAGTGATGAGCAACTAAAAAGTTGGAATACGCAATAAAGGCAAAAAGCTAATAGCTAAAAACTAGTTTTATCGACTAAGAGTAACACTAACCCGTTCCATTTTGCCTCCCATTGGGGGATTCATTTTAGAAACCTTTACACTCGCCTTTTTCATTGTATCGAAATTATTGTATAATGAGTCTAATATTCGCCCAGCAATATGTTCCAGCAAATGAGATTTGGTTTGCATCTCCTCTTTTACAATATTATAAGCAAGCTGGTAATTCAAAGCATCCTCCAAATCATCCGATTTTGCAGGTACTTGCATATCCGTTTCTATTGTTAAATCTACCAAAAACCTATTTCCTACTATTTGCTCTTCTTTAAAATGCCCGTGATAAGCGTAAAACTCCATGTTTTCAATCTTTATCAAACCCATAACAATATCAATTTAAAATATGCTCCAAATTTAAAGTATTATGTTGCATTTGCATATTTTTCGGTACATTTTATACAGCATTGGATAAAATCCTGTATTTTTGTAAGTTCAAAATAAATACTACAAAATTCATATACATTTTTTCAGATGAGCACCGAAAACAAAGAAACAGAAGGAAAAAAATCTTTAAACTTTATTGAAAGTATAATTGAAGATGATATTAAGAACAAGAAAAATAATGCAGAAGTATGCACCCGTTTTCCTCCGGAACCTAATGGTTACTTGCATATTGGTCATGCAAAATCAATCTGTTTAAATTTCGGTCTTGCCCAAAGTTACAATGGCAAAACTAACCTCCGATTCGATGATACTAATCCTGAAAAAGAAGAAGTTGAATATGTTGAATCAATAAAAGAGGATGTTAATTGGCTGGGATTTAACTGGGATGGTGAAGCCAGATTTACATCTGATTATTTCGATCAGTTGTACGAATGGGCCGTTAAATTAATAAATACAGGATTGGCTTATATTGACGATCAGGCTCCTGAAGAAATTAGCAAACAAAAAGGTACTCCTACTCAACCCGGAATTGAAAGCCCGCATAGGAATCGTTCTATTGAGGAAAATCTTGATCTTTTTACCAGAATGAAAAATGGTGAGTTCAAAAATGGTGAGTGTGTTTTAAGAGCAAAAATTGGTATGGATTCGCCAAACATGCATATGCGTGATCCAATTATTTATAGAATTTTACACAAAGAACACCACCGAACTGGAAATAAATGGTGTATTTACCCAATGTATGACTTTGCTCACGGACAATCGGATTATATCGAAAACATTACACATTCGGTTTGTACTTTGGAATTTGAAGTTCATCGCCCATTATACGATTGGTTATTAAATCATTTATATACAGAAGGTACAATAAGACCTACACAGATTGAGTTTGCCCGTTTAAATTTAAGTTATACCATAATGAGTAAGCGTAAGCTTCTTGAATTGGTTGAAGAAAATTTAGTTAATGGATGGGATGATCCTCGTATGCCAACTATTACAGGTTTAAGAAGAAGAGGTTTTACTGCTGCTTCCATCAGAAATTTTGCCGACACAATTGGTGTTGCCAAACGAAACAATGTAATTGATGTTGCTTTATTAGAACATAGCTTACGCGAAGATTTAAATAAAACATCTCCACGTGTTATGGCTGTTTTAAATCCTTTAAAAATAGTTATCACAAATTATCCTGAGGATAAAGAGGAATGGCTTCCTATTGAAAACAATCCTGAAGATGAAAGTATGGGAACTCGTGAGATGCCATTTTCACGTGAAATTTATATTGAGCAAGATGATTTTATGGAAGATGCTCCAAAGAAATTTTTCCGTTTAGCACCAGATAAAGAAGTTCGATTAAAAGCTGCATATTTTATTACTTGCAACGAAGTAATTAAAGATGAATCAGGAAACATTACTGAGCTTCGTTGTACTTACGATCCTGACACTAAAAGTGGAAGTGGATCAGAAGCAAGCAAACGTAAGGTAAAAGGAACATTACATTGGGTATCGGCAAAACATGCTATAGATGCTGAAGTGAGATTATACGATCGTTTATTTATTGATGAAGATCCGGGAGGTCACAAAGAAAAAGACTTTAAAGATTTTATTAATCCCGATTCTTTAAAAGTACTTTCTAATTGTAAATTAGAACCAAGCTTAAAAGATGCAGAGGCTGAAGATAAATATCAATTCCAACGTTTAGGATATTTCTGTGTTGATAGAAGAGATTCAAAACAAGGAAATTTGGTTTTTAACAGAACTGTGCCTTTGAAAGATTCTTGGGGGAAAAAGAATAAATAATATTTTTAATGTTACTGCAAAGACGCTAAGGCGCAGAGAAAATATATAGAATCCGCCTAGCCACAAAGATAAATGAATCCGCCTAGCCGTTTTGAACGGCTAGGCGGATTTTTGCTACAAGCTACAATTCACCTGAAAATTTGGACGTTAAACAAATCGAGTAGGTAGGAGGATTACTCCTCCGTCCTCTCACACCAACACGCATGCTCTCGCACGTGGCGGTTTCAGTTAATAGTTCAACCTTTCGTAATTTAATGACAAATTAAACAAGTTTTGCTCTCTAAACCAAAAGTTATTCATTGCTTGATGTATTTGTGGAGCTGCT
>WTBR01000214.1 GCA_013138975.1 Bacteroidales bacterium
AGCAGCTCCACAAATACATCAAGCAATGAATAACTTTTGGTTTAGAGAGCAAAACTTGTTTAATTTGTCATTAAATTACGAAAGGTTGAACTATTAACTGAAACCGCCACGTGCGAGAGCATGCGTGGTGGTGTGAGAGGACGGAGGAGTAATCCTCCTACCTACTCGATTGGTAGCATTTGCTACATCAATGCGTATGCATTGATATTTTTAATCATTCCCCTTTCGGCTTAGGCTATGCCTGAGTCGTTTATATCCTGTTAAGTTTTAATTTATTAACAGGCAATTATATTGAATCGACATTCACTTATTAATGCGAAAGTTTTTATGTCTGATTGTTTGATAAACAACTTACTGAGAAAATACCTGCAAATTATGAGAATGAAATAAATTATTACAACAAGCATATAAAAAAAGCGATATTTAATTTGAATTAGATTACTGGTTTGGAAATAATTATGACGGAATTATTTATTATAATTAAGGAGTTCAAATTCGAGTTTTATATTGTTTACTAAAACTTTCTGAAAGTTTGACATTGAGTATATATTTTCCTATTTTAGCGTTCCTGAAAACTAAGCATATAGGAACTATTTTTGATATGAAAGCGACAAGTATTATTATGGTTCTGAACTTAAAGAAAGCTCAATATTCAATCGTAGTAACTACACTAGGATTAAGTTTTTATTACCAGAATTTACTTATGTTATTATTTAATATAAGTCATAATTATAAGTTATTATGATGCCGGTTAATTATATTCAACTCGAAATAGCGACAATATTATCAGACCCAATGAATCGATTATCTATAAAGGATTATTCATTGATGAATCTTCCCGATTCTGTTTTTAGTTGTCTTGAAGTATATAAATCTGTCGCAGCAATTTAAAATCTAATTAAAAAGTTTAAAGATGAAATCAAAGCTAATTCCTCAAACAAAATTGTCAGGTATTACCTTAACTACAGTATTAATCATAGTATTCTCGTTTATTCTATTCTTTTTTGTTTCTGTAAGAAATAAGGAATCTCGTATTACTGAGCGAGGATTTAGGATTTTAAATCAATATGTTACAAATCTTAGTAGCCGTCTTATAAATTATGAAAAAATAGCCAAAAATGCACGAAATATTGATTGTGTTAAAAATAAGGTTTTTAATATAGACTCAATAATGGGCTATGAAAACAATTTAAAACCAAAAGAATTGTTAGAATTTGGCTATAATTCTAAGAAAAATAAATTACGTAATAAAAATGAATTAAATCAAAATAATATAAAAGACACTACAAATGAAAGAAAATCAAATAGATTAAAATATTTTGTTTCGGTAAGTAATTTGGTAAATGATATTTTTGGTGATGATATTTTTAGCGATTACGTTTTAATAAAAAACGATGAGGTTCTGTACAAAACAATCGATATTAAATTCGAATTAAATAATTTTAAAGAGTTTTCACAAAAAGCTTTAAAAGAGAATAATACTACAGAAAGCTTTTTTTCTCAAAAACCAGATACATCGCTAAACAGTGGAAAATACTTTAAATCAGGATATATTGCAGATGTTTCCATAGCACAAACAAAATATAAACTTTTTGTTTTTCCATTACTCCCTTCACCTGGAAAAGAAAATGAAGAATGGTTTATAGGCGGATTAGTTAAGGCGAAAGACTTTATTAAAGCCAAACGTTCGGTGCAATCGTGGATTGTAATTTTAATTATGCTGTTTTTTATTGCAGTAATTTTTAGTTTCCCAATTGTTAAACTCTTTATAATAAAAGCTATTGAGCGAATTCAGCGCAGTAATCTTTATTATGCAGGTGTAGCATTAATATTTGGAATAGCTATACTTAATATTTTCTTTCTGAACCAATTAACCGGAGAGTATTTGGGTAACAATTCGGAAAATCAAATTAAATATTTAAATGACACCATTAAAAAATCTTTTGAAAGCGAGATTTATCAAGCATATAATACATTAAAATATCTTGATAAGGATACAGATTTAATTAATACTCAGAATAATATTTTTGATACTTGCTATTTTAATAAAGAGACTATTTCTAAAAATTGCCTTGTTTCACAACAGATTAAAGATCAGGACACTTCGTTTTATAAGTTTTTTAAAACTGTTTTTTGGACTGATAGTAGTGGACAGCAAGTAATGGAACTTTTAACATGGCCTGAAAGTAATAATCTGGTAAACTTGGCAAGTCGCGATTATTTTAAAAACCCGGGCAAGTGGATGTTACCATTTTCTGATCCTGAAGATAATTGTTTATTTACCTTGCAGTCGATTTATTCAATTACCAGTGGTGCTGCCTTGGTGGCTCTTTCTACGGCTTCAACGAAAAAAGATATTATTTATAAAACAAAAAAGAAAGATACAGCCCAAGAAAATAAAAATGAAAGTGAAACTTACAAAATTGATACTGTAGAATCGAAAGTAGGAGCTATAATATCTCCAATGTATTCAATAATTGAAACAATACTACCCATGGGTTTTCAATTTCAGATTATCGATAGCGGTGGTGAGGTATTATTTCATAGCAATAAAAGCAAGAACCTTCAAGAAAACTTATTTGTTGAATCAAATTACAACAAAGATCTAATTTCCTTAGTTAATGAACGAAATGAAGACAATTTCGAAATTGATTTATATAATAAAAGTTATAATGCATATTTAAGCCCTTTAAATAATTTGCCCCTTTACTTAGTAACTCTCGAAAGTAATGATGAAAATTTTCACCAGAATGCTCAAATAACACTAACTCTTTTAATTTATTTAATCGCAATACTTATTACAGGTATTTTAGTTGTATTCGTTTTAGTAATTATTGCCTCACAAAAAAAGGGTTTATATAATCGTTCATTTGTTTTAGATTGGTGTTTGCCTCGTTCAAAAAATCTTGAATATTACAATACATTAACTATAGCTAATATATTTCAGATACTTATATTAGTTGTACTTACTGTATTTGTGAAGCACTATTATATAGAGCAATCAGCCAATGCCTTATTTTTTGCAATCACCATATTTATAATTAATATGCTTTTTGCTTATTCATTACTAGAAGTAAGGTCACGAAAATTTAATGAGCTCATAAAAAAGCCAATAATTGTTTGGTCCTTTGTAATATTATTTATCCTTTCGGTTTGGTATAGTATTATTCATCCGGAGTATTTATTATACATGGGAGTGATTTTGTTTGGAATATTCATTTTTGGGATTTATAAAACCCCCATTAAATTTAATAATCTGCTAATTAAAAAGGGTTCAAATAATTATTTAAAAGCTTACAGATATTACTTTTTAACCTTATTAATACTTTCAAGTATAGTTATTCCCAGCTATGTTTATAAATCATTTTTTGTTGAAACAAGCCAAAATAAATTAAAACGTCAGCAATTTTATACAGTACAACAATTAGAGAAAAGAGATCTTGGCATTGATGCTTATTTTAATAGACATTTGTGTACAGATGATAGTTTAACAAATGTTATAAAGTCAAATAAAAAGAAAAAAGGAATTTATGCTTATGCTTATTTAGATACAGATTCTAAGAAATCAATAATTAATCGTGATATTAAGAAAAAAGGAACTTATGGTTTTTTATATTTCGATTCAGTTTCTAGAAATTTAATGGCAGATTGCGATACATTAAAAAACCCGAATTGGTTCAACCCTTATTCTAAAATCAGTTTATTGATTACGAAAAGAAATAATTATATTTTAGATTTAACTCAGAACAAGGCATCCGATGATTACTGGAATTGGATAATAATTAAGAATAATAATAAATTTTTTAAAGAAAAGGAATTAGTATTTAGCAGTAAAATAAAAACAAAAGATTCAGATAAAAACAATTTCAAAACTTGTTATATTCAATCAAAACTACCGGTAAAAAGTCCTCTTTGGATAGGTGGATGGAAATTACTACTTAAATATGTTGCTGCCATTCTGATATGCATTTTTCTTTTAAACCTTCTTTTAACTAAGTTATTAAATAAAATTTTCTTTAGTGATAAATTTAATATCGATAAAAGATATAAACTTGAAGAAGCTATTGATAAAATTAAAAAAATTAAGCGTAATGGTATTTTTGTAAATAATTTAGATTACGATGAAATAAAAAGACAGTTAACAATAAAAACTATTGAAAAATCTACAGATAAAATACATTATCATATCGTAAATAATGTTGAAGATATAGACAATATCAAGGTAAATGAAAACGACATATATTTATATTTCGGATTATCGGATAATAAGTATAAACTGAAAAAAGAGATAAATCAAATTTTAACTTTTGAAGAGAAATTTAATACAACAATAATTATATTATTGAACAACACACCCAATAATATAATTGATAAATATCAGAGCCAAAATAACAATGAAATTACGGAAGAAAACCCGGCAATTGCAACACAACTAAAAACTTTCTTTGCCAGATATATTGTTTTATATATAAGCGAGGATATAATCAAAAATGAAACCAGCGAAATCAAAAATGAAATCATAAGGAAAGAGTTATCTGTATCTAATTACTTATTTGGGTTTAAGACTATGCTTCTTGATTTTGAGGAAGATAACATTAAAAAAATTAAAGCACATTATCCTAAATGTGAAAAGGATGAGGAATTATTAAATATTATGCACCCGAAACAATGCAATGATTCGTATATAATAGCAATTAAAGATCTTGCTAATACATATTATCAACAAATTTGGGATGCATGTACAATCGAAGAACAATTTATTTTGTTCGATTTAGCCGATGATTCAATAGCAAATTGTTTAAACCGTGATGAATTAAAGGAATTAATTGGTAAAGGATTAATAGATAATAAAAATGGTTTAGAACTAATGAATGAAAGCTTTGCCTATTTTATTCTGGATAATTCAAACAAAAATAAATTGATAAATATGGAGCTTGAGGCAAAACGTAAAGGGGGATGGAATAAGTTTAAATTGCCCCTAATATTAATTGGATTAAGCATAGGCGTATTTATAATAACAACACAACAAAATTTAGTGTCGAATTTGTATGGAGTGCTTATTTCGGTAGGAGGTATAATTGGTGTTGCTTCGCGATTTAATGTAATGTTTAAAGGAGGAGCAGGAAAATAAACATAAAAAGGATGCTGTGACTTATTCGTTTTAAACTAAATAAAATCATGTAAATCTACCTTAGTCAGGAAACTATATAGACAGTAAAAACAGAATTAGTTCTATTTAGCTCTTTTTTAATAGTAACAATACTTAAAAATAATTTACTAAGTATATGACAAAATTTTTCGCAATCATTTAACATAATGAATAACAAAAATTTTAGTTAAAAAATAAATTGCAAAAAATAAATAACAAATACTTGTTTGCTGCAAGCAGGATTTTCAAATATTTAATAATCAAATCAATAGTTTCTAATTTAAACAATTGATTTAACAGATTTTATTTATTCGCTTTGCCATAAAGATATACCTTGTTAATTATATTTTGAGCTTTAAGATTTTCTTTTAAAAAACTTGACATTTCTTATAAACTTCTGTTTATTTTCAGTTTTTGTCATTTGTTTAAAAGGCTTCTATCTACTTTCTTTTCTTGACTTTTTTGTTAATTTTAGAATCGATTTAAAAATGATAAAAAAAGTATAAAAATCAAGAATGGCAAAAGCAGATATCGATTTTGAAAAAGAACTTTGGGACGCAGCGAACGAGTTACGAGGAGCAGTATCAGAGAATAACTATAAAAACTATATATTACCCTTAGTTTTTTTAAAACACCTCAGTGAACGATACGACATTGTACACGATGAAATAGAAGATCTAATTAAAGATCCCAAGTCGGAGTATTATACCACCGATAAAGCCGAAATAAACTATGTATTAGAAGATAGGGACGAATACCGTTCGCGAAATACGTTTAAAATAGTCAAAACAGCTTCGTGGCAATATTTAAAAGACAATGCAGAGCAAGACGATATAAAGGTAATTATTGATGATGCCTTTGATGCTCTACAAGATTTATTGACAGAATTCAACCCACAGCTTAGTAATTTATTACCACGTATTTTTGTGCGCAGTGAGTTATCACCAAAGCAAACAGGAGGAATTATAAACTTACTATCGCATCCTAAATTCTCCGAAAAAGAAAACCCCGAGAGCGATATCTTAGGCCGTATTTACGAATATTATATCGGACGATTTGCCATGGCCGAAGGCTCAGGAGCAGGACAATTCTTTACCCCGGGCAGTATTGTTCGTTTATTGGTAGAAATTATTGAACCCTATAAAGGACGTATATTCGATCCTGCCTGTGGTAGTGGTGGAATGTTTGTACAAAGCTTAAAATTTATAAATAAGCACGGAGGTAATAAAAGCGACATTTCTATTTACGGACAAGAAATGACCGCTCAAACCCTGCGTTTGTGCCTAATGAACTTGATGTTGCGCGATTTGTCTTTCGATATTAAAATGGGTAACTCATTGTTAGATGATAAATTCCCGGAATTAAAAGCCGATTATCTTATTGCCAATCCACCATTTAATGTAAGCAATTGGCACCCCGAAGATTTACCCGATGGCGACCCACGATTATTTGGGCCAAGAGAAGAATTTACCACCGATGGAAGTGCTAACTATATGTGGATGCAAACCTTTTGGCATCATTTAAGCGATACAGGAACCGCTGGTATTGTAATGGCAAACGGAGCTATGACATCCAATAACAAAGGAGAAAAAAATGTACGTCAACATATGGTTGATAATAGTATGGTAGATGCTATTGTACGCCTACCCGACAAATTATTTTTAACCACAGGAATACCAGCCTGCCTATTTATACTAAGCAAAAACCGTGATGGCAAAGATGGTTCGCACCGAGAGCGTAACAGCGAAATTTTGTTTATTGATGCCTCGAAAATGGGAGCAATGGCAAGCCGCAAGTTACGCGTATTTTCCGATGCCGATGTAAGCAAAATTGCCGATACCTACCATAAATGGCGCACTAAAAATTCGGAGGCTGAGGCTCTCGAAGCTCCGAAAACTGAGGCTCTCGTAACTTCGGAGGCTGAGGCACTCATAACTTCGGAGGCTGAGGCTCTCGTAACTTCGCAGGCTGAGGCTCTCGAAGCCTACGAAGACATAGCCGGTTTCAGCAAAGCAGCTACCATAGAAGAAGTACAAAAGCAAGATTATAAATTAACACCAGGAATTTATGTAGGTACTGAAGCCGAAGAAGACGACGGAATCCCATTCGAAGAAAAAATGGCAGGATTAAAAACACAATTATTAGAACAATTTAAAAAAAGCGAAGAATTAAAAAAACAAATAATATCAAATTTTGATAAAATATAAAATTATTTATTGATTGCGGTACATACGCCCAATTTGTGTGGATATGTCCAAATTGGGCGTTTCTGCACAATGCACAATGCATAATAAATACCAATTACCACGATCATATAATACAAAACGATGAATCATTTAATAGGATTAAAAATATATTATTAATAATTTCATTAATTTGGATCAGGATAATTTAAATTAGATGTGATGGAACATAAATACGATTTATCCAATTTAGCAGAGTCTGATTATGAATCAATAGCTCAGGAATTAATTCAAAGTGCACTTAATCTGGACTTGCAGTATTACGAAGGTTCTGTAGCTGCTGTAGGTGTTGATTTTTGGAAACAAAATAAAAAAGGACAAGCAGAAGTAGTTGCAATGGTAATTGATCATTTAAATGCAAAAGAATGGTCGTATGGGGGTATTCTGGCTAAGATTAAAAAAGATATTGAATTTTTGAATGCGGAAGAATATATTATTATTGATTATTTGAAACAAGACCCTTCCTTTTATTCAGACCTTATTAAGAATTCCGGCATTAAAATATCTTATTATGGAATCGACTGGATTCAAGAGCAATTGCATAACTATCCGAAAATAGTAGAAAAATATAAGCTTAAATCTGCAAGTGCAGAAGAATTAAATGAAACTGAAGTTATTGAAAAACCAAAGAGCCTAAAAGCACAACTAAAAAAACTCGCCACTGCAGGAAGAAATTTCTTTGCTCTAGGTCACATGTGGGGAACCGAAGATCAAATACCTCGTTTTCTTAAAGAAGGAATTTGGGAAAATGGACATAAAGAAAAAAGAACAAACGATGTAATCAGAATAAGAAAAGGAGATGTAGTCTTTATTCAATCTTCATCTTCAGGCTCTGCTTATATGAGGATTAAAGCTATTGGTGTTGTTACTGAGAATAAGGGCGATGGTCACCAAATACTTGTTAACTGGAATCAAGTTGATCCTATAGATATACAAGGGTTTGGCGCATATACAAATGCAATTTCACAAATTGGTGGTGAATACCTTATTCTAATTTTTAAAGACTTATACGAAAAGTTACCTAAGGTATTTGATATTATAGATAATCTTACTGGAATTATCCCCCAAAAAGAATTATTGATTGATTTTGATCTGTTTGCAAAACAGAAATTCGATATTATTCAAGATAAAGAATTTTATTTCCAAAAAGCATTAGATGTATTAGAGGAAATAAAAATGTTTAAAGCGGCAGCTGGTTTTTTGAAAAAAGGAGAAATTGAGGCTAGTAAATCTGCTAAAAACATACAAGAGTCACCTTATGAAAAACTAAATGTTCATTGGAATAAAAGAGGAAAGTTAAAAACAGGTGATTTTATAATATCCCTGCAAAAGAAACAAGCTGAATTAGTTCCTCTTTTTGAATTAATTTCTAAGTTTCTTTCCTATGCAGATAGTAAAGCTTGGAATAAACAGAAACTAAATGAATATAAAAATAAAAGGAGCATAGCCAGAACAGATGTAAGCCAAAATAATCTGGTAAATCAATTTATACAATATGCAATAAATGACTTTGAATTAGTTTCTGAGCAGTCGGACAGTAATTTTTATCATATTATTAAATACCTGGAAAATCCTGTAACAAGGTTTAATATTATTTCTGATAAACATAGAAAATTAATAAGTAAGTTTTTTCTTGGACAAATATATACGGGCGATATTTTTCACAGTAACTTAAAAGAGTACTTCGATAAATATGGTGTTGATGTTAGCAATCCCCAAAACTTAACCCATTTATACACCAGTACTATTTATGATAAGGCAATTCGAAAACATTGGGATACTGATGCCAGTAGCGTAGGGAATGTATCACCAGATCTTAATGGTACAAATGGAGAAGATATTCCAAGTGATGATAAGGATCAAAATAAAGAATCTGAACAAATCAAAGATAAAATTCCATTCCACCTCGATAAAGTAGTTAAAGAAGATAAATTAGGACGAGAACCTGTTGCCAAAGCATTTGTACGCATGCTAAAAAAGGATATTTTCACAAAGAAACTTGACCATTCTTTTATGGTTCATTTACAAGGAGAATGGGGTGCAGGAAAATCTTCTTTTTTACAGCTAATAAAGAAAAATTTAAACTCAAACGACGAAAAGTGGGTAGTTGTAGATTATAATGCATGGCAAAATCAGCATATTTCTCCTCCTTGGTGGACTTTGATTGATCAAATCTATAGACAATCAAAATCGGAATTAAATTGGTGGTTTAGATCTGGCTTATGGATAAAAGAAAACTTAAGAAGGGTAATTTGGTATCGTGGATGGCAAAAAATATTAGCTTTAGCTTTAACCATTGCTTTTATAATATCATTAAAAGAATTTGGTAGCGATATTTATAAATTCCTTACAGGACAATCATTCAAATCGGTAAATATCGAGGATAAAGATAAAATAAAAGCATTAAGTGATTTTGCAAAATTACTTCTTACTTTAGGTACAGGTGTAGGTGTTATTTACTCTTTTTCCAGATTCCTTTCTTCATCATTTTTAATGAAAACACCAGAAGATGCAGTCTCTTTTATGAGTAAAGCTTCTGATCCAATGAGTAGAATCAAAAAGCATTTTAATAATTTAGTTAATAATATAAACAAAAGACAAAAAGATAATCGAATAAATAACGTGCTTAAAAAAGTAGGTTTTAAAGTAAGAGAAAGACAACTTGCTATTTTTATTGACGATATTGACCGATGTAACAAGGAGTTTATTGTAAAATTACTGGAAGGAATACAAACCCTTTTTAAAGAAAAAAGGGTCTTATATATAGTTGCCGGCGATAAAAAATGGATTACCACAAGTTTTGGAAATACATATAATGAGTTTGCCAATAACGATCAGGATAATAATCATTTAGGTGATTTGTTTTTAGAAAAAGCATTTCAATTATCTTTTCGTATGCCAAATGTAGCAGAAGAAGCTAAAAAAGAGTACTGGAATTATATACTTGGAATAGAAGATACTGTTGAAGATACTATTGATGATGATATCGAAGATTTAAGAAATGCAGCTGTTGAATTAGCAGCTACAACTGAAGATATTGCTGATCCTGTGTATATGAAAGAAATTGAAAAAAGCTTTAATTTAAGTAGAGATGCCGTTTCTAATATTGTTATTGAAGAAAAAAACAGCGATAATGAAGAATTACAACATTTATTAAAAGACTTCCATACTATTATCGATCCTAACCCAAGATCCATAAAGCGACTGGCAAATAATTATACTATGATTAGGTCAACACTTATTGCTGAACGTAAAAGCCTTTCGGCAGATAAAATATTCAGATGGCTTGTTATAGAAGATTTGCATCCTAAGATTAAAATTGAGATTAAAAACATTTCCTCATTTGAAGAACTTGAAGCATATTTTGATAAAGAAATATTGGAAGGAAATGCAGATAATGTGTGTAAAAACTTGTTACTTGGAGGCGAAAATATAGATGGTGAAGCTTTACAAATAGAAGAAATTAAAAACATAATAGGATTTTAAATGCTGAATAACCGGAAAAATATAAAACTAGTGTCAAGTCAAGCTTCTAGTTTCGGGTCGACCTGACAGAGTTTGAATTCGCCAAGCCGCTTCAAGCGGCTAGGCGAATATGAATACCTGTCAGAGTCTGGTAGTAAAACTCTGCCAGGTCATTCTGACTCTGTCAGGTTTTCAAAGAAAAAGCATCCTTGACTTGACACTAGTAGACCGTTTTTCTTTCGGAAGTATAGAATACAATGGCAATGAAGACACAGCACAAGAAACCAAAAAGTAGAGGAAAAAATAAATGCCAAATAACTGGAAAACATACACCATTGAGAATATTGCAGCAGATATAGCAATGGGACCCTTTGGTTCAAATATAAAAAGAGAAAATTTTGTAGAGTCAGGTGTGCCTGTGATTAGAGGAAATAATCTTAATTACGGAAGATTTAAAGACTATGATTTTGTTTATTTAACTGAAGAAAAGGCAACATCATTGAAAAGGAGTGTGGCATATTCGGATGAATTGGTTTTTACACATCGTGGTACGATAGGACAAGTTGGAATAATCCCTAAGAATTCTTATCCAAGATATGTTGTTTCTCAAAGTCAAATGAGATTAGCATTAAATAAAGAAAAGGCAAATCCGTTGTTTATTTTTTATTATTTCAGGTCTCAATATGGACAACGTGAATGGTTAATGAATAGCTCTCAAGTTGGCGTTCCTGCAATTGCTCAACCAACAGCATCACTAAAGGGCTGTAAAATAAACCTGCCACCGATAGAAGAACAAAAAGCCATCGCCTCCATACTCTCAGCCCTCGACGACAAAATAGAGCTCAACCTACAAACCAACAAAACCCTTGAAGAAATGGCAATGACATTATACAAACATTGGTTTGTAGATTTTGGCCCTTTCCAAAATGGTGAGTTTATAGATTCTGAATTGGGGAAAATTCCGAAGGGGTGGGAAGTGAAAAGTATTGGGGATATATATCAAACCACTTCAGGTGGTACACCAAGCAGGAAAAAACTTGAATTTTATGAAGGAGGTACTATTCCTTGGGTAAAATCTAAAGAATTATATGGAACTTTTGTGATAGATACTGAAGAAAAAATTACACAGTTAGGTATTGAGAAATCTTCAGCAAAATTAATTCCCAAAAAATCAGTATTGTTGGCTATGTATGGAGCAACAGTAGGTGAAACTAGTATTTTATCGAATGAATCTACATGTAATCAGGCTATTTGTGCGATCATACAAAAAGATATATCCTATTTGTATGTATTTCATTATTTAAGATATTACAAGTCGGAGATATTAAATCAAGCTGTTGGTTCAGCTCAGCAAAATATAAGTCAAGTAATTATTAAAAATTTCAAAGTAGTTTCGCCTCCTAAAAATTTGGGAGTTTTTAATGAGATAGAAGATTACTATAATACAATTGAACAAAATTTAATTGAAAACCAAACCCTAACCACCCTCCGCGATACCCTATTACCCAAACTCATCAGCGGAGAAGTACGCATAAAAGATGTAGAACAAACCATAACAGATCACGAAAGTGTTCGGGACGAAATAAATATCGAATGACAGAACTAATTGAAATAACCGTACAAAAAGCTGCCATAGAATGGTTACAGGAACTGGGTTATACGCACCGGGAAGGCAACTCGTTAAAGCGTGAGCCCAAAAAAGTAGTGCTCGAAGACGAATTGCGGGCTTTTCTGCAAAAAACATATTCCGATATTCCTGCCACTGCCATAAACGAAGCAATGGCTGCTTTTACTCAGCACGAGGGCATGGATCTGGATTATCGTAACCGCGATTTTCATCGTAAACTTACACAAGGCGTTTCTGTTAGTTGGAAAGATACCAACGGAAAAGAAAATGCCAAGCATATTTACCCAATCAATTTTAAAGAACAACACAAAAACAATTTTGTATGTGCCGATGAGCTAAGCATTGTAGGTAAAAACAACCGCCGCCCCGATTTAATCATCTTTATAAATGGTTTACCACTTATTGTTTTCGAATTTAAAAATATGTGGAGACAAGATGTAGATGTAAGCAATGCACATAATCAAATTACACAATATGTAAAAGATATTCCGCAATTGTTCGATTACAATGCCATAACCGTAATATCCGACGGAATGGAAGCCTTGCACGGTATGTACAGCTCTGCAATGGAATGGTTTGCACCCTGGAAAAGCCTTAATGGAAACCAAACAGAACAAGACAAGGGCTTGCAACTGGAAACCCTGTTAAAAGGACTGTTCCCAAAAGAAACCCTGTTGAACTACCTCAAAAACTTCATCTTTCACGAAGATCATAATGGAATGATCATAAAGAAAGGAGCCAAGTATCATCAGTATTGGGGCATTAATAAAGCAGTGCAATCGGCTCTTGAAAATATAAAACCACAAGGCGATGGTCGTTTGGGTGTAATATGGCATACGCAGGGTTCGGGTAAAAGTATTTCCATGGCTATATTAACAGGTATATTACGCTCATTGCCCCAAATGAAAAATCCTACCATAGTAATACAAGTCGATCGTTCCGATTTGGATTTGCAACTTTACAAAAGTTTTGTTTTATGTAAAGATTTGGTTGGCGATGTACAACATGCAAATACCACCAACGATTTAAGAGATTTGTTAAGTACCGATGGAGGGGGAGTGATATTTACAACCATCGAAAAATTCAGGTTAAAAGGACAAGATTCAGACAAAGAAAATAAGCACCCCATATTATCGGAACGTTACAATTTAATTATAATGGCCGATGAGGCACATCGTACACAATATGGTTTTAAAGAGGGTGGATTTGCACAAAACATACGCATAGCATTGCCCAATGCATCCTTTATGGGATTTACAGGCACACCCGTCGATAGCAAAGATGCCGATACCCAACTGGTGTTTGGCCCAACCATTCATACCTACGATATTAAACAAGCTGTGGAAGATGGAGCTACCGTGCCCATTAACTACGAACCTAAAATGGTTCCCTTAAATATTAAAGCCAAATTTACAGCAGAGCTTGAGGAGGTAGAAGAGCTCGACGAAGAAAATACACATAGCGTTTGGGCTGCCATAGAAGATGCTGCCGGAGCAGATGATAGAGTGAAACGTGTGGCAAAAGAAATTCTGGTTCATTTTAAAAAACGAACACTACCACTACCAGGCAAAGCCATGATTGTGTGCATGAGCCGTAAAAATTGCGTTAAAATGTACGATGCCATTACTGCTTTGGAATCTTGTCCCGAAGTAGCCGTAATTATGACCAGTAATATTGGCAAAGATCCTGTGGCATGGAATCCACATATTAGAACAAAAGAAAATATGGAGGCCATAAAAGGCCGATTTATAAAATCAGACGATCCGCTAAAAATAGTAATCGTTCGCGATATGTGGTTAACCGGTTTCGATGCGCCCTGTGCACATACCATGTATGTCGATAAAATAATGAAAGGGCATAACCTAATGCAAGCCATTGCCAGAGTAAACAGGGTATTTGAAAATAAACCCAACGGATTAGTGGTCGATTTTATTGGTATCTCCGATTTTCTGGCAAAAGCAAGCAAAAAATACACAGGTGGCGGTGGCAAAGGAAAACCAACCATTGATATTAATTCGGTGGTTAATTTATGCATAGAGCAATTACATACTACAAAAGCTTTAATGGGCAATTTCGATTTGGATGAAATCAACAGTATGTCGTCTACCGAATTAGTTAAATGGTCGAATAGTTTATTTAATGATTTGATAAAATCGGATGCCGTAAGCGATAAGTTTTTATTGGAAGAGCGTAAGTTAACGGAGCTGGTTGCAATGACCAATTCTGATAAGCGTATCTGGGAATTTCACGAAGAAATAGCCGTGATTCAGAAATTCAGGGATATGATTCGAAAAATGAAATTTCCCCCTGGGCCACAACGCAAAAAGAACGAGCGAATTAGAGATTTAATAAGCAAATCCTTAGAATCGCACCCTATAATTGATTTGGCTGCCATGTACGATCTCGATAAAATTGATATTTCTATTGTCGATGATCGCTTTCAGGCCACAGTAAAAGAAAAAGGAGGCGAGAATGTAAAGATAGAATTGCTTCGTCGAATTATTAACGATGAGTTAAAAGTAAAATCGTCTAAAAACATTAAGAAGTACCGAAAGTTAAAAGATGAGCTGGAAGAGGTTTTGAGAAGATATCATACCAATAGCATGAATTCTATTGCTACCATCAAACATTTGCTTGATATGGCAAGCGATTTTAAAAATGAAGATACACGAATAAAACAATTAGGTTTAAAAGAAGATGAACTGGCTTTTTATGATTTATTAATTGCCAACGAAAAACTATTGAACGAAAAAGGGCCAATCCAGGATTTAGTGCATAAGGTTGTAAAATCGATGAAGAAAAGCTTTCAAATCGACTGGACAAAAAAAGAAGATGCACGAGCTGCAATTCGCCTGGCAGTTAAAAAAGAACTAAAAGGGAAAGTTCCTTTCTCTGAATTAGATAATTTATTAAAAGAAGTAGTAGAACAAGCCGAAGGCCAGTATAAAGATTGGCCAATGGTGGGTTAAAAAATAATGGAATTCAGGTGAAATGATTAAATCACTTCAGTTTAGCTAAAAACCATTGAACGCAGATCACACGGATTTCGGTATTTACCGAAAACGCTGATTAGCACGGATTTTTTATAGAAAATTCATTTGCTTAAATATCTAAATTCTAATCATTATAAATGTTATAAACGTGTATCCCTTTTATTTGCATTCGCCAAGCCGCTTCAAGCGGCTAGGCGAATAAGATATAAAAATTAATGCTACAGAACTATTTCAAGTCTCAGGATTCAAATGTAAGCTTGATCTTAAGGCTAAGCTTATCAAAATTACAAATCTATGGGCATTTGACTCTTTCATTTTCTGTCTTGTATTAAAATATTAAAGTAAAAATAATACTCAGCTCGACAAATTTCTTTTCGAATAGTTTTCGATAGCTATCAGTTTTATCTATAGGTTTTTATTTCTAAAATATTTTTGTTAAATTGCATATAGATCTTAATTGTCATAAAAAACTATTTTATATGTCGCTTGCTGGATTTATGAGTGTTTTTGGCACAATGGTAAATATTGTATCTGCACCTAAAACAATTTATGATTTCTTAATTGCTACCAATGTAATTGACCCCAATTACAAATCCTTAGCTGAATATCAAAAGCCAAATGTGAAAAGTCAGATTAAAGAAGATGTTTTTATATGTTTTAAGGATGGAGCAGTTTTAAAAAGAGATTTATACGATTTGTTGAAGAAGGATTATGAACTTTATAGGAAACTAATAAGTAAAGGACATCCAATTCGAGCCAAAATAGAAAAGCCTCATGTTTATAAAGATACTTTCAATTACAATGATTATCAATTGAAGAATGAACCAGTTGATATTGGGTGGTTGGGTTATTTTGGATTGATAGTAGCAATGCTAAGTTTTAGTGCTGTATTGTATTTTATATTTTTGGGTGAACTAAAATAAGCTTCGGGAGTACTTCAACAGCGCTCAGAAATCACCTCAGGCTACGTGCTTTATTTGCCGCTTTCAAAAAACGATCCCTCAGCCGGGCGTTTTTCCTTGCTCGCACCTAAGAAATAATCTAAGTACTTTATTATTTTAAAATCATTAATTCTAATTCTTTGTGTCCCTTTGTGTTTACTTTGTGCTCCTTTGTGGTATAGCTTATAATATTTTTTGATAATATAGCCTTCGAGAGTACTTCGACAGGCTCAGTAAGCACCTCAGGCTACGTGCATTTCTTTTCTTTTTCTTTTTGGCATTGCCCCAAAAAGAAACAAAAAAGTCTAGGATAAACGATCCCTCAGCCGGGCGTTTTTCCTTGCCACCGCACCTAAGTAATAATCTAAGTACTTTATTATTTAATGGCATTTATTCTGTTTGTAATCATTTAATTCACAATGAAATACTAATTTTTATTCTTTGTGTGCCTTTGTGTGTACTTTGTGATTCTTTGTGGTATAGCTTATAATATTATTTGCTAATATAGCCTTCGAGAGCCTCAGGTTACGTGCATTATTCGAAGCTTTATCACTTTTGGTTGTAGCCTTCGAGAGAACTTCGACAGGCTCAGTAAGCACCTCAGGCTACGTGCTTTATTCGACGCTTTCAAAAGATGATTCCTCAGCAGGGTGTTTTTCCTTGCCCGCACCTAAGAAATTATCTAAGTACTTTATTATTTTAAATGCATTTTGCTTACTAACTCCATGAAGCCTGAGGTTCTCGAAGGCTGTTTTGAAGGCTAAAAATAAAAACTGATTTAAAGATTATTGATAAAGGTTTCGAACACTTAAGAATTGCAATTTGAGTGATATATCATAAATATATAATTACTCCCCACTTGCATAAATTTCACAAAGCATGAGCTTTTTTTATTTGTTTAGGTATAATTTCAAAGTTCTTGACATTAGGCTTTTGATATTGTAACTTGCTAAAATATAGTCACTAAACCATTAAATTGCTAAAAGCATGAGCGATGAAACAAAAGCTACTGAAGAGCGTAAGTTGCAATCAGAAATAGCAAGGAACGAAGCCGAACAAATAAAATTTATTAGTGAGGCAAAGGAAATTGACAAAAGAGTAGCATCCGGTATTTATCGGATTAGTCCAATTTTAAAAACGATTATTGCAGGGATTGTTGCTGCTATATTATTTACTGCATGGGCTATTGGATTCTTGAAACCACTATTGGAAAAAGAACAACTTTTATTATCTATTGATAATAAAATACTTGGTAAAGAAAATGAAAAAAACAAACAATTATTATTGCAAGGGCGAGAAAATCTTGATATTTTATTGAAAGATTATAATAACTTGTTAAGTGAAATTGAGAAAGAAAATGATGCCTTAAATCTTCAAATTTCTGAGGCTGCAATTATGACAACAGGACTTAAGGAAAGATTAGATCTTATATCCAAAGAATACAAAAAACTTTCTGAAGAAAATCAAGCAAGTGTATCTGATAAAACCAGATTTATTGAACTTGCTAATAAAGCAAGTTCTGAATCCAAAGACCTTGATAAGGAATTAACAAACATAGATTTAAACAAAAAAAATATTGCAAATAGAACAGAAAGTATTTCCAAAAAACTTATTCCAAGCATGCTTATTGCAAATAGTTGGACATTAAAACATTTAGGATTAAAAAAGGAAGTTAAACTAAAATTTGAAACAGATGGTACATTAACTAGTGATGATCCTAAAGATCCCTCAAAATATACATGGAGTTTTACATCGGGAGTTCTTACATTTAAAATTGGGATTGTAACATATGTAGCAACAGTTTCTGATTCCAAAACGAATACCATAAAAGGAAAGGCATCCAGTAATATTGGCAAATCGTTTAACTGGTCAATGGTAAAAATCTAATTTTAAGTTAATTAGCATTTTATAATTCGAAATTTATAAGGCTTAGAAATAAAGAAATTTATATTAAACAAAAATAGTGATATAGGCTTATATATAAATCATTTATGACATTATCGCGTATGAAATTGACTTAAGGTAATTTATGTTGTAAATTTATACTTTATTATTAACCAATACTTTGAGATTATGAAACACTTATTCATTCTCATATTCATTTTCCAATCTATTTTTTTATTTAGTCAGGTAAAACAAGAAGAAACATTTTTATTGGAATTGCGCGATGCACAATCAAAATTAACGGGTGCTGCTGTGAGCGTTCAAAATAGATTTGCAAAGGAGTTTCTGAATAATAATTTCGGAAAAAAAATTAAGTTTAATAATGTACGGCTTACAAAGTTTACCAGTGCAAATCCTTATTCTATTAACACTAGTGGAAATAGCATAGGGGAAGTAAACATTGAGTTTGCATTTTACGACATTAATAAAGTAATCCTGAATAATGGCATAAAATCTACCGTACGTCAAGACCGTAGTGGTAAAAAGTCAATATCCATTCCAAACGAAGTGAGTCTTGCCCACATGAGCAAAAAAATAGATGATATTACTTATTATTTTTATCTTCTTGTTCCAAATATGACTATGCTGGAAAAAATGAGGGTGGGAAAAACAGTTTCAATAGAATTCGTATATAATGCTTTTAAATATAATCGTATCGATGGAGTTTTAACAAAAATTTATGAAGATACGGAAATGTTGAAATGCACTAATGGACATGAATTTGATAAAAACACAGCTTATAAGTTTTGCCCAAAGTGTGGATTACCACTAGAGAGTCAATAGAAATATTCTGTTATTTAATGCGAGTTCGATAAAATAATACTTTGTTAAGCTTTGGCAAAGTTGAATTTCGCAAACTGTCAAGCTGCTGATAATTAGTCGTATGATTAAATCAGTGAGACTATGTTTTTGTAATCAAAATCATCTAGGCGAGATGATCCCGAGCGGGCTTCACTGAACTTGTCCAAGTGTAGTTGAGGGATCTCAAGGCTTATATTCCCAGCACCTTGGTGCGTATGGAAAATAAAATATTCCATTGAGATACTTCGTCAGATTGCTGCGAGGAGTTTCATTTAAGCTAGCTTTGCCAAAGTTCTTATATACAATTAAAGTCCTTTTAATTGTGAACTACTCTTAATCTGAGGCTTTTTACTTAAATTTGAAAAAAGATCATTAAAATCGTATTAAATATGAAAAGATTAATAACAATATTAATAATAGCATTGGGCTTATTTGCTTGTCAGCCTGAGGGCAGAATTTATATGGAATACCAGGAATTATCTCCTGAATTAGAATGGTTACGAAAGGATGCACGAGAATTTAAAGTGCCCATTAAAGATAATAGTATTGCATACAATATGAGTTTATCATTTCGATATGTAAATGGTTATGAGGATCAAGTCTTAAAAGTAAAAGTAACCGAAACCAGTCCGGGTGGTATTGAAACTGTAAAAGATTACGATTTAAAAGTACGGGAAGAAAACGGCGATTATATTGGCGAAGTAGCTTATGAAATTTGGGATAGTGAGCACATGGTAGAATCAAACAAAAAATATAAAGAAACAGGCACTTACACTTATGTAATAGAGCATAATATGCCTAAGGATCCATTAAATTCTGTTATGGAAATTGGGGTGATATTAGAGAAGGTGAGATAAGACCTTCGGTTAGGAGTAAGTTATAACAAGGTGCAATTTTTCTTAAAATGAGCAAAGTGTCATTTAATACGAGACTGAATAAAAATATTAAGGCAGTTTTTGGCGGACAGAAGTATGCAGGTATCGGTTCAATGCGTGGAGTAATGATAGTAATTCCATTTATTTTAATATTCACTCTGATTGAGCCTATCTTTTTACTTTTTCGAAATAGAAAATAACATGATAAAGAGCAGAAAGCTGGAAATTGATGAACACGGTGTAAATATCATTCGCAATGGCATAAAGTTCGAACATATTGATTATTCTCAAATTGATAAAGCAGAAATAAAGCGAGAATTTTTTCAGCGCAACTGGATAATTGGATTGTTGATTGGAGTTTTAATAATTATAGTCTCTTTTTTGTGCTTGTCTGACACTTTGAGAAGTTTTGATTATGAAACTCTACCAACTATAGATATAAGATCCTCATGGCTGTTTTTTATATCTCAATTTATAGTTTTTATCTTAGGGATAAGTATTACTATTTCATCTTTAAAGCGCTCTTTGATAATTTATTTTTGGGTGAAAGGAAAAGTAAAAAGAATTCAAATTCTTGACATTGAGAAACGAAATAAAGTTGATGAACTCTACTTATTCTTGGATGAGAGAATGAAAATTGAAAAAATGTACATGTTATAACACGCGTTCAGTGCGAATAGGCGCTTAGCGGATATGCTCACAAGCTCCTGTATAAAATATTCAATATTACTATCTCTTATTAAAAGAGCCGCTTAGCGCCTTTGTTTTGACGAAAACTTCCATAATTTATACTTTTAGCTATTTGCTTTATTTTAGTTATTAAGTCGTGCCACAGCCAGCTTGTTTTTTATCCAGACCTAACTGGTTTCGCATTAATAAGAGAATGTATATTCGATATAATTGTCTGTTAATCAATTAAAACCTAACAAATCTGTATAGGAACATTATATTATATTCGCCTAGCCGCTTCAAGCGGCATGGCGAATTCAAATGTTTAATTAAAAGCAATGAGGTCTGATTATTTGATAATCAACTTACTGAGAAAATACCTGCGGATATTAAATATTAATATAAAAAAGAGTCCCAATCCATAATTGATAAATACCAAAGGCAAATAAAAAAAGCGAAGATAATCCGAGTAATGTTTTACTGACTTTTGGCCCGAATTTTCTGGCAAACGTAAATAGAATTATGGTTGCAGCCAGTGTAATTATTATAGTCACATAAAAGCCAATAAGTAAGGCAATTCCATTTGTTGGATCAATTCTCCAACCTTCAAGAAACATGGGACCCATAATTAAGCTCCATCCTAAATAAGGATTTGGGTTTAAAATATTTACAATTACTGCACTAAACAAAGTTTGTTTACCCGATTCCTTTGTGGTAGTGTCGTTTGCATCAAATTCCTTCCACGATTTATATGCCTTGTATCCAAGATAAAGAAGAAATAATCCGCCACCAAATCTTAACAAAATAATAAAATTATCGGGAACTGAGTTAAGTAAGAATAAAATTAATATAACAATTGGCATATCACTTATAACAGGAGCAAATGCTGCCGGTAAAGTCGAACGCCATCCCTTTTTAAGTGATTGGGAAATAATGTAGGTCTGAAGTGGGCCGGGTTGAACACCTGCTGCAAAAGCATAAGTTATTCCGAATATTAAATAGGTCAACATTGTCTCGTATTTTTTGAAAAGTTTTTAAAAATAGATATAAGAAAAGTTAAAACCAAGATTAAAATTTTGGTTTGTGTGCAATTGATCAGCTTTAAGCAAATAGCTGTTCGACATCTTTTGTTTATTGTTTGCGAATAGGCGCTTAGCGGATATGCTCACAAGCTCCTGTTTAAAATATTCAATATTACTATCTCTAATTAGAAGAGCCGCTTAGCGCCTTTGTTTTGGCAAAAACTTCCATAAGTTATACTTTTAGCTATTTGCTTTATTTTAGTTATTAAGTCGTTTGATGGTAATTTGATTTTCCGAAATAGAAGTGAAAAATAATCTAAATCAAATTTTAAGCACTGCAAGTAAAAATTTGCAAAAATAATTTTCGATTCCCTTTAGGCTTAGGGCAAAACGAAAATTATTCCTTATAAATAGCTACCCCATATGGTTTAAACCTGTGGCTTTCACCAAAATTTTGACTCTTTCAGGTTCTACGAACTCTGAAAGGTCAACTGTAGTTCTAAACTTCTTGGATTCGTTAGACCCGAAACTTTTGCTGATTATTCTTTGTTTTTTTTACATCTTTAGTTTATTGTTTGCGAATAGGCGCTTAGCGGATATGCTCACAAGTTGCTGTTTAAAAATTTTAATATTATTATCTCTAATTAGAAGAGCCGCTTAGCGCCTTTGTTTGAAAAGATAAAACCAAGATTATAAGTCGTGCCACAGCCAGCTTGTTTTTTATCCGTCACCAAGTATAAATTCTTCGCCGTCTTCTACATCTCCTTCAAAGATGTTTTTTCTGGTGTAAATATCGTTTGCATTATATTCCTTATCGCCAATTCTAATTTTTTTCATTCGTTTGATATTTCCACTAAAAATATTTTTTTCTTTTATGCCTGCTTTTTGCAATTCTTCTACTCTTTTTGATAATTCGGTGAAAAAATCTTCGCTTTTAATTAGTTCAAGGAGTTTTTCTTCTGTTTTTGTTGCAATATCTTCATCCTCGGTATTAGTTTCTATTTTCGGAATATCTTTAATAAACTTCGGGCGTATCCATTTCCAAAAACCACCCACTAATTCTTCTTTGGCAGTCTTAGCCGCTTTTGTTTGCCATGCACTTTTGAGAATATATCCCAAAGCCGTGCTTAAAAAAATGCTAATTGGTTCCATCTTTTAGTTTTTATATTTGTTTAATGCTTTAATAACCATTTGAGTATTTGGGTGGTTTTCACCCAATTTTTTAGAAAAAATGATATAAGATTTTTCCCATAATTTAATTGCATTTCTTATTTCGTTTAATTCAATATTTAGATTGGCAAGGTTGGTATAGTGAACCGCCGTTCTAGGGTGTTCTGTACCAAAGTTCTTTTCATCAGAAACAAGTGCTTTTCCCAAAAATTTTTTAGCCCCTTCATAATCACCGAGGCTTTGAAGTACAGCACCCAAATTCGAATAACTAGCTGCTGTCCTTGGGTGTTCCGTTCCAAAGTTTTTTTCATTAGAAATAAGTGCTTTTTCCAAAAGTTTTTTAGCCCCTACATAATCACCGAGGTAATTCAGCACTGTACCCAGATTCGAATAACGAAGCGCTGTATTAGGGTGTTCTGTACCAAATTTTTTTTCATCAGAAATAAGTGCTTTTTCCGATAGTTCTTTAGCCCCTTCATAATCACCAAGATATTTCAGCACTGTAACTAAATTTGAATAATTAATCGCCGTCTTAGGGTGTTCCGTTCCAAAGTTTTTTTCATTAGAAATAAGAGCTTTTTCCAAAAGTTTTTTAGCCCCTTCATAATCACCGAGGTCTTTAAGTACCAGAGCAAAATTCGAATAACGAACCGCCGTCTTAGGGTGTTCCTTTCCAAAGTTTTTTTCATCAGAAATAAGTGCTTTTTTCGATAGTTTCTTAGCCCCTTCATAATCACCGAGGTCTCTAAGTACGAGAGCCAAATTCGAATAGCGAACCGTCGTAGTAGGGTGTTCTGTACCAAAAGTTTTTTCATCAGAAATAAGCGCTTTTTCCAGAAGTTTTTTTGCTCCTTTATAATCACCCAGGTCTTTAAGTACGAGAGCTAAATTTGAATAACGAACCGCCGTCTTAGGGTGTTTTGTTCCAAAGTTTTTTTCATCAGAAATAAGCGCTTTTTCCAGTAGTTTTTTCGCCCCTACATAATCCCCGAGGCTTTTTAGTACTAGGGCTAAATTATTGTAAAGTGCAGAAAACGTGGTTTTGTGTTTGGCAAGTGTGGGAGGGTTGGAGATAGTGGTCTTTATTATGGATTTGCCAAATACAGCCCATTGGAATTTGTCAACAGGATTGTCTTTTGTTTGGTCTAAGTATAATTTTTCGGTAATGGTTTTTACCGGGTAGCTTATTTCATCAAATTTTATTTCGGCTTGTTTTCTTACTACATCAGAAATTATCAGGTGTATTTTATAAGTCTCTGTTTTTTCATCTTTTAACAACCAGCCTTTTTTACATATATTTTTTAGTATTAAAGGGAATTTTTTAAAACCCTTGTCTTCTATAATCAATTCTTTTAAAGTTTCATATTCTATGTAATCGGAAGGCAAACAGGCAAAGTTTTTCAATATAAAAAGTTCTTCCTCTGTTAAATTACTTAACTTAAAAATTTCGCACAGGTATTGGCTTACTTTTTCAATTTTTTTATTTCCCGAATGTGGTACATCGGTAAGTTCTGTATCAATGTTTTCTTGCAGTGCATTTTGTAAATCTTCAAAATCATATTCAATAATATTAGCTGTTTTTGCCAATATTTCTATACTTAGGGTATGATAATCCAGCGATTTAATTAATTCTCTAATTTGGAGATCGGTTAAATTTTGTTTTGTATAATGCTTTTTAAATAGCGTAAATGCGTCCTCATCGCTTAAAAAATCAAGCGTCTTAATCGTATATCCGTTCAGTTGGTTTCGCGAAGTAATCAGCGTGTGCCATTTGTCGGCATCAGGCAGATAATTTCTGATTTTCTCCACACTGTTATTGGCATTATCAATAACCAACAAATTCGGTTTGTCGCCTATATGGTTAAGTTTGCGTATAATTTCCTCAAAAACTTCATTTGGCTCGCTTATATTAACGTCAATTTTTAAATTTTTTCGCAAATTAGATGCAGCTGCAAAAACAGCAAAAATATCTTCATTCTTTTCAGCTTGCGTTATCCATGCTATATGCCGGTATTGATTGCGATTTTTACCAATAAACGCTTGTGCAAGTGTTGTTTTTCCTATCCCTCCCAAGCCGTTAACCACTACAACAGGTTTTTCATTAAACAGTAATTTGTGCAATTCATCTAAAATATTTTTTCGCCCTACAATCTCATTTTCCGAAATCATGGGTACAAAGTTGGTCAGGTGTTTTGGTAAATTGTTTTCATTTTCGTAATGATAGTGGTAATGGATTTCTGTGTTATCACCAACACGAACGTTTTTGGCAGTAATGTTACTATTTTGTACAATGTTTTTTTGTGTGGCAATACCTGTAATTATTGTTTTAAAAGCAGCTGTAAAACTGTTGGTTTGTTCCTTAACCATTTGTTGCAAAACAGAGAGTTGTTGCTCGTTTAATTTTTGCAATTTATCAATAAGCTTTTCATCATTTTGATTTATAGTAATATTGCCGTTTTTTACATCTTGTATTACAATATTGTTATCGCCGCTTAGTTTAATGATATTTTTTTTATCTTCCATTGCGTTTCTTTTGTCGAAGCAAGCGGTAAGGCTTGCTGTATATTAAATTGTTCTTATCCCGGCTGTAAAGGTATAACAACAATAAGTGTTATATTTCTTATGCTTTTAAAATAAGCCTCTCATTACTATTATGTGAATGTAGTATTTTTACATAATATCATCAAACATAATGCTATTGAATTAATATTTGATACTAATACGAATTTTCATAACTTGATTTCCAAAATAGTAAATATATATATGAGCAAAATAATTTTTATTTATATCCGATTTTTGATAATCCTAATACTACTGTTTCCTTCTGAATTATTTTCGCAACAGCAAGAATGCTTTCTTCTTATGGTTGGGAAAGATGCTTCTGCAAACGGACAAGTATTGCTAGCCCACAATAATGATTTGTCGGGTAATGAAGCATCAATGCTCATAAAAGTTCCTGCCAATGAAATGTTAAATATTTTACCGGACAGTTCAGTTTCCTTTCACCCGTCTTACGAAATGCTGATACTTCAAACGAATATTGGATTTGCCGAAGGCGATGCTGTGGCTATAAATAAACATGGTGTAGCTATTGCCGGAGGTTTAGCTTTAAAGCGAGACAGAAATAGTAATGCCGAAAAGCTTGATCCTTTAGTAAAGTCCGGTTTAGGAGGAGGCATTCGATATTTTGCTTTACAGCATGCTAAAACTGCACGCGAATGCGTAAAAATTATTGGAGAATGTTATACTAAATTTGGAATAAGTTACCCGAGTGGAGTAGGAGTAGCCGACACAAATGAAATATGGTACATGGAGGCAGGTGGAGGATATTCTTGGGCTGCTGTTCGTATTCCAAACGATTGTTATTTTGTAGCGGCTAATAGTTACCGAATTGGTAACATTGATTTTAATGATACTGCCAACTTTATTTGCTCGCCCAAGCTGATAGATATTTATGAAGAATCTGACCTAAGGGATAAATCAATGCAAGCTTTTAACTTTAGGGATTTCTTTGGTAATGGAATAAAAGAAAAAACGGGCAGTAACTACTATAATACACGGCGTCTCTGGAGAGCTATCGATATACTCAATCCTTTAATGCAAGTATCTTCCGAAGAAGAGATTTTTCCACTATTTATTCAAGCGCAAGAAAAAATTGACTTACAAAAATGTTTTACAATCCTGCGTGATTATTATTCGGAAACTCCTTTCGATATTTATAAGAATGAGAACCCGAATCATCCGGAAAGATCAATTGCGGTTTGGAAGTGTGTGCATACCGATGTCATCGCTCTTTCGCCGGGCAAGCCTGTTGATTATGGATCTGTGCTTTGGACAGGACTAAGTTCCCCATTTACTGCAATTTACATTCCTATTTATATGGGTAGCAATGCTTTTCCAGCAGGCTTTGACGTAGCACCAAAGCGTTTTGATAAAAATTCAGCATTTTGGGTATTCAAAAAGCTTGGAGATTTATCCAAGTCAGAATATCCCAGAAACATGAAGGCATGGAAAGAACTTCGAAATCAACTTGAATCGAATGGAATAGAAAAACAAGAAATTATACTTAGGGAAGCTGAAAATAGATTGAAAAATAACCCCAATCAGCTTAGTAGCTATCTGGAAAATAGAAGTAAAGAATTTGCTTTTAAAGCGATAAGATTAGCTTCAGACATGACTGATTCGCTCGAAAATAATAATAATATTAAGCTTAAGCGGAAATAATCCCTTTTTAGTGTTCAGTAAATCCATACTAGAGCACCTTTATTAACTATGTTGATGAGAACGTTTTACTAAGTTTTAATCCTGACATTTTTAATTCAAATTTAATTTATTATAGCAAATACTGTTTAGCTAATTCTTTCAAGGGGTTGACAACAACGAGAATATTTTGTATATTCACTCTATATTTAAAATAGATAAAATAACCCTTTTTTAGGGTTAAATATTAACTCTTAACTTATAACAATGAAAAACGGTACAGTAAAATTTTTTAATAAGTTTAAAGGTTTTGGATTTATTACACCAGATGATGATGGTAAGGATGTATTTGTCCATAAAAATGATTTAATTGATGAAATAGCAGATGGAGATCAAGTAAGCTATGATGTGGCTGAAGGCCCAAAAGGATTGAATGCAGTCGATGTTAAATTAGTTTAATCTTTAACTTCTTTGCATTGAAAAAGCCTATTCGTTGATAGGCTTTTTTCAATTTGATCTTTTTTAGAAGAGCAAAGAAAGAATATTATATTTGTTTGATTCTTTTTTTAGTAAAGAATATTAACTAAAAATTCACTCAAGGAAAAATATTGCATATATTTGCATCTACATATTTAGATATATAAAATGGAATTTAAACAATTAGAGCTTAAAAAGGAATCCAACTGGTTTAAAAGAATCATTCAGTCTCCGCATACAAAAAAATCAATTATTTATACAAGCATTGGTGCAATTGGCGGTTTAGTATATTTCTACTTTACCGAAGGAAAACACATGGATGTTATTGTAGCCGGTGATTTTGTTAAAAGTATGTTATTTGGCGGATTCTTAGGCTTTTTTATAACAAATAGTCCTTGTGCTAGGAACAAATGTTAGTATTTCTTTGAGCAACCAAGCATACTTTTTAGAGAATACAAAATCACGGTGAAATTCATCTAGCGAGGATTGGTATTTTTATGCATATTCTCAGTTTGCTTTTGTCACGATAAATATCAAGTTCGTATTGTTATTTCGCTTTGTATTAATACTACTTATCTACGTGAAATTAAAAATGCGAATCTCGCAACATGCAACAGTTTGTAATCACAAACCATGTTTTAGTATTTCCTTATATCCGCAAGACCTTCAAGATTTTAATTGAACATATTGAATTCGCCAAGCCGCTTCAAGCGGCTAGGCGAATAAGATATAATGTTCCTATACAGACTTAATAGGTTTTAATTGATTAACAGGCAATTATATCGAATCGGCATTCACTTATTAATGCGAAACCTGTTAGGTTTGATTATTGGATAATCAACTTATTGAGAAAACACCAGCGGATATCAGGTATTTATTTACATATTTGATAGAATTAAAAATAGTTTGTAATTTACAACCTACTTATTATTGATTTCTTAAGGTTAAAAAAGAAAGATTGAAATTGAATCTAAAAATAATATTTTATTTAGTAGTTAATTGATAGTAAGTTAGTATGAAGTCTTATATTACATTTTTAGACAAAATTTAGCGTATTAAAACAAGGATGTGAAAATGAAAAAATCCAAGCTTATAATTCTTTTTATTATCTTTTTTTTAATGGGTATTCTTTTAGATCGCACATTTTTATATTATGAAATGGGTGAGAAAAATAAGTTACTGCTTATAGAACAAGAATCAATTAAGGAGGATTATACACATTTGATTAAGCAATTTGAAATTGTTGAGAATGAACTTCTTTTGCGTAAGATACAAGATTCTATTATTATTGCGGATTCTATTTTTATTATGGATTCTATAATGCTTGAATGATTAATTATGTTGAACTAATTAGAGTCTGTCCATAAAGTCCGATTTTTTCGTTACGCTCATTGCAAAAACAGTCATTTACAATTGTAAACTCCTTGATTTTTGCAATTTCACAAGCCTCAAAATCGAACATTCTGAACAAGACTCTTACTTTATGGACAGACACTACATATGTGGAAAATAACCGAGGTGGTGCCGATGAAGAAAATTGTATATGACTGGAGTTATGAAGGTATTTCCGGAGATGCGATTGTAATATTCGAATTATTCGAACAAGGAAATCAAACGAATTTAAGATTAACGAATAGGGGACTGGAAAGTTTTCCTAAAGATATTCCTGAATTTACAAGAGAGAGCTGCATCGAAGGTTGGAACTATTTTATAAAAAATAGACTAAAAGAATTTTTAGATAGGGAATTATAATTAGTACAATATCATTTTCTTAAAAGATTTTATATTGGAAAACTTTGCCCAAAATATATTCTGACTTCTGACTTTCGTATTCCTAATTCTGATTTTCGTATTCAGATTTCCGACTTCCGTGTTCTGACTTTTAAAAATATCTATTAACAATGTATACCCATTTATTAACTATCTTACTTTAAATAGAATTATTCTTATATTTTTGCCAACTTAATTTGTCTATGTATTAAAAAAATATAAAAAGTATGAGTGGTTTCTTTGGCAGTATTTCAAAAAAAGATTGTGTAGCTGATGTGTTTTATGGTACCGATTATCATTCGCATCTTGGTACAAAAAGAGCGGGTATGGCTTTCTATTCACCAGAAAAGGGTTTTCAACGTTCTATACATAGTCTTGAGGATGGTTATTTTAGAAATAAATTCGAAGATGGATTATCAAAATTTTCAGGAAATATTGGAATAGGAGTAATAAGCGATACTGAAGCTCAACCAATTGTTGTGACTTCGCATTTGGGGAAATTTGCAGTGGCGAGTGTTAGTAAAATTGTAAACATCGATGAGCTTGAAGAACGATTCATGAAGCAGCATCGTACTTTTTCAGAAAATAGTCAGGGATCGGTAAATGCTACCGAACTTGTTGCTATGTTAATTGCTGAGGGTGAGAATTTTGCGGACGGTATTCAAAAAGTTTATGATCTTGTTAAAGGATCATGTTCAATGATGATTTTAACAGAGAAAAGTATAATAATAGCACGTGATAAATTAGGACGTACACCAATTATTATTGGTAAAAAAGAAGGAGCATATGCTACTACATTTGAAACATGTGCATTTCCTAATTTAGGCTATGAGATAGATAAATATCTGGGGCCAGGTGAAATTATAGAAATTACCGCTGATGGTTATACTCAGTTAAGAAAACCAAATGAAAAAATGCAAGTTTGCTCATTTTTGTGGGTATATTACGGATATCCGCCATCATTTTACGAAGGTATAAATGTTGATGAGGTACGTTATCGTTGTGGAGCTTCTTTGGCTCAAAGAGATGATTTAGATGTTGATTTCGTAGCTGGAATTCCGGATTCAGGAATAGGGCATGCAATGGGTTATAGTAATGAACAAAGAGTACCACTTAAACGACCATATTCAAAATATACTCCAACATGGCCGCGTAGTTTTATGCCTCAAAATCAGAATATGCGCGAGTTGGTTGCTAAAATGAAATTAATACCTAACAAAGCATTAATTAAAGGGAATAAAGGCGTTTTTCTTGATGATTCAATAGTTAGAGGAACACAGTTAACAGATAATGTTAAAGACTTACATCAAGCTGGTATAAGCGAAGTGCATATGCGTATTGCTTGTCCACCATTAACTTATCCTTGTGAATTTTTAAATTTTAGTCGTTCAAGATCGAACATGGACTTAGCTACTCATAAAGCCGTTAAGCAGATTGAAGGAGAAGAAAATGTTGATATGAAAGAATACTCGGATTGTAATAATCCAAAATATGAGGCAATGGTAGAACAAATTAGGAAAAATCTTGGCTTAACAAGTTTAAAATTTCAGAAACTTGATGATTTAGTTGAAGATATTGGAATTCCAAAAGAAAAGCTTTGTACGCATTGTTGGGATGGTAGTAGCTGTTTTTAACCAATAAAGCATTTTTAAAATATATTAAAAGAGGCTGTCCAAAAAGTTAGAAAAATGTCTATACTTCGACAGGCTCAGCATGACAATTTTCTGTTAATCAGTTTGTCACACTGAGCCTGTCGAAGTGTTTATGATTTAATCTTTCTTTTTGGATAGCCTCTTTTTTGTATAGTAATTTGAAATCAACTTAAGCAATTTTTGTAAACTTGTTATAATTATCTAGCTTTATACATAAATGAATAAAATGAAAAGGATATCTGTTTTTTGTGGATCTAGTTCCGGAAATTCAATAAAATATAAAAATACAGCACAAAAATTAGCGACATATTTAGCTGAAAATAATTTAACATTGGTTTATGGTGGTGCGTATGTTGGCTTGATGGGAGAGATGGCAAATGTTGCATTAGCAAAAGGAGGAAAAGTTATTGGAATTATTCCAAAACACTTACAGGATAGAGAAGTTGCTCATACTAATCTAACCGAGTTACGAGTGGTAGAAACAATGCATCAAAGAAAGAAAATGATGGAAGAAATTTCAGATGCTTTTATTGCATTACCGGGCGGACTTGGTACCACAGAAGAAATTTTTGAGATGCTTACTTGGGCTCAATTAAATTTGCATAAAAAGCCCTGTGCTTTTGTGAATGTAAATGGATATTTTAATTTTTTATTAAGTTTTCTTGATAATATGGTAAAAGAAGGTTTCCTGGAAAAAGAATATCGCGATATGATTATTGTTGCTGATGATATTGAATCTGTTTTTGATCAATTTAAGGCTTATGTACATCCAATAATTGATAAGGCTAAAATTGCATTAGGGAAACTAAATAATAAATAAGACTATGAGTATAAATGAAGTCTTATTAGTTCATTTTCAACAATCATGGGTTTTAAATCAGAGAATAAGGCTTTCCCTAAGTATTATTGAAGGTGCCCAATAAGTCATAAAGTTGTCAATACTTCGACAAGCTCAGTATGACAACTTTCAGTTAATCAGTTTGTCACACTAGCTTTTTTGACAGCTCCTTTTTTTTGTTATCTAAAAACCCTAACTTAAATATCAGGCTTGTTGAAAGCCAAATATTTACACATTTGCTTATTTTAATAGTTCGTTTCATTTTTGTATAAGTTTGTAATTAAGAACTTTGGCAAAGTTTACTTATTTTAATCATATAGCTAATTACCAACAATTTGACCGTTTATTTCTTCAAAAAATAATTCAATTTAGTTAAATAGTCGTGCCACGAATTCTCTTCAGAAAGAGCAGAACCTTATTGTTACTGTATAACAGCTATTAACAGATTTGCTTAATAATTATAAAATTCGTTGTACGACTTGCTAATGATCTAAGCAAAAAATAATTCAAATTTTTTATAGGTCATTTTGAGATTTAATCGGTATTAGTTTTAAATAGTGTACCTGATTAGTTACCAAATATTTACACGTTTACTTATATTAATAGTTTGTTGCATTTTTGTATTAGTTTGAAATTAAGAACTTTGGCAAAGTTAGCTCAATTTAATCATACGGCTAATTATCAGTAGTTTGACTGCTTGTAAAATTCAACTTTGCCAAAGATTAACAAAGTATTGTTATTTTGAGTTTACATTAGAATAAAATTAATTAACCCTACCCAAATAACGTTATTATTATAAGGAATTATTTATTCGTTTTTCCTCTTGTTTTTTTCTAATTTGAAATCTACTTAAAATTTAATAACTTGTAAAAAGTATCTTATACCAAACAAACACCAAAATGACCGATATAATTCGTTTCTTTTTCACTTATATTTCTTCAAAAAATAAAACCGTAGCTATACTTCGACAAAGCTCAGCACGGGCGGCTATGCTTGGATTTTTTGAATCATCTAAGCAAAAAATAATTCAAATTATTTATAGGTCATATTGAAATTTAATTGGTATTATGTAAAATCATCAAAAATATACGGTTATGGCTAATATCCTGCTTAAATATTTAGAACAAAGATATAAACATGTTTCTCCACCCGATGTTGATTCTCTAGGCCCTGTTATAACTATTTCTCGTGATTTTGGTTGCCCGGCAAATATATGCGCATCAGATTTGGCTGATTTATTATTAGAAGTAGAAAGTAATTATAAGGAACCGTGGAAATTAATAAGTAAAGAGATATTAGAACGAGCATCAAAAGAATTAGGATTGTCTCCTGAAAAAATTGAGTTTATTTTTAAATTTCAAAAAAGGAGTACTGTTGATGAAGTTCTTGAAGCCTTATCAAGTAAGTACTATAAAAGTGAAAGAAAAATTCGAAATACTATAAAAGAAGTTATCCGTTCGATTGGAGAACAAGGACGAGTTATTATTGTGGGTATGGCTGGATCGGTGATTTTACAGGATATTCCAAAATCATTACATGTTAAGTTAATTGCTCCAATGGATTATAGGATAGAGGGTGTAAGGCGACGACATGAAATTTCGAAGACTGAAGCACGAAAATTAATAGACGATATGGATAAAAAACGCTCGTTATTAAGAAGAGAATTTGCAGGTAAAGACATTCATAATGTTGATTATGATATAATTTTTAATTGTGAGAAACTTAAAATAGAAGATATTGTAAGCTTAATAGCAAAAGCTGCAGAAGATCGCGAAATGATATAGTTTTATATTGATTAAAAAGCAATACCAACTAAACACCAAAATGAGCTATATAATTCGTTTCTTTTTCACTTATATTTCTTCAAAAAATAAAACCGTAACTACTGCTATGCTTGTATTTTTTGAATCATCTAAGCAAAAAATAATTCA
>WTBR01000106.1 GCA_013138975.1 Bacteroidales bacterium
TCGAATCGATTTGATTTAGAATACTTTTTATTAAAAACATACTAGCTTTCTTTGATTTTAATCCAGAAAGTTTATTCTTTAAACTAGCTCTAATATTAATCATTTGTTCTAAGGTCTGACTTATATCTTTACTTTCTTCAATCTTCTTATCACATGGAATCCATAGTTTTGGAGATTGACTAATGCCATATTGTGCTATTATCTTGGCATCTGCTTTGTCTGTTTTATTTCGTTTTAATTGCATTTGAGCAAATCGTTTGATACTTAAAGGATTTACTACGGAAACATCAATGTTGTTTTTGTGTAAAAATGTAGCCAACTGTAGATGGTAAATGCCAGTAACTTCCATTACGCATAAACACAAAGGCTTTAGTGTTTTTTTAAAATTTTTAAATCCACTTAATTTATTTTCAAATACTAAGTGTTTACTGTCTTGTGAGAATACATCAAATGTGTCTTTCGAAACATCAATACCCCAAATACCTGCATACTCTTTCATAGCTTCTTGTTTTATGCAAAGAACTTAAATATTTTATTCACCAACCTATAAACAGGCTTTGTGCCCAATGAATTGTTCGAATTTTAATAAATGAAAAGAGGGGATTATCAATTAAATCGAGATCGTTGTCTCATTGGTATAAAAAACCTTATTCCTCTTTTTGTCCTTGCTTTTTTTATAAAAATACAATAAGATGTAAACTTAGGTTGGTATTAGCTACAAATATCCTTTTGTAGTTTTCATTGTATTTATTAAAACTCAATTCATGCTTAATGTATGAAGCAATAAGTATAAATGAGCTTAATCCAACTGTTAAACCTAAAAGACTTATTATAGTATTAACCTTATATTTTCTAATGTTGCGAAATGTCAGTTTAAAAAAATATTTAATCATAGTTCTAAAGTAATTAATTTTTGTTTTACATTTATAAATAAAACAAGTTTTTTGCCAAAAACTATATATCTCTTATTTTGTGGCACTTAATCAATTTTTCTGTTTTGGTAAAATTGATTTCACGTCTAATTATTAGACACGAGACGTATATATTTTAGGCACCCTCTTAGAATTATTATGATAAAAAAGAATAAAATATTAGTTGTTGATGACGATAAGCAAGTGCTAAAAACACTTGAGTTTTTACTTGAAACAGAATACGAGCAAGTCACAACCTTAAATAACCCAAACTTAATTCCAACAGAATTACGATCTGAAAAATTTGATGTGATTTTGCTGGACATGAATTTTAGCAAAGGTCAAAACACCGGGAATGAAGGATTTTATTGGCTAAATCGAATTTTAAAAGCAGATTCGGATGCAATTGTTATTTTAATAACTGCCTATGGCGATGTAGAATTAGCGGTTCGAGCTATTCAAGATGGTGCCACAGACTTTATTCTTAAACCTTTTGATAATGATAAATTACTAGCAACCATAAACGCTGCCATAAAATTAAGGCATTCTAAAATTCAAATTAAAAATCTTAAACAAACTCAAGAGGTCATAACAAAGGATCTGGAAAAACAACATTTATTGATTAAAGGAACTTCTCCAGCCATGGAGAAAATATATTCGGCTATAAAAAAAGTAGCAAAAACAGATGCAAACATTCTAATTTTAGGTGAAAACGGAACTGGAAAAGAAATAATAGCGCGCGAAATTCATCGTTTGTCGGCACGCTCAAACAAATCGTTTATTCATATTGATTTGGGAGCAATAAGTGAAAATCTTTTTGAAAGCGAACTTTTCGGACACAAAAGAGGAGCTTTTACCGATGCTAAGGAGGATAGAACAGGAAGGTTTGAAATTGCAAATGCTGGAACACTCTTTCTCGACGAAATTGGAAATATCCGTCTCCCACTGCAAGCTAAACTACTTACTACAATTCAAAACAAAGAAGTAATTCCTTTAGGATCAAATTCTTCAGTATCTATCGATGTACGCCTTATTAGTGCAACAAATAAATCGATTGAGAACATGATTCAGGATAATCTCTTTCGAGAGGATTTGTTCTATAGAATAAATACTATAATTATTGAACTTCCTCCATTGAGAGAGCGTGGTAATGATGTAATATTATTCGCTGACAAATTTTTAAGTCTTTTCTCAAGAAAATATGATCTGCTTAATTTAAAATTCGATAAAAACGCATACGATCAATTACTGAATTATAATTGGCCAGGGAATGTGCGGGAGCTGCAACACACTATAGAAAAAGCAGTTATCATGTGCGATTCAGATATTATTAGCCCAAAGGATTTAATTTCAAACAATGATGAACCACAAAAACTTGATGATATTGAAAGAATCGCAATAATAAGAGCTCTTAACAATAACAATGGGGTGTTGACTTTTGCAGCAAAAGAACTGGGAATAGCTCGACAAACCATGTACAATAAAATGAAAAAATATGGCTTATAATAAATTTTCAATAGATATTATTTCCCGGGTATTACTAATTGTTGCAAACTGCTATTTTCTGGTTACAGAATATGTATTGGGAGATTACTTTATTACTATCATAAATTTAGCTATTCTTCTGTTTTTACAAACTATATTTCTAATCCGATATTTACGAAGAATCAATCTTCAAACCATTGAATATTTCGATTTAATAAGAAATAAAGAGTCGGGTTTTAGATTAAAAAACACTACAGACAAAAACAGCTTTTCACAATTACGAAAGCAATTCAACGATACAAATCAAATTATTCAGGATATCAGAATTGAAAAGGAAATTCAGACAAATTATTTGAATCACCTTGTAAACTACATAAATGTAGGTCTTTTCTCTTTTGACGAAAACGAAAAAATTCAATTCATTAATCCCGAAGCTAAGAGGATTCTTGGAACTGAGAATATATTTAAACTCGATGACCTAAATCCTTTAAATAAAGATTTTGCCGATTTTTTAAGGCATATTAAGCCCGGAGAATCGGAAGTAATCGAAATTTCTGAACCTGCAATAAAACAAAAACTATCTGTTAATTGTGGATTGCTAATTTTAAATGGTTCCGAGATAAAACTAGTTTCTTTTCAAGATATCGACAAACATCTTTATAAAAACGAAATAGAATCGTGGAATAAACTTATAAGAATTTTAAATCATGAGATAATGAATTCCATTACTCCTATCACTTCATTATCAAAAACCTTGAAAAAATATTTTTATGATGGTGAGTCAATAAAATCTCCTGAAAAAATTCCGTCTGCATCAATTAACAGAACTGTTGAAGGCCTTGAAATTATTGAAGAAAGAGGGATAGGGCTAATTAATTTTGTAAATAATTACAGAAAGTTGTCTTCCTTACCAAAGCCAAATAAAACAGAAATCGATATTCATAAATTATTAGTGCAAACAAAAAGTCTTTTCGCTGAAGAAATTGAAGGTAATAACATTGATATTAAAATTGAGGTAAAACCTAAGGATTTAGTTTTGAATGCAGATAAAGAACAAATTTCTCAAGTTCTAATAAACCTAGTGAAGAATAGTTTACAGGCACTTCAAAATAAAAAAGAAGGTAAAATAAGTCTTTTTACTACTAAACAAGATGATAAAATATCTATTGCAATAAAAGATAATGGAAAAGGAATCCCGGATGACATTATAAATGATATTTTCATTCCTTTTTATACCACTTCAGAAACAGGTTCAGGTATAGGTCTAAGCATTTCTAAACAAATTATGAAGTTGCATGATGGAACTATTTCTGTTTCTTCAGTTCCTGATAAATCGACTGAGTTTACGCTTGTGTTTAATAGTCAGTAATGAGCTTCTAAAAAATTATAAATTATCTGAAAAATCAAACATTAGATGATATAATTTAATCTTTGATTTATTATTGGAAGTATGTTTAGAACTATAATGAAATTCAAATTCAGGAATAAAATATTCTTTAGTAACTTTTGAATCTATATTAATATTTTTGAATTCACTTTTCAATAGAAAATTTATGTCACTTATATTTGAATGAATATCCATTTGCTCTACTACAAAACCAATCATTGCATTTGTTTTGAAGTAAGAAGTATATTTTTCGGTAACAAATCTATTAATGCCATTTTTAATGTATTCCGCATTGAGCCCTGATGTCCCTCTTTTAGCTCTATTATCTAATCTTTTGCATTCAATAATATAATAGGCTTCGTCATTAATAAAAGGGTTGATTGGTATAATTCTAATATCCACTCTACCAGTACTTTTATCTTCACTTGTTTCTCGATCAAATAAATAATTTTCAATACCGGTTGTTTTTTTAATGGTTTCATTCTTTAGATATTTCAATAGAAGAATATCTCGTATACCATTTTCATCATTCAGCGGTATGTTTTCGTTATTGGATTTCATCAACTTATAACAAAGCGTAATCTTTGAAAGGATTTCTTCAAATTCTTTGTTATATATAGTGTCATTAAAGAAATACCCTGACGCATTTAACTCTGTCTCCATTACTTACCACTCCTTCCTGCTTTGAGTATTGCGTCCATAAACTCCTCCACATCAAGATATCCTATGGCTTTGTGCCAAAGTCGTTTTTCGTTTGGCTTAAACAGATAAAAATATTCTTTTTCAAAACCTCTTAAATCCTTCTGTACAAATAGTTTGTCGGTTACTTTTTCAGAAGTCAATTTTAGTATTGTAGGCAAAATTCCATCTTTGCTTTTATCAATCCAGACAATATCATTACTATTCTCTAATGTATTAGGCACAACCTTAAAAAACATTCCCACAATCTGTTTTGAATGCCAAATCTCAACTATAAACTTCTGATTGTTATTATCGATATTCTTCTTAAAACGGGCTATAAAAAGCTCTGCATAATCTTCCAATATTTTGTCATTTAATAACATTGGATGGAAGAGTTTTTCAGAACCATCATGATCCATTTGTATCGGGATAACATAATCATTAGCATAATTAATTAATGATTTTTCTGATTCTGAAATATTAAAAATTTCAAAAATACTATCATCCAGCTCTGATATTTTAATGTCAATTTTAGATCGTATTTCATTTGAATTAACGTTGTTCTTACTTGTATAATATATCCCTTCAAGCTCATTTATTGCATTAAACTGTTTTTCAATGTTTAAGTTAAACATATAAGGAATAGTCCATTTTTCATCATCATGTGATTCTTCTCGCTCTATACCAATAGACGAAAAGGTTTGAAGAGCATAATATGCAAAAAAAGAAGAGTTTAATATAGCAGACATTACTTTAAGTCCATTAATATCCTTTTTATTTACCGCTTTTATACTTGTCAACGAGCTCCGATATACTACATCAATATTTGAAACTGCCGAGACAGATTTAAACTTATTAGAAATACCTCCAGTAATTAATAGCATTGGGGCTTTAAATAGAATTTCTTTTCTTGGGCGATGTGCTATTGAAAGATCCCACCTGCTATTAATGTCTTCATTTATCCAATAAGGCTTAATATCTTTTCTCGTATTTAGATAAGGTAACCCTTTCAAATGAGTAGAATCATTTTCATCTCCCCCACCAATCATTACACCTTGACCTTTAATAAACCTATCTGTGTCCTGTAGCTCTTTCTCAATAGAGGAATATTTTGATTTCAATCTAAGTAATAGATTAAAATCAAAATACGTTCCATAAACTAAAGTTTTCCACAACCAATCATATTCTAACAATTTTATCTGCGCTACTTTTTTAAAATCACTTCTATTCAAAGAGAATATTTTGAACATTGAAAAAAAACGGCTAGGCTTAAGTGTAATATGGTCAATAATATTGTTAACTATATTTTCCTTTTTACATGGTTTATAAAACAATATTGCTGCTGGAGCAACAGATGGATCACTTGAATTATTAAATATTTGATGTCTAACTGGAGCTAGCTCAAATACCTTTTCTAATAAATAGTTGTTTAAAAAGTATTTCCTGAAATCTTTCCCATTAAGATTATATAAAACCTTACTAGTAACAATAAATGAAACTTTTTGCAACAAATGAAAATCACTTATCCGCAATAAAAAGGCTTGTGCAATTTCACTATTACTTATTTTAATTTGATAATCTTGCAAAGGGATTTCTTTTTTCTCTCTTTTCTTTCTTTCATTAATATATTTCAAAAACAAAGGCTCCTTTTCTCCTTTACCTCTCTTCCATGGTGGATTCCCTAATATAAAATGAAATTGAATCTCATTAAGAATACTATTAAACTCATGATCCATATTAAAAAAATCAGCCTCAAAAAAGTTAGTATTTAATAACTTGGGGAATCTGAAATTTTCTACACTAGCCGGTTTTTGATAATCTAAAAGTGTTAATTGAATTGAAAAAATTGCAACTTGAATTGCAGATATGTTTTTATCTACACCGTAAATATTATTTACTGCTAAACTTTTAATTGTCTCTTTAAATTCCTCAGAGTCTTCTTTAACATCTGGATTTAATTCAATAAACCGTTCAATAATTTTACGAAGTGTTTCCACCAAGAAAATTCCCGAACCACAGGCAGGATCAAGAACTTTACAATTGTATTTAGTAAGGTTCTTAGTTAAATAATTCTCGACGGTTTCTTTTAGTATATAATCAACCAAGAATAGAGGAGTATAATAAGCTCCTTCCTTTTCTTGGTTCTTTTCTCCAATAAAGGATTCATAAACATTACTTATAAACTCAATTGGTATTATTGAAAAATCATATAACTTAAAAAGTGATTGTTGCCCGCTACCAAGGTCATCTTCATTTAAAAGACTAATGATTACATTAAAACAATCTGGAGTTAATAGGTCATAATTTTTACTATCCAATAAGAACATATCTCCGTTGAACTTATCTTCCAAGTATTTAAAAAAGCCTATAGCTTGTTTTCTTTTTGAAAGTATCGAACAAAAATCTGCATTTGACCAATACTTGTTTTCTCCATTGTATCCAATTTTAACTTTTCTGTCAATTAAATACCTTACAAAAATTACCTTGCCGATAAGGGCATTTACAATTTGCTGCTCAAGACCGTCATTATTTAATAATAAACTTGCAGCTTTAATGTTTTTCAGTAAATGATAATCAACTCTATTTGTATATGATAAGTCAGTTTGATATTTCTCCCAAACTTTACCCGTAACTATTTCAAAATAGTTAAAATCATTAAGGATTTCCTTATCTCCTAAAAATGACAACGTAGCCTCGTCATTTATATATTTAAATCCATTGAAAATCTCAACTTCATTGTCTTCTGCAATTATGATTATTGGAGATTCATTAAAGTTCCAAATTGCTTTATGAATACTTTCAATATTTTGAGGACTTTCATAAAATAATATTAATGGCTTACTATCAAAACAAAAGAAAGCATCAGGTTTTAATTTATTCGCAATTAATCGTTCTATTCGATTGGAAAACATACAAGCTTGTTGCCATTTATTTTCAGATGTAATAAATAATCCATTATCCTTATGGATACCAATATTATTAAATATTTCAAGAAGATTTTTCATATAATTAAATCTCTTGATTATTATTTTCTATTTTCATTGAATTAAAAAATGTCATTTAATCTTATTTATTCTGTTTTTTCCAATTTCAATACTATTTGAACTATTAATTACCTGACGAACACAACACGTAAATATATAAATTATTTTAATCTTTGACTAAAAAAGTAATAAACTACTTTTTTGTTTTTCCATCTACTATAACTATGAAAGACACAACACCTGCAACCTTTTCTGTTTTGAAAAACTGTTTAAAACAAAAAATCCGAAGCTTCTCAGCTTCGGATTTCCAATAATATATATTTTAATTTATTTCTTTACATCTTTACCGTCATATCCCCACTTCACATACATTGCTCCCCAGGTAAATCCAGCTCCAAATGTTGCAAGAATAATATTGTCACCTTTCTTTAATTGGCTTTCCCAATCCCACAAACAAAGTGGTAAGGTAGCAGCGGTTGTATTACCATACTTTTGGATGTTAATCATAACCTGCTCTTTTCTAATTCCCATTCTTTTAGCAACTGCTTCAATAATTCGCATATTTGCCTGATGCGGAACTAACCAAGCTAGTTTCTCAGGTGTAATATCATTTCGTTCCATCAATTCAACCGATACATCGGCCATTTTAGAAACTGCCCATTTAAAAACGGGTTGTCCTTCCTGATATATAAAATGCTCTCTTGCGTCTATTGTATCATGAGATGAAGGTTTAACTGATCCTCCTGCTTTTTGATGCAAATGAACACGTCCTGCTCCATCAGACTGCAAAATAGTATCGGTAATTCCAATATCTTCAGTTGTTGGTTCTAAAAGTACAGCACCTGAACCATCTCCAAAAATTGGACATGTTGCGCGATCCTGATAATCAACAATTGACGACATTTTTTCAGCACCTACTACAACTACCTTTTTATACATTCCTGTCTCAACATATTTTGATGCTGTAGTTAAAGCATATAAAAATCCTGAACATCCTGCATTTAGATCAAAACTGAATGCATTTTTTATTCCAACTTTATCGCTAATAATATTTGCTGTAGCAGGAAATTGATGATCAGGTGTTACCGTAGCACAAATTAATAAATCAACTTCTTCCGGAGTTGTATTTGTTTTCTCAAGCAACTGCTGAACGGCTTTTGAACCAACAAAGGACGAACCTTCTCCTTCTTCCTTGATAATGTGTCTTTCCTTAATTCCAATTCGTGTCATTATCCACTCATCGGTAGTATCGACCATTTTACTTAATTCGTCATTTGTAAGTATATAATCAGGAACATAAGCTCCAATCCCTGTTATTGTTGCTCTTATTTTTGTCATTTAAAAACCTCCTTGATTTTTTCGGAAAGATTTGCGTCAACTACTTCCTTTGTGAGGAGAATCATATTTTTTATGGCCTTGTCATTTGAAATTCCATGACCAATAACAATATTCTTATTTACTCCTAAAATTGGAGTTCCTCCGTAATTTTCGAAATTAAATCTTTCAAAAAATTCATCATTTATTTTTCTTTTCTTAATGAGAGTGTAAAATGCTTCTGCTTCCTTAAGAATAACATTCCCAACAAAGCCATCACATACCAAAACATCAACTTTATTATCTGAGAAAAGGTCATTTGCCTCAACGTTTCCAATAAAATTAAACTCGGTTGTACCTTTCATTAATTCATGCGCCGATTTAGTAACCAAATTACCTTTTTCCTCTTCCGAACCAATATTAATTAATCCAACTTTCGGATTATTCATATTATATACATTTTCAGCATATATTGATCCTAAAATTGCATATTGATAAAGTACGTCGGGTTTAGTATCAGGATTTAATCCTACATCTAGTAAAATAGAATATGAACCATCAGGTTTTGGTATTGTTGCTACAATTACCGGACGAATAATACCTGGTATTACTCTTACAGTATACATTGCACCAACCATCATAGCACCAGTATTGCCTGCACTTGCAAAACCATCAATATCACCTTTAGCCAATAAATTAAATCCTATGGCAATAGTTGAATCCGGTTTTTTAGTAAATGCTTTTGCAGGATGATCAGTCATGTCGATAACCTGCGATGCATGTACTATATCAAAATTTTCAGGATCAAACTTTTCCCGATTTAAAATCTCGAGTATTTGTTCCTGATTTCCAATAAGTACAATACGATCTTCGGATGACATTTCTTTATGAGCTAAAATTGCCCCTAAAACCGTAGCTTCAGGAGCAAAATCACCACCCATAATATCTATTCCAATCCTCATATGAGTTTGAATTTCTTAAACTATGCTTTTACTTCTTTTTCAACAGCTAATTGCCCTTTATAATATCCGCACTCAGGACAAACTCTGTGATACTCGTGTGTAGCACCACAATTTGAACACGAAGCAACAGTTGGTTCAGTTGCTTTGTAATGTGTTCTTCTTTTGTCTCTTCTCTGTTTCGATGTCTTTCTCTTTGGATGTGCCATTTTTTCTAATTATTATTATTTGCCTTTAAATTTCTTAATTCTTCCCACCTGGGATCAATATCCTCATCAGTAGGCTCTTCTGTTATATAATTATTTAATCTTTCTAACATTTCTGGGTTACAAGTTACATCACCATTTTCATCTTCAGGATGAACTCGCTTTAATGGAATACTCAAATTTATACTTTCATAAATATAATGCGAAATATCAAATTCATGCTCTGATGGTAATAAACAAATAACATTCTCAGCCAAATCGTCATCATTTTCCGAGAACTTAACAAACAATTTGCCTTCGTAAGAAATTGCTTGTTCGTATTCATCTAAACACCTATCACAGTTTAATTCAATAATACCATCAATTTGAAAATCTAATTCTAAAAAAGTCGATTTCTTATTTAAAAGAACTTTTGCCTTTAGATTTCCCTTTTTTATATCTGAATATTCTATATTTTCAAAGAACAAATTATCAACATCAAATTCGAATTCATGTAAACCCTTACTTAATCCCTGATAAACAATTCGATATTTACTTAATTGATTCACGCCTTCCCAAAATTACATCGTGCAAAAATATAAATTAATATTCGAATAAAAAAAGAAAATATGATCCAAAACGTACCGACACTTTAGTTCTTTTAAAATTAGCTCATCAATTCATAAATTATGAATAAAATTGAATGTTTATAGCTTATTAAAAAGTTCGTATTATGCCTTTATTATCAAGGATCAAGACTCTTTGCAAATAACAATTACAATTCATAAATGTTAAATTGTAATTGTAATAAAATGAAAACAAATTCTAACTTTATTCAGCCAACCTGACTATTAGAATTAGAAATTTGTATTGAATTTTTAATATTACCCTTCTTTTTTTAGTCGTGATATTCTAATTTGTGCTTAAATCTGCACATTTGATAAAATTACATATCTTGATATTTTGTATTTTCTACTACAAAAATGACTATTTTTTTAATACAATTCGCATGTTTGTTCCTTTATCTAATTCCGAATGATTTACAAATATTTTACCATCATGATACATTTCTATAATTCTTTTAGATAAAGACAATCCTAATCCCCAACCTCTGCGTTTTGTTGTGTATCCTGGCTGAAAAATTGTTTTATATTTTGATTTAAGTAAGCCTTTTCCTTCATCCACAATATCAATAAATAAAAACTGTATTCTATCATCAATATTTATGCTTATGCTTCCGCTTCCTTCCATAGAATCAATTGCATTTTTAAGCAGGTTTTCTACAACCCATTCAAATAGGGAACTATTAAATGGTACTATTATCTTATCATTTTCAGAAAAATTAACGTTAAACTTTATTTTCTCAGATGATCGTGCTTTAATGTAATTTATTGTATTTAATAAAGCATCTATTACATCCTGTTTTTCTAGCTTAGGAGCTGCTCCTATTTTTGAAAAACGCTCTGTGATTTTCTCCAGTCTATTAACATCTTTTTCGAACTCAGTAACAACTTTTTCATCTACATTATTTAATTTTAACAACTCTAAACTAGCCATTAATGAAGATGTTGGAGTACCTAACTGATGAGCTGTTTCTTTTGACATGCCTACCCAAACTTGGTTTTGTTCGGCTTTTCGAGAAACACTAAATGCGATATACGAAACAAACAGAAATAAGCTTATTACAGCAAATTGTATAAAAGGGAAATAATAAAGTTGAGTTAACAGAATTGATTCCTTGTAGTAAATAAAGTTTCTATTGCCATCAAGTAATGTTATTTCTATTGGCTCATTATCTTTTTTCATTTTTTCGAGCTGCTTGCTCAAATATTCTTTTTCATTTTCTTTATTGGAATCTAAATTTCGCGATGATAAAATAATGCCATCTTTATCGGTTAAAATTACTGGAACCGTTTCATTGTTTATTATTACTTCAAGGATAAATGTTTCATCTCCTCCACCATTATTAAGTGCAGATAATTGGCGCATACCTAAAGCCCAAAGCTCAACTTTCTTGCGCTCTTCAATTGATAATTTTTTTGCAAGATTATTGGTAATTACAAATGTTAAAATACCAATTATAGCTGCACCAACAAGCAATAAGAGTTTCCATTTTTGTTTTTTAGTATAGATATTCAAGATAAATGTTTTTATTTAATAACCCGATAAAAATAATACTACTATATAGTCTTTGCAAGAAAACACCAAAATACAAAACCCAAATACTTGCCTGTTGCAAGCAAGAATTCAAAAATCCAAAGCTCAAGTTGAGTGTTTGTTTATTCGAGTAAGTCATGAAGATAAACGTTTGAAATTTACAATTTGAATGTTGATTTTTATTTGTTCTATTTGTTAGTTCAATATTTAATTCTATTCCTTTTAATCAAATTACATTTCCATTACAATATGCCAAAATTATTCTAGTAAACTACTTATTGTATCTTCTTCCCACTCAATAATGAATTTCTGTTCTGATTCGATTTTTTCCTCTTTATTCTTTTCTTTTATTATACGATTTTCTTCGAACTCAATTTCAAATTTTTCCTTTTCACTGCCTTTCTTTGATCCGTCATTTAATGAACTGTCCTTTTTAAACCAGCCATACTCTTCGTTTAATATTTGCCTAAGTTCTTTGCGTTCAGCCTTCATGTTTTCTTTCCGCTCTGATTGGGCAGCTTTCCTATCGTACTTAACTTTGCTTTTTTCATTATTCCCTTCTAACAATAAATATAAAATTACTCTTCCCTCATTGTCTTCTTCAATATTTTCGTCAGCTTGCTTTTTACGATTTGCTTTTTTCATTTTTCCGGATAATAAATCTGATAGCAATAATTTTATTTGATACTCATAATCATTGCTAAATTTATGATTGCCAGAAGCTGATATATTTAAAGCAGACGATTCTATATCCATTTGAGGAATACTAACTTGTTCATCTTTAATAGTAATTTTATTCTTTAATGTCGAAAACTTAATGCTTTTAAGTTCATCAATGTCAATATACCGTGATAAACCCATCATTGGTTCAAAATCATTTAGTTCTCCTTCAGAAATTATAATATCACATTCTGAATTAACTGTTTCTTTTCGTACTTCTATTTTATTTGACCATTCCGATGAAAAATATACATCACCGGTAAGTGCACCTTCCAAATTTTTACTGGTAATAAATGTTTGACCAAAATTGTTAAATGAATAAAACAGCTTATTCATATTAATATCTGTAAGTCGACTCTGTGTTTTAACTAAAAAATCATTATTAAATTTCTGAATTATAACGCCTCCTGCTTTTACTCTTCCATTCATTGAGTTAAACGAAACTTCATGTAAGGAAAACATTTTAGGTTTATAGTTAAGATTTCCTTTAATATCGGTTGCATAAAACTTTCCTACTTCAAAGTTTTCTATATCTAACCTTAATTGTAAAGCTATTTTATCAGGAAATTGAAATGTTTCAGAATTCATTGTTGTTTTATTCTGAAATAGCAAGGTAAGTTCATCTAAATTAATATTTCTGGAATATACTTGTGCATTAATATTAAAAATATCTTTTTCACTAAAATATTCGAAGAGTTTAGATATTCTCCCTTTTATTAAAAAATCATTGTTTTTTACTTTAAAATACAGGCTGTCAGTATTTAATGTTCTGTTCAAATCTATTTCACCGGAAATTTCATTCAAAACTAAAGGATGATTTTTAAACTTTAATTCACCATTTTTAATGATTAAGTTCAGTGTGTAATCTTTTGTAAGTAAATTTTGTGGTGTAAACCCTCTTAATTCATCATAATCTCCTATATATTTTATTTTTGCTTTTGCTTCTCCTTTAAATATATCGAGCGTGTCAAGCTTAAATATCTCTTTTACCTCATTAAAATATAGTTCTGATGAAAGATCTAATTTTATATGAGGATTTTCAAAGTTGGTGATTTCAAGGGATCCTTCAAAATAACTGCTTTCCAGATTTGATTTAAAACTTTTTAGTAGCAACTTAGATGTACTAGAGTTATTCTGTATTCCATTTGAAAACTCTCCTTCGATATTCACATTACTAAGTCTAATTTCTCTTTCAACATCAAAAAGCTGAGCATCGTTAAGTAAAAACAAGGCTTCTATATGTGATCTGTTTTCTTTGATGTTATTCCCTGAAATTTTTAAATTCAAACTAGCATTCCCTTCTTGACCAATAATATTAGGAAACTCGTTAATTACTTTAGGAGGTAATTGTTCAATAAACTTTTTCAGATTTAGATTTTTGCCTGAAACCAGTAAATCTGTTCTTTTATTTCCCGATTTTTCAATGCTTCCATTAATTTTAAATTTTAAATTATCGAGATTTAATGCTCCGTTCTTAATACTAATAAGATCATTTACTATATCTAAATCGAGGTTGGCTTTTGTGTTTTTATTATATATGTAATCTATATTTTCAATACTAAGTTTTTCTATAAACTGATCAAGTTTTATTTTCATTAAATAATTTTGATTTGCGAAGTTTCCTTCAAAATCAACTTTATTTACTTTCGATTTTACAACAAAGTTTGTAGCATCGTTACAAAATATTATATCTGCTTGAGTTATTTTAACCTCACTAAGAGCAAAATTAAATTCATTCTCTTTTTTATTTTCCTTATTGTTCCAAAAAATATAATTCGGATCTCCTAAATGATCGACAAACAAGTTAATATTGCCTTGATCAAAATGAATGCTACTTACTGTATAATTTTTCGACAATAAATCCAGCAGGTTAAATTTTATATAAATGCTTTGTGCAAAAAACAATGTGTCGGTGTTAAATCCTTGTATTTTGCTATAAAACCCTTCTTTCGAATGTGCTAATACATTTTTAAGCTCTAAAGATGCTTGAGGAAATTTTTTAATTAAAGAAAAACTTACTTCTTCAACCTCAATTTCTGATAATACATATTCGTTTAATTCCGCGATTAAATAACGACTTACCTTTTCTTCATAAAAATATGCTACTGAAACTGCAATTGAAATAAGAATTACTATTGCCAGTAATAAGCCTATTATAATTGATTTAATATTTCGCATTATGCAATTTTATCTGATTAACGATTAATACCAATTAAATTTCAAAATGAACTATAAATAATTTGAATTATTTTTTGCATAGATAATTCAAAAATTCCAAGCATAGCAGTATGCTACGGTTTTATTTTTTGAAGAAATATAAGTGAAAAAGAAACGAATTATATCGGTCATTTTGGTGTTTAATTGGTATATGTCCAAAAATACTAAAGTTAATGTATTCTATCATCAATTTTAGAACTATTGAATAAGCATATCTTCACTAGATATAAAGTCAACAGCTTACTTTAAATAAAATCTATAAATTAGTACTTGGAGGACAATGTAGATCTAAATTACTCAATTAATTGCACTAATATAACTGCTCTTCTATTTATTTATTGCTTATATCCGCAAGTAAGTTTTCATTCGTTTAAATATTAAGTAGTTAAAGTGATTTAGCCGTTTCACGGTTAATTAATATAGAAGACATGAAATTTTAATCAACTTGCTGATTATTAATAAACCTGTGCCTTGTTTTGCAAATTTTAAGGTGTAGTTTTAAAAACAAAAAAGCTAACCTGTTAAGTTAGCTTTTAATTAGTCTGTTTCAACTTTTATCTGAATTGTTTCTGTATCAAATCATTATAAAGTTTTTTTATTGTTTTTATTTTTTCCATTTGTCCCTCACAAATATACAAACGAACTACTTCAACGATTTCTCTTTTCCTATAAAAAACTCCTTGTGCAGCATCAAAATCACTATTATCGACATTGTTTTTAATACTTAAGGTGAATTCTTTAAATGTCTCCCAAGATAAATCTCTGGGAAGCTCTATATAGAATTTAGAGTCTTCTTCTAAATCATTATAAATTCCCTCTTCAAGTTCTTTAACAATGAAGTTCTTATTAATAATTATTAAACCCAATGTGTCGATTGCCTTATGCTTGGCTAACTTTACTCCATTTTCTTGAAATAAACCCTGAAGCTCAGGTAAAAAAGTAAAACTCTTTAAATACTTAATTCGAATGCATGTATATGAACTTGTTTTAAAATATATTTTCCCAATCGATGCATTAAAATCATACTTACAATCTTTCTTTATTTTTTTTGTGATCCTTGCTATTTCCTCAAAAGTATAGTCTTTTGCTAAAACTAAAAATAGAGATCTGGGTTTAGATTCTTCAGGTAAATTAGTGCCATGAAAGCCTGAAAATGGATGAATACTTTCTAATACTAATGTATTTGATATAATATTATTCTCAACTGTTGTTAGTTTTTGCTCTTTTTTAATATATCCAACTGTTTCGATTAGTTTTTGATCCTGATTCATATTGAAACTTTTTAATGAATAAACAGATTTTAGTTTAAAGATTTACTCTATCTTAATTACAAAACAATAAGTACTACAAAATGGTTCATATTTTAGATTAATAAATCTAATCATTTAACTTTGTGAAAATTTTTGTTTTGCTTTAACTTAATATGATGAGTAGAAAAGACATAGAAATAATGGCTCCTGTAGGTTCTTACGAATCACTTATGGCGGCAATTCAAGGTGGTGCAAATTCCATATATTTTGGAATTGAGAAGATGAATATGAGAGCGCATTCCTCAAATAATTTTACTTTCGATGATCTTGAAAAAATTGTAGGCATCTGTAATGAGAATAATATTAAATCATATTTAACGATAAACACAGTAGTTTACGATACTGAAATTGGTTTAATGCAGGAGATTGTTGACGCAGCAAAGCAAAATAATATTACTGCTGTTATAGCTTCTGATATATCTGTAATAAACTATGCTCGAAAAGTAGGCGTAGAAGTTCATATTTCGACACAATTGAATGTCAGTAATATTGAAAGTTTGAAATTCTATGCTCAATTTGCCGATGTTGTTGTTTTAGCTCGCGAGCTTTCTCTCGATCAGGTTAGTGAAATTAGCAAGGCTATCAAAGACCAAAATATAAAAGGGCCTGCCGGGAATTTAGTAAAAATAGAAATGTTTATTCATGGTGCTCTTTGTATGGCTGTTTCCGGAAAATGTTATTTAAGCCTCCATGAAAAAAATTCTTCTGCAAATCGCGGTGCTTGTATGCAAACTTGTCGGAAAGCGTATGTTGTTACTGAAAAAGAGTCTGGGAATCAACTAGAGATAGACAATGAATATATTATGTCGCCCAAGGACTTATGTACTATTGGATTTTTAAATAAAGTTTTGGATGCGGGCGTTAGTGTTTTAAAAATTGAAGGTAGAGCACGTCCTGCTGAATATGTAAAAACAGTTACTGAATGTTATAATGAAGCTACTGTTGCATATTTAGAAAAAACTTATGATGAAGAAAAAATTAATAATTGGATTACAAGACTTTCGGCAGTATTTAATCGTGGGTTTTGGGATGGTTATTATCTTGGTCAAAAACTAGGTGAATGGAGTCATAAATACGGATCGAGAGCAACAAAACGTAAAATCTATATTGGAAAAACTACTAACTTTTTTACAAAAATTAATGTTGCCGAATTTTTAATTGAATCTCACGATTTAAAAATTGGAGATGAAATACTAATTACCGGGCCTACAACGGGTGTTGTGCAATTAATTGTTAATGAGATTCGAGTTGATATGAAAAACACTGAAATTGCTGTAAAAGGAGCTCGTTGTTCAGTACCTATTGATACATTAATTAGACGATCGGATAAAATATATAAAATTGTTGATGCTGAAAAAGTTAAACAACAATAAACTCTTGAAGTTTTGGCTTTTTATTTAGCTAATTAAAGCTTTTAAACCATTCTAAAGCTTCTTCTTCAGAAGTAAAAACCTTCATTGGCAACTTAAATTTATTGATTACCTTAAGAATCATATTTATATAATATTTTTTAAAAACGTTTCCGTCAAAAACAACTGCAGCTCTTTTTAAGCCAGCCTCAATTGCTTTAGGCAACATTTCTGTTTCAAACCATTTCCTATTTTCAGGAGAAACCACATTTTGTCTTCTTATATCTGACAAAAAATTATCTGCTGGATTCTTCTTAGCAAATTCCAATAATGTCTCAAATGTAAATTGATATTCTTCAGTCGTTGTTTTTCTTTTCCATTCAATTTTTCCTAAAACTAATTCTCTATCATATGAAATTTCGGCAAAATCAGTGTCTTTAATAATTTCTTTCATTGTATAAAATTAATAGTTCGTTACATTTTTGTATTAAATTGAAATTTAGAACTTTGGCAAAGTTAGCTTAATTTATTCATGCGACTAATTATCAGCAGTTTACCGCTTGTAAAATTCAACTTTGCCAAAGATTTACAACGTATTGTAAAATAGCATTAAATAATGCAGCTAATATCCCCAAGTAAATTTTCATTCATTTAAATATTAAGTGATTAGCCGTACCACGCTTAACTAATATAGATGACATGAAATTATAATCAAATTGCTGATTATTAACAAATCCGTGGCACGCTTTGCAGAAAATCATAGTCTCACTGATATAATGTTGGTATTTTCAACATTATTATAATAGTTCATCTTAAAACTATACAATTATTGATACGAACTTGTTCAATTTTTAATTGAGAACTGACGACAATTTAGTTTTTTTCTGCCTCAGATTTATTATTCTCGTCCCACTTAGAAATACTTCCTCCAAAAGTAGTTTTCAAAACTTCTTCTTCAGGGGTTCCGAAAAAACTTAATTTTGATCCAGAATTCACTTTTGCTTCAATCTTTTTAATTGCTGTGACTTCTGCTGTTGCTTTTGTATTCATTCTTATATTTATTTCTTCACTTTCCAAGTTTGTTGCAGAAAGAACACTTCCTGTGTTTACAAAGGATTTTTGCTTCAAGCATGCTCCTGAAATATCTATATGTGCACCTTGAAACAATTTTAACTCAAGAAGCTCTATTCTTACTTTCATTAAAATTCTTCCTCCATTTGCTGCTTCTGCTAAAAGTCGATCTCCAACAATTCGGTCAATTATCCTTATCTCGGCTCCGGCATCAGATCTTATTCCAACAATTTCTTTATATGTAATATAAACTTTCACCTTAACATCTTCATCAAGCAACTTCGATTTTAAGCTTATTTTCAATGTATTATTTACAACTTTAATTGAAACTTTCTCCTGCTCAACTTTATATGTTCTAATTTTTAAGGTTTCCTTATTACTCAATTTCATTTCAACATCAATGTTTCCAAAAACTTCAATTTTATTGAAAGAATCTAATTCTCTCATTACATTTAGCTGTGCTTTTGCCAGAAAGAAACTAAGAAATAAAGAAATCGTCATTAAATATTTCATAACAATAAGTTTAAAATAAAAATAGAGGAACATACATTTGCTCCTCTAATATAACTGTTAAAAATAGAATTTGTTATAATTTCTTCTTAATATTTTCGGTTACAATATGTCCATCGAATAATTGAATTACACGATGTGCATATTCGGCATCGGAAGGTGAGTGAGTTACCATTACTATAGTTGTTCCTTCTTTATTTAATTCTGTTAATAAATTCATAACTTCTTGTCCATTAGCCGAGTCAAGATTTCCTGTTGGCTCATCTGCTAATATTAACTTTGGATTAGAAACTACAGCTCTTGCTATTGCAACTCTTTGCTGTTGTCCTCCTGATAATTGCTGAGGAAAATGCTTTTTCCGGTGAGCAATTTTCATTCGATCTAAAACTGCCTCTACTTTTTTCTTTCTTTCAGAAACTGAAACTTTTAAATATAATAACGGGAGCTCTACATTTTCAAAAACACTAAGTTCATCTATCAAATTAAAACTCTGAAAAACGAAACCAACATTTGCCTTACGAAGCTCTGTTCGTTGTCTTTCCTTAAACTTTGATACTTCGATATTATCAAAATACAATTCGCCTCCAGAAGGATTATCCAGTAATCCAACAATATTTAATAAGGTTGATTTCCCACAACCAGAAGGACCCATAATTGCTACAAATTCTCCTTTTTTTACCTCAAGATCAACTTTATTTATTGCAGTTGTTTCAATCTCATCGGTCTTAAATATTTTTACTAAACTGTTAGTTTTAAGCATAATATGTAGTTTTTAATTGTATTTATTTTTATGTTGATTAATTATTCATAACGTAATGTTTCAGCCGGATTTTTCCTTGCTGCTTTTATTGTTTGATATATAACTGTTAAAAGAGATAATATTATTGTTAGAATTGGAATTACAATAAACATTACAAAATTTATTCCTACTCTATAAGAGAAATCTTGTAACCAATTATTCATTACCCAATAAGCAATGGGCCACGAAATAACAGAGGCTATCACAACAAGTTTTAAAATTCCTTTACTTATTATAACAACTATATTTCCTGTAGATGAGCCAAATGTTTTTCTTACTCCTATTTCCTTTTTTCTCTGCTCAGTAATAAATGATATTAAACCTAAAAGGCCCAGAAAAGAAATTAAGATCGAAAGAATTGTAAATAAAATAAATATACTGTTTGTCCTTTGCTCTGCAGTATACATATCTTTTATGTGATCATCAAAAAAGAAATATTCAAATGGATAATCATTTACAAAATCATCCCAGATATTCTGGATTTGCTGAATAGAACTATTAATGTTTTCAGGTTCTAATTTTACACATACAACTCCTTCCCAATTTCCGGGCATTAAAGTAAATGCAACTGGTTCAATTTTTGTGTGAAGCGATTTAAAATTAAAATCTTTTACAACTCCAATTATTGGCCTTCGCAACATTTTGTTGTTTTGCCATGGAGATAGAATTGCTATTCCTATAGGATCAACTAATCCTAATGATTTAACAGCAGCTTCATTAATAACTATAGCATCTGAATCAGCGAATTCTCTTGAGAAAAATCTTCCCTCAATTAACTCAAAATTTAAAACATTTTCAAAATCATAACTAATCCATGATTGATTTAACAAATATGTATTCCCTGCTGATTCACCCTCAAGAAACATTGCATTATTTGAATAATTTACGCCGGGATAAGAATTTGCATTAGAAACGTCGACTACAGAAGTTAACTTCTTTAACTCTGCCTTAAAAGCGTCCATTTGATTACCCAGAGCATCTGATCTGCGAATCATTAAGACATTTTCCTTTTCGAAGCCTAAGTGCTTATTTAGCATATATTGCAGTTGATCTGAAACTGTATATGTAGATAAAAGAATAAAAACAGAGACAACAAACTGTGTAATTACCAATACTGATCTTAAAATTCCTCCTCTTACTCCAAGTTTTAATTTACCTTTTAATACTGCCGCTGGCCTAAACGAAGCAAGAAAAAAGGCAGGATAGCTGCCAGCCATAAAACTTACAACAAGAACTAATAAAAATAATGAAGGAATAAAAAACCAATTGCCAAAATAATTAATCTCCAAAGGAATCTGAGTTAAATTATTTAATCCTGGTAAGAATAACTCAAGCAATATAATTGCAAAGCCTAACGAAACCAGTGTAATAATAAATGACTCCATTAAAAACTGAATGACTAGCTGTCCTTTCATAGCTCCAACAACTTTTCTAATTCCAACTTCCTTTGATCTTTTAGATGCTCTTGCTGTAGATAAATTGGTGAAATTTATACTCGCTATTACTAATATGAAAATTGCTATTGAGATAAAAATGTATATATATTGAATGTTTCCGTTTGTTTCAATCTCATATTGCAAGTCTGATTGTAAATGAATATCTAATAGTGGTTGAATAAAATACCTAAAAGAATTTCCTGCTTTTGCAAATTCTTCCATCTTTATACCTAATACTTGCTCAATTTGTGGCCCAACATATTTATCAACCATTAACTGCATTTTTTCTTCAAATGCAGTTTGATTTGTCCCATCCTCTAATAAAATATAAGTGTAAAAATTATGCGAAACCCAAAAGGTGTTCCTACTGGAGTTTAATGTTGACATTGACCCCATAAGGTCGAATTTAAAATGAGAATTTTCTGGAGGATCTTCCATTAATCCGGTTACCTTATATAAAGCGGTATCACTTTCAACTTTTAATAATTTACCCATTGGGTCTGCATTTCCAAAATATTTTTTTGCGCTTGTTTCTGTCATTACTATGCTCCTTGGTTCAATAAGAGCAGTAGTAGGATCTCCTTTTAAAAGTTTAAATGAAAAAAGATCAAAAAATGTAGAGTCTGCAAATAAAAATTTCTTCTCATTTATTTTTCTATCTTCATAAACAATCAGCCAGTCGCCAGATTCTTTTATCCTACAGGTATTTATTACTTCTGGATAATCATTCATCATTGCTTCGGCCATTGGTGCTGCTGTTACGGCTTGATTAATTTCATTATTCATCATCATACCATATACACCAACTCGATACATTTGATCCGCTTTATCATGAATTTTGTCGTACCCGAATTCAAACTGAACAAATAATGTAATATAAATTATGGCGGCTAAACCTGTTGAAAGCCCCATTATATTAATAATAGAGTATGTCCAATTTTTAAATGCATTTCTAAAAGCTGTTAGAAAGAAGTTCTTAATCATAATAATTTATTGGTTTTATTTGAAGTATGACGTACACAAAAAAGTAAAAGTTACAACATCAAGTACGTAATTTCAATTATAGACGAATCTATTTTCATTTTGATGCATAAAAAAAGCTGCTCAATTAAAATTAAGCAGCTTTATGATTTAAAATGTTTATTAATGAACTACCCTGCAAGCATTCGGGGTCTCAACAAAAAAATTATTTTTAATTTCGTCCCGAAGGGTGGAAACCCAACTATTGTCATTCAAGTCATGACTCAAGAGATCCCTCGACTTCACTTCGACAGGCTCAGTGGAGTCCGCTCGGGATCAGTTCAACTAGATATTTTCAGTTCACTATCGTTCCTGAAATTATAGTTTTACTGATCTAATCAAATAGGAAATCAAAATCATCGCCAGCACCAAGTTCAATTGGCTCTTGATTATGCTTAAATATTCTAGCTTTTCGTGGGCCGATTAGTCCTACTTCGCCCTGATCAATTTTTAACATTGTACCTTCTCTTAAACCCACAACATATGAGTATGGATTTGCCACTAAATACTCCTCAATTCTTTGTTCACGTGTCTCTCCTGCATGTCCATCAGGATTTGCATCAAGATAATGAGGATTTAATTGAAATCGCACTAGATTAGTTGCATGAAAACTATCCGGCTCAACAATAGGCATATCATTGGTTGTACAAATTGTAGGACAAGCAACATTCGAACCAGCACTCCATCCAACATAAGGCTTCCCTTTTAAGCATTCGTAACGAATAGTTTCTATTAAATCTTGTTGCTGCATTATTTTTAAAAGATTAAATGTATTTCCACCACCAACAATTATAGCTTCAGCATCTTTAAGCGCTTGTTTCTTTTTACCGTGTTCGTACAAATGTATAGAATCTACTTCATATCCTAGTTCAGAAAATCTATCTTGAACTTTTTTCTGATAATCATCAAAAGAAAAAGTTACAGCTGCATAAGGTATAAATAACACCTTTTTTACTGTATCTCCTAAAAATTTCTTTATTTCATGTTTTGGATAATCAAGATATGCCTCCCCGGCATTTGTTGAATTACTTATTAAAAGAAGTCTCATTTTTATCTATTTTACAATTAATATTTCGAATTAAGGGCTAAATATAGTAAATCGATAGATTATATTTTAATTCCTATGACTAAAACATCGTTAATTTGTTCAATTTCACCTTTCCACATATTAAATTTTACCTCTAATATTTCTTTCTGCTGACTTATTGGTTTATTAGTTATTTTAATGCGCATTTTCTTAAATTGAGGCAATACATCGGCTTTTAACAACTCTATTTTTAATTCTTCTGATGTTCCTGTAGCTTGATCAAATTATTCTTTTCGATTAAAAATTTATACAACTTATTTGTGTAAACTGTGAAAATGTTAAATACGGGAACATCAATATTAACAATGCTGCCTTTAAAAAGTTTTCTTCATAAAAATGCAAGTTATACCAATTAAACACCAAAATGACCTATATAATTCGTTTCTTTTTCACTTATATTTTTTCAAAAAATAAAACCGTAGCTATGGCTATGCTTGGATTTTTTGAATCATCTAAGCAAAAAATAATTCAAATTATTTATAGGTTATTTTGAAATTTAATTGGTATTACAATAATCTTGCAAGAAATTAACATTTTCTTTCTTCAAATAAAACACTATCTTTAAAGTCTAATTATTAACTACTTAAAACTAAACAGCATGAAAAAGTTAACTATTAAGCAAATGCAAAATGTTAAAGGTGGTAATCCAACTACAGGAAAACCAATAACTATTAAAGGTAAAATTTAAGAGTAGAACAAGATTGATTTAATTGATGTTGTTCATTAAAAAACAAAAGCCGCCTCGAATGAGACGGCTTTTTATGTATAATAATTCAACTATTCGAACGACAATGCAAAACCGACAGAAATTGGATATAACTCGGGACCTTTGTTTTTTTCAAAAATAGGTGTGAAGTAGTAAGTGCCATAAACTAACCAGTTTCCAACACCTAATCGAGCGTGTACCCCATATCTAAATGGAGAGATATTATAGTCATCTCTTATTCTTGCTTTGTTTTTATTGTCATTTTCCTTATATACAATCTTTGTATTTGATCCCAACTTTACTCCCCCAATAGCGCCAGCTGCAAAAACAACTCCCTTGTTTTGGCTTGAAGATGAATGAATTTCCAATAATATTGGTAATGTTGCAAAAGTTGTTGACATTTTTGATTCTATAATGTCCCAATCTGGTTTTTCAACTGCCAGATCTTTCATTTCTATTTCTCCTGTAGTTGGATTTTTTTGAATCGAATTATTATTATCAAATCTGTAATAGTTCCACTCTAAACCTAATCCTGTAACTAACCCAAACTGCTCATTTATAAAGTTTATACTATATTGTGCGAAGTTTACATTCATACTCCACGATTTGCCAGTATTTAAATCCATAAATTGATCTGCAGGTTCTCGACTTATAGAGAAATCCTTATCAACGAAATTACTTAAGCCCATTGAGAAACTTGACCATGATCCTGTAAAATCATCTTCATCATCCCAAAACCAATCCCAATCATTATCGTTATCATACTTTTTATGTTTTTTTACAAAAATTTGTGTTTCTCCATTGTCCTCATAGATTTTTACAGTCTTTTTCTTAAATCTAATATTTGTAGTATCATCCTTTTGGTCTTGCAATTCCTTTTTCATTTCATCTGTATTTGGCTCTTCGCTTTGTCCGAATACACTTAATGTAATTATTAAGGTAGCTAATATTAATACTGTTTTTTTCATGATTTTATTCTTTATTAGTTTTTACTTTTATCTATGACGGACAACAATCCAAATTTGTTACAGGAGATTTTTATCTTTTTTTATTGGAGTCGAAAAAGCCAATAATCTTGAATTAAACTTTGTTCTATCCGCCACTCCATTTTCATTATATACTCTTTCTAAACTCATTTTGCTTCCGGTAAGCTTATTTACTCTTTCTAAACTAACCTGAGCAATATCAAATAACTCAACTTTATTTTTATTTCCTTTCTTTAATATTCTTTTATTGAAACTTTGTGCCAGGTATGATCCAAATGAATTAGACTCCTCAATAACTATATCTTTCTTTTGCGCTTTATCGAAGCTAACATAAACAATGTTTAATGCCGCCTCATTATTAACAAAATTATATTTGATTTCAACAGGATCAATAAATGCTATTTGAGTAATCTCCCTTTTAATTTGCTCTTCAATAATAGAGTTTTCAAGCTCTTTTACTTCTTGTATTTGTTTAGGTATGTTATCCTTTATTGCTATTTTTCTTACACTTACCTTCTTTGAATCTAATTCAACAACTTTTTTGTTTTCTTTTATTATTTCCGGTAATTTTTCTACTTTAATATTTTTATTGAGCTCCGAAACAAGAATGGCATTCTCTTTTTCTTTTGGAATAAGTAAATACAAACCGATTAATATAATTATTGATGCAGCTATTGAAAGTACAGTATAGTTTTTACTTAATATGCGTGTTTTTACTTCTTTTCTCTTTAAGCTCTTTTTATTCTGGAATACTCTGTTTTTATCAGGACTTAGTTGCGTTAACTTAAATAAGTTATATTCCTTTTCCTTATCATCGTTTGTTTTAATGATCTTATCAAATTCAGTAATTTCTTTGTTTTTTAAATCTCCCTCTATTCTTGCAATGCATAATTCATCAAAATTGTTAGAACTAACATCATCAAGGATTCCAGTTTTTTTTAAGCTTGATTTATTTTCAAAGTAAATGTTTTCAGCTGAAACTTGTTCAAGTTCAAAGTGATCATGCTCTGCTTTAATTTCAGGGTTTTTATCCAAGAATAACATCAATAATTTCTCATCAGCTGAAGATAATTCTCCCTCTGCAAGATCTAGCAAATATGCTTCGTAATTATTTATGTTAATATCAATCATTTATTAAGTTTTATTTAAACTAATGCTTCAATACTTCCAATGTATTTTTTAAGTGCTAAGCGTCCTCTATATATGTAAACTTTCACCTGCGATTCAGACAGATTAGTTATTTCAGCAATTTCATTGTATGCGTATCCCTCGTAATCTCTTAATAATATTACCGATCGTTGAACATCTGGTAATTGTTTTAAAGCTTCATCTAACACTTCATTTAATCCATTGTAAGTGTCTGTATATGTTGCTAAATCATCATTGTAATCACTTATATTTGTCATTCGCTTATTTTTCCTGATTTTATCTATCATAGTATGATAAGCCGTGGAAAATAAATATGACTTAACTTTTAAGTATGAAACATCGCTAGCTTTTATCCATAATTTCTCATAGGTATCCTGTACTATATCTTTTGCCTCATCTTCATCTTTTATATTCTTTAAGATAAAGCGAAAAATACCATCAGAAAACAAATCAACACTCTTATTATATTCGCTAACTGTCATTAAAAATTATTCCAATTCAAATCTATGACGTTCGAGTTTATTAAAAGTTACAGGCTAAATGTGTTTTTTACGAATTTAATTAATTCTCTTTACGACTTTAATGTTCGCTTGACTAAGAGGATGTCCAAAAAGTAACTAAAATTATAAAAACACTTCGACAAGCTCAGTGTTACAAGCTGATTTGCAGAGTATTGTCATGCTGAGCGTGTCGAAGCATAGACAACTTTCTGACTTTTTGGAAAGCTTCTATAAAAGTACAGTACACTAAGCCCTTAAAATAAAGCATCTTGTGGGCTAAAGCCCAGATTGCTTGAATTTTTGTTTCACAGGCATACCTGCCGTAGTTAGTTATTATCACTTCAAAAGTCTAATTTGTAAAGTAAAATTAATAACTAACTTTATAATTTAATAATATTAAATATCTGCAAATAAATTTTCATTCATTTAAATATTAAGTAATTAGCCGTACCAGGGTTAATTAATAATAAATCCGTGGCACGCTTTGCAGATTTAAGTAATAAATAAACACTTATATCATGAAAAAGTTAATAATTTTAATTCTTGGATTTACAATAATGCTAAATTCATGCAAACAAGCCAATCTTGATAAAAATAAATCACAAGATCACTTAATAATGTCAGCGCTTTGGTATCAGAAATCTGGTGAGATGAAAGCGATATATTATCAATGCTTTAATTGGGCTAAATTGAGAGTAGATATGATTACAGCAGAAAATACCGAAACCCGAAAAGCTGTTGTTGTAGATATTGACGAAACAATGCTGGATAATAGTCCATATGAGGCAAATTGTATTATTACCGGGAAAAGCTATACTAAAGAAACATGGACTGAATGGTGCTCGCAAATTAATGCAAAACCGCTACCCGGAGCTGTTGAATTCTCAAAGTATGCAGAATCAAAAGGAATTGAGGTATTTTATATTTCGAACAGAAGCGTCGATGTATTTGATCTTACTTTAAAAAACCTACAAAAAGAAAATTTTGCATTTGCTGATAGTTCTCATTTATTATTAAAATCAGATACACGAAGCAAAAAACCTCGAAGAGAAATTGTTCTCTCAAAATTTGAGATCGTATTACTTATTGGTGACAACTTACTTGATTTCTCGGAAATTTTTGAAGACAGATCAACAAATTTTGGATTCAATACAGTTGATGAGAATAAAGAAGACTTTGGAACTAAGTTTATTATTTTACCAAATCCAATGTATGGTGATTGGGAAAAAGCGGTTTTCGAAAACAAAAAAGATTTAAGTAATAATGAGAAATATGATTTGAGAAAATCCAATTTTATTACTTACTAATTTTAGACCTGTTAGGTTTTAAAAACCTAACAGGTTTTAACACCTGTTAGGTTGAATCATTAATAATTTTCTACTAATTCTAATTCTAATTAATTTACTAGGGTTCTATTAATGATTACATGAATGACCGTTATCATGTCCATCTTGATGATGTTTCTCGTGTTCTGAACAACTTTGACCACTGTCGTTAATATTTCCGGCAACATATTGTTCTACTATACTTTTTGCATCACCTGAACATCCGCGAACAACTTGAATTCCTTGATTATTTAAAACACTAATTGCACCTGCTCCAATTCCTCCTGCAAGCATTGTTGTAACTCCGTTTTGAGCTAAAACACTAGCAATATTAGATTTGCAACCACAGCCTTGTTCCGATTTTAGTGTCTGTACATCTGTAACCGTATTTTCATCGGAAACGGAATATATTCCATAAAATTCGCAATGTCCAAAATGCTCGTCAATTTGATTATTTGCTGTAATAGGTATTGCTATTTTTTTCATTCGTATTTTTATTAATTGTTAAACATTCTTATTGTATTGTAATCTTTTCTTTTTTCCTTTTCCTCCTCCGGATTTTCGTCTTAATCCCTGACCTACACCAAGTACGTTTATTTCATTTTGCTCAGATTCATCTTTTTTACAAGTTCCAAGTTTTCTTCCTGTTTTTGGGCCTGATTCATCTGGTCCTTTATGATTTAAATGTGCCATAACTTAGCTATTTAAATTAATTAATTCCTCTTTATTATAGTCAGAGCAGTCACCACACTTCACGTGATTTTCAAGGCCTTCTATTAATTTGTGACACTTTCTGCATCTATACCATTCATTATCTAATTCATAATTTCCACCTTCAATTTTTATTGATTTGCCTTCGATTAGCGCTTTTGAGACGGACTTTATTGCTTTATTATAAATGCGTGTTAATGTTGGACGAGAAACATTCATTTGCTCTGCAGCTTGTTCTTGCGAAAGCATTTCATAACTAACTAACCTTATACTTTCGTATTCTTCAAATGATAAAATAATTGATTCTGCCTTACACGATTGCATACCAAAAGGTTTAAATCCTTTCATTTTTGGTGGATGACAAATCTTTCTACATTTCTCAGGTCTCGCCATTGTTTATGGTGCTCACATTAACACGTTTATAAAATTAATTTGCAAATATAATGAACCTACGTTCATAATAAAATGTTTTTTAATATATTTGAAAAAATATTTAAAAGAATGACAGAACGAATTAATAAATCAGAATCAAAACAATATAAAGTTGTATTTCCCAATACCTTAAATGATCATGATACTTTGTTTGGCGGAATTGCAATGCAATGGATGGATGAGCTTGCATATATAACCGCTACCAGGTTTACCAGAATGAAAATGGTTACAGTTTCTACCGGGAAAATTCATTTTAGAAATGCAATTAAATCAGGCACAATTGCCGAAATTACGGCTAAGGTAATAAAGGTGGGCAATGTAAAAATTGATATTCAGGTGGAAATAAATGTAGAGGAAATGTATACTGATAAAAAGTTTTTGGCTGTTGATGCCGTTTTTACTTTTGCAGCTGTTGATGGAGATAATAAAGCAATTCGACTGGAATTAGAAGAATCTTTAGCCTTATAATTACTAATAACTTACAGCAAGTTATTTAATGCACTTTTTAAAGTGGGATATTTAAAATTATATCCCGTAGCTTTTATTTTATCGCAAGAAACCCGACTTCCTTTTAGAAGAATATCAGCCATTTCACCGAAAAGTAATTTGAATAAAAATTCAGGAATACGTAAAGCCCAAAATGGCTTTTTGAGCTGTTTTGCTATTTTTTCAGAAAACGCAATATTGTTAATGTGTTCTGGCGCCACTGCATTGTATGCTCCATTCATTTCGGAATCTTCAATAGCTTTTATATAAATCTCACAAAGATCATCAATATGTATCCAAGGCATGTATTGTTTTCCGCTGCCTAATGCCGATCCAATTCCTAATTTAAAGGCTTTGATCATTTTGGATAATGCACCACCTTGTTTTGAAAGCACTAATCCTGTTCTAATCTTAACAGTTCTAATATCAAGATTTTGAAATTTGTTAGCACTATCTTCCCATAATCTGCATGTTTCTCCAAGAAAATCATCCGCAGATGAATCGGTTTCGGTAAAAATATGATTCGATGTTATTGCCCCGTAATGTCCTATTGCTGATGCAGATATAAATGCTTTTAAATTATGGTTTGGATCGATATTATTAAAAAGTAATTCTGTTGATTTTACCCTGCTATCAACAATTCCTTGTTTTTGGTTTTTTGTCCACCTTTTTCCTGCAATATTTACTCCCGCAAGATGTATTATATAATTGCTAGAGTTAATAGCCTCTTTATCAATTATATTATTGTTTATATCCCAATAAAACACGGGGATCTTATTATCTATACTTTTTGTCCTGCTAGGTAGTGTCGGTAAGTAAACAGCCTTTTTTTCAAGTCTTTGATAAGAAAGCGTCAAAGACAAGGCTTTCGAAGTGTTGGAAACCAAGGAGCTTACTTTTGTAAGTGACTGTTTACAACACGAGAGAAACGCAGTATTTGGCGTTTTCTTACAAAGACTAAGTATGGCTACTTCATATCCTTTGTTTAATAGCATCTTGCTAAGATGCTGTCCTACAAGTCCGGTTCCTCCTGTAATTAATATTTTTGTCATTGAAAATAATTAATGATTACAATCCTGCTTAACTTTTATGATTGTACTCGTATCAAATTTATGCTTTTGCGCTATTTCCAGTAAATTAGTATAAATAGAATCATCTAACATTTTTGTTCTGGAAAGAATCCAAAGATATTTTCTCGATGGATCTCCAACCAAGGCATACTTATAATCTTTGTCCAAAGCAATAATGTAATATTTTCCTGAGAAAGGCCTGAAGAAGCTTACTTTCAATCTTCCCGGGTATTTTGTTTTTGGAACCCATGCAACTCCTTTTGCAGTTTTACTTTCACCTTTGTTTTCAATCAAAAATCCCTTATTTAAAACTTCAATTTTTCCATTATTCTTAATGCTGTATGTTGCAGTTACGCATTCAAGCCCTTTTTCAAAGCCATTTGGTAAGCGCGCTATTTCGTACCATTCGCCTAAATACTTATTAATTTCTACGGTTTCTACAGTTTCGAGAGGTTCATTGTTTTTGCATGACAAAAAGCTTAGCATGATAAATAGTATTAGTTTGTAATTTCCCATTTTAACAATCTTGTTTGTTTATAATTATATAAACAAAGCATAACAAGAAAAGTTTAGTTTATTTAAAAAAACAAGATTTGTGTTAATAGAAAAGGTGCATTTTTTAAAGTAATTTCCGATAAAAGGCCATTAAATTGTTGTCATTCTGTCCCGATAGTTATCGGGATGTCAAAGAATCTAAAAGTCTATCAATGATTTACAATCCGTAAAAAGCTGTCCAAAAATTCTTTGTGAAACTTCGAGAGTCCTTTGTGCTCCTTTGCGGTATAGCTTTAAAATCTATTACACAGAGGTTCACAAAGAAGACTCAAAGGTGCACAAAGGAATTAAAGAGTATTAATTCTTGTTTTTTACTTTTGGGATAAGCTCAAGCTAATAAACCAATTGAATTCTAGTCATTTTTTTAATTAAACAACAGTTTAACACTTTAACAGGAACAAAATCTATTGTAAAACATTTTATCTTACTTAGTACCAGCAAGAAAACTACTTATTTATAGATTCCTTAAACTCTTTGTTTAGCATTTCGTATGCGTATATAAAACGAATGGTTTTGTTACATTTGTTTAATAACAAGTTACAGCAAATTTTAAAATAAATGCGCACATGATAATTGAATTAATAGCTATATATGTTGGAGATAAAATATTAGGAAAGATCATTTCAGAAGAAATCTGGCATAAACGTATTTGGCACAAAATAAACCCTCCCATAAGGTATAAAGATAGATTGTATAAATGTATATATGAGACAATAGAAGAATACGACAAGGCGAATAGACATACTAAACATCCGGCAAATAAATTTCCATTTTACCAATCGCAGGAACTACTCGATGCTCTTAGTACATACATATTATTCGAAAGTGACTCAGCAGAGCTTCTTGTGCAAAATTTCGAACAGAACCCTAATATTATAAAACCAAGTGCCGAGGAATTATCAGACTTCTTTAATCTTTTTTTAGAGAAAGTCCGTTCTGATGAATTATTGAAAACAAAGTTTGTTGACGAAAATTACAAAGAAAAAATATTTTCTAATTCAGACAAGATTGATAGGGTTATTAATAAGCTTGATGCTATTAAAGAAGACACCGGAAAAATTAAAAACGACACCAAAACGATTATACAGAAATTGGATTCTTCCTCTCTACAGCGAGAAGCGGGCAAAGAATTAACAGCACGACTTCCATTGTTATTAGGTGATAAAATAGTAAAAAGAGAAGACGATTTAACTGATATACGCCAAAGACTACTGCAGAACAAACAACTAGTATTGGTTAACGGGATGGGAGGAATAGGGAAAACAACCTTAGCTCAAATGTACATAACCGAGTATTATAAAGAATACAAATACCTGGTCTGGATTAGCATCAATTCCGATGATTTTGTTGCTGATTTTATAAATACTCCGGGATTAAAAGAAAGTTTGAAAATCTCATTAGAAGGCAAAACACCTCGGGAGTATTTCAATGATATTATTATAGCATTAAAAAGTCTTCCTCATAAGAATAATGAGCAATCACTTATAATTATAGACAATGCGGAAGAAGACCTTGTGCAATTTCGTGATTATTTACCTCACCCTCCCTATTGGCATATTTTGACTACATCAAGGCATAAAATAGAGGATTTTGATGTAAAAGAACTGGATTTTTTGAATGAAGAACAAGCGCTTGAACTCTTTAAACTTTACTATAAACGAAAAAACATTTCGGATAATGATATTCGGAAAATAGTTAGAGAATTAGAATTCCATACTTTAACTATTGAGATCCTTGCTAAAACAGCACAAAACGACGGATTAGATGTGCAGAAAACAGTAAATACTCTTGTGCAAGACTATTCTGTAGAAGTAAATACGAGGCATGCTGATGGGAAAATCATTAAAATAACATCCTACTTATCTTCTATTTTTGATATGAGCAAATTGGGTGAAGATGAAATGTGGCTTTTAAAACAGTTTTATTTTTTACCTCCTCAATTTCATAGTTACGATATTATTGCAGAAATTCTGTTACCTACAATTGATGATAAGCCATACAAAATTCAAAAAATATTATCCAAATTAGTTGCTAAAGGCTGGCTTCTCTATAATGAAACAACATGCGAGAATAAATTACACAGAATTATAGGCGATGTCATTAAACACTCGGTAGACATGCCTTTCGGTGATATTGAACCATTAATTGAATCAATAAGTAATTTGCTATTAATTGACCAGTCAAAAGACAATCCAATAGATAAGTTCCCTTGGGCTGTTTTCGGGAATAATCTGTTAAAACAGTTTTCTTTTAATGAGGATAATAAAATAGCAAAACTTCAAAATAATTTGGCAGTAGTTCTTAAAGACCTTGGGGATTATAATGGTGCAAAGGCCTTATTAGAAAAGGCTATTATTTCTACTGAGAAAAATTTTGGAAAAGAGCATCCCACTACGGTTGTTCGTTATTCCAATTTGGCAACCGTACTTCAAGATCTCGGGGATTATAATGGTGCAAAGGCCTTATTAGAAAGGGCTCTCATTTCTGCTGAGAAAAATTTTGGTAAAGAGCATCCAACAACGGCAGTTCGTTATTCCAATTTGGCATTAGTACTTCAAGCCCTCGGGGATTATAATGGTGCAAAGGCCTTATTAGAAAAGGCTCTCATTTCTACTGAGAAAAATTTTGGTAAAGAGCATCCAAGTACGGCAGTTAGTTATTCGAATTTGGCATTAGTACTTCAAGACCTCGGGGATTATAATGGTGTAAAGGCCTTATTAGAAAAGGCTGTAAAAATATTTAATAAGGCCTTAGGCAGTGAGCATCCAAATACTTTGACGGTAAAACAAAATTTAGAAATTTTAATTCAGGAAATGCATAATAAAAAATTGCTTTAGTAATTTGTATAAGTAATGGCAGGGAAAGTAGCCGCTAGACCTAACAGGTTTTAAAAATCTGTTAGGTCTGATTATTTGATAATCAACTTACTGAGAAAATACCTGGTGTTTTTAAAATTGCTTTTTACATTATGTGGATAGCCGCCTAGCCGCTTTAAGCGGCTGGGCGGCTATTTATTTACAAATTATCAGAGTTTATACAGTTTTTAGTAAATTTGTATAACAAGAAAGGCTTGAGGTGAAATCCTCCTTGTCTACACAACTTATTAACAAAATCCAATAAGAAAGCTATATGGAAAATACCCTTAAAATAGGAATGGCTCAAATCTCTCCCGTTTGGTTAAATAAACAAAAGACGATTGAAAAGGTAAAAGCCTATATTAAGAAAGCCGGAGATGCAAAATGTGAACTTATAGTATTTGGTGAGGGATTGCTTCCAGGATATCCCTTTTGGTTGTCGATGACAAATGGAGCTAAGTTTAATTCAAAAATTCAAAAGGAGATACATGCTCATTACATCAGAAACGCTATACAAATAGAGTCTGGTGAACTTGATGAAATTTGCATGCTGGCAAAAAGTAATAATATCGCCATATACTTAGGCATCATAGAACGTGCAAAAAACAGAGGTGGACATAGCCTTTACTGCTCTTTGGTATACATTGATTGTGAAGGTGAAATTAAATCTGTACACAGAAAACTACAACCGACTTACGAAGAGCGACTAACTTGGGCTCCGGGTGATGGGCATGGATTGAGAGTTCATGATTTAAAGAACTTTTGCGTTGGGGGGTTGAATTGCTGGGAAAATTGGATGCCCTTAGCAAGAACTGCACTCTATGGTTTAGGAGAAAACCTACATATTGCTGTTTGGCCGGGTTCTGAAGACAACACAGTTGACATTACAAAATTTATTGCTAAAGAATCCCGTTCTTTTGTGGTTTCAGTTTCCAGCTTAATGAAAATCGAAGATTTTCCGAAAGATACGCCACATCTGGAAGAAATTCTTAAAAATTCTCCAGCTATATTAGCAAATGGTGGATCATGCATTGCCGGCCCCGATGGAGAATGGATTGTTTCACCAATTACTGATAAAGAAGATCTAATTATTTCGACTATTGATTTTAATAGAGTACTAGAAGAAAGACAGAACTTTGATTCTGTAGGACATTACTCTCGACCCGACGTAACAAAACTTACAATTAATAGGGAAAGGCAATCCATAATTGATATCATAGATAATAACGATTAAATGCATTGGATTATAATGAGATAATAGGACTAATTGAATCCTTGAAAGATAAAAAACTCTTATGTGTAAAAATACCGATTGAACGGGATCAGTTCAACCGGATACTTTCACTTCACTATCGTTCCTGAAATTATGGTTTCACTGATTTTAATGCCCTGGTAAAAGAACTTAATGAGCCAAAACCTGCCCGTTCTCCAACAACTTCAAGCGTACACAAAGGGTTTTCTTTCATTATTTGTTTTGCTTCTTTAATCCTGTAGCTATTCACATACCCGCTAAAGTTTAGTCCGGCGTTTTCATTTATTGCATTTGAAATATAGGTGCGATTACTGCCTATCTTTTTACATAAGTCAAATATTTTTAAATCTGCATCCAAAAAAGACTTTTGCAATTCAAAATAGCTTGTGATTTGTTGAAACAAAAGATTACTATCCGTCTGTATTTCCTCGTAGAGTAATTCTATTTCAATATCCTCAATAATTAATATTTGTTGATTTATTCCCATTATTCCAAAAAACCAAATAGCTATTGAAAAACAAAATAAGGGAACAGCCAAAACCAACTCATTACCAAACACCTTTGATGGATCAATTGCATAAAAACCAATACTACTTATAGCTGTAAAAAAGAACAAGATATTAAAACTCTTTATCCAGCTTAAGCGAAATTTATTAGGGCTGGAAAAAGTATTTTCAATATCATTACGGTGTTTCCGCATAAGTTTAAATGTACGATAGCCATAAAAAAAGATTTGCCCAAACAATAAGGCCATATTTGATATTCGAATTATAAAAAGAATTTTTAAAATCGGCATACTAAAATCCGGGAAATGACGATATTCTGACAAAAAATAAAATCGTTCTTCTGAATTAAGTAAAAGGAAAAATATAAAGGATGTTATTATCAAATAAAACAAAGCCGGTGCATAATGCCATAAATGTTGTTTTAATTTAAAATTACGCCTTACAAGAGATGACGTATAAGTATAAATGCCGGGATAAATCATTAAAACCACGAAAATGTGCAAAGGGTGCATTAATGCATAAGTATTAAAATCCTGAGTAAAATAGTAAAAGTTACCAACAAATACGATTGTAGTATTAATCATGAAAACACCTAAAAACTGTTTCGAAAAACTTCTTTTCTCAAATTGAAAAAACAAAAGAGCCGAAATTACTAAGGGCACATAAATAGGGCTTAACAAAATAATAATATAACTGATACTCATTTACAGATTATTAAATTTTAATCGACTGTAATATTAGCAAAATACCTTGAATTAATAATATTTAAATTTAGGTGGTTTTTACATTATGACCATTCATTTTTACCTTTTGAAGAATATCAAAAGCCTCATTAATCTATTTTTGAAACAGAATATAATTACTAAAAAACAAAAAATATTTCAAACAAAAAATACTCAATATTGAGTATTTTTTAAACTACCAATTATTCCCACTTTTATAAACAATTATTAATTACATATAACAATTGACTCATATAGATAATTCTATGTTTTATAAAAACAGAAACCAAAACTTTAAAAAATAAAACAATGATTAAAAAACTTAAATTCTTTGTAGTAGCCATAATGGCCATCTTTATGTTTTTCTCATGTAGTGACGATGATGAATTATCTCCTTCTAAAGGCGACGGAACAGCCGATTCTCCATACTTAATAAAAAACTACTCTGATTTAAAAGCTTTAGCCGATTCGGTAAATGCAGGTAAAACTTACGAAGGAATATCCTTGCAACTAGCCAATGATATTGATTTGTCGTATGAAGCTACAGATGATTTTGAATCATCATCTCTACAGATTGGTTTGAGTGAGGAAATATCTGTCTCTTATGAAAATATTTACTATGATTCAATATTTTACACGAACTGTTTTATGGGAACGTTCGATGGTAATAACCATACCATCTCGGGACTGAATTTAAATAACAGAACAAGTGATGATTCGTATTATAAGAAAAATGAATCGGCACATACAGGTCTGTTTCCCAATTTACAAGATGCAACTATTAAGAACCTTAATGTTAATTGTAATAATGTTGGTTTTAATATGGTTGGAGGTATTGTTGGAGCTTGCAAAAATAGTGAAATTGTAAATTGTAATGTAGAGGGGCATATTTCAGCTTCCCTAGACGGTGGTGGAATTGTGGGCCATAGTGAAGATTCTAAAATTATAAATTGCAAATTTAATGGTTCTATAATCCTCGAGAAACTTAATCATGAAACTTACTCAGTAAACTGGCCTTATGGGTTGAATGCCGGTGGTATTGCAGGTAGAACTGAAAATTCTTCAATTAACGATTGTAAAACAAGTGGACAAATAAATAATGGTGATTCTGATCTGGGAGGCATTTGTGGAGGAGCTTCACATTCTGAAGTTTTAAATTGCGAATCTACAATGGATATTACCGGCTCATGGTCAATAGGTGGAATCTGTGGTAGATTTAATGATGAGTTTTCAGAAATGAGTAGGTATTCTGAACAAGGTATAGTAGGTTGTTTGTATACAGGAAAGCTCACCGGCGAAGCCCATATTGGTGGTATTTCAGGTGTAATTAATTGTACAAGCTTATCTGACTGTGAAAGTAATGTTGAAATAACTTATCGTAATACTAATTTAAATAGAGAAACTTATAATTTTGGTGGGCTGATTGGGATGTCTGACAATACTGAACTTTTTAATAGTATTTCAAATGGCACAATAATAGGAACCGATAATTGTGGTGGTCTTATTGGAGCAGCTAAGTCTGCTTCAGTGGAAAACTGTCATGCTTATGTTGATGTGCAGGGTAACCAGTATATTGGGGGCATTGTGGGACAAGTGGGAGCTACGAATAATGTTCATCCATCATCTTTTACTAAATGTAGTTCTACAAGTACAATAATTGGTCAATATTATACTGGTGGTTTTTCAGGAGGCATATCATCAATCCACCCTATAGCAAAGTATCAACAGTGTTTTACAAACACAACAGTGCAAGGGGGAGAGTATACGGGCGGTTTTACTGCTTATGCTTGTGATACAATAATAGATTGCTATGCACATGGAGATGTTTCTGGAGGAGCAAACACCGGAGGTTTTGCTGGTAAATCATCTAGTGGTTCGATCCACTATATAAAAAACTGTTACTCTGTTGGTGAATCGGGTAACAATGGTTTTACAGATAGCGAAATCAACCTTTTTTCTTGTTACTGGGAACAAAATAGTAGCGGTTCGCAATCCTCAACATTAATACGCACACAAGCACAAATGAAAACACAATCGACTTATACGGGTTGGGATTTCAATAATATATGGGAAATGGGAAATTCTGGATATCCGGAATTAAGAGGTATTTAATAAAAAAATTAAAAATAATAAATTAACTATGAAAACGATGATTAAAAAATTTAAATTCTTTGCAGTAGCCATTATGGCGGTATTAGTAATGTTATCTTGTGATAAAGATGATGAAGTTTCACCTCCAAGTCCTTTAAATGGCAGTTATTCTGGCACTTGTGATTTTGTTAATATAAGTGATTACTCAATGTGGAACACTAGCTTTACGGCAACCATAGAAGGCTCAAAAATAAATATTGATATTGATAATTTTATAAGTGTAACAGGAAGTATAGGAGTTTTAAGCGATGGTTTTTTTAATTTTAAAGAAACTATAAATAATGTCGATTATAATTTTATAGGAAATGTGTATGAATCCGGTATTTTTAGGGCAAGCCTTATTAGTGATCTAACAACTGGTACCTTGAGCGGAAATAAAGAATAACATCTAAATAAATTACTAAAAACTAAAACTATGAAATAAAGAATTCTTTATTTCATAGTTTTATCTGGCCCTATAATTTTGGCTCTTAGCTTTATCATTACGTTTATTCATTTTTATTAAGATATTATCGATTTGATAATTCAATATATTTAAAAAAATAAATCAATCAGACCTAACAGGTTTTTTTATCCCAAAATTCTTGTATATGTTACAAAGTCAGAATATTATTTAAGCTTTCAGAGAAAACAATTGTCCGTAGCAAAATCCTGACTTATTAATTCAATATTTTTTAAAAAAATATTACAGAAGATAAACAGATTTTAATAATATTTTAAATTTGATTAACTTTAGAATTCAAATTAAAAAAAATACAATATGAAGCAGATTAAAATAATATTATTAAGCGTCTTTTTATTCAATATTAGTGTTGTCAATCTATTTTCTCAAACAGATCAATTTAATACACTAATAAATGAATTAACTGAAAACATCCAAACGGTTACTACATCAAAGAAAACCATTGAACAAGTAGTAAAAAATGTTAAACCCGGAGTTATAAGTATAAGCGTAAATGAGATTGACCAAAAAGGGAATAGGGAAGAATATATTTATGAATTTAATCTTGCCGATATTGACCCTATTATGGTAAGGGAAATTACAGAAAAGGATAAAATTTTCGTGCAATTAATAACCAACAATAATCAGAAATTAATTACACAATATAAAAATGGAGAGTTAGACACTTATATTAAAATCTTAAAAATTAGTGCTGTTGATATTGATAATGCACGAAAAATTAAAGATCAAATTAAAAATATAATTCCTGTTGCAAAACAAATATTGGATAATAAGTTCAACTTAAATAGCTATGAAGAGAAACTAAATTGGCTAACAGAAAATGTTGGAGATGTAAGTATAAATGATGTGACTTACCAACAATTATTAAGTAAAGATGATTTAAAAATAGCAAAGCTAAACCTGGAAGCAACAACTACAACCGAAAAATCTACAAAAACCAACATTTATGAATTTAACTTAGCAGATATAAATGTTAATTCGGTTAATTTTGAGATTAAAGGGGCTGTTTTTTCGGTTGTATTTGAAATTAAAGGCAAGCAAAAGTTTGTTAAATGCAAGGAAGATAATACTCAGGCCAATTATACATATAAAGTATCAATTGTTGCAAATAGTATAGAAAATGCAAGCGATTTAAGATATGTTTTGTCTCTAATAATACCTGAAGCAGAAAAGAACCTTAAAAATTCTTTACCTGACATTAGTTCCTTAAATCAAGCAACTGAATTACTTAGTAAAAATGTTATAAATACTGTGATTGAAAATTCTACAATAAATCAATCAATTGAAAATGCTTGTATTACAAGTTTGAGTGTTCTTGAAGATGATACAAAAAAGAGAGTTGACACAAAATATAATTTTAATTTATCGGATTTTAACCACAATACTTTGAAATACAAAATAAGTGGGAAAAAGATATTTATAAATATGCAAACCAAAGGAGCAAACAAACTAATAAAAGTAATAGAAAACGATGTTCAGAAAAACTATACTGACAAGCTGGATATATTATGTGATGATTACGAAAATGCACGTTTGTTAATGCATCTATTAAAAAAAGCAATACCTCTTTGTGAAGAAAACATTGTACGAGTGATACCGGAAAGTGATTTAAATAGTAAAGTTAACTGGCTTATTGAAAATACAGTAGAAATTCCTTTTGAAGGAAAAACATATAATCAGGTTCTGGAAAGAGTTTCTGAGGATAATAACAAATTGCGATTAACCTTAATGGAAATAACAGATAAAAAAAGAACTGAATTTATTTATGAGTTTAATTTATCTGATGTTAATCCGAATAGTGTAAAATATGATATTTCAGGGATAGAATTATCAATAAATTTAGTTACAAATTTTAACTCAAAAGTAGTTAAAGTTTATAAAGACGGAGAAATACAAAGCTATTTAAATTCACTAAATATATATGTTCCGGATATTGAAACAGCTCGGAATTTTATATTAGCATTAAAAGAATGTATAAATGAAAATGCTGATTAATAGTATTATCTGAAAACCTATAATTTTATAAATTAATTAGAGCTTGTATAATACAAGCTCTTTTTTTGTACCGGCAAACGGTACAGTTTGTGAAATCACAAATCCAACAACAAAAAACAGAGCTTCTGATATCATTTGTATAAAATATGCATATAATAATTTAAAAGATTAGATCTAACAGGTTTTTGAAACCTGTTAGCAGCTGTTTTTATTTTAATATTACTCCCCATTCCGTAATAAAATAACCTTCTCTCTTATAGCTGTTAATTGTTGGTTCAACTAATTTTTCTGGCAAAACATCGTAAGCTCTAATAACATAAAAAAGTCTCAGTACATTATCCGGTTGTTTTGAAAAACTAAGTTCTATTACATCGTCTATTAAATCTGCTGTTTGTGGACAAATGGAAAAATAAGGGTAATTATCTAGCCTAGGTATCCAATAGTCAATAAAATCGTCTATTTCTTGACCATAAAAGCCATAATTAGTCATATTATCTCTGAAAAATGTTTCCAGGTCAATTTTTTTAATAATCCAGCCACTATTTCGTTGCCAAATATCAGGTTGAGTGCTCTCATAAAACAAATAAGAATATGTATTATCTATCAATCCATTTGTGTCAACTGAAATATTCCAACCCGTTCCATATTCAGGAATTGATGTTACAATTTTACCCCCCATTGGAAAATCAAGCTTTACAGTTAATTGGATTTGTTCATTTGGATATATGTAAATATTTGGTTTATAAACCATATTGCAAGTATCACATCCATTGTCATCGTCATCAGGATCACAACTTTGAAATGGGATTGAAATCATCAAGTATATGATGAATAAAAAAGGTAATCCTAATATTTTAATTGTTCTCATAACACAGTTTAACTTTTGATTTATCTTTAAGAGCTTTTTTTTGCCAAAAAGGTTGCGATACAATTGGTGCTAACAGAAAGAGTTCGAGTAGACAAAGCGGATTTCACCTCAAGCCTCTTCCACAATCGAGCGTGATAGTCTACCATCATACAGCTCTTGCAATACAAATCTACACCAGTTTTTTCGTTTACAGTCTCAGTTTCAACTTCAGGATTGCATTCAAAATATAAAATAGTCTTGTTAATTTTAAAATGCAAGGAGTTTTTTTCTCCTTGCATAATTATTAATTAAACATCAACACAACACAATCCTTGATCAGAATCGTAATAAGCAGGAAGAATACAGTTGGGTCCTGGCATAATATCAGGGCTGTAACATAAAGTTCCAGTAGGTATTTTCCCTCCTTTAATTTGTTTTTGTTCAGCCTTAGTTAAGACTTTTCCTAAATGTAAAATCTGTTTTTTCATAATAAATGTTATAATATTAAGTTTTACCCCAAACATTTAAAGACACTTAGGGATTATGTCTATTCTTCGCAAAAAAATGTTTTTCAATTCCCAAACACTTTTTAAAAAAGATATTAGGGATTTTTTTATCTAAGCACTAAACAATTCTAACTATATATATTAATTCTTGCTCCCCAATTAAATCATCACTAAAAAAGAGTAAGTCCAATCATTTATATTCATTTGAGTATTGTTTGCCAATTATTAATATAAATGGGCTGAAGCTTAATTTATTAATATTACTCCATTACTTTTCCTTCTTTAATCGGGTTAAGTGTTTTCTATTTGAAGATTCGACCCACCTTGTTAGCCCTGTTTTGCATCAAAAACACCATAAATATCTGAAAGTACTTCTAAGCAATTTGCTTCACTTGTCGCTTCATAAAATTCAATTAATTTCCAAGCTATTTATGTTCCTTTAGTATCCTTATTGTCTACTTGAACATTAAAACGAGTGGTAATTTGAAAATCCTAATTATTTCATTTCAATGTTTTAAAACTTTAGCCAAAACGCCCTACAACTTTTTGTTATAACAAAAATAACAAAATATTTCGTTTTATGTTTCTGTGCAATATATTAAACAATTAAATTAAAGAATATCAAAACAAGTTTGATTATGAGACCCATTTCAGATTTGGCTACTCATAAAGTGTTAAAATGTAATTAGGCAAATTAAAACTACTTGGTCAAGTTTCAAAATAAATAAACCTCTCCTTCTGTTTTAAAATGCTATTTGAAACCTCTGTTTGAAAACAGACACTTTTTTGAGTAAGAATGATAAAGAAAGAATTAGTTTTACATATATAACTACTATAAGATCATATAGATATGAAGAATAGAAAAGTATTCAAAGTATTTAAGTATGATTTAAACATTAGACCGTTTTTTAACAGCTTACAGGGCAGAATAGTAGTACATATTACAATAAATTTAGTAGTGTGAAAAGTTTACAAAGAACTTGAATGTCAACTTTACAATAAAAATATGGATATAAGCATTGAACAAACTATCGGAATTGTAAAGACAATTTACTCTGTAAATATTGCAGATCCCAATACTGGCAACATATCAAAAGAAACCTTGCTATAGAATGACGAGCAGAAATATCTGGTGAGATTAATTAATTATTAATTTGGGTGTCACAGTGCGGAACTCAGGTAATTAAAGCGTTTTTGATATTAAAAATAAAGTAAGAGCTTTTATTTATTTACTCATTTTCAATTAATAAATTACATATAGAATTGTATTCCGATAATTGAAATATCGTCAAAAATTGCAGTGCTTCCTTCAAGTATTTTTTGTTTCTTGATTATTGTATTAATGTTTTCGTCAATGTCTTTTGGGTTAGCAAGATCCTTTTCTATTTGTTTAGTTCCAAAACTAACTCCTGTCTCATCAACTAATTCAACCAAGCCATCTGTGTAACAGAAGAGTTTAGATTTGTCAGTTACTCTTAAACTTCCAGAAATTAAGGTAGGTATTTCGTCAAGCATTCCCATTCCAACGCATCCTTCGCGAAGAAAGACCATTTCTTTTTTCACTATATTGTAAAAAATAGGTGGATTATGTCCGGCATTTACGTACTCAAGAATGCCTGTTTTGTAATTGTATTTTGCAATAAAAAGAGTAATAAATTTTTCACCTTTAGCACTAGCCATAACTCTTTCGTTAAGCTTTTTTATAATTTCCTGCAAAGGCATGTCGACTGTAAAAAGAGCACGCAAATTAGCTTGAAAATTCGACATTAATAATGCAGCAGAAATTCCTTTTCCTGAAACATCAGCAATACAAAATCCTGCCTCATCTTCATTTAACTTTATAAAATCGTAATAATCACCTCCAACTTCAAAGTGCGGATGATAAAAAGTAGAAACAAGAATTTTTTCATTATGAGGAAGTATAGATCGATCTGGAATTAACATTGACTGCATTTTAGATGCTAATTCTAACTCCTTTTTCAAAGCTTCTTGCTTCAATGATTCTCCATATAATCGAATGTTTTCAATGGCAACAATTATTATATTTGAAAGGGTTTGAATAAAATGAAGATGTTTTATGGTTGGACTAACACCTTCTTTTTCCTCATCAATATCTCCTATTAAAACAAATGCTATTGGGATTTTATTATTTCTTACAGGAATAACATTATCAAAAACTCTAAGTGTAGGATTTGGCGAAGCAGTAATAAATGAAATTTCTTCGTGCTCCAACAAATCCTTTTCTACATCAATTCTTTTTATAATTTCATTTGAACATCCTGAACTTAAGATCAGATTCCATTCTTTATCGTATTTAAAGATCAGAATTTTCCCAATGTTTAAATCTTCACGTAAAATTATTTCATATCGCTTTAACAGCTCATCTGTTGAGAGATTCGCATTAATGGCCTGTGTAATTGTAAGAAGTGTATCAAGCTTAAAAGTAGAAAGCTTTAATCTATTTATTGATGCTTTACTTGAAAGTTCCATTAGTGCTATTTTCTTATCTGAATAAAATTACAAAAAATACGAACAAAAAGAAAATCTATTCTTTTACTCTTTCACCATATGAACTATCACGAGTATCTACTTTAATTTTATCTCCTGTATTAATAAATAATGGCACCATTATTTCAGCTTTTGTTTCTAACTGAGCAGATTTCAACGATGTACTTGATGATGTATCTCCTTTTAATCCAGGTTCTGTGTATATTACTTCTAATACTACAAATGGAGGAAGTTCACAATATAATGGAGTTTCTGTATCGGCATGCCATACAGCCTCAACATTCTGACCTTCTTTTAAAAATTGAGGTGCATTTATTAATTCTTCTTGAAAAGCTTCCTGTTCAAAAGTTTCATTATGCATAAAATTGTAACCTAAATCATCTTTATATAAAAATTGATAAGGTCGACGTTCAATACGCTGAATATTAATTTTAACTCCTGCATTAAAAGTGTTTTCTACAACTTTTCCTGTTTTAATATTTTTGAGTTTTGTTCTAACAAACGCAGCTCCTTTTCCTGGCTTTACGTGCTGAAATTGAACAATCGTACATAAATTGCCATTATATTCTATACATAATCCATTTTTAAAATCTGATGTATCTGCCATGCTTTTATAAATTTACTAGTTATATTGCAAAAATAATGTAAATCATTGAAATACCTAATCTTAATTCTTAATTCGTCTTTTTTCTAAAATGTTTCCTAAGAACACTTATCTAACTTATGCAGCAATACTTAATTAAAATCAATCCGAATCCTAAGGGGAATGTAGTTTTCATTTTTTGAAATCCATATTGTAACATCATCTTCAAAATCAAAAAATATTTTAGGAAGCAAATCATTACAGGTTCTCCAGAATATTAATGATCCTTATAAAGTTCACAAAATAATGGCTTACGCCAATTAAACACCAAAATAAGCTATATAATTTGTTTCTTTTTCACTTAATATTTCTTCAAAAAATAATTCAAATTATTTATAGTTCATTTTGAAATTTAATTGGTATTGCACTGCCACACAGAAGAATATTGATGAGTTTATATCCTTTGCTAATCAAAAAATAGAGAAAATCTCTGCTCAACCCAAATTATTTAAATCAAAAACAGATCAAGCAATTGAACAAAAATTATAAACCACAAGCAATAGAGATATTCGAACAGTTGATCGTAAAATTATTTGTGTAAAAATATATGATAGCATCGGTTTCAATCAGATTGAAGAAAATCTGTTTCGTCATCTCGTTATATCAAGATTAATTTTTCTATAGAGTAAGTAATCAATTGAATATTTATATCCTCATCAAGGCGTTTCTTTAAGTATTAATGCTATTTATCGATTTTTAAACAAAAAAAAATAAAGTGGGACAGATTGCTTTAAACGTTTAGTTTGAAAATAAAATCACCTTGCAAGTATATTATCGTGCAACTTTTTAAAATAAGACTTTATTTTTTAATCCTAAAAATGGAAAAACTAAGTAGAAATTTACAATACATTACCATGATATAAAATTAAATCAAAAATAAGTTCAACATCGTTTATATTTCTTTATTTTTAGTTAACCCCTAGTGATTAAACATTTTACCTAGCGTTTAAACAAAAAGTGGTGATTAAATTGCAAATTATTATTGTCCAATATTTTGTAAATTGAAATATTATATCTAATTTTTACGCTCTCTTTCCATTAAGAACGTGCATGTTGGTTTGAAACGAAGTATTAAATTAACTTAATATTATGTGCGCTATTTTGAAAAAAATACTTTTGATTTTCGTCTTGATTAGCACTTCGCTAATTTCATTTTGCCAGCAAACACTGGAAGTAGAGCTAGTATCTATCTCAAATATTTATTTTAATTGTGATGGTAGTGAATGGACGCATAAGGTTATAGTGAATCAAAAGCTGCTTTTAAAGAATAAGAGCGTATACCTTAATCTTTCCGAAACCAATATTTTATTTATTGAAATAAACTGCCATAAAAATGAAAAAAGACAATCGAACTACGGTGACAATTCGGTATTAATTGATCTAAATGAAATTGATTTAAGCAAAGTATATTCTTTTACTACTGAAGTAACTATAATAGAAAATGGAGAATGTTACAAAGACAATAAAATAAAATGGAAATACAGTTTTATAATTAAAAAAATAAACAAAAATTAAAAAAAACATGACAAATTTTACTGATGAACAAATTAATACTGTTTGGGAGAAGTCCAAAATTGTTAATGGAAAAGACCCGGATATATCGTAAAGATTCTGCTGATGCTTGGATACAAAGGGATAAATACGGTACTGAAGAAAAAATGGGATGGGCGATCGATCATATATTCCCTGAATCGTTTGGGGGTGATGAAAAGGATATAAACCTTCAAGCCCTTCAATGGGAAAATAATAGAGCAAAGTCGAACAATTTCCTGGATTTTAAAACTTCAGTTGATTCAATTGGAAAAAGTTATTTAAAGAAAGAGCAATATTGGGCACTCGAAGATAATTCCATTGGTTTATTGAAACAACATTATCCTGAAAATAAGCATTTAAAAAGTTTATAAGTATTTCTTAACTAAAGTTGAAGATACCAAAAGCAGAAAGATATCTATTAGAAAATAGATGTCTATTTAGAGAAAGATGAAATTAATGATAAACAATTTTAATTAAATAATTAATATGAATTTTACAGTCATAGATATTGAAACTGCAAAAAATGACCGGTGGAGCATTTGCCGTATAGGTTTGATTAAAGTAGTAAATTCTGAATTTACAGAAGAAATTAGCTATTTAATTAAACCACCAAATAATGAATATTCTGCATGGAATTCAAATATTCATGGAATAAGTGCAGATGACACTAAGGATTCTCTTATTTTTCCGGAAGTTTGGAATAAGATTAAACCATACATTCAAAATCAATATATTGTTGCCCATAATACAAGTTTTAATCTTGACTGCTTGACTAAGGCACTAAAATTATACGATATTGAAGTGCCAAAATTTGATTGTTGTTGTACATATAAATTAACCGGAGGTAGATTAGATGAAGTATGCCGGGCATTTAATATTGAAATAGAAAATTCTCACGATGCTCTAAGTGATGCAAGAGCTTGTGCAAAGATATTTTTGAAATTTCTGAATAAAAAAGAAAAGGATATTTGCAAAGAAAAAAGGCAAAAGAAATCTCTTTCAAATACGAATCAAGATCCCGAAAGAAATAATAATGAATTAAAACCTGAATTAGATAACAGTCAACCACAAAATCCCTTTAACAATAAGAAAGTAGTTTTTTTAGGGGTGTTGCAAAAAATTAAAAGAGAAAAAGCCGCTCAATTATTAAAAAACTTAGGAGCAAATATAGGTTCCGGGGTAACAAAAAAGACTAATTTCGCAATTTCAGGAAAGTCTCCAGGCCCTTCAAAAATGGAAAAAATAGAGAAATACAATAGTGAAGGAAGTGAAATTGAACTAATATATGAAGAAGAATTTCTTGAAATGCTAAATTCATAAATTAACGTTATCATAAAAAATATATCACCGACTCGGCGTAGTTTTTAACTACGTCGTTTTTATTTATATGTAGGTGCGTTTATTACTTGTAATACTGTTTAGCATAGAATCTCTATTACACTAACATCTATAATTACCTCAGTTCGAAGTATTATTTCAACCGAATATTTATAATATAATTGAAATTCTTTATTTCCTATTTCTGATAATTAAAAATTTAGTCCCGATAAAATGAGTATAATTATTTTAATGAAATTATGCACTTACAATCTTTATCGTTTGAACAATCTTTTAAACTGCCATTGTTGAAACACTTTGTATCAGAAAATCAATATGATCTTCATCTGCTTCTATTTTTCCAAATTGCATCTCATATCTTTCACCGATTTCCAAACAACCCTCCTCTATACAACCCGGAAAAGTCTCAAGAAATTCTTTTGATTAAAATTTAGACCTGTTAGGTCTTTGAAAAGGATTTAAAAACTATACCCAAATCGCAAAAACAACATGGTCATTTTATCGGATTGCTCACCAAAATTGCCTTCGAAATATTGTCCATACAATGAAAATTGAAAATTGTTACTTACCGAATAGTTTATCGAGGGCATGATGAAAAAACCATTTCCTAAGGATGGAAAATACATTGCTGCAATACTTCCTGAAATTAGGGGATGTATAGGATAAGAAAGTTGACCAAACCATGAGAACTTACTGTATGATGTGGTTTTAACAGATAATGGTATAAAGTATAAATCGTTAAAACTATTTAGATTAAGTTTATCGAAATAACCATTGTAGTTTCCTTCAATAGAGATATTTAATGAATTGCTAAACATATAACTTAAACCGGCAGAAACAATTACAATTCCGGTTGAATCGGAGAAATTTTCCTGTGGATGAAAATAACTAGCTTCACCTGTAAATGCAAAATCTTTTATGCTTCCAGACCATCCGGCACCAATTACATAATCACTAGAATCTATTATTCCTCCAATTACTTGAATATCGTAACTCCATTTATTAAATCGATATAATCCGGCAGCAGTAATATTATTGTCTTTATCTATTTTAATTGCAGCTTCTGCAACAGAAGTAAAGTTCGGATAATATTGAACTCTTAATGCATCACTTCCGGGTCTTTCTTCATAATCGAAATCAAAAAAGGAATACGAATTAAAGATATCGTTAGGATTCCATGCAAATGCCTGTCCCCAGTTTATGCGCTGCCGCCCTACGGTCACAAGCCATTTATTCGAGTTGAATTCGAAATATGCCCTATCGAAAGTAGAATTAAGAACATATGAACTTCCATCGCTAATGTTATTTGTTAGAAAGTTGAGGAATCCATTATCAGCTTCCACTGAAGCTGCATAATTTGGCATAAAGCGAACCATATCTCCATAAATTAATCTGTTTCTAGAGTCAATAGCAAGCGTAATTTTATCATTTATATACCATTTGTAATTCAAGCGATTATGAATCAAGTTGTCAATTAACCATATAGAATCAACATTACTAATTGTGCTTGAATTCATATACTTTACATAACCATTTAGGCTCATGTTTGAGAAAAGGGATTCTTCTTGACTATTTGCGTTTAGAGCAATAAAGAAGAGAAGAATATATATTGATGTTTTTTTCATTTTATAAAGGTTTTTTCTGGATTCAGGATATAAGATACAGGATGCATCTTTAATGATTATTTATCTGATATATGTTTTTTTAATACCGATTGAGAGAAATTGTATATCATTTTACTAAGTTTGATATACTCAGAATTTAAGTAATCGTATTTTTCTTTATCGATTAATGATTTTGTAGCAAATAGAATGTCAAGATGATATATTGTTTCATCGCATTCAGCATGAGAAATAGTTAAGGATCTTAAAAAATCTTTCTTATATGAACGTTTGCCATAACCTTCTACTATGTTTGCTCCAATAGACTTTGATGATCTTCGAATCTGACTTCCTTCCTCATAAAGTTCAAATTTTGGAATCTTTAGAGTTAAATTATGTACTTCAATCGCTAATTTAAAAGCCAATTTATATATTTCTAAATCCCTGTAATTCATAGTTAATATTTTTTTCTCCTATAATATCTTTATACATCCTGAATCCTTTTGTATTCTTTTTTGCAACCTGCATTCTTTTTCTGCATCTTATATCTTGCATCCTCTTTTTATCCTGTATCCTTTTTGCATCCTAAATCTTGCATCCTGTATCTTTTTTTGCATCTTGCATCCTTTTTTTATCTTGTATCATTTTTTGCATCCTGAATCTTCTAACTATTTCCTTCTCTCATCCGAAACAACCCTGCCATCTTCTACGGTAATAACTCGTCGAGCTTTATTCACAACTCTCTGGTCATGTGTCGAAAAAATAAAAGTTATATTCTCTTCTTTATTAAGAGTTTCCATTATATCAAGTAAAGTCTCGGTTGATTTAGAATCAAGGTTTGCAGTAGGCTCATCCGCTAAAATAAATTTAGGTTTTGAAGCCAAAGCTCTAGCAACAGCAACTCTTTGTTGTTGGCCTCCCGATAATTTTGAAGGGCGACTGTCTGCTCTGTCTGCAATTCCCACAGCTGTAAGTAATTCCATTGCACGCTCGCTTCTTTCGGCTTTCTTTTTACCTTGTAGCTGCATAATGAACTCAACATTTTCTTTTGCGGTAAGAACAGGAATAAGATTATAAGCCTGAAATACAAATCCTATATTCTGTAATCTGAAATCGATTAATTTTGACGAGCTAAACTCTCTAATGTTTTCATTGTTAACTAAAATGTCTCCTTCCGTTGGATTATCTAATCCTCCAATCATATTTAAAAGAGTAGTTTTGCCAGAGCCCGATGGCCCAACAATAGCTGCAAATTCGCCTTGTTCGAAAGATAAATCCACATGGTCAACAGCTGTTACTTTAATTTCTGAATCATTATATATTTTAACGAGATTTTTTAATTCTAATACCTTCATGACTATATTTTTAAATTGTTGTTAATTGGATCTTTAATCGCTTTTTATTTGTTTTATTATCTACATTTGGTGTTTATTTTAGAATTTTGAAATTAGATATTAGAACGCAGATTCAATGGTATAAGTTTTAAAATCTTTTTTATTCAAAAATCGTATTTCTTTATTCTAAATTTATTTTTGATTCATCTTAGCTCTTTTGGTATTAATGCTTGCAACAAAAATAGCCGTTAACTCATCTGCTTCTTTTAATAATTTTTTCGTTAATTCATTTTTGAGAAGACCAGCTTCTTCAATTAATTCTAGCCAGTAAATTGTTTCATCTGACTCTTCTTCACAAATTTTTAGTTTGTTTATGAAATCTTTGTCTGATTTGGCTCTTGTAACTGCTCTGTAGTTTGCACCAACAGATGTGGCCGAGCGTAATATCTGATTTGTTATTACATAAGATATTTTTGAACTAGGTAATAAATCGACCATTTTTATTATTTCTAAAGCAAATACTTTTGTGCGCTTTTTTAAATCCATAGTTGGATAAATTAATATTATTTTTTTATTCTAACTTCTAAAATCTACATTCAACCTATTCTATTCTTATTGCTTCAGCAGGATTTAACTTAATTGCTTTTCGAGCAGGATATATCGATGATAAAATCCCAGTTACGATTACTAAAATGGTTACAATAATAACTGAGTCAAAACCAATTTCAGGATAAACAATAGAATCAAAGCCGGCAGAGCTTAATCCTTCAGCCCATAAGGATAAATCAACACCCGTTTTCCCTGTGATTAATGTTAATAATACGGCAAATCCAATTCCAATAACACCTCCCACTAATGAAAGGAATATGGTCTCCAGTACAATCATGGAAAAAATTCTTAATTTATTCATTCCAACAGCCATAAGCATTCCTAATTCTTTAACACGCTCAAGAATAACCATTAGCATGGTGTTAACTATACCAAAGCCTAAAGCTAAAAGAATGATTACAACAAAAATGTACATCATAAATTTCATGCTTTCGTTCATCATTTTCATATCGGGCATTAGTTCTGTCCAGGTCATTGTTTGCAATGCAGGATATTCCGATTTTAATTGATCTGCAATTTCATTTTCAATATTATTTTCATTCATTAAAACTGCAATTTCATGTCCTGCGTTATCTTCAATTTTAATAAGGTTTTGAAGATCTTCAATCCTTACGAAAGCCCGCATCTCGTCGTAGGTAGAATTCGCTGTTTTAAATATTCCTGCAACTCTGAATGCACCACCGGAAAGTGTTCCATCCATTTCAGTAACAGTAACCACAAGTTTAGATCTAACCTTAACTTTTAATTTCTTGGCAAGTTTTTCTCCAATAACTATTGGATTTCTTTTGACACCTTCGAAATAAGCACCATCAATAATTTTGCTGTGTAAGTTTGTTACCTTTTGCTCATTTTCGGGATTGATTCCAACCATTTGCACTCCGGAACCGGTTTCGGCCGACGAAATCATACAAGTTGCTATAAGTCTTGTAGACACCCCTGCAACATTGGGTTTTGATTCAATATTATCTTTTATAGAATTTATATCTGTAATATAATCGTGTACTTCATTTGTTTGCATATAATCTGCATGGTGTAATTGAATATGAGACACTTCTGTCAATATAACATTATCAACACGCTGATTAACCCAACCAAACATAAATGCGATAGTATAGACTCCTGCAAAAACGCCCAAAGTGATAGCTGATATTATTACCAGACTTCTGGTTTTGCTTCTCCATACATTTCGCCATGATACTGACCAAATCATAATTTTATTTTTTAATTGTTTGTATATTTTGTAATATATTATTATCAAGCATTAGGTGCTTAGCGGTTTTATTCATTAAAGAGTGTAGCATAATTTCAATTACTAAGATAATTGTAAATCTTAGCCGCTTAGCACCTTTGTTTAACTCGCTTTGAATAAATTGGATATTCATATTTAGCTTTTTTATATTCTGTCTTGAAACTTGATACTAAAATCTTTTAATCTATTATTTTATGCCCGTAAAGCGTTTGTAACCTTAAGGTTCTTTACCTTAAATATCGGGTAAAGCGATATAATTAATGTAATTATAAATATTGCTAATACCTGGTTTGTAAAAACACTTGGTGCTGTTCCGAAAAACATATAAGGTTCGAATCCATATTGCAAGTAAGCTTCAGCAAGTTCTTCAGGTAATTCAATTGGATTTCCAACAAGGAAAAGTATAATAGGAATACTTCCTAAAAATCCTGTAAAAACACCAACAATACCAATAAGAATTGTTTCGTAAAAAAGAATTATTGATAGTTTAAACTTTTGCATTCCAACCGCAATCATTACGCCCAGTTCTCTTTTACGTTCAGCAACCATCATAATGATGGTACCAAAAATTCCAAATCCGATTACAATATATAGAATCGCTTTCATCACAATCCCTCCCGATCTATCACTATCGATAAATTGAACAATTTCAGGATTGATTTCTTGCCAAGTTAATACATTATAATCGCCATTTACAGAGTGATTTAATTTTCTTGCAGCAGGAGCAACATCGGTATAATCATCAACCATAATCATTAACGAGGTAATCATACTTTCGGTTGAATAAAATTCCTGAGCGAGATTGATATCCATAAATACACCCAAGCTATTCATTTGCGGAGTGGAGAATTTTAAAATTCCTTTTACAGGATATGCACCGGCAGCCGTAACACCATGATAACCCTGACTGATTAAAATTATGGTATCGTTGATTCCTAATTTTAAATGCTTGGCAATATTGTCTGTAAGCAATACACCTTGGTCGCCGGAGTTTAAAAAATCTCCTTCCGAAATCCAATTCTTAAGATTTGATGTTAAATTATCTTTTTCGGGCTCAATACCGATTACTGCACCACCTCGTGTGTTTGGGCCTGATGAGAGTAAAGCAAAAGATTCTAGTCTTTTTGCAACTGTAGTTATTTCTTTAATCTCGGAAATCTCTGATATGAATTTATCAGTCGGTTCAAAAATATTGTTTATTGATTTGTTGTCTTGATATTCAGGATGTTGAATTTGTAAATATCCTGATGACAACTTAACCGACATATCAATCATGTTTCCGTAAGTTCCATCCTGAAGCGAGCTCATAATCGTCGAAATTAGCACACCAAAAAATATCGATGCAACTGTTATCAGCGTTCTTCGCTTATTTCTCCAAAGATTTTTCCAAGCCATAAAAAATAAATTCATAATTTAAATGATTATTATATGTTTTTAAACGTATTAAAAAGTGATCTGCGTTCGATTCTAAAATGCACCACTTAGACACTAAGGTCACTAAGGTCACTAAGTTTTGTTACGAAAACGCTTAGTGTTTCTACGTGTTCTATGAGACTTAGTGGTAAATGGCATAGTTTATTTTTCATTAATAATTAGCGTAAGCGTTTCATGTTTTGTTGTGAGAAAAACGAATTTTGTATTGCCACGTTGAATTTAATATCATCAATAATTACAACTGTTTTCTGATTATCCTTATCAGCAGGAATAATTTCGATTTTAGAAGGAATTTTTCTTCCATCCATAAGCTTTACATCAGTTCCAAATTCAGTTTTAACCAAATATTCATCTTCATCGAAATATTCTGATTTCATCATTAAATATTCATCTTTACTAATCCATTTAATGATTTTGCCCCACACAACAGCGGCATCTTCATTTGGGTACATTTCAATTTTGTAGCAATCCCAACCGTCAATAGTTTCCGATCCAATAATTTTATGCGTAAAATCAACTACTATTGAAGATTCTTTTAAAATATCATCGTTCGTGTAATCAGATCCCATCCAGCCATCTGCCAACATCGATGGGGGCATCTTTATCATACGACTAATGGTTGGCATCCAGTTCCACATTTCTGTTTCACGTTTTAGAAATGCCTGACCCTTTTCTTTAGCGGGAGCAGTTATAAGTGTCATTGAATAATCTTTTTCCAATGTCCAAATTTTAAATTGAATGGTTCGTTCCCAGGTCGGTCGTACAATTGTCATTGTCATTGTTGCCTGACTGGATTTTTCACCATTCCATTTTGCATCGGCTTTTCTAACAATATCTTTAGCATCCTGTGCAAATACCGATGATAAATTAAATAAAACGATTACTGCAAATAGTCCTGATTTTAATACATTAACTGTCTTCATAATTCTTAAGATTTTTTTGAATACATTGATATTATTTTGTTTTCTACCGCATCAATAGGGTAGTTCTCCGGATCTGAAACATAAGTCATTCCTACACCATCGAGCATGGATTGAAAAAGGTAAACTTCGGCTTGTGGGTCTTCATAGCCTTCGTGTTCGAAATATTCGAATAAAGTTTTGAAAAAAGGCTCGAACATTGCCCACAATTCATTTTCAAATAATTTTAACACAGGAGCTTGAACCATTAATGAAAAATACAATCTGTAATAAACAACGTGCTCCCGTATAGTTTTAAACATTTGCTTTATGAAATGGATTAATTCTTCATTACTTAGAATTCCATCGTGATTTGGATCGAAAAACTCCATTAAACTTTTAACCCCATGAAATATAATTGCTTTAAGCAAATCCTCTTTGCTTTCAAAGTAGTTATACATTAGCCCTTTAGATATACCGGCTTTTTTGGCAATTTTACTTATCGAAGACTGAAAATATCCTTCGTTTGCAAAAAGCTCAAGAGCAACTTCCATAATTTTGTGCGTGGTCGTTTCCCTTATTTCTTCAAATTGTTCTGGTGTTCTTGGCGACATAATTATATGATTGAACGTTTAGTCAGTGGTTGCATTTTAAAAAAACCGCTTTTATGAATGAACGGTTGGTCAAAGTAAGAAAATTAGAATTACAATTCCAACTATTTTTTAATTTTTGTTTTATTTAGTCTTGTGGTTTTAAGCAGACCTGACCTAAGAGGTCTTTTTATTTCCCACATGCCTGTGTTTACTACAAAGTCAGAATATTATTTAAACCTTATTCTTTATAGCAATGTTTGCAACTGGGCTTTATTTTAAAGTAAGTTTTGCAATTGCTTGTTCTACATCGTTCACAAATCCAAGAATATTTTCATGACTCATGCCCTTTATCATAATTTCTATTTTATTACTCGGAGATTCAATTGATAATGTGTGCTTTTTAGTTTTAACAAAAGCAAAATAGAAAATTGCTGCAATCACTCCTCCTATTATTAAACCAGATACATCACCTTCTGATATTGTGAGAATTATTCCACCAACTGCACCAATTGCAGCTATTATCAAGTACAAAATATTGGTTACATAATGTATTTCAATAGATGATACTTGTGAAAGCATTATTGACACAATTTTATTCCCTGTATTCATTCGAATTCTATGAGAAGTCAGAGTAACCAACTTATTGTCTGCTTCAGAAACTAGTTTTTCGTCATTAAAATAAAGTGATTTGTCCATGTTATTTAGGTTTTATTTGGGTTTTTAGACTAAAATATTTTTTTGGATTTTTACGAATCTTTTAATTTATTAAGACTTGAAAACTTCCAATAATTCTTTTTTGTTATACATCCTAAATGCATATTTTATTTTCAAGTTTCAAGTTTTGAATTACTTTATAATGTGTATTTTTCTTGCATAAAACTTGTTATTATTACAAATATAATCAAAATGTTCGTCACATATCTCTACACGAAATGTTAAACATAAAAATTAGAGAATATCCAAACAAATTTGATTAGATGGCTCATTACAAATTTTGGTTACCGGTAAGGAGCTAAACTGTAATAGTTGTTTGTCCAAAAAGTCTGATATTTGCCTTATGCTCGTTTTTCATTGTTTTTAGGTGAAATGTAGTAAACAGCGGTCAAAATTGTTCAGAACGCAAGAATAATCATCAACATTGTTACAATTATATTTGAAATCATTAATAGAGAAGCACGTAATAAAAATTTAGATCTAACATATATTTGAACCCTGTTAAATCTTTCTAATGCCAAAATTCCTCTATTTATTCCTGTTTTATTCTATATATAAATCTAATCTACTTAAACTATTTCACGCTTTGTAAAATTTACTGTCTGAAGAATCACAAATCCTACAATAAAAAACAGAGCCATCGATATCATACTATATCGCATGTTTCCTGTTACTTGCTCAATGTAAGCATAAGAGAATGTACCAACTACAATTGCTAACTTTTCTGTAATATCGTAAAAACTAAAATACGATGCTGTGTCTAAGGTGTCTGTAGGAATCAATTTAGAATATGTTGATCTCGAAAGCGATTGAATTGCTCCCATAACAATTCCAATTATTCCACCCATAATATAAAAGCTTATCTTTTCGTGCAAAAAATAACTTAGAACACAAACTGCAGCCCACATAATAAGAATAACTCCAATGGCAAATTTATTTCCTTTTATCCTTGATAAATAAGCAAAAAAGTAAGCCCCAAATACAGCAAGAATTTGAAGTATAATTACAAGCATTATCATTTGATCGGCTTCAAAACCAATCTCTGATTCTGCAAATAATGGTGCCAGTAACATAACTGTATGCACACCCATGCTAAATATGAAAAATGAAACCAAAAATCTTTTCATTACCATCTTTTGACTCAAGGCTGAAAATACTTTTTTCAATTCTTGAATCCCTTTACTTAATACTTTTGAATTGATTTTGTGTCCTGTTGGGCGATCTTTTAAATAATAAAAAGCTATTTGTGAAAAGCCAAGCCACCAAAAACCTACAAGTAAAAATCCAAACTTAGTAGCGTTTGACTTCGTTGCAAATCCAAAAGTATCAGGATTAAGAATAATTACTAAATTCACTATTAATAGGATTACGCTACCAATATATCCCATAGCAAAACCTTTAGCACTTAAATTATCCATTCTATCAACAGTAGCCACTTCGGGTAAAAATGCATTATAAAAAACTAAGGAACCGGCAAAACCAATACTTGCTATTACTGAACATGCAATTCCATATTCCACATTCTCACCGTTAAAAAAGTATAATCCAATACAAGCCATCGCTCCGATGTATGTAAAACCTTTCATAAAACGCTTTTTTATTCCGGCATAATCGGCAATACCTGATAATACGGGTGATAAAAAAACAATTATTAAAAAAGAAAAAGATATTGCATAGGTATATAACACTGTGTTTTTTACGCTCATTCCAAAGAACTGAACTATATCTCCTCCAAAAGCATCTTTTGTTGCAGCACTATAATAAATTGGGAATATAGCTGTGGTAATTATAAGATTATAAACTGAATTCGACCAATCATATGAGGCCCATGCGTTTATTATTCTTTTATTATTCTTTTCCATTAATGATTTCTTTAGTTTCTTATCCGTCTAGCGGTTACTTTCAATAGAAAGTAGTATCAATAAAAACATTGTATTCTTTATAAAACAGATCCGTTTGACGGATGCTATATTAAATCTCTCCTACTTACAGTTCTAATACTAATACCTTTTCCAAAGTTTTAAACTTTGGAAAAGATTCATGTTGTTTCATTATCCGTCTAGCGGTTACTTTCAATAGAAAGTAGCAACAATAATAACAGTATGTCTCTTATAAAACAAATCCGCTTGACGGATTCTATATTAAATATTACTTACTTAAAGTTCTACTACAAATAACTTTACTAAAGTTTAAAACTTTGTTTTTCTATTATTCGTGGCACGACTTAAAGTCGTGCTACGAATAGTTGGTTATCGAAATTAATACAGTTCCATTATCCTCTTTACAATATAATCCTCATCCAAATCATTAATACATTTAAAATGCTTTTTTGGACATTGAGTAAACCCAATTTTTGAACAAGGACGACATTTTAAATCTTTAATCTCTATTATTTCTGAATCAGGATGTGGCATATACGCATACATTCCAAATTCGGGAACGGTATTACCCCAAACTGAAATTATTTTCTTTTTAAATGCGCTGGCAATATGCATTAATCCGGTATCTGGTGTTAATATAATATTTGCTTGTTTCACCAATGATGCTGATTGATTTATATTATAAGACCCACAAGTGTTATAGATATTCTTTCCAATTGCATTCTTTATTTCTTCTCCTTCTTCTTTATTATCCGGCCCACCCAACAGTAAAATAGGCTTATCTATCTGCTTACAAATTGCAATTATTTTTTCTTTGGTGAGCTTTTTAGTATAATGATATGCTCCAACAACAACCCCAACATAACCATTAACCAATTCTTCGGAAATTGTTTTTACAACTACTTCATCTTTTTCGGGTATAAAATAATCAAGTCCCTGTTCGTCGTTTTTAACATCAAAAACTTTTAGGGTATCAATGTATCTATCAACAATGTGAGTATCAGGTAGATTATTCTTTCTAAAATTAACCAGCATCCACTTTTCTTTGTTCAGTTTTTCAAATGAAAAAGAAATTGTTTTAAGTCGATTTTTAAACCTTGCTGTTCTAATATTTCTATGTAAATCAATAACATAATCGAAATGCTCATATTTTAACTCGTTAACAGTTTCTTTTAACGATTTTTTTAAAATATGTATCTTATCGACATAAGGATTGCTTTCTAAAATAGATTTGAATTGTGGCTTGGTTATATAATGAATTTCCACATTTTCTACTTGCTGTTTTAAATTTCTAACCACAGGAGTAGTAAGTACAATATCTCCTATTGAACTAAATCGGATTATTAAAAATTTTATCTTATTCATAATTAAAAATATAAAGTATCAAGATATGAGTATCAAGACAAAAAGTTACGGCATTATTATACAAATAAACATTTTTACAATTAAACAATTAAACTTTTCAATGCATAATACAGGTTTTGTATTAACTAATATCTGTAAGTGAGTTTTCATTTAATGAAACTCCTCGCAGCAAGCTGACGAGGTATCTCTATGGAATATTTTATTTTCCATACGCACCAAGGTGCTGGGAATATAAGCTTTGAGATCCATCGACTACACTTCGACAAGCTCAGTGGAGCCCGCTCGGGATCAGTTCGGCTAGATGATTTTGATTACAAAATCATAGTCTCACTGATTTAAATATTAAGTTATTAGCCTTGCTAAGGTTAACTAATACCATTTAAATTTCAAAATGACTTATAAATAATTTGAATTATTTATTACTAAGATCATTAGCAAGTCGTAGCACGGATTCTCTTAAGAAAGAGCAGAACCTTTTTGTTACTGTATAACAGCCATTACCAGATTTGCTTAATAATTTTAAAATCCGTGGCACGACTATTTAACTAAATTGAATTATTTTTTGAAAATATATAAGTGAAAAAGAAACGAATTATATATGTCATTTTGGTGTTTAATTGGTATAAAATAGGTGATATGAAATTATAATCAACTTGCTGATTATTAATAAATCCGTGCCCTGCTTTGCGGACTTAAGGTATTAAAATAAATAAGAAGAAGAAAATCGTTGAAATTTATTTATCTGATTTTACTAAAGAACATGGTTAATGCAAGCCAATATTCCTGATTATTGGGATTACTTGTCCATAAGGATTTTGATCCATGTTCCCCACCCGTTTTAGGTGCAAAAATCGTTTTATTTGAAGATGGTACATTGCTTAATAATTCTTCAACATAAGTGTTTTCTCTTTGCGAAGATGCTGCAAAAATCGGCTTTTTAAAATCTTTTATTTCTGTTTGAATCATTCGTTCGGGAGTAAAATATTCTCCTGGACTAAATAAAATAAGCGCTTTTACATCGGGATTATTTTTTGCAACCAATAAACTAACCGATGCCGAAAATGAACTTCCTAACAAAACAACTTGTTTTTCGCTTCGTTCTTTAACCCATTTTATTGCTGCTTCAATATCTTTTTGAGAACTTAAATAATCAACTGAATATCCTTGCTGCACTGCTATTAATGCCGTATGGTTTTGAATATAATTTACTTCGCCTCCGGAACGTAAATCAACTGCTAAACAGTTATATCCAAACTTTAATAATTTATTTGCTGTTTGTCGATATTCTCCCCTACTGTATCCGTCTTGATGAAAAAGTAAAATATATGGATTTGAAGAATTTGTCTCGTATAAATCTGCCGTTATTTTTAATCCATCTTCAGCTAAAAAAGTAACTTTTTCCTGTGCTCCAAGAGCTAAAAAAGAAAATAAAAAAACAAATAAAACTATAATTCGCATACCTAAAAACTATTTTATTACAGATTCTGCAAGAATAACTACAATATTATCTTTTACTTCAATTGTACCACCACTAATTTCATAAAAAGATTCAGCGCCTCTTTCAACTACTTTAATTTTACCCTTTTCCAAAGTCGATATTATTGGTGCGTGATATTTTAGTACAGCAAAAGAACCTTTGCTTCCGGGAACTTGAACCGAATCAATTTCGCCTGAAAAAACTTTTTTGTCGGGTGTAATTATCTCTAAATACATTAACTTGACTATTATAAATTATTCTTTTTTCTTTGCTCCTGCAAGCATTTTTTCTCCTTTTTCAATTGCCTGCTCAATAGTTCCTACAAGCTGAAAAGCAGCTTCCGGATATTGATCAACCTCGCCATTTAAAATCATATTAAATCCTTTAATGGTATCTTCAATGCTAACCAGTTCTCCTTTTAAACCTGTAAAGGCTTCAGCAACATGAAAAGGTTGCGATAAAAATCGCTGTATCCTTCTTGCTCTATGTACAGCCAATTTATCTTCTTCGGAAAGCTCATCCATTCCTAAAATGGCAATAATATCTTGTAATTCTTTTAATCGCTGTAATATTTCTTTTACTTTTTGTGCTGTATTGTAATGTTCTTCACCAACAACTTCAGGTGTAAGTATTCTTGAAGTAGAATCCAGTGGATCAACTGCAGGATATATTCCAAGCTCTGAAATTTTACGACTTAAAACCGTTGTTGCATCTAAATGTGAGAATGTTGTTGCCGGAGCTGGATCAGTTAGGTCATCAGCAGGAACATATACAGCTTGAACAGATGTAATTGATCCGTTCTTTGTAGATGTTATCCTTTCTTGCATCATTCCCATTTCTGTTGCCAGTGTTGGCTGATAACCAACAGCTGAAGGCATTCTTCCTAGTAATGCCGATACTTCTGATCCTGCTTGTGTAAAACGGAAAATATTATCTATAAAAAATAAAATGTCATTTCCTTTTCCTGATAATTTATCTCCATCGCGAAATGATTCGGCGAGAGTTAAACCAGTCAAAGCAACCGTTGCTCGTGCTCCAGGAGGTTCATTCATTTGTCCAAAAACCAAACTTGCCTGTGATTTTTTTAATTCTTCATGATCTATTTTGGATAAGTCCCATCCTCCTTCTTCCATACTCTTCTCAAACTCTTTTCCATACTTTATTACTCCCGACTCAATCATCTCGCGTAATAAGTCATTCCCTTCACGAGTACGTTCACCTACTCCTGCAAAAACGGTTGTTCCTGCGTATGATTTGGCAATATTATTAATCATTTCCATAATTAATACTGTTTTACCAACTCCAGCACCGCCAAACAATCCTATTTTTCCTCCTTTTGAATACGGCTCTATTAAATCAATAACCTTAATTCCTGTAAATAAAACTTCCTTCTCAGTAGTTAAATCAACATATTTAGGTGGTTTATTATGAATAGGATATGCCCCTTCTTTATCAAGATCTCCTATTCCATCAATCTGCTCTCCAATAACATTAATTAAACGCCCACGAACTTGTTCTCCAACAGGCACACTAATCGGAGCACCTGTAATATTTACGTCCATCCCACGATGCAGACCATCTGTTGAGTCCATTGCAATGCAACGCACAGTATTTTCACCAATGTGTTGCTGACATTCAATTACAAGTAACGAATTATCATCTTTTTTAATTTCTAAGGCATCGTGTATATTTGGAAGTTCAGAATCTGTTAATTCAAAACTTACATCAACCACCGGGCCGATTACCTGAATAATTTTACCTGACTTTTTTGACATAATTAATGTTTTTGAAAGAAACAATGGGCTTTTTCACAAATTTACGATATTTATACGATTAAATACCTTTTTAGATACATCTATACGATATTTTTAATACTTTCGTTATTCATAAAAAAATAATTATATTTTAAAAAAGCTAAAGAAAAATGAAAACAAAAGGACTTAAATTCATTGTATTTACTATTTTGATTTGTGGTTTATTAATCACAAAAACAAATGCACAACCTTTTAATATTGGTGGAGGGATAGTACTTGGTACAGATCGACCAAACCTTGGTTTAAAAGTTAATGGAACTTATGGAATGGACTTTTTATTAGAAAATCTGACTGGATCTGCTGCTTTTACAATTTTTATTCCTTCTTCTCCTGGTATTACAACTTTTAACAGATGGGCTCTTGATATAGATGGCCATTATAAATTTTATGAAACATCGGGTTTTAATTTTTATGCGATTGCTGGTATAAATCTCGCTAGTTACAGCACTAAAACTACTGCTTTTGGAAGTACTACAAAAGTGTCTGCTTTTAAGCCAGGACTTAACATTGGTGTAGGAGCAATTTATGACTGGAAAGATAATATTAAGGCATTTGGCGAATTTAAATATATCGCAAGTAATTTAAATCAAGCAGAAATTACCATTGGTGTTTTATTCGAATTATAATTTTATATCTTATATTTTTTATTGAAATTTGCTGGGGATATTCAAAATTGAATATCCCTTTTTAATTGTTTATAAATGATTTAGGAATATTGATTAATTTTTGATCCACACACAATGAAAAATCTTTTACTTATTATCATCCTTATAACTTTAAGTGCTTTAAATCATACTACAAAAGCACAATTTGATTATATAGGAGGAGGAGTTGCATTAGCAACAGGAGGAGAGTATAACTATAATGAATTAGAATACTTTAACAGCTCTTTTGGATTTGATTTAAGACTCAGTTATGATTATAGTAAGAAACTGAAAATTGTTCCTGATTTTAAATTCTATATGCCAAAAAAAGAAGAATTTTTCTCGGGCGGAGAATCAAAAATAACCGTTTTTGCTCTTAATGTAAATGCACACTTTATTTTAAATTCAAAAAAGAGAGAATCATATCGCTTGTACCTTCTAGCCGGAGCTCATGTTGGTGGATGGAAAATTAAAGATACTCGTGTTGGTATATCAGCAACACTGGATGTTAATGAATTTAAAATTGTTCCCGGTGTAAACCTAGGTGCAGGAATGCAGTTTGAGGTAAGCAATAGAACGAAAATTTTTACTGAAGTGAAATACGTAATTGCTAGTACAAATCAATTGGTATTTACCCCAGGAATATTATACAATTTTTAATTAATTCGATTTATAAGTTTCTCTGCGAGCTTTTTAAGTTCAATTTTTTTATTGTCTAAAACTGAAACCTGATTTAGATAATCCAACGCTTTATCATTAAGCTCTTGGATTCTTTTCTGAACTATTTCTTTAATTTTTAAGCTGTTGTATATTGTAGTAACAGCTATTATCTTTTCTTCCCGGTCAATATCATTCGAAATTAACAACTTTTTTAATCGAATTTCATTTTCACCTTCTGCTAATTCTTGTGCTTTAATAAGCATGAATGTTTTTTTATTGGCTACAATATCTCCTCCAATTTGTTTGCCAAAAACTTCTGTGTCACCGTAAACATCAAGGTAATCATCCTGAAGTTGAAACGCCAAACCTATATTTATACCAAATTCATAAAGTAAATCAGCATCATTTTTTTCGGCTCCTCCTAAAAGGGCTCCAATTTTTAATGCTGCCGCTAAAAGAACTGAAGTTTTTAACTCAATCATTCGAAGATATTCTTGTTCTGTTACATTATCTCTATCCTCAAATTCCATATCATATTGTTGTCCTTCGCACACTTCAAGAGCTGTAAGGTTAAAAACCTTAAGTATGTCTCTAAAATTAGGTGATTCGCAATCCAGAAAATATTCATATGCTTTTATAAACATGGCGTCGCCTGAAAGAATCGCTGTATTTTCATTCCATTTTTTATGAACCGTAAGATTACCTCTCCGTATATCTGCATGATCCATAATATCATCATGTAATAATGTGAAATTATGAAATATTTCCAAACCAATTGCTGGTTTTATTGCATTCTCAACATCTTCAGAAAATAAATTACATGACATTAAAGTCAACACCGGCCTAATTCTTTTCCCTCCTGACTTTAAAGTATAATTTATCGGATCATATAAGGAAAACGGTTCTCTGCCTATGTTATCCTTTGAAATGAAGTCATTTACTTTATCCTGAAGCTCTGCTAAGTTGTACATCTTTATTGTTTTTATAATCTCCAAAATTATGATTATATCTCAATTTGTCAAATAAATAAGCTTTAGTTTGTTACCTATGTTTAATAAAACATATTTTATTATTATGATTAATTTTTCTTTTTATAGATTTGCACTGCAATTTTAAACTCAAAAAAATGAATTACAGTTTTCTTGATTTCTTAACCCTTGTGGGATCCTTAGGTTTTTTCTTGTATGGAATGAAACTAATGAGTGAGGCTTTACAAAAGGTCGCTGGTGATAAGATGAGAACTATTCTTGCCCGAATGACTTCAAATCCTGTAAAAGGAGTTTTTACCGGTATACTGATTACGGCAATTATTCAATCATCATCGGCAACAACTGTTATGATGGTAAGTTTTGTTAATGCTGGTTTATTATCGTTAACAGAATCCATAGGTGTAATAATGGGTGCAAATATTGGTACTACGGTAACTGCCTGGTTAATATCTTTACTTGGGTTTAAAATAAATATCAGTGTAATTTCTCTGCCATTAATTGGACTAGGATTCCCTTTGCTATTCTCTAAAAAAAGTAAAAAGAAATCTTGGGGAGAGTTTATCATAGGTTTTGCCATGGTATTTTTAGGCCTGACCTTTTTAAAGGATTCTGTTCCTGATATTAAACATAATCCTGATATATTAGCATTTTTATCGGACTATACTTCAAATGGTGTTTTTTCACATTTATTGTTTTTAACAATTGGTACTATTTTAACCATGATTATTCAATCATCAAGTGCTACAATGGCTTTAACACTTGTAATGTGCAATAATGGTTGGATATCGTTTGATATAGCAGCAGCAATGGTTTTAGGGGAAAATATAGGAACAGCAGTTACAGCGAATCTGGCAGCAGCAGTAGCCAATGTATCGGCTAAAAGAGCTGCAAGAGCGCATTTAATATTTAATATCCTTGGTGTAATATGGGTTTCCTTAATCTTTTCACAGTTTCTATCGGCAATAAATTGGTTTGTTGTTAAGATTGGAGTAACATCACCTTACGATTCACCACATGCAATTCCTGTGGCGTTATCAATTTTTCACACTACTTTTAATATAGCTAATGTTTTAATATTTATATGGTTTACGAAATTCATTCAGCTTATAGTTACTAAAATGGTTCCGATGAGAGAAGAGGAGGAGGAATTTAGATTACAATTTATTAATACAGGATTGTTATCTACTTCGGAACTTTCAATTCATCAGGCCAAAAGAGAAATTATTGTTTTTTCGAGTCGTCTTGAAAAAATGTATGGTTATGTGCAAGAAATGCTCAGTGAACCAAATGAAAAAAAGTTTTATAAATTATACGACAAGGTAGAAAAATACGAGGGTATTAGTGACAGAATGGAAGTGGAAATTGCTGATTATTTAACTAAAGTTTCGGAAGGTGAACTAAGTATTTTAGCGTCAAAAAGAATAAAAGCAATGTTAAATGTTATATCCGATATGGAAAGTATTGGTGATAGTTGTAATAATCTGGGAAGAACTCTTACTCGTAAAAAAGATAAAAAAATTATATTTAATACAGCATTAGATGAGAATATTATTCAGATAATGGGGCTTTGTCAAAAAGCCTTAATAGAAATGCAAAAGAACCTCGAACAGGGATATGAAAGTATTAACACTGTTTATGCTCATGAGCTTGAAGAAAAAATAAACCGATTCAGAACTAAACTGAAAAAGGATCATTTAAAAAGTGTTGAGAAAAAGGAATATAACTACCAAGCAGGAATAATTTATAATGATCTCTTTTGCGAATGTGAGAAATTAGCCGATTATGCTATAAATGTTTCGGAGGCTATCGAAGAAGTAAATTCCTAAATAAAATAAAAACCAAATCTTTAATGAACTGCACCCCAAAAGTTGGACACAACATTTGGGGTGTTTTTTAAGCTTGACTCTTTAAGCCTTATTTTGGCCCTTTTCCAGGCATCTTCTTGCTCTTATTATATCTCTTGTTGTATTTGTTGCCACCTTCTTCTTTTTATATGAAAAACAGTCCTATTTTCCTCGTAAAGGAAAGCCTGCATCTGTATTGTATACTTCTTCTATTTTAGAAAATTTATTCAGCAACTACCTCTTTACTTCGATATTTGAGAATATACCATATAAAGAAAATTAAACCCAATACCACGCCTGCAATAGCCTCTCCGTTTATTAAAAGATTATTACCTTCCATAATTCCGGGAGTATTACGATAAATATTTCCAAGAACCATTGGATTAAACAAGTTCCACACAAAATGAAAAATCATAGGAGGTAAAATATTACCGCTCATAAAATATGAATGTGCAAATGGCATTGAGAATATAAATACAGCCAACATTTGTACAAAAGTTAACAATAAGGGCGAATCATATTCATATACATTAGCTAAACCATAAACGGCAGGGGCGTGCCATAAAGCCCAAACAATGCCTACAATAACCGCAGCAAATACTTTTCCTTTTACTTCTGCAAGGTCTTTTAATAAAAACCCACGCCAACCGTATTCTTCACCAAACATTAGAAAAAATGCTATTACTATATTTGCTAATCCTAAATGTAATGAGCTATTCGAAAATGTTTCCTTATTAAATTCGGCAATACCGAATAGCCATACTAAAAATGCAATAGCTCCAATAAAAATAACAGGATAAAATAAAGCAAAACCTAAAGATTTTATATTTAGCCGGGTAGTGAGCGGCTTAAAAACTTCCTTAAACGATTTATACCTTATAAAATTAATGATAAGTGCAATAATTGCAGGAAAGATCATTACAAATACAAACAAATCTGTTCGTTCGGGCTTTGCAAAAACATATGCAAAATATCCCCAACTAATTACCAGAACCAAAACAATAAAACTTACTGAATACTTTAGTGATTTCATGCTTTTAATTTTTAAACAAGACGATTGGAAAATTAAATATTACAGGGGGAGTTTAAATTTATATAAAATTATTGTATTCTAATTGCTGGCATTGTGTAAACGCTATATCCATAAATGAATAGTTTCTAATTTCGGACTTCACTCCTGTTTAGTTATAAGAAAGTTGAAGTGGGCTGCAATATTTTAATTTACTTCTGTTTCGGCTAATATTTTTATATATTGTTGCCTGCTAGCAGCCTGTCGGACTTAGGCATTTTAAGCCATTTTTCTACGACCACCTATCTGAGAATAAAATATGCAATTCTCAGGGACTTTAGAAGGTATGTCCGACAAACTCCTAGGCTTTATTCTATTTTCATTTTCTAAACTAAACCTACTCTAATTTCTGTGTGTGTTAATTGTAGACATTTTTGTGATTTTTGGAGGAGTATTTACTTGTGTGGTTTGTAAATGTGCTTATAAATTCGTTTATCTTAATTCTAAGAAATTCTTACATCATATTTATTTTCAAAAAAAACATCTAGTATTTCTTTATTATCTTCTCTGATTAAAAATTCCCTTTCATTTTCATCTAGATCACATATGCCGAAATTTCGGATATAATTACCATTTAAAGAATAGTAATTTGAGGAATATGGTTTACTTGTGGTTTTAATATAATACCAAAAGATTTTAGATTCCATAATTTTTTTTATAATAATCAATTCTTCATCGCTATGACCAACAATTGCTTGACCATTATAAAAAAGTAAATCATTATCATTACTAATTATAAAATTTGGTGTCTTGTCAGAATACTTTGGAAAAAATAATTTACTACTTATTTTTTCCAAAGACTGGGTTCGACCAAAAGCAAACCAATTCTCATATGTGCCATTCCCTTTATCTCTAAGAGCTAGTGTTTTACGCTTATTATTTAAATAAGAATACGCCTTAGGATACCTTGCTCTAATATAATCTTCATCAAGAAGTTTTGGCTTATCTTCATCATTATAAGGGAAAATAACTTTTTCCTTCAGGTCTTCAATATTATTGGGTCTACTTAATTTATTTGAATTAATGATATCTCTGCATATTCCTTTTTCTATTTGAAATAAACTACCGTTTTGTAAATAGTAAAATTCATTGTCCTCGGTAACAGGTTTAAAAATATAAATGTCATTTTTAAGTGTGGCTATACCGTGTCTTGTCTTATAAATATCACCAAGAGAAGCCCCGGTACTTTCAATTTTTGAAATTACTTCATTATCTCTTAAATTCCATCCATTTTTTGAGTCTAAGCCTTTATAATTTATTTTTTTGAAAGTTTTCTTTTGAAAAAGCTTACTGCTCTGAAGAGATATAAATGAAATATAGTCCTGTTGTATATTTTCAAGAAAACAAATACAAGTATAAGTGTTCTTTGATTTAAAGATTTGTTCCGCACCAAAATCTATTATTTTAAAAGCTAAACCTTTATCTTGAAAGTACTGCCTCAACGACCTACCATTTAAACTTTTAAAAAAAGAATTCATGGTGATATACCCTAGAATACCAGAGGAAGATAAGTTTTCCATGCCAATTTGAAAAAATGGAATATACAAGTCAGGATTACCTGAATTGCAGACTACCCAATTCTTAAGTTTTTCTTTTGTTAGAACATCTAAATTCCTTGCACACACATATGGCGGATTTCCAATAATTATATCAAAGCCTTGAAAATCAATTAAATTCTTTTTCCAATTAAAATCAAGTGCATCTCCTACAAATAAATTGAATTCGAATAATTCAGTATCTTCACCTTCTTTTATAGCTAATAAAGAAAGCAAAAGTTTAGTCCTATTAATTGAGTAATCTTGGATGTCTAAACCATAAATATTCTGTTTGAATATCTCAGCATAAGATTTATTAGTACATCTCTTCAATTCGATTGACGAATTATAAAGAAACCCCCCGCATCCACATGCTATATCTGATATTTTTAATTGCGTTAATGTTTCAGCCTTTTTTGAGAATGTTTCTTTAATTATAAACTTCCTGATATTTATTGGAGTATAAATTGCACCATTAATAATCCTATCTGCCGGGGAAATAACAAATTCAAATAATCGAATTAATTCCTCAATATCAAATATCTTAAATTCTTTATTAAGGAGAACTATAAAATTTTCAAGAATAGAATATTCAATGCTATTTTCAGACTGAATGATATATGATTTTATCAGTATATTATTAACTGTTTCTATTTTATTTAAAGATAAAAATGCAGAAACAATAAGCCTATCAACATCATATGGTTGAGTTGAATATTGACTTAAATAGCTGAATAATTGCCTTTTCATTGAGTAACTCTTAAATATTTCTTATGATTATTATACTTCATTGTTATTTCTACTAATAATTCCTTAGCTTCTATATCCTTAGTTAATTCTATTATTTCTTGTAATCTATACATTCTTTGTTCAAGTTGGTCTAACATCCATATGATACTATAACGTTTCAAATACAATTTCAGTTTTATATACATATTTTTTGCTGACTCAGAATGTTCCTTTGGATATATATTACCTAAATCATCTCTGTAGAAATGCTCATTATAATCCATATCACAGGGGTCTAGGTATTTTCCTACATCGTCACTTTTTGCCCTATTTACATGAGAACATGAATAAACCAAATTTGAATACTTAGTTTCTAATTCAGGACTTTTTGATTTTGGAATAAAATGGTCAATTTGAAAATTATTTTTACCACCAAACCAAAAATCAGAACAATCAGTATAACCACATCTTGAATTGAAATCTTTTGCTAAAGACTCTTTATATCTTCTATAATCTGATAGTTCTTTCCCAGAATATGTTCTTTTAGGAGATGAATTTCTAAATTTTACTTCACTCATTTTTTATCAAACTTTTGAGTTAATTCATCTACTTTCTTTAAAAGTTCTGATAAATCAGATGCTTCTTTATCATCCCTTAATATATTTGGCATTCGACTTTCCTTATCTAAGGACTTTTCAATTTTAGAATCAAGCTCTGCAAGTTCGTCCATTTCAGGAGCATCAAGCTTTCTCTTTTTGCTTTCTGAAAGTAATTCTATTAACCTTTTTTCGTCCTTTTCAATCTTGTGTTTATATTTTTCTATTTGGGCCTTAATCCTTTCTAAGAAACGTTCTCCTTCATCCATAGCCTTTTTTTCATAGATGATATTTACATCTTCACCTTTGGAGATTGCATCGTCTTCAAAAGATGTTAATATGAAAACAGGAAATCCTTCTCTTTTTTTAAGAAATAGACTAACTAAGTCTGTTCCGTCATAATGTACAGTTGAAAGCTGTTCTGAAAACTCAAAATCAGCAATAACTGCATCAACATGACTTTCCAAAATATCAATACAAGTTTCCTCAATAGAATCCTTTGGTATAAAAGGAATTACATCCAAATGATTGTAAGAAAATCTTTGAAATCTTCTTATATCAGCTTCAGATTCATCAACATATGCAACTTTATATTTTGCCATATTTTACAAATTATGTGGTAAAATAATTTTCACTTTAAAATTAGGGCGAGCTTGTATAATTTCAACATCCCCATTGTATTCGTCAACTGTAGATTTTACAATCCACATTCCTAATCCAGTACCAATTTTTTCACCTGTTTTATCATCCCTTTTTGTCGTGAAAAATGGTTGAAATATTTTATTTGGGTCAGTTATTTCATTTAAAAGCCCTGGTCCAGAATCCTGATAAACAACACTTATTCCCTTATCCTCTAGCGGATTAAAAGAGAAGCTAAGTTTTATTTCTCTATTATTTCCAGCATCAGGTCTTTTGTATGCATCGACTGAATTTGTAATTAGGTTATTAAAAATCCCATCTAAATCAATTTCATGTCCTTTGAAATTGACTTCTGTAAATTTCCATTTATCAATTATTAATTTAATATTTCTTCTTGATAACAGAGAACTCCATATTTTCTCTAGACCTTCTATATAGGTTACCATATTAATTATTCGTCTAGTTCGTTTATCTTTTCGAACAGACGAAATTGAAAAATCAAGCCACGACTTTAATCGTTCATCTTGTTTTCTCATATCAGATAGCATTATATAGGGGTCGAAAAAATCAGGTAATCCCTTTAATTTATCAATATCAATTACCTGTAAGAGAACATCTTTTAACTCTTGTGTTCGCGGTAAAATACTATCAGTATGATTCCTAAACTCGTGAGCAAATGAAGTCACAATTAAACCCGCACTTGCCAATACTCTTAAAATTTTTTGTTCATCTTGAAGTTCTTCAATATCTTCCTTATAAGCCACAATTGCATCAATTAATGTTTCATTTTCAGCTGATTCATCTTCTTTAGATTGAGCCTTTTTAGATGATTTCTTTTTGTTTATTATCTGTTCGGCTTCTTCTTGTGCTTTCCTCTTTTTATTATTATCATCATAAATCTTTTTCAGGGTCATCATCACCTGATTCCTATCATTTTCAAAAATTTCTATTATTGATTTTAGTATTTCTTTGAATAAAGCAAAAGCATCATTTTCTTGCAACCCTTCACGAGAAGATTTATCTTCAAAATTTATATTATCAATTCTTGAAATATTAACAATTCCATAAACCTGCTGTGGACGAACTCTATAACCAGGTCTTGTAACAGTTGGATTACTTAAAGCTCTTTTTCCTAAATCAAGCCAATCGAAAGAACTACTTTTCGTTTCTCCATATGGTCTAACCCTGAAATTGTCTCTGAATATTTTAATGCCCCCGAATTTATCTAACCAATTAGTACGGTTTCTAAAATTAACGGACTTATATGGGTATTTGCTAATACTTTCATCCTTTTCTTGACCACCACCACGCTTCATGAAATAAAATGAAAATGAAAAAGGTCCAATCTTACTTAGATTATTATCTTTATCTATTCCTTTAAAACCAGCTATCAAAGAATCTAAACTTGTATTGATGTTAAAATTTCCTTTTTCAAAGGTTTCTAAATTATATTGTTTTTGATTTAATTTTGAATTTTCAAAAAAGCCAATTCGTTTTAAATCTCCAAAATTTAGTTCATTTCTAAATACGTTAATACTAACATTTAAATTTTCATCAATATCAGTAGTAATCTTATAATCATAATCATCACAAGACGTTGGCACTACTTTACCATAATTACCTTGCTCAATTGTACTAAATAAATATACTTGAAAAATATTGGTTTCAAGTGGAGGTAATAAAATTTCTAAATTCGAATAAAGAGATTCTATTGACTTTTCATCCCATTCATCACTTAAATTATCTATCGATATTAAAGTTCCTTTTTCTTCTTTCCAGAAATCGATTAAAGGTTCATTAATGTCTGATAATTTTTGAATCTCAACAATTTCATCCCAGAAATTAACATCTCCTACTTGAAGCGTAGCTCTAATATCAGAAATTATTGCTCCTGTATTTTCAAATTGATTCCAATCTACATCCCAAACAAGACCTTCTGACTTCAATGTTTTTGAAACCAAAACACTTGATTTGCCAAGCCTATCTAACGCAAATCGTCCAATTCCTTTTGCTCCCGTCTTTACTCTTGATTTTGTTCTAAAGTTTATTTTTTTATCATCAGTACCTATTGTCATCCATTTATTTCGGATATCATCCTCTGTCATTCCGACACCATTATCAAGAATGCGAATACTATCATTTACTGGGTCAACAATTACAATGCATACTGATGCTTCAGCATCGTAGCTATTTTTCACTAACTCAATTATTGCTCCTTCTGCATTTGCAAAGTTTTCTTGTCCAATAAGCCGAGCTGTTCTAGCAGAAACAGTAAAAGGTATTTGAGTTTTTTCTAATTTTTCAATCTCAACATTCAACTCAGATATAACATTATCATTAGAAACACCTTTCTTTATTTCTTCTGATAGCTTTTCTTTAAGCTCTGATATTTGAGTTGAAATATCCATTTCCTATTTATCGTTAAGTAAATCTGTTAAATTAACGTCTAAAATTTCTGCAATTTTCACAAGAGTATTTAAAGTTGGTTGTACATCATTTGTACACCATCTTGAGATTGTTGCTTCATTTTTATTGAGTTGCTCTGCAAGCCATTTACTGCTCAAATTTTTTTCAACTAGAACAACTTTAAGTCTATTTATTGCTTTTTTATTCATATTAATTGCATCTCATGCAAATATATTGACTTTTTTCATCGAATCTTAATTATTGCAAGTCAATTTTTAATAATGTTATTAAAGGATCAAGCAGAATATTTGGGGAGTAAAAAGAAAATAATTTACTTTGGGTATAATAAAAAACGATTATGCCACAAGATAATTTTCAACAATTAGCAGAATTCTTATTACCTGATGGGCTTCTTGAT
>WTBR01000105.1 GCA_013138975.1 Bacteroidales bacterium
GCCCATAAAGTCCAATTTTTTCGTTACGCTCATTGCAAAAACAGTTACTTCGACATCGCTCAGCACATCGCATTTACAATTGTAAACTCCTTGATTTTTGCAATTTCACAAGCCTCAAAATCGAACATTCTGAACAAGACTCTTACTTTATGGACAGACACTATTTAGGCATTAGTCCAAATAAACTCCTAATCGTTTTATGAAATTTATGAATGCTTTTTGTTGGCTCTGCATACATAAACATACATTCCTTATCAATTAAATCAATATTATTGTCTTTAGCAATTTGCGCAGTTTCTTTTGTGTTTGACATCTGTTGCACCCAAACATGTTTTATTCCTTTTTCTGCTGCTTGTTTAATAATTGCATCCGTTTCTGACTTTGGAGTAACTATATATAATTTCTCATAATCATTAGGAATCTCAACTACCGATTTATAAGCTTTTAAACCATCAATCTCTTCAATTTTAGGATTTATAGGACATACATCAAATCCTTTTTGTCGAAGCTCATTAAAAATCGTATAACCAAACTTTTTAGAATTACCAGATACTCCTGCTATTGCTATTTTTTTTGGCGCAAGAAAATGCTCTATACTTTGTTTTTTATTCATCATTTTTAACTTTTTTTAGTTTTTGAATTTGTCTATGCTTCAGTTAAAAGATAAATTTATAATAAAAATAGCACGATACAAAAAACGTATCATGCTATTAATTTTAAATCATGTTTTTATTTAAACAACTTTATTAACAAGTATCCGATCTATAATTACAATCATTCCGAGTAATAAAACAGTAAGAATTATTGATCCTTCAAATCCAAAATCACCTCCTGTAATTAATTCATTACCTGTAACTTTTTGCTGCAATATTGAAATAAAATCCATACCACTTACTTCGAAACCAAAAATTGGCCCTTGAAAATAGTTCCAACTCAAATGAAATAAAATTGGAAACCATAAATTCTTAATATGAATATATGATATTCCTAAAGCTATACCTGCAACAATCAAATTTATAAATCCTATTAAATTTAGATTCGGATTCATTCCATGAAATATTGCAAATACAATTGATGATACAATTAGTGCGATATATTTATTCTTAAAAGTATCCATTAAATTACTCAAGATATATCCTCTAAAAATTGCTTCTTCGGTTATAGCAACGATTAGGAAAAGAAAGAATCCTCCAAAAACCGCTTTCGAATTAAAACTAATTGAAATAACTTCAAGATCGTTAATTAATCTAAGAATAATAAAACCAAGAAACATTAAGAAAAAACCAAGTAGAAACCCTAAAACAACATCGATACTTCTTCCCTTAAGTTTAAACCCTAATGTTAAAATTGATTTTTTATCAATGTATTTTCTAAATATCCATATAATAATTAAAGCAACTATTAAGGATATTAATTGTATTATTAATATAATGCCAATATTATCAACATTTGCAATGAAGGCTTCTATGTTCATCAAATCTATACCATTAGCTAAACCAATTATTACTGCTGCTATACCTCCAAAAACAATGCTGGCTATTAAATAAGCTACTATCATCAATAAAGCCCTTAACCAACCTCTTTTAATTGCAGGTGCTTTTTCTATTAAAAAAATTTCTTCCATAATTTATTAATTCAATTAATTTCTATTATTTATTATTCAATTTCCTCAAAATCTTCTAAACATTGCTTAAGTTCATCTAAGTGTTGTTTGTACATTTTCTTATTAGAATATTGAGATATTGGGATAAACGCAGCACTTAGAATTATAACTAACAATAAAACTTTGATTATTCCACTTTCAAGTATCAGGAATACTTCCGAAATTTCCTTTTCTCCAATACCAACAAAAAGTCCTATAAACATTCCCAAAATAACTGTAAATGGTAGCAGTAGAAATTTTGTGAAATTACTTTTATTAAAATTCACATATTTCTCTATATCTTTAATCGTTTTCTTCAAGGCTGGTTTTAATTGTTCATTTGATAAAACCGTTCTCCTTATTTTTTTATAATTTCTCCAGGTAAATAAAATTAATGTTCCAAAAAATAAAATTGTAAATACTAAAAAAATAAAATTGTACTTATTCGATAAGTTAATACTCATCCAAACAACAAAACATACTGATGAAACGACTCCCAATACAAGTTCAATCTTATAATTTCTTTTAACTTTATTAAGCGCTGTATTCGATTTACTTTTAATCTTTAATTTAGCTTCTATTTCATCTTTATTAAGAAGTTCATTATTATTAAAAGAATCCTTCCATGTATTTTTTATATCCTTAAAGTCCATATTCAGCTCCTTTTAAAATATTCTGCAATTTGGTTTTTATTCGATTAATTTTTACCCCTACATTTGATAATGTAATACCGGCAATTTCAGATATTTCCTCATATGTATAATCATCCATATACAAAATAATAATTGCTTTTTCTGCTTTACTTAATTTATTAATTGCCCAATGAACAAGTTCCTTACGACTTTCTTTTTCTTTATAAGATTCTTCTTCAGGGATACTTATAGGTATATCCGGTACAGGATCTTCATTGTTTTTTTTATCTTTTCGGAATTGCGCAATAGCTGTATTAAGTGCAACCCTGTACATCCAAGTCGAAAATTTAGATTGTTTACTAAACGATGGATAAGACTGCCAAAGCTGTACTAATATATCCTGAAAAAGATCTTGCTGGCACTGATCTTTATCACAGTACATTCGGGAAACCTTGTAAATAATTCCCTGATGTTTTTCAATTTGAGAAACAAATTCTGATTTTAAATCTTCGCTATTCAATTATCATAAATTAATTTAAAAAGTAAGTAGAGGAAAATACTATTTTATTACAAACTCAAGAATATAAATCAATAAGTAAATGTATTTGAACTAATAAGAATATCTATTCATGCGAATCAAGAGTTGAAACTTGATAAAGCTTTTTCAATGTAACGCACTGAAAGTGCAGTTAATTTCAGCCCAAAGGCAAGGCCTTGGGTTAAATTATTGTGAATAAATATTCGCCTTGAAAAGGCAGCTTAATTTAAATTGTCCTTACAGGACGCAAATCTCTACTTATGCAAAACCCAATGCAACGCATTGGGCTGAATTAAATTAGGCTTTCAGCCTGAAAAACAAATAATTCTAAGCCTTGATTCGCATTATTCAATAATTTTAATAGAGCTTATTTTAATTATTTCTTTTAACATCTGCTCCTCGTCGGGCAAATTTTGTATTTTCTTCACAATATCCATCCCTTCAATTACTTTTCCAAATGCTGCAAATCCCAGTCCATCGGGATTACGCTTTCCTCCAAAATCTAATTCCGGTTGATCGCCAATACAAATAAATATTTCCGAGCTTGCAGTTCCTGGTTCAGCCCGAGCCATAGATAATGTGCCGTTTAAGTGCAAGATACCCGTTTGTTCAGTTGTTTCATGGCTTATTGGCGGATAAGGTGATTCTTCTACATCAAAACCCAATCCTCCTTGAATAACCTCAATCTTTATATCATTGTTTGGCTGATTATCCATTCTTACAACACGATAAAAATTAGCAGCTTCGAATTTATTATTCTCAATGTACTTTATAAAATTAGCACAGGTAATTGGTGCTTTATCAGAATATAGTTCAGTAATTATTGAACCTAATTCTGTTTTTATTTCAACTTTTACATTTTGACTTTTTAAGCTCATAAAAGATAAAAGAACTATAAACACCAGTAGTGAAGCATATTTTTTCATAATTATTATTTTATTATTCAATAATCGTAAAAGTATCAATAAAATTCTATTTCTCTATCTTTGTAATTCAAATACAGAAAAACAATAATGAAGGTAAAAAAGATACTATTACTACTAGCTCAAGGATTTGAAACCTTTGAAGCCAGTGTTTTTATTGATGTATTAGGATGGAACCAAACTTATGGAGATGGAACAACATCATTGTATACATGCGGAATTAAAAAAGAAATTAGCAGCACTTTTAATCTTAAAGTAACGGTCGATTATACTATCGATGAAATTAACATTGACGATTTTGATGCTTTAGCAATACCGGGAGGGTTTGAAAATTTTGGCTTTTATGATGATGCATTTAAAGATGATTTTCAAAACTTAATTCGAATGTTCGAAAATAAAGAGAAAACAATAGCTTCGATATGTGTTGCAGCGCTGCCATTAGCAAAAAGTGGCATTTTAAAGAATAGAAAGGCTACAACCTACAATATGGGAGGAAAAAGACAGCAACAACTTAAAGCTTTTGGTGTTAATGTAATTAACAAACCTATCGTGATCGACAAAAACGTTATCACATCGTGGAATCCCTCAACAGCTATGGATGTTGCTTTTAAATTGCTTGAAATTTTAACTTCAAAAGAAAATACGGAAAAAATAAAAGGACTTATGGGTTTCTAGCAAATCCTCTTTAAAATTCAAAACTGAGATTCATTGTACATGAAAAATAAAGATCAACACCATATTATCATTGAAAAGGCCAATGAAAACAATTTAAAGAATGTAAGTCTTAAAATTCCTCATCATCAGATTACTTGCTTTACAGGAGTTTCAGGATCAGGAAAATCTTCATTGGTTTATGATATAATTTGCAAGGAAAGTCAAAGAAGATATTTCGAATCTTTTTCATCTTATGCTCGCCAGTTTTTAGGAAAAATGTCTCGACCTGAAGTTGAGCATATTGAAGGCTTAATGCCGGCAATCTCTGTTGATCAAAAAACGATAAATCGAAACCCACGATCAACTGTTGGTACGATAAGTGAATTATATGATTACTTAAGATTGCTTTTTGCCAGAACCGGACAAAAATCAGTTCAAAATTCAGAATTAAAATTGACTCGAAGTCTTTTCTCTTTTAATAGCCCTGAAGGATATTGCCCTCATTGTAATGGATTAGGAGTAGAAGACCGGATTGATCCTGAGCTTTTAATAAAAGACCCAAATAAAAGTTTGCGCGAAGGAGCTTTAAAAATTACAACACCATCGGGTTATACAATATACTCACAAGTTACTATCGATGTGATGGATCAGGTTTGTCAATCGGAAGGTTTTAATGTTGATATTAAATGGAAAGACTTAACCGTCGAACAAAAAGAAATCATTTTAAACGGAAGCGATAAAATAAAGATTCCTTTTGGCAAACACACATTAGAATCGCGAATGAAATGGAGCGGAATAACTGCTAAACCTCGCGAAGAAGGTCTTTATAAAGGCATTTTACCTATAATGGAAAACATTCTTCGTGTTGATAGAAACCCAAATATCTTACGATTTGCGAAAACAGTAAAATGTAGTCATTGCAATGCTAACAGATTAAATAAGGATTCTCTTTCAGTTACTTTAAATAATAAAAACATTATCGATTATGCAGATTTATCAATCTCAAAATTAAAAGAGGTTTTTATAGATTTTAGATTTGATAATAAACAAAGGGTAGTTTCAGAACCAATCATCGAGAAAATTATTGAACGATGCCTTATTCTTGAAAATCTGGGATTAGGATATTTAAGTTTAATGCGTGAATCGACAACATTATCGGGAGGCGAGGCGCAACGAATACGATTGGCAACTCAGCTTGGCAATGGATTGCGAGGAATCCTTTACATTCTAGATGAACCTTCTATTGGACTGCATCCGAGAGATAACGAGAGAATGATTAATGTAATGAAGGAATTGCGGGATCAGGGAAATACTGTTTTGGTTGTTGAACATGATATAGAAACTATGCTTAACGCTGACAGAATTATTGATATTGGGCCTCATGCAGGAAAAAACGGAGGAAATATTCTTTTTAACGATGAGGTTTCGCAAATACAAAAAACAATTAATGAGGAGAGTGAAACATTAAAATATATATCAAAATATAATTCCAAACCGGTATTAAACAAACCTCTTGAGGATAAATACTTAAAAATTAAGGCTGCCCAATTACACAACTTAAAAAGTATTGATATTCAGTTTAGATTGCACTCACTAAATGTTGTAACAGGTGTTTCAGGTGCAGGAAAATCAACTTTAGTTTTTGATATTTTGGGTAAGTTTTATGAAACTAAATTCGCCGGCGGTATAAATAAAAGTACAGATTGCTTAGAAATTATTTCTGATACTGAGATCCAAAAAATAATAGAAATAGATCAAACTCCAATTGGCAGAACTCCTAGAAGCAATCCTGCAACTTACACCAAATTATTCGATCAAATCAGAAAACTCTTTGCCGATTTACCCGAAGCGAAAAAGCGGAAATGGAATCAAGGTCATTTTTCTTTTAACACCAAAGGAGGGCGATGCGAAACTTGTGAGGGAGCCGGATATATTCAAACAGGAATGCATTTTTTATCGAATGTTGAGACGGTTTGTGAAGTATGCGAAGGCAGAAGATACGACGATGATACTTTAAGCATTAAATATCAAGAGAGAAATATTTCAGAGATTCTGGAAATGGAAATTTCTGATGCTTGCGATTTCTTCTCAAGCGAAACAAAAATCCATCATTATCTCGAAGTTTTAAAAAATCTCGGTCTCGGATATTTATCTTTGGGGCAATCATCGACTACATTGTCGGGTGGCGAAGCGCAAAGAATAAAACTTGCTGCCGAATTAGTTAAAGCCACAAAAAATCACACTCTTTATATTTTCGATGAACCTACAACCGGATTGCATCCATATGACATTTCAATTCTTCTTGATGCATTAAAAAATCTTGCCGAAAAAAATCATACGGTAATTGTAATTGAACACGATTCTGAAATCATTAAAAATGCCGATCATATTATTGATTTAGGCCCCGAAGGAGGTGAAGAAGGTGGTCAATTAATATTTTCAGGATCTTATAATGAACTTTTAAAATGTAAAAACTCGCATACGGCAAATGCTTTTAGTAATATTAAATCACAGAAAAAATCCGAAGAGAAAAGTAATTTGCAAGAAATTATAGATGCTCCTATAGTTTTAAAAGGTGTTAAAACGCATAATTTAAAAAATATTGATATTGATATCCCAAGAAATAAACTAAGCGTATTTACAGGAGTAAGCGGAAGTGGGAAATCATCATTAGCATTTGACACATTATTTGCCGAAGGGCAATTTCGATATACCGAAAGTTTTTCAACTTATGCCCGCAGTTTAATTCAACAAAAATCAAGACCTGACATTTTAGAAAGCTCTGGATTAACTCCAACAATAGCTATAAATAATAAATCTGTTGCAAAAAGCCCAAGAGCTACAGTTGGTACTATTACAGGACTTTATGATCTTTATCGATTGTTGTTTTCAAGAATTTCAAAGGATAGAAACGGCAATCAATGTACTGAATTATCAAGTCACTTTTCCTTTAATCACCAGTCCGGGTCTTGTCCGGAATGCAATGGATTAGGCTTTCAGCTTACTTGCGATTCTAACAAATTAATTTCAAATCCTGAATTAACTTTGAAAGACGGTGCTATGAAAGGCTCAAAAACGGGTCAGTTTTATGGCGATCCATTTGGTCAGTATATAGCGACTATATTAGAACTTGGTAGAATTAAAAACATAAATTTTAATGTTCCATGGAACGAGTTAGATGAAAAAGCAAAAGAAATTGCACTTTTTGGAACGGGCAGTATTGAGTATGAAGTTGAATGGAAATATAAACGTAAAAACAGAGAGGGTATCCATCAGTTTAAAGGTCAGTGGTTAGGTTTAGCGAACTACATAAACGATGAGTATCAAAGAAAATATGATAAACAAGGGGGAGAACAAGTTACAGCATTAATGAAAGAAGTAAAATGCACGCATTGTGCGGGAACTCGTTTAAAACAAGAAACTCTAGAATATAAAATTGCAAATAAAAACATCGCAGAATTATCGGAGCTAGAAACAAAAGAATCAATTGAATATTTCCAAAATTTAAACGATCGGCTTTCTAATAATGATTATGAAATTGCCTTTAATATTATCAAATCGTGTATTGATAAGCTAAATGCAATGATAGAAATTGGTTTAGGATATTTAAGTATTAACAGAAGCACCATGACATTATCTGGTGGCGAGGGTCGCAGATTGAGATTAGTTTCGCAACTGGGTGGTGAGTTGGTTGGCATAACGTATGTGTTAGACGAACCAACTGTTGGTTTGCATGCAAAAGATACTCAACACTTAATTAAACTTATAAAACAACTTTCGGAAAGAAATACTGTTGTTGTGGTTGAGCATGACGAAGAGGTAATTAAATCGGCTGATTATATTTTTGAACTAGGAAAAGGTGCCGGAGATGAAGGTGGCGAAATTATTGCAAAAGGTGAGATTAAAGACTTTCTGGAAAATAGCAATTCACTTACTTCAAAATATCTTCAGCCACAATATAAATTTGATTATTCGAAAAGTGAATTAAAAATTAATATTGGAGTTGAAATTAAATCTGCTTCGGCAAATAATCTTAAAAATATTGATCTTAATCTTCCTACGAATGGAATTTCAGTATTTTCAGGAGTTTCGGGAAGTGGAAAATCAAGTATTTTATTCGATGTAATTGCTCAGTCGGCTAATACAGGGAGAGCAGTTAATTGTAAATCAATTAAAGGTCTTGAGCATTTTAATTCCATAATAAAAATGGATCAGTCCTCGATAGGTAAAAATCCATTAAGCACTCCGGTTACTTTTCTTAATTTATATGATCAAATTCGGGATTTATTTGCAAATACAGAAACTGCAATAAATAATAAATTTAAAAAATCACATTTTTCATATAATACAAAAGGTGGTCGTTGCGAAACTTGCAAAGGACAAGGGCAAACAAAAGTTTCAATGGATTTTTTATCTGATGTTTGGGTTACATGCTCTGTTTGTGATGGCAAACGGTTTACTAATGATACTTTAAAGATTGAATGGAATAATTACTCTATTTCTGAAATATTAGAATTAAATATTAATAAAGCTTCCGAAGTTTTCAAATCAGAAGATAAATTAAAACATGCTTTTGAAATCCTTTGTGATTTAGGCTTAGGTCATTTAAAATTAGGGCAATCGGCCACAACACTTTCGGGAGGGGAAGCCCAACGATTAAAATTGGCAAAAGAATTACTAAAACAATCGAAAGAACAGTGTTTATATTTATTAGATGAACCAACTACCGGATTACATTTTTACGACATAGAAAAGCTGCTAAATGTTTTATTCAAATTAAGAGATCAAGGACATGCTTTATACATTATTGAGCATCATCCGTGGCTTATTAAAATTGCCGATTACTTAATTGAACTTGGCCCTGAAGGTGGAGAAAAAGGTGGGATTTTACTATCATCCCACACAAATTAGCTTTTAATATAAGGTTTCTTATCGTTAATCACATATTATTGTTCATACATAAATTACTTTATATATTTAATAAATAATATTGTAACTTAGGTGTTAATTTAATTCTTAAAAGTTTCGCATCTTTATATCTTAATTGCTTCATGAAACAAAATAAAGAAATAACCATTTTGGTAGTTGATGACTCTCCGTCAATTGCTGGTTATGTAGAAAATATACTAGAAGAAAATAGTTATAATGTTGTTTTGGCATCAACAGGTGAAGACGCTCTAAAACTAAGTTCTGAGACTGAATTTGATATTATATTATTAGATATTGTAATGCCCGGGATTGGTGGATTCAAAACCTGTAAAAAATTAAAAGAGAATACAAAAACAAAGCATATTCCTGTTATTTTTCTGTCTAGCTTAAATAAGGCAGAAGATAAGGTAAAAGCGTTCAGTTCCGGTGGAACTGACTATATACCAAAACCTGTAAATCCTAAAGAATTATTAATAAGAATTAATACTCATTTATCATATAGTTTAATGCAAAATGAACTACATGAAATGAATTGTGAACTTGAAAAAAGAGTTAAACAACGTACATCAGAACTACTAGAATCAAACAATAAATTATCTATTGCTAAAGAAAAAGCCGAGGAAGCAAACAAACTAAAATCATCTTTTCTACAAAATATATCGCACGAAATAAGAACTCCTCTTAATGGGATAATGGGATTTTCTCAACTTTTAAAACTCAAAGACTTAAGCAATGAAATAAGAGACAATTATATTGATACAATAAGTCAAAGTTCGGAAAAGCTATTGTACATTATTACAAATATTATAGATATTTCGAAAATTGAAACAAAACAAATTGAAATCCATAAAGAAGAAACGAACCTAAAGGATATCATTGATGAAGTTTATTTTTCATTTGAATCTTTGGCTACCAATAAAGAGCTTGACTTTAAAGTGAAATCAGTTGGAAATAAAACTAATATTATTTCTGATAGGGAAAAAATAGTATTAATACTTACTCATTTAATAGATAATGCAATAAAATTTACGGCTAAAGGCCAAATTAATTTTGGGTTTGAAATTAAAACGAACGAAATAGAATTTTTTGTTGAAGATACAGGAATTGGTATTGACAAAGACAAATTGGATATAATATTTACAACCTTTTCGCAAGAAGAAAACAGCATGGCGAGATCATACGAAGGATTAGGCCTAGGTTTATCGATCTCTAAAAAATACATTGAATTGCTTGAAGGCAGAATTGGTGTAAGTTCGGAAAAAAGAAAAGGATCCAGATTTTGGTTTACAATACCTTACATTAGAAGCGCTAACGAAGAACCCGAAAATAATAAGCTTGATATTCTTGATTTTACTGATTACAGAAACAAAACGATTCTTGTAGTTGAAGATGATTTAGTTAATTTTTATTATTTAAAAGCATTATTAAATGATATGAATGCAATCTTTATTCATGCAAAGAATGGATTAGATGCTATTGAATATTGTAAAAATAAAAATATTGATCTGATATTAATGGATATCCAAATGCCGGAAATGAATGGTATTGATGCTACACGAGAAATCAGAAAAGGAAATCAGAAAATACCAATAATTGCTATCTCAGCATATGTAGATCAAAAAAATGTTGGTATGTTTATGAATGCAGGAGGAAACGCATTTGTTGAGAAACCAATCAATAGAGATTTTTTATTTAGAAAGATAACTGAGTTATTATAAATATAGCTATATAGGATTCTAAATATAAACAATTCTACACGCTTCGAAAACAAACAAAAACTTATATTGAAGTTTCAAAAAGGTACTTAGTGAAACGTATATAAAAAATAAAAAGGCTATTGCTTGTTACTCCAAAAATTCAATTCTGCATAAGGTTTAGTATAAACTGCTTTTTAATATAGTTTATATGGTGTTATCATCTTTTTCTATTCCTTTTAAACAAGCAATTCGCTCCTGACAAATTATCTTAGTCAGTTCTATTAATTTTTCAGCTTCCCCGCTCCAATAATCCAACTGCACTGTTGTTACAGGAAAATCTTCTTCACTTCGGTATCTGCCGCCAATGTATGCAAAATTCAGGTAGTCAAACAATTCTTGTTGTTCTGCTGTTTCGTAAGGTAAAACGTACTTTATCCGTCTGTCAAATGAAATTATCCGTTCTCGTAAAGTTTTCAAATTATGCTCATGTGGGTTGTAATGGGTAAATACCATTTCTATGGCTGTGTAGCACATTTCTACTACTTGTTGTAATTCAAAAGATGCTTTTCCAAAGAAAGTTTCTGATAAATAAAACTCAAATCCTTTAAATGATTTTTTAGCTTCTCCGAACCATTGATTAGAATCCTTTTCAGCAATTTCCCTTCTGCGTTTTGGTGTTAATTCTTTAGAGTCTGATAGCTTAAAGTTTCTGGAATTATAAAGCACCTTTCCTTCCCGTTTAATGTCGGTAAAGAAAAATTGCTTTTCTTCCAAATTACTATTCACAAAGTCAATGGTTTCTACTATCAATTGAACAGGTACAGAAATATCTTTAAATGCCCCTCTAAGTTCTGAGCGTAATTCTTTTTTCGTTTCATAATCGAAGCTTACTGCCAAAATATCGTAATCGCTTTTTTTGCCCTGGGTTTTTCCTCTTTGTTCTTTGTAGTTGCCACGTGCATACGAACCAAATAGTACAACTATTTCTGCTTTGCCAGTGTCAACAATTCGTTGAGTTATAGTTTCCAGTTCTTTGATTTTGTTGTCTGGAAGATGTGCTAATATGTTTTTTAAATCAATCACTTTTATTTTGTTTTCCCAAACTTAAGTATTTTTTGTCAGTTATTAAATTTTGGTTTATTCGAAGTTGTAAACAATTGCTGATACAAATTTCCTATTTACATACTATATTTTAACATTATTGCATATGCCAGTTTTAAATACATACGCATTGATGTAGCAAATGCTACTTAAAAAAGAACGACATAGTTGATGTCCGATAATTATCGAAACCTCGCTACGTCGCTTTTATTCTTGTAGTTTTCAACTACTATTATTAGCATGTTTTCCATCTGCTGCAAACTTGAATCACATTTAAAACAGTCTCATTTTTTCTTATAAATATGTCTGCTTACTCTATAAATTACAAAATAAGATAATAAGTAACATCTTGTTCTTTTATCTATTATCCTGTTGACATAAGGTAAAAATAATACTATATTTTAACATTATTGCTTATGCCAGTTTTAAATGCATACTCATTTATGTAGCAAATGCTACCAAAAATAGACGACGTAGTTAAAACTACGCCGAGCTGCTTCGATATATAGACTACGCTCATCTGGGATTTATACTTTATTGTGGTTAGTTATTTTAATGAAGAATTCGCTTTAAACTTGATTCATTAACTTGAAATGTCAAATCATATTTCTGAATAATATCTTTTACATTAGATTGATGCCAATTATTTGATAAAGGATGGAAAATTAATTCGAACGGCATATCTCTAAAATTATCAAATGTCAAATAGATTATTTTAACATCTCTGTTCTTGTTATAGTTTTCTATTTGCTCATCTAGTATTATATCCTTTTTTTCAGCCTTCTTATTATCTTGATTTTTTATCGAAAGCATTATTCTAAATTCATTTTCGTGTGAAAAACTTTTGTCTTTTACAAAACCTTGGTGGTTTTCCTGAATCATTAGATCAGTTAATGATTCTACATCATCAAACTTAAAATAATCAACAGCACCATATCTTAAATTCAAATGATTATAGCCAGATAATTGAAACTTGTTTAAATCAATTTGCTCTATTAATGACTTGTATGGTATTTTAATCGCAATGCTATCAGGTCTAGAATATAATTGCCACATCGCTATGGATTCATGGTCACTAACAAACCAGCAATTAGCAAAATTATTATTTTGAAAATCTATTCTTTGTCTACGTAATGAATTTCTATTTTGTGGATTAATATTAATTGTGGCAATATTTGCAACCTCTCCAAACCAAGGAGCTACCATTTCTCCTAGTTTATCACTGACAAGGTTCACTAATAAATGATTCTTAGTTATTCCCTCAAGTTTATCCTCAAATAAATTAAGTCTGGTCAATGGAAACCTACCATGTATTAATGTGTCAAATAATTTATCGATCGTCACATATCTGTATAAAAAAGAATTTTCACTTGGCTGTTTAACCATCTTTTTAACTTCAATTCCTCTAGTCTCCATACTCTTGCCCATTTATATTTTGATTCTATAATTGAAATGTATTTGTAGTCATTATTAACCACAACAAAATTATATGCGTCATGTGACACATATATCTGCTATAAATATATTTATTATACTTATGCCTACAATTTGGAAGCATAGGCTAAATAAAAATATTCATTTTGTTGTATAAAGATAATAATAAAATGAACGGTTATAGAACTCGAAGTAAATTGGTTTAAGAATAGGGTATTAACAATTGCATAATCCGGTAATACTGACCCCCTAATCCTTTTTCATATCAACCCCTCCTCTTTTAGTTTATCTAAAACCTTAACAGAAGAGATATCCATTTTAGAGAAAGCGAACCATTTTTTACCTAAATCTTTAAGGCTCGCTCCAAAGTGGTATATTTCTTTTTCGTCGATAATAAGAAAGCGGTCGTGGGTATCTTTAATTATTTTTACTTCTATAGTTGGGTATTGCTCATTGTGTTTTTTAATATCTAAACTTAACTGTTTCGAAATGGTTTTGGTTAGTATGGTAAAACTTACGTCTTTTTTTCGCTTTGTAAAATGTGTAAGCACGGTATCATCAATATAATTATCTATTAAAATTATAGAGGTTTTGGCGGTTCTTATTAAATCGGAAACAAAGCTGTAAGCATCGTATATTTGTCCTTTAAAGAAAATGTCTTGATTAGGTTTTATGCTTTTATGTTCGAGGGCATTAAAGAGTTTGTTAAAATTTTCGTCAGATTGTATTAGTTTCTGTTCAACCTTATCTAAACGTTGAAAAATTCCTGCGTTTGTAGATATAAATCTACGCATTTCTACAAAGGCACGTATAAGTTGTAAACTAATATCAACAGCAATAGGTGTTCTAACTACTGATGCAAGCATAGATACACCTTGTTCTGTAAAGGCTAAGGGATTAGCACCACCAAAGTAACTTTTAGATGGTATCACAGATTGTGATACCAGTTCATCTACATCATCATTACTAAGTTCAAACATAAAGTCAACAGGAAATCTATCAATATTCCTTTTAACAGCTTGTTTAAGAGTTCTTGTTTCTGTTTCATAAAGACTTGCTAAATCTCTATCTAACATCACTTGAACACCTCTTATAGTTAAAATATTATTTTGAACTACTTATATTTGTGCCAAATCGTCTTTCATATCAAACTTTTTATATATTCTAAAATACTCGCACTTTCTTTATCCCTCTGCTCGGCATTTCCCCTGCTCGGCAATTCCGATAACTATCGAAACCTTGCTACGTCGAATTTATTCTTGCGGTTTTCAACTTCTATTCTTAATATGTTTTCCATCTACAAGGTATTTGAATCACATTTGCAAATAGGAAATTTGTATCATCAATTTTTCGCAATTAGAAATCACCAGTTGTAAAAATACAATTTATACTATATTTTAACATTATTGATTATCCTAATTTAAATGTATACGCATTTATGTAGCAAATGCTACCAAAAATAAAACGACGAAGTTGATGTCCGATGATTATCGGAATGCCGAGCTGCTAAGATTCATAGACTAAGCTCATCTGGGCTTTCTACAACATCTCAACCACACTCACTCCATTACTTTTCTTAGTAATCTGTATTTGAGTTGGAATACGATCTTTTAAATTCTCTACGTGAGAAATTATTCCAATCATTTTACCTTGAGATTGTAATGTTTCTAAAGTAGAAATTACTGTTTCTAAAGTGTTTTTATCTAAAGTTCCAAAACCTTCATCAATAAATAAAGAGTCAATTTTAACGTTTTTACTTGCTAAATCTGATAATCCTAAAGCTAAGGCTAAACTGATAATAAACTTTTCTCCACCGCTTGATGTATCTACCAATCTGGCTTGGTCGGTTTGGTAATGGTCAATCAAATTAAAATTGAGTTCTTCTTTTGGCTTGTAGTCCTCTTCCATTTTTAAGGAATAGCGATTATTTAATTTGTATAAATGCACATTAGCAAGGTCTAACAAATGTTTTAAAGTTAAGCGTTGGACATACACATTAAAAGCATCTTTCGAATTACCGATAATTTTAAATAGCTCCCTCCAAACATTACAAATTACTTCCTGGGCATCAATCTTTTTATAGACTTCTTGATTTCTATCTCTAATTTCCTGATTCTTTCTAAAAGCTTCTTTTATTTCACCTTTTTCAGCTGATAAACCATCTCTTTTGCTTTTTAATTCTTCAAAAGCCAATTTGCTTTCTGCTTCTGAAGTATCAAAGTTTTTAGACTTATTCAAACCTTCTATGGCTTTTAGATTTGTCTCTTTTAAAGTTCGCAACCTAAGTTGTTTCTCCTTTATTCGATCTTTGTTTTGAGTGTACTTTTGTTTATCCTCCTTCGTTAACAAAGCTTTTTCAATGTCTTGCTTAGATTTAAAATCGCTCTCTTTCAACTGCGAATCCAGAGATGTTTGTAAAGTGCTTAATTCATCCTTTAAAGCTTTTTGTTCTTTGTTGTTTTCAACTTTTATGGCTTCTTTTTCTCTTTGAGTGTCTAATAATTTTTGCAAGTCCATTTTGCTTAGCTCAAGCTTTTCGGATAATTGCTTACTTAAAGATTGTAAACTTTCTCTTTTACTTTCTACAGTAATATCAATCGGTAAAATACCTATACGTTTAGTTTTTAATTGAGCAGATTTAGTTTCACATTCACTTATGATTTTTGTGTAATCATTTTTAGTTTTAGCATGTGTTACTAAATGCTTTTCATTATTGATTAAGCTATTATTGATCACCTTAACTTCTCCACTTAAGAAATCTAAATTCTTTTGCGTTTTATTGTAATTTGTAATTGCATCTTCAATCGTTTGAATAAACGATTCTGTATCCTCAATTGATGGCAATTGATAATTGAATTTAGACAACTTCGATGTTAAGTCGCTTTCTAAATCAGTACAAGTCTTAGTTAAACCATCAATGGATTTTTGCTTACTATCTATTTCAGCTTTTGCATTTTTAATATTCTCACCAAGTGTAGCGTCCTTCGTTTTTAGTGAATCAACAGATTGATTTTGCACTTTAATTATATCCGACAATTCATCTTTCTTGGATTGTGATTTCTGTGCAGATGTTATTTTATCATCCAGTGATTTTAACTTCTCAGAAGATAGATTTACTTGAATGTTGATCTTGGTTAGATTTGTTAATTCACAGTCAATATCTAATTGTTTTGCTTTTGATTGAATAGATTTTAACTCTTCAGTTATTGCATTAATTTGCTGTGTCAAGCTATCAATACTTGTAGATAATTTGACCTCTTTCTTATCTAATTCGGATTTTAAATCGATTAGTATTTTTAATTTATCTCTTCGGCTCTTAAGTTCCCATTCGGATTTTGAAACACCTATTGAATCTAGATTTTCAGCAAATGGATGTTCTTTAGAACCACATAAACCACATGCTTGACCTTTTACTAAGTTTTGGCGATCATCTTCATATTTAGAAATGCTTTTTTCTAAATCTAAAATCTTTTCAGCATCGGCAACAGACGCTTCTTGTGTGATAATTTGTTTTTTGACCGCTTCAATTTGTTTTTTGACATCCTCTAAATCAGCCAAGAATGATTTCTTTTGAGCAGAAATCTTTTCAAGTTCATTCTCTTCTTTAGCCGTTTCTTCTGAGAAAGCTTTAAATTGTTTCCAGTTCGATTCAGTTAAAGAAAGCTTCTCTTTTTCCGCTAATAAATCAATTAAATTGTTTTTAGATAATTGCTCATTAATAGCAATGATTTCGTTGTCAACTTTCTCGATTTCTGCTGATTTCTTATTGAGAAGTTCCTTGTTCGCTGTTAATTCAGCAGTGGTGCGTTCTACTTCTTTCTTTTTTTGAGTAACAAATAAAGAATTTTCATTTAATGTTTCTTTATTTCCTTTTAGAGTAGTTAAATCTGTCGTCCAATTAGAAATTTTTGAATCTACATCTTTTAAGAATTTATTTTGTAATACAAATGCTTCGTCAGTTTTAATCTTTGCTTCAGTCTCAGTTAAATCCTTAGTTATCTTACTCTTCTCATCTTGCAATGACCCAATTTGCTGGGTTAATTCATCTAATTTCTCTTTTGATTTTTGTTTATTCTCAGCTTCATTCTTTAATTCACCATCTATCTTTGTAATTAAATCAAATTTAGGTAACCAAGCTTCAAACTCTTTGTCAGCATTGTCTAATTCAAACAATTGCTTTTTTGAAAGTTCAGTTAAACGTTCAATCTCAGGTTTAAGCTGAGTTAATTGATCTTCTAGTGTTTTTAATTGATTCGATTTTTCAACACTATTTTTCTCATTTCTATTAAAATTCTGAATAAGGGCTGCAAACGGTTCTGCTTTTTCGTTTAAATCCAATAATTCAATTTCAGTTTTATGGTTTTCAAAATCGATATTTACTTCTTTCGACTCTTGTTCTAATTTTTCAGATTGATTAGTTAACTCCTGGGATTTCAGATACCAATTAACAATAAGCTGAATTGATCCCATTTCCTTTTCTGATGCTACAATTTGAACATCGAGTTCTTTATCTTTTTGAGTTAATTCAATTTTTCTTTCGTCAGTTAAAACATCATCTGAATTAATTTTAGATTGAATTTCTCTTAATTTACCTTCCTCCTGGGATTTTCTATCCAAAATACCGTGACCGATTTTCTTATAAATCTGCTCACCAGTAATTTGTTCTAGTAACCTTCCTTTATCAGGCCCTTTAGCTGTTAAAAACGAAGCGAATTCACCTTGAGCCAGCATTACAGATCTTAAAAACTGATCATAATCTAATTGAGTCACTTTAATTACATCTGCAATTACAGCTCTTTTTTGAGAAGCTAAAATAGTATCAGTTGTCAAGTTTTTCAAACTAACTTCTTCCTGAGGGTTTGCGAGTATTTTCCCTGTACTAGAAGCTAGACGTATTCCCCAATACGCTTCGTAAATTACATTCTCATTTTCAAAAGTGACTCTACTAAACGCATCAATTGCACCATGACTCACAATATCAATCAATGTACCTTTTGAATTATTAAAACGTGGCACACTATGATATAAGGCAATAGTTATGGCATCTAAAATGGTAGTTTTTCCAGCACCGGTAGAACCTGTGATTGCATATAGTCCAACATCTTTAAATTGTTCATCTTCGAAATCTATTACAATAGAAGAATCAGATTTTAATGAATTTAAATTTTGTAATTCTACTTTTAAAATTTTCATGTCTATCTAATCTTATTGATTTTTAACGGATTGTAAGATTTCATTGAAAGCATCCTCTACTTCTGGTCTACTTTCTAAATCATAACCGATTTCCTTACATTTTAGCTTGAAGACTTCAGTCGGTAATAGTTCCTTAATTGATTTTGTTTCTTCTAACAAGTCCTCAATTCCTTTAATTCTTCTTTGGATTTTTAAAGCCGTTTTTAGTATTTCAAATGGATATGCTTCAGCAGCTATTTTTAAATCATCCGTATTTATATTGTTCTCTTCATTCAATACTATTTCTACCCAAGGTGTTAATTCATAAGTATTAGAAATAACATCTGGGAATGCAGCAATACACTCTGCGATTGTTCCTTCCAACTTGTAAAACTCTCTGAAACGTGGAACCACATAATCCTTGATATCACTAATTTTATTGCCTTCAATTGTTAAAACAATTATTTTTTTATCATATTTAATTTCACTAAAACTGAGAATCTGTGGGGATCCAGAATATCTTACCTTATCGTTTCCACCAATTATTTGAGGTCTGTGTAAGTGCCCTAAAGCGAAATAGTCAAAGTAAGTCGGAAAATCTTCAGCACCGATATGACCTAATGTACCTACATAGATATTTTGCTCACTATCAGAAACCGAACCTCCAGTTGCAAATAAATGTCCCATTGCAATAACAGGCGCTTTGTTTGCATTTATCAATTCACATTGCTCGGCCAATGCTTCGTAATGATTAATTAATGCTGCTTTATATTTATCGCTTAACTCTTCAAACGATTCACCTGCAACAGCGCGTCTAATATCACCGTCACGCAAATAAGGAACAGCACCAACAATTACTTTTTCGTCATTAATATTAATTTCAAAAACCTCATCTTCGATGTTTTCAGTCGCTTTTCCCACTACTTTTATCGATAGAGCATTTAAAATATCTTTTGGAGCATTTAAAGTTCCTGGAGAATCGTGATTTCCACCTGTAATAATTATAGATTGACAAGTTGTGCTTTTTAACTTCACTAAAAAATTATAGTACATTTCTAGACTTTGATTCGAAGGTACACCAGTATCAAATATATCACCCGAAATTAAGAGTACATCAATTTTTTGGTCGATGATATAATTCTCAATCCAACTTAAAAATAAAGTTTGTTCCTCTACTTGAGATTGCTCATGCAATCTATGTCCTAAATGCCAATCGGCAGTGTGAAGTATTTTCATTTAGTTTTCGTTTTTTTAGCTCGTGTAGAACAAAAATTTATGCGCCATAGTAGCACATATACCAACTATAAATTATGCCTATAATTTGGAAGCATAGGTAAAATAAAAATGTACGTTTCGTTGCATAAAGATAGTAATAAAATGAACTGTTATAGAATTCGAAGTAAATTGGTTTAAGAATAGGATATTATCAATTTTACCAATTTAACAAACATGCAGAAATTAAAGGATAAACGAGGAACGGGCTGAAGCTCTCTAGGTTTAAACATTGGCAATTAATACCAATTCTTTTTCAAAATGTCGCATATAATGAGGTACTTTAAGGTCTAGAATAGTTTATGCGTTATATATTCAATCCATATTTGTTTTTCACAAACATGGCATTTTGAATAATAAACGATATAATCACTATTTAACGTTAGTTCCATATTAGCAAATGCTAACAAAAATAGAACAAGGTAGTTAATGTCCGATAATTATCGGAATGCCGAGCTACTTAGATTTATTATCTACGCTCATCTGGGGCATTTCAAAGCAACTTCGTGTCAAACCGCAATATATTTTATTAATTGTACTCATTTCCAAATTTAGAAATACCCGCTAAATGACCTACATTTATTGTTGGCGAGTCGTAATTTTCTTCAATCTAATTCCATACATTTTGTTTCATCAATATCAAAGTAGTCAGACGTGATGCACTCCTTGATTGCATTACCTTCCAAATCAAACAGTATCACTTTAAATTCACCATCACTTATTTGGTAAAATTCCTTTTCAATTTTACCTGTTTCTGAAAAAACTCTACGCATTAGTCCAGATTCAGGCAAATCATCCAAGTATATCAACGACCTTATCTCACGATTTTGCACATCATAGAACTTATGAAGACCTTGCCTCATTCCATAAATATCCACATAATTAGTTGTATCACTACCATCAATTCTAAATTTTGGCTCTTGAATTACTATATACATGTGCTGAGAAAAATCAATAATTGAATTCCCTGCCAGATAAACATAACTCTTGTTTTCTAATCCCAATAAATGGTACTTAAAACTAAAACAACATTCACAATCACATTCCTCTTGAAATATCATGAAAGTATCACCTTTTTCCACCACATATTCAGTCTCTGAATAATCATAAATCAAATCTATTGTGTCGGAATATAGCTTAATGTCAGGTTTTAATGAAATACAGCAGTTTGCTTTCACTGAAATTTCAATGACTGTGGTATCTCCATGCTTTTCAAAAGAAACAATCCGATTGTTAAGTTGATATACATGAAATTCATCTTGACATTCAGAAGGTTCAAATTTTATTAATCTAATCTCAGAATCTTCTTGAGAATATAATAATCCAGAAACACAAAAAAGTAATATGAGTGAAATTAGTTGTCTAATCATTTTAATGTTAATACTTTGCAATGTCTTGTTTTTATTGCCGACCGTTGCTTCTCGGCACACTATGAAATCGTTAGGGATTGCGGGCTATTTGTCTATCCAGATATACCGAACTTGATGCTTGGTAGAATGTTTGAATAACCACCAAGACCACAATGTTTTATACCGAATATTGCCTGTTGTGCTTTTATGTAATATTTAATATCAACAAATCCTTAGTTTCTTTTTGCACCTACGAATAGCATGATTTACACATTTCATGTAAGTCATTAGGAAAATTGTTTTTCTTAAATCCTTTTCGTAGACTTTGATAAACTTCATTATTCCATAAATTATGGATATTTGATTCAAATGCATTTCCAATATTAAAATTCTTCAAATCACAACAAGGATTAACTTGACCATCCGATTGGATAATCATTGTATGCCAAATCCAATAGCATATTTTACCTTTTCCTTTTTGCTTTTTTCTCGCTTTTACTGTTGTGTCTCCAAAAACATCATGAACAAACTTGTAACTATCAAAACCTAATAATTTATAATTTTCTTTAACAAAAGGAATATCTTTCTTATTGTGATCAAAAACCACGAATTTCCATATTATTTTAGGACTGGATAATTTATATTTCTTTTTATAACTTGCTAATTTCTTTACATTTGAGAGGATAAGTTCAAAGTTGCTCCCAACTCGATACTTTTCATTAGTTTCTTGGGAGGCTCCATCTAAAGCCACAGACATTTTATTAAGACCGGACTTTGCAATTCGTTCAATCTGATTATCAGTCAATTTAATTGAGAAATTAGTTGAAAAACTAACAGCTATATTACTTTTATGAATATACTCAATTAATTCTATTAAATATGGATTCATAAATGGTTCACCTCTTAAGCTTAATGAAACATAAACCAATTTCTTTTTCAAGGGTTCAATAATTTTAACTAATTTTTCAATTGTAAGATTGTCTTCTAATTTGAATCTTTTATTGAATTCTTCATTTGTATGAAAACAAAGAGGGCAACGTAATTGACAAAATGGACCTGGATCAATTTTTATTACTGCAGGGTAACTTCTTAAATTACTAACCCTAAAATATTTTTCAACAAGATTTATAACCAAATTAACTATTTTTTCTATAGTTAGGTGTGTTAAAAGTTCAGAAATGTGGCGCTTAATGTATGCGAGTCTACTTAGGTTACTAATAAAAATTCGAGTCATAATTTCAAATATTAAATTAAATATATTGTCTAGCTCATTGAATTCTCATCTTTATTCTGCATTACAAGCAACAAAATTATATACGCCATAGTGGCACATATATCTAATATAAATATTTTTATTATGCTTATGCCTACAATTTGGAAGCATAGGCGAAATAAAAATGTTATTTTGTTATATAAAGATAGCGAAAAAATTAACAGTTGTAAAATTCGAAGTAAATTATTTTAAGAATAGGGTATTAGCAATTTTACCAATTTAAGAAGCATGCAGAAATTAAAGGATAGACGAGGAACGTGCTGAAACACTCTGGGCTTTAGCCCACAAGGCACTTTACTTTAAGGGCTAAAGCTCAATGTTCTGTACTTTTATACTCCGCCATAAATGACGGAGTTAGTCAAAAAAACATTAAAGTTGTAAAGTAAAATTAGATAATATAAAAATGATCTATATCTGTCCCTTTTCCTTAAAATAAGCTCGCAATAAGACTTTTTTAAGTTCTCGCTCCAATATTTTGTGGGTTATAATCTCGGGAATAGTTTCGAATTCAACATTATGAACTTTTTTAGAAAGTTCCTTTTCACTTAAATCAATCTGATATAGTAATGACATTAGTTTTTCGGAATCTTCACTCAACAATTTATCAATAAACACCTTTAACTGATCAAACAATTCATTGTATGCAAAATTAACATTGCCCGAAAATTGCACTTCCATGCCAAACATAGCAAAATCCTTTCGAACTTGCTCTGCAGTTAACAAAACAAACTTTTCTTCCTTTTTTGATCTATCTAATTGGCTTTGACTAATTAGCTGACTCATTTAATGGCATTTGAACTGAATTCAGAATTGCTTCTACCTGTCTTAAATAATCACGCTTATCAAATTGAGGTGCATAAACAAATCCATCAATATTTATTATTTTGTTTTTTTCTTCATCAATAAAAGAATAACTTATAAATGGACCACCCATAAATTCATTTTCTACCTTCCAAAGATTCCTTAACTCAATAACATCAATATCATTCACTTTAATCTCTCTTCTGAAGGTTGGAGCTTCTCTTTCTACAGCCATGAATGAGCCAACAGCTGGGCCGGGTACAAAGCGTTTTGTAAATTGTGTTCTTTTAGCATATAAGTATTCCGAAGTTAATTCCACTTCAGGTATATCATAAGTATAAATTAAAATCCCTTGCACAACATCACCTCTACCTCTGCTCTCAAACCAAGTAAAATCTGTTGTATCCACATCCATTGAATAACCTTTCGGCAGTGTTAATCTTACTCCAAATTTCTTTTCGATATGATCACCAAAGCCGGTTTGCTCATATTTTTTAAAATTATCTGAATATCTTTTCAATTCCTTTTTAGTAATTCTTTCGACTAACAAATCTCCATTTTCACGTATAAGTGCTTCCATACTACTTTTATCAGGAGCTAATACATTAACTACAATTTGAGGTTTAGCCCAGAAATCTTTCTGAACAATTATTTTTGGCTCATGCAAATTTTTGTCAATCTTAACAATAATAATATTTCTGTGAGCTTTAAAAATAGTAGAAAAATCACTAAATTTAATATGTATTAAATCAAACACCGGTTCTGATTGAGGTAAAGCAGGATGCGGCTGGCTAAAGTTCTTTCTAAATTCCTTGCCTGTTTCAGAACTCCAAAGTGAAGGTTCAATAACAAGTATTACTTCTCCTGATTTACCGGTAACATTTGGTAATAAAGCTGAAGAATCCTGTTCTTTACACGCTGATAACAAAATTGTTATTGTAATAATTGAAAGAATAAATTTTTTCATAGAAAGCTAGTATTATTTATGTAAATAAATCTTTAATTTCTTACCTGGTTTTAAATCCTTTTCATTATTAATCTCATTCTCTTCTTTTAACTCCGAAATCGATCTGCAATTGAATTTTTCCGCAATACTCCATACAGTATCACCGTTTTGCACAGTATAATAAATAAAACGATCTGTTGTATCTCTTTGTTGTTTTGGTTGGTTTCTTTCTTCTTCAATTATTTGTGCCATTTGATGACTAAGCCATATATCAAGTTTTTGTCCCACCTTAAGATCATTTGTTGGCAAACTATTCCAAATCTTTATATCATCAATTGTACAACTATAATTTATAGCAATTTTATGAAAATACTCCCCTCTTACAACTTCGTGTATAATTTTTATCTTTCCCTTGGTTCCTCCTGCTTCTGAAACTACCTCATTAAAATTCTTTTTAGGGATTGTTTGATCGTATATTGCTTTTTCGTTTTTTACAAAAGTTCGTATTTTACTAATTGGCAATATTAGAGTTGCAGGCTCTTTCATTTTAGGTATATAATCCAGCTTATACGATGGATTTAAATACTGTAATGTTTCAATTGGGATTTTTGTAACTTCTTCTATCCTTTTAAATGATACTGCCTTTTTAACTTTTACTGTATCAACATCTAGATGTATGTATTTCGATTTTACCGATTCAATATTGTGATCTTTATAATGATTCATTACATAATTTACAGCTATAAATGCAGGTACATACCCATTGGTTTGAGCAGGAAGATATGGTTGAATTTCCCAAAAATCTGTTTTACCACCTGAACGTATTATAGCGTTTCTAACAACACCGGGACCTCCGTTATATGCAGCTAGAGCTAATTGCCAATCATTATAAATTCTGTATAAATATTGTAGATAACTGCATGCCGCTTCAGTCGATTTATAAGGGTCGCAACGTTCATCAACATATGAATTAACCTCTAAATCGAACATTTTACTGGTATTAATTTTGAATTGCCATAAGCCGACCGCCGCCGATGTTGATACCGCTTTCGGATCAAGTGCCGATTCTATTATTGCCAAATATTTTAGTTCCAGAGGTAACTGATATTTATCTAAAATTTCCTCGAAAATTGGAAAATACAATTCTGCTAATCCAATAATCTTAGCTAAATGTTCTCTGCGTTCAATTGTATAAACATCAATATATCTTCTAACCCGATCATTATATTCTAACTCAATTGGTGTAAGATTATTTAGCTCGGCTAATTTATATTCATAAACTAAATCAGGATAAATAGGAATAGAGTCTTTTTTCTTCTTATTATCAACTGGAATATCTTCGTTTACTTTTATAAAATCATTTGCATAAGTCGAATTTCCTAATATAAGTAAGGCTATTAAAAACAGGATTGAAACATGAACTTTTCTACTCATAAATCTATAAGATTATCTCTCTTTTTTATCTCTGGTAAAAATAATATTTATCACAAACTTACACCTTAAATAATGTAAAAAAGCATATGTAATTTATTAACAAATGTTTTTACAAAAAAAAGAAAGTGTTTGAAAAGAAGACATTCTATGGAAAATGTCATGTTAAACTTGTCGAAATATCTCATTAATAATCAAATAGATTCTTCGACATCCCGATAGCCATCGGGACAGAATGACAATTAATTGGTCTTTTCAAATACCCACTTTCAAAAACAAAAAAACCTACTTTACAATTAATGTAGAGCAGGTTATATTAATATATTAAAGATTATTCTTTTTCCGTATCTTTTTTATCGTCACCATCTTCTTTGTTTGCATTTTTAAATTCTTTCATCCCTTGGCCAAGGCCTTTCATTAACTCCGGTATTTTTTTGCCACCAAAAATTAATACAACAACCAAAACTATAATTACAATTTCCCAAGGACCTAACATTCCAAGCAATACTGAAGATATTAACATATTCTTTTATTTTTATTGTTTATACAAATGTAAGACAAATAATTATTTAATGAAATGCTTATAAATATCATTTCCATTAGCATAAAGCAGAAGCCCTAATAATAATATCATTCCCACCATTTGGGCATACTCCAAGAACTTATCACTTGGCTTACGACCGGTTACCATTTCGTATATTAAAAATATAACATGTCCTCCATCCAAAGCAGGAATAGGAAGCACATTCATAATAGCAAGAATTATTGATAAAAATGCTGTTAAATTCCAAAATGCCTGCCAATTCCAAACACTTGGAAATATGTTTCCAATAGTTATAAAACCACCTAAAGATTTATATGCTTCAGTTTTTGGAGAAAAGATCAGCTTTAATTGCTTTAAATAACTTCCAAAAGTTTCTACACCTTTATTTATTCCAGCAGGAATTGATGCTAAAAGACTGTATTCTGTTCTTTCAAGCTCGAAAAATTCACTTAAAATTCCTCCTGGAGATACTCCAATTAATCCCTCATCTGGCACAGTAACATTAAAACTAACACTATCTTCTCCTCTTAAGGCAGTGATCACAATCAGTTCATTTCTGTAATTTGATAAAGTATCTTTAAACTCATCAAAGAATTTTACCGAGCTCTCGTTTATACCAATTAATTTATCTCCCTTTTTCAATCCTGCTTTTTTTGCTGGAGAATCTTTTGTAAAACCTCCAACATAAAAAGGAATACGTGCTTCTATAAAACCTGTATTCTTAAGTAATTTTGGAATAATATTCTCAGGAAAAGCAATTTCTTCTTGTTGTCCATTTCGTTCAAGCTGGATAGTTTTTACATCTTCTAAAACCAGATGAGAAACTATAGCATAGAAATTCTCAATTTCTTCACCATCTAAGGATAAGATTTTATCTCCATTTCGCAATCCCATATCGTATGCAAGAGAATCAACCATTATTCCGTGCTCTACATTTTTATTTGGCAAGTATTCTTCTCCCCATGTATATAGTATTGCTGAATAAATTACTAAAGCTGTAATAAAGTTAACCATTACACCACCAAGCATTATTAATAATCGTTCCCATGTTTTTTTCGAACGAAACTCATGTGGTTCTGGTGGTAATTTCATTTGCTCTTTGTCCATCGATTCGTCAATCATTCCGGATATTTTTACATACCCACCTAATGGCAACCAACCTATACCGTATTCGGTTTCGCCTCTTTTTAATTTAAAAAGTGAAAACCATGGATTAAAGAATAAATAAAATTTCTCTACTCTGGTTTTAAATATTTTTGCAAAAGCAAAATGTCCAAATTCGTGTAATACTACTAATATGGATATGCTAAGTAAAAATTGTCCTGTTTTAACTAATACTTCCATTATCAATCCTCTATTTATTATTTAATATTTTTCTTGAAAATTCTCTTGTTTCTTTATCTGTATTTATTAAATCATCCAAATTAGGATGTTTTATATATGTTATCTTTTGCATACTTTGCTCAATTAGATCTGTCATTTCACAAAATCCTATTTTATCTTTTAAAAATGCCTCAACAGCTATTTCATTTGCAGCATTTAAAATACAAGGCATATTCCCACATTTATCCATTGCTTCAAATGCCAATGCAAGATTCCTGAAACTTTTTAAATCGGGCTTTTCAAATGTTAATTCGGGATAATCCCAAAAGCTAAATCTTGGGAAATTTGTTTTCATCCGATTAGGAAAACTAAATGCATACTGAATCGGAAGTTTCATATCGGGTAATCCCATTTGTGCTTTTATTGATCCATCCTGAAACTGCACCGCTGAATGCACAATTGATTGAGGGTGCACAACTACTTCAATCTGCTTTGGATCTATTCCGAATAACCACCGAGCTTCTATTGCCTCTAATCCCTTATTCATCATAGTTGCTGAATCAATGGTGATTTTTGCACCCATATCCCAATTCGGATGTTTTAAGGCTTTTTCTTTGGTGGCTGTTTTTAAGAATTCCAGATTTTTTCCTCGAAATGGCCCTCCTGAAGCGGTTAAAATAACTTTTTCAATTGCATTCTGCCCTTCACCTACCAAACATTGAAATATAGCCGAATGCTCAGAATCGACAGGCAAAATACTAACTTTATTTTCCAATGCCAGTTTTTGTATCAACTCTCCTGCAACTACAAGTGTTTCTTTATTTGCTAAGGCTATTATCTTTCCTGATTTAATTGCATTTATTGTGGGCAACAAACCCGAATAACCAACCATTGCAGTAAGAACCACATCAATAGTATCCATTTCAACTATTTGCGAGATAGCATCATTACCTGCGTATATTTTAACAGGAAGATCTCCCAAGCTTTGAACTAATTCATCATATTTCGATTCATTAGCAATAACAACCGAATTTGGTTTAAACTCTTTAGCCTGTTTCGAAAGTAATTCAATATTATTATATGCAGTTAAAACCTCTACTTCGAAATGATCCGGGTTTTCTCTGATAACATCTAATGCTTGTGTTCCAATTGAACCTGTTGATCCTAATATTGCTATTCTTTTTTTCATCTGCCCTTCGCTTTCTCTCCAATTAACTAAAATGCAACATAATCTTCAGGATCAATAGAAGTCCCGTTATGCCATAATTCAAAATGCAAATGTGGCCCACTGGTTAATTCCCCCGAATTTCCAATTATTGCAATTGCTTCACCTGCGGTAACGTGATTACCCACTTTTTTTAATAACTCTGAATTATGTTTATAAATAGAAATCAGATTGTTATCATGCTGTATTTGAACCACATATCCTGTCGAAAGAGTCCAATTCGCAATTATTACTGTACCATCTAGAGTTGCCACAACAACTTTATTTGAAGCAGTAACAATATCTGTCCCAAAATGATTTTCACTAGAATTAAATGAATTTGTAACAATACCTTTAACAGGTGGGTAAAAATGTATGCTTGAAAAATCGGTATTATTAGAAGTATTAGCCAATATTGACAAATTGAATAACTCTTCTTCCTCTATTTGTTGACGTAGCAATGAATCATGTTCTGATTTATCAAAAGTTATTTCTTCGTATCTAATGGATGTGTCCTGAGAATTTTCATAACTAACAGGTGTTCCTCCTCTAATAATTGTATTTATACTTTCAAAATAACGGTCACGCATTTCCAGTTCATGTTCTAATGAATCGAGTTTATACACATTATTAATGATATTTCGACGCATATTTCCATCCGGATAACCCGGGATAAATTCTCTTATGGGTGTAAATGCTATTAATACAATAATTCCAATTGTAAAAAGCAATATACTTGTACCGCCAATTGAAAATACATTTAATCTTGAAAGTCGCAAGTACCAAATCTCTTCAAAAGTATCATCGTTATAGATACTTAAACGATATTTGTTCTTTAGTTTATTAACAATATTTTTCTTTCTTTCCTTGGTCATCAATAAATAATTTGTTTGCAAAGATAAACGTTTTCCGTAAAGAAAATAGTTTAAAATAAGCTTACTAAAATAGCTCAAACAAATGAATTAATCGAAATGTTTTAAATATTTATATATTCAAATAACATTATTTAACAATTGATAATTAATTAAATAGCATAAGCACTTAAAAATAATTGCAAAAAAAACACAAGAACTTCATAAAAAATTTGTTTTTTACCCAGTAATATTTACCTTTGCACTCGCAATTAAAGATAAAAACATTCTTAAAATATATTGCGGGGTGGAGCAGTTGGTAGCTCGTTGGGCTCATAACCCAAAGGTCATAGGTTCGAGTCCTGTCCCCGCTACTAGAAAAGCCTGATACGAAAGTGTCAGGCTTTTTTTTATTTTGTGTACAACATAGATACAACAAATTAAAATTTTCTTTCACTCTTTTTTTATCGCTATTTATCGGCTATTATAAGTTCACTCTACCGCTCCTTTGATAGATTTATTCATTGTAATCTGCTAAGCCCTTTAAAGTCTTATGGAAAGCAATCGTAGCTTTTCTCCGTTTTATCTTTTTTGTAGTTCCTCGTCTGATTTATTGGTGCGTTTGTGTGGTTTTGCAGTTTCTTTCTTTTGTTGGTTGAGAAATCACTGAAATTGCTCTGGAATATATTGACAAATTCGGGGTAAAATTTTTGCAGAAAATTTTTAAAAGGGTCTTAGGGAATCCCTAACAAGGAGGCGAAAGTCATATATAGTGAGGGAACGAACTTTATATGACTGCGTACTTGCCCGAATAAAATTCGGCTTCCGTTCACACGGTACGTGCGTTTTATGAGATGTTTATTTATTGGTTGGTGTATAGGTTATCTGGGGTGTTGCTATTGTCTCAGTCCTTTTCTAAATTCAAAGAATTTGATTTCGGCAATAGAATATTTTGTGTTAGGTTCTTCGCCCTATTTTATCACACCACCAATATGGTTAAAAAACACACCAGTGGCTTTTCCTGACGCCAAAAATTCGGAAAATTTAAACAAAGTTTTGAAAATAATTAACGCCCCATCGGGTAAAAAATACACAAACGGATTAAACATTAAAGGTGAGTGGATGAATAAATTTGGTTTTGAACTGGGGGATATGGTAAATGTAGAGGTTAGTCAGAATCGGATTTTGGTGGAGAAGATTGTTGGAGAATAATGAAACATATACAAAAAAAAACTTTTCAGAAAGACTTTAATAATAAAATACCGCCAATGTGCATTGAAATAGTTCTTTGAACTTCATATCTCCTAAGTGAAATAAGTCGATTTTGAAAATAAAGAGCTATTTTCCAATATTTAAATTGTTTATTGTAACATACTTAATAAATAAACAGTATACGCATGTGCAAACTCTGAAAAAAATCCTGCATTTGAGGTAACCATAATCGGAGAATTACTAATCTTGAACTCAATACCTTCAAACGCTATGAAAAAACACTTAGTTGTCTGTATCCTTATTTTTTGTACATCACAATTCGGAAAAACACAAACATGCAATCCTCCTACAAACGCTAATGTAAGCCCTTTGGCGGTAACGACCACTACCGCACCAGTTACATGGAGTGCTCCTGCCACAGCAGTAGACAGCTATGTAGTGAGCTACAAAGAAAATGGGGCAGGTTTCACTTGGCAAACTATAAATGTACCAACGCCTCAATTAACCACAATTCTTACAGGACTAACACCATCAACCACTTATATTTTGTATGTACATTCTATATGTGGAGGTATTGATAGTGATTACTCAAATGTGGTTTATTTCAAAACTGCTAGTGCATGTTATGAACCGACTAATACCAACGTAAATCCTAATAATGTTACAACGACAACAGCACCTGTCACTTGGAGTGCACCCGCAAGTACTGTAAGTGGCTATGTTATCAACTACAAAATAAGCGGCCCTAGCAGTAATACATGGACAACCATAAATGTACCATCGACACCATTAAGCCGCACAATAACAGGGCTAACACCATCAACCACGTATATATTGTATGTGCATACCGATTGTGGAACAGTTGAAAGTGATTATTCAAATGCCGTATATTTTACAACTGATGACGGAAGTTCCCCCACATGTGAACCTCCACGTTCTTTAGGAACTTCAAACCTTACAGAAACTAGCGTTACATTTAACTATGCTTCAGTGGCTGCAAGTACTAAATATGAAATATCCTATCGTGCGGACGGGGCAGTTTCTTGGTCATCTATCATTTCAACAGGAACTCAGGTAATGACATCAAGTCTTGATGGGGGGTCTTATTATGAATGGAAAGTAAGATCATATTGCAGTGGGGTATGGTCAACAACTTGGTCAACAATACAAAACTTTCATACCCCCTGCCCAAATGGAGCAAGCCCACATCTAAATTTTGTCACTGAAAATTCTGCGGAAGTAGATTGGAATGAAGTGAAAATTGGAGCTGAATGGTCAGATTTTAATGTATATTATCGAATATTAGATGATGCGAGTTGGACATCAGCTTTTGAATCAGGGTATAGTAAATTATTACTCTCTTCTCTTCAAAGCAATACGCCTTATGAATGGTATTTAGAAACAATTTGTCCAAGTGGTATTTTGAGCGAAGGAACAACTCCCCAAATATTTACGACATCATTATTAGCACCGATTTCAGATTTTGCATTGTCAACAACGGCAATAACTGAAGGGGAAACGGTAAATTTTACCGATGCATCTACAAATGACCCAACTTCTTATTTATGGACATTTAATGAAGGAACTCCTTCAAGCTCAACTGAGCAAAATCCAAGTAATATTATTTTCAATACTCCAGGGTATTTTAACATAACTTTACAAGTTACAAATTCAGCAGGAACAAGCTCAATCACCAAACAGCTAAAGGTTTTTCCAATAGAAACAGCTCCTGCTTCTGTTGATGAAGCCAGAAATAGAGACCATCCTTGCGAATATGATGGCGACCCCGTAAATACTGCCACAGGCGAATATACTTGGGGGCATGAAGAAATGGTGGTTAATGGTATGGGAATGTCTTTTCCATGGAAGAGGTATTACGCTTCGCGAGCAAATTATAATAATACAATGGGATGGAATTGGAATCATAATTATGATATCCATCTAACAATAGAATCATACCAATGGACAGTACACCATGCCGATGGTGGAGAGTCCACATTTATTCCATATGAAAACGGAAGCAGTTTGCCATTGCATACGTACTATACCGATACAATGTATTTTTCTGGAAGCATTTACACTCTTGAAAAAATAGATGGCACAAAATATCAATTTGATAACACAGGGAAATTAACAGTTATTTTGTTTTCTACAGGTCAATTGGTGACTTTAGAATATGACTTAGGGAATCTTTCAAAAGTAACTTTCCCGGGTGGAAGGTATTATTCACTTTCATATACAAGCAATAAAGTTACATCAGTTACAGATAATGCAGGAAGGACAGTCACTTATGCGTATGATGGAAATGGTGATTTAATAAGTGGCGTAAATGTTCGTGGAGGAACTACCCAATATACTTACAGTGCCGAACATTGGATTGAAACCATTACAGATCCCTTAAACAATATCGTGGTAAATAATACCTATGATGCTTTTGGTAAAGTAATTTCTCAATCCGATGCTCTGAATAATATAACCACATTTCAATACGATACTCCAGTGGCAGATGCGACAACAGTTACTGATCCTAGTGGTGCAGATGAGGTTTTTTATTATGATTCAAAATTTCGCTTAATCCAGAAAACAAATAAATCAGGGAATGACAGTTTTTTTGAATACCATGAGGAAAGCAACAAAACATCAAAAATAACCGATGAAAAAGGACGGATTGTAAATTTCACTATCGATAATTCCGGGAATATTACACAAGCCAGTTTTCCGATGGGCGTTTCCTCTTCAACAGTATTTGATTCCAATAATTTACCAACTCAGCTAACAAATCCATTGGGTGATAATACAAACATTACCTATAACGCTGACAAGAACCCGACAAATATTGTATTCCCCGATGGGAGCAACATAGCAACTACATATAACATCAATAAACTTGTTGATAATGTAACCGACCCAAATGGAAACACAACATCCTATGAATACAACTCTTTTGGTGATGTTAATAAGGTAAACACACCATCGGGCAGTATCAACATTTCATATAATAATATTGGAATGATAGATACCATTCAGGACAGGAATGGAAACAAAACAACGTATAATTATGACGATTATGGAAATGCAACCAAGGTAACTGACCCTATGGGATTTACTACGAATATGAGTTATGACCTTAATGGAAACCTAATTTCTGAAATTGATAAAAATGGCACGGAAACCCAGTATATTTATGATACAAAAGACAGACTAAGCAGTATAGATGATGCTCTGGGTAATCAAACACAATTCACCTACAACACACTTGATCAATTAATTTCCGTCACCAATGCCATCGGCAACACCATAACCTATACATATACTGACAATGGACAGGTCTCAACCATTACCGATGCGCTTGGAACTATATCCTATACCTACGATGATACAGGAATTCAAACAAGCATTACCGATGCCTTAAGTAATACTACAACAACAAGCTACGATCTTTTAGACCGTGCTACAAATTTCACCGATGCGCTGGGTAACAGTAGCCAAATTAATTATAACAATGCTGGACAGGTAACATCTGTAATAGATGCAGGTGGAAATACAACACAGTATTTTTACGATGAACTGGCACGGATTACAAAGGTAATTGACCCTCTAAATGGGGAAAATTCTTTTACCTATGATTCCAATGGAAACCTCCTGACCATTGCGAATGCCAGAGGAAATGTTACGCAAGCAACATATAATAATCAAAACTTCCTGCTTTCAAAAACATCTCCTGCAGGAAATATAAATACATATTCTTATGACAATGAAGGGAATTTAATTGAAAAAACTGACCCTAATGGAGAAGTAACCTCATATACCTTGGATGCAAACTACCAACTATCTTCCTTAACTCATTCCAATGGTGCTATCTACACATTTGTCCGCAATAATCTGGGGCAACCCCTCAGCATGACCAATACAAACGGCACAATAAATTTCCAATACAATGTTTTGGGATGGATTTCTCAATCAACCGACCCATTTGGTCAGACAATCAAATATCTGTACGATGAAATTGGCAGGCGAACAAATACTATTTATCCCGAAAATGATACTGTTATTTGGGAATACAATACTGCTGGTTTAATAGATAAAATTTCTGACTGGAAAGGTAATTGGTCGCAAAGAAATTACGATGCCATGGGAAATATTACTGATGTTACTAATTCCAACGAAACATCTATAAATGTCATCCGTGATAATCTTGGCAGACCAACTTCACAAACAAATATGCTTCGTGAAAGCGAAATCTTCCAAAGCAATGTTTTAACCTACAATGCTCAAGGAAATATTACACAAGATGCGGGTGTAATACCTCTTCTGCCAGATTTCAAAAATCTTAATCAAACAAATACCTACGATACAGACGACCGCTTGCTTTCATCGGGTGTAAATACATATTCTCATAATACCAATGGCACACGTAGCTCGGTTTCGGGTACATCAAGTGAGAATTATACTTGGGGTGAAAATGATTTGTTACTAGCCTATACACACAATGGGAAAACTACTCAAAATGAGTACAACACAATTGGGGTGCGTACCAAACGAACCTTTGACGGAATTGAAACCCGATATACTCAGGATATTGCAGGAGGTTTAAATCAGTTACTTGAAGAGAGGAATTCTGCAAACCAACGCACTGCATCCTACGTTTACGCGCCCGATGGTTTGAGTTGGCGGTTGGATTCCAGTGAAAATGTCCAGTTTTATCATTTCGATTATGCAGGACATACCATTGCTTTAACCGATTCAGGCGGTGTTGTTACCGATACTTTGGCAGCTGCCCCTTTTGGTGATTTTTTGGCTCACAATGGAAATACCCAACAACCATTTGCTTTTCTAGGTAGGTATGGTATTGTTCAGGAACCGTCTGATCTTTATCATGTTCGTGCCAGATTCTATGATGCTTCTATTGGCAGGTTTATTAGCAAAGATGTTTATCCTGCTAATGTTCTAAATACTCAATCGATCAATCGTTTTGCTTATTCTTTGAATAATCCTGTTGGGTTGATGGATGTTACGGGGTTTGTTGAGGCGGGTATTATTGGATATGAGAATAATTATAGGCAAGGGATAGATGATATTACTTTAGGGCAAGTTGTTCAAGAAAAAGCAACTGATCCGGAGTTTTTACTTAATACGCTACAAGTTGGCTTAGATGGTGCAGGCTTGATTCCTGGTCTTGGAGAAGCTGCTGATGGGGCAAATGCACTAATTTATTTAGCTCGGGGAGATAAAATAAATGCAGGACTAAGTACTGCCGCTATGATCCCCTTAGCAGGAATGTCGGCTACTGTTTTAAAATATGGAAATAAAACAAGAAATCTATTTAGGATAGGTAGTCAATTTGGTAAAAATGGTTTGAAATTAATGCCTTTAGGGATTGGCTCTACAGGAAGGGGTATTGCAAGAAATCTTACTGAACACTTAGCTTTGAAAGAAATTATGTCAAATCCCACTCTTGGTATCATAGTACCTAAAATGAAACATTTGACAGACTCACGTTGGGCAGGTTGGCGAAAAATGCAATATATAAAAACTCTAAATAATGGAACTAAGATAAATATCCATTATGTAGGAAAATGGGAAAATAATATACTAAAAGCTGTTGATGACTTTAAATTTAAGTAGTATGAAAATTAGATGTCAATACAATTCAGGAAAAATCTTTAATGATTACCCACAAAAACCAGCGGGAGTCAATGAAGATACAGAATATGGTCTTTTGAAGATTGGTAAAGAATATATAGTAATGGGTATATTGATTGGTGAAGGCATATTAGAGTATCTTATTGATGATGGAGGTATAATTTCAGCTTTTCCGAACCAATTATTTGAAGTAACAGATAATAAATTACCTTCCAATTGGTACTTTAGAGCATTTACAAAGGAAGATGAAATTTATCCATACCAAGAAGCGATATGGGGTTATCATGAGCTATGTTTTAATAACAGTCACTATGAGCAACTAATAGAGCAAGAAGAGGAAGCAGTGCAAACCTATTTTAGGCAAAAAATAGCTTTAGAAAAGTATTTAGCACAATAACAAAGAATCGAAACAATAATCAGACATGAAACATATAACAATATTACTTTTAGCTTACATCTTTTTAAGTAACATCGTATCGGCACAAACAACAGTAAAACACGATGAACTGGGAAGACTAACAGAAATACAATACAAAAATGGAGAAACTCTAACCTACGCATACGATGCCGTAGGAAACAGACAAACACACCATTTAATTGGCGTACATCGCCCAGACCTCCGTATTACTGAAATAATGTACCAACCCGCAAGCAATGATACACTTTGGGAATGGATAGAGGTTTATAATGCAGATACCTTTTCCGTGGAATTATCAGGCTACTATCTGGATAATAACAATGGAGATACGCTGCAAGTATGCAATATTCAATCAGGCTCTATTCCCTCAGAAAAAACAGCCATTCTGTTCAATGCAGATAAAATCAGTACAGCGGATTTTGACAGTGTTTGGGGAGGTGGAGCAAATCTTATTCCAGTTACAAATTGGTCAATGTTGGATAATGCAGAAGATAGTATAGGATTGTGGATGTCAAAATATGATTACGGATTAAGGGATTTTGGCAAAGCTCTGGAAATGGTCACATATAAAAATACTACTCCATTTCCAGTAAATGACACGGCTTCATCAATCTATCTGGTTGATACAGATTCAAACCGATTAGAACCCAGCAATTGGGTATTAAGTAGGGAATGTCAATCATCGCCTACATTTGCGGCTTATAAAAGCCAGGCGAAGCAGGGAAATTTAGGACTTGATATTGGAAGCCCTGCGGATAATGTTTCATGGCTGATTCCTAGTATTTCAATCAATGCGAACAATTCTTTAGAAACATGCCAAAATGATAGCATTACATTTCAAGCTTCTGTTACAAATGGAGGCGATAATCCAGAAGTTATTTGGTATAAAAACGATTTGCCAATTGATACCGCTTCTATTTTAACCATTGAAGTGTTTTCAACTGATTCTACCATTTATGCCAAACTAAATTCTGATCACCCTTGCGCTCAGCCATCAAGTACATTTTCCGATACGCTGAACCTCAACATCCACCAAATTTATTCAATCGCACAATCAGATACAATTTGTGGAAATGAAATGTACACTTTACCAAGTGGCAATTCGGTGAATACCACAAATTTATATATTGATACTCTTTCCACAATATACGGTTGCGACTCTATTATCACCACAACCCTCAAGGTTCATCCAACATTTGCAATTAATGTTTATGATACTATCTGCGACAGTGAAAGTTATTTACTGCCCGACGGAAGTTTTACAAATATTCAAAATACCTACGTTAATACCTTATCAACAATAAACGCTTGTGATTCGGTTATTACAACATATTTAACAGTAAACCCAACTTTCGCAGAAAGTGTTTTAGCCTCAATTTGTGATTCGGAAAATTACACATTACCGTCGGGTGAAATTGTAAATACAGCGAATACCTATATTAACACGCTGATTTCTAGCAATGGATGCGATTCAACAATTACAACAACACTTACGGTTCATCCAACATTTGCAATTAATGTTTATGATACTATCTGCGACAGTGAAAGTTATTTACTTCCTGATGGGAATTTTACAAATGTTCCAGATACATACATTAATACATTGCCAACAGTAAACGCTTGTGATTCGGTTATTACTACATATTTAACTGTAAATCCAACTTTTGCAGAAAGTGTTTTAGCCTCAATTTGTGATTCGGAAAATTACTCCTTACCAACTGGCGAAATTGTAAATACAGCGAATACCTATATTAACACGCTGACTT
>WTBR01000017.1 GCA_013138975.1 Bacteroidales bacterium
TGATAAAATACGTTTAAATTTAGCTCCAAATCCATCCCATTTAGAAACCGTTGGTCCAATAGTTCAAGGAATTGCCAAAGCCAAGATCTGGGGTAAATACAAACATGATTATAACAAACTAGCACCGATAATAATTCATGGAGATGCGGCTATTGCAGGTCAGGGAGTAGTTTACGAAACCATTCAAATGTCAAAATTAAAAGGATATAGAACGGGCGGAACTATTCATTTAGTTATAAATAATCAGATTGGTTTTACTACCAGTTATTTAGATGCACGTTCAAGTACTTATTGCACTGATATTGGCAAGGTGATTAAGGCTCCAATTTTTCATGTAAATGGAGATGATGTTGAAGCTTTGGTGTACACCATTCAGTTGGCTATGGAATATCGATACACTTTCCATACCGATGTTTTTATTGACATACTCAGCTATCGCAAATTTGGTCATAACGAGGGTGATGAACCCCGATTTACCCAGCCTTTACTTTACAAAGAAATAAGCAAGCATAAAAACACCAGAGATATCTATGGCGATTTCTTAATTGATGAAAAAATTTATTCAAAAGATGATTTGAAGAAATTAGATATTGATTTTAATGAAATGCTTGAAGAAAAACTTGAGCTGGCAAGAAAATCTGAGAAATTACACATCAAACAATTTTTAGTTGAGGATTGGCAAAAATTTCATCATCCTGAAAATAAAGAATTTGAAGAATCGGTTAAAACTGGGGTAGAAATAAAAACGCTTAAAGAAATTGCTCATAAATTAAATAACCCACCTAAAGATTTAAAATTCTTCAAAAAAGCAGAAAAGCTTTTAAAGGATCGAAATATGATGATCGAGAATGATAAATTGGATTGGGCTATGGCAGAATTACTTGCCTATGGCACTTTGGTTAATGAAGGTCATCCGGTTCGTTTAAGTGGTCAGGATTCTGAACGAGGTACATTTTCGCACCGACATTCAGCTTTAACAATTGAAGATAAAGATCAAAAATATATTCCTTTAAAACATATCAATGAGAATCAGGCTCCGTTTCATGTTTTTAACTCTCCGCTTTCAGAATATGGGGTTTTAGGATTTGAATATGGATATGCTATGGCTGTGCCAAACGGATTAAATATTTGGGAAGCACAATTTGGAGATTTTAACAATGTAGCTCAGGTAATTATTGATCAGTACATAAGTTCGGCAGAAGAAAAATGGGGTTTAATGAATGGCTTGACTTTACTTTTACCTCACGGATACGAAGGACAGGGGCCTGAGCATTCAAGTGCTCGTATGGAACGATTTTTATCTCTTTGTGCAAATAATAACATGCAAGTTGTTAATGCAACAACTCCTGCCAACTTTTTCCATGTATTGCGTCGACAAGTGCATAGAGATTTTACCGTTCCTTTAATCATATTTACTCCAAAAAGTTTATTACGTTATCCAAAGTGTATATCAACATTAAATGATCTCTCTGTAGGAGGATTTAAAGAAGTTATTGATGATGAAAATGTAATTATCAATGATGTTCGTAGAGTTGTTTTCAGCACAGGTAAAATTTATTATGATTTATTAGCGAAAAAGGAAGAGTTTGAAGCAAATGACATCGCTTTAGTGCGAATTGAACAATTGCATCCATGGCCTGAAAAACAGATTCAGAAAATAATTGCAAAGTACCCAAATACTCGACGTTGGATATGGATTCAGGAAGAACCGGAAAATATGGGTGCTTGGCGCTATGTAAAAGAGAAATTTACAGAAATAAATATTCAAGTTGTAGCACGATTAGCAAGTGGTAGTCCAGCAGTTGGTTTAAATAAACTTCATGTGCAGGGACAAAATGAAATTATTGGAAAGATATTCAGAAAATGTACCTGTGAACTAAAAAATAAGTATTGCGGTTTACAGTGTGAAATAGGTAGTGCTAGAGAAGATATTAAGAAACAACACACATATCTAAATTTATAATTAAAAATACTAATAGCTAAAGGCTATTGGCCAAAGCAGTTTATTAAAGAGATAAATTAAAAATTACAGAAACCATTATATAGAACAAACATGATTGAAATAAAAATACCTAGTCCCGGAGAATCAATAACCGAAGTAGAAATATCGAATTGGCTTGTGGAGAATGGCGATTATGTTGAGAAAGATCAAGAAATTGCCGAAATAGAATCCGACAAGGCCACTTTACCACTTATGGCTTCTGAAAGTGGAAAAATTGAAATCCTTGCTCCCGCCGGAGAGTCAATTAATGTTGGAGTTGTAGCTTGTAAGATTGATACAAGTGCAAAAGCACCGAAATCAGATATAAAAAAAGAAGTAGTTCAAGAAGAAAAGGAAACAGAGTCTAAGCATGATTCAAAATCAAATATTAATGACTCAAAAGATAATTTAGATTATAAAGATGTAAAGGTATCTCCTGTTGCACAAAAATTAATGAGTGAAAACAATATCAATATCGAAGATGTAATTAATGGTTTAAAAAGAATTGGTAGAAATGAGATTGAGCAAATCATTGCCCAAAAATCAAATCAAGTAGAAAATACTAAAATTGAAGGTTCAAGAAATATTACACATAAAAAGATATCATCATTACGTAAAAAGCTAAGCGAGCGATTAGTTTCGGTAAAAAATGAAACGGCAATGCTTACAACTTTTAACGAAGTGGATATGACTGAAATAATTGGACTTCGTAAAAAATATCAAAAGCATTTCGTTGAAAAGCATGGAACAAAACTGGGTTTTATGTCGTTTTTCACAAAGGCAGTTACCATTGCTTTAAAATCATTTCCTTCAGTTAACTCACAAATAGTTGAAGAAGACATTATATACCCCGAATATGCTGATATTGGAATTGCTGTACAAACACCAAAGGGATTAATGGTTCCGGTTATTCGTAATGCAGAAACCATGAATCTGGCAGAATTAGAAATCGAAATTAAACGATTAGCAGATAAAGGCCGTGCAGGAAGAATGTCAATAGACGACATGCAAGGCGGAACATTTACGATTACAAATGGTGGTGTATTTGGCTCGATGCTCTCTACTCCTATTTTAAATCCTCCACAGTCAGGTATTTTAGGAATGCACAATATTCAAGAACGCCCTGTTGCAATAAATGGAAAAGTAGAAATCCGTCCAATAATGTACGTTGCACTATCATACGATCACAGAACCATTGACGGCAAAGATTCCGTTGGATTTCTGGTAAAAGTAAAAGACTTACTTGAATCACCCTATAAAATGTTATTAGGCGAGAAAAGTGCGGATGAGGTTTTATTGGATTTATAATATGATTTGCAATAAAATCATTATGTTTTTAGTTTTTAATAAAGATGATTTAAATCTTTTCACATTCTAAATCCTTTTAACTATTTTTAAAGTCTAATAAAATGGGCTATTACATAACTTTATGCAAAAGAGATTAATCATAACAAGTATATTTATCTGTTTTATCGTACAGATTTCCTTTTCACAAATTCCGGGATTAACATTTACCCAAGAAAAAGAAGACCCATATTTATATCTAAAAAGTAAAACGGTATGGATTACTGCAACTCCATTTATTTTTGTGAATAGAAAATTTTCACCAGATCAAGGAGTAAATTACATTAATGTTGGAATGTTTGGGAGAAATTTAAAACCTTATGTTCAAAACGATTCAATAGCTCGACACAGCTTGAATAGCTATAAATTTATTCGCTATTTCGGGATTGCGCAAATGGGCGTTATTGCTCCGCTGCTTGCTTACAAACACTTTTATGATTCAGGAAACACAACTTCAACTGGAAACAAAACAATTGATAATAGTATAGTTCTGGAAGAAGAAACCGGATATTTAACTGTTGCAATAATTGTTTTTTGTACTGGTGCATTAACATATCATGTATTCTCAAAAGATTTTCTTTTTGATGCATTAGATCGATATAATTATATACTCAACAATAAAACAGATTTTGAAGATGTTTCATTTAATTTAAATGTGAAAATTGATGCAGTATCTCAAACACCGCAACTTTCATTAGTCTGGACTTTTTAACATATTGTTTTATCAATGACCTGGATATTTTTCGCATTCCTTACAGCAATATTTCGCTCTCTTACCGATGTAGCAGGGAAGTTCGGATTGAAAAACATGGACGAATACATTGTTGCCTGGGCATTGAATTTTTTTGCGCTTCCCATTTTACTCCCATTATTATTCTTTATTGAAATTCCGGAAATAACATCGGGGTTTTGGCTGGCCATTTTTGTTAGCGGAACACTTAATATTGCTACAGCCATTTTATATTTAAAAGCAATAAAAATAGCCGATTTATCACTGGTAATTCCACTCTCTACTTTTACTCCTTTATTTCTATTAATTACTTCACCTATTATTGTTGGCGAGTTTCCAACAATTTTTGGACTAATTGGAATTTTCCTTATTGTTTTTGGATCGTATATTTTAAACATAAAAAAAAGAAAAGATGGATTTCTTGCACCGTTTAAAGCACTACTAAGTAACAAAGGCGCTCAAATTATGTTATTAGTTGCTTTTATTTGGAGCATAACTTCAAACTTCGATAAAATAGGACTCCAACATTCATCACCTGTATTTTATGGAATTGCTGTAAATGTTTTTATTACTATTGGAATAACTCCAATCGTTTTTATTAAGTCAAGAAAGAATTTAAACCAAATACCTAAAAATCTAAAATCATTAATACCTGTTGGGATTTTTCATGGTTTTATGATGCTTTTTCATATGATAGCAATTAGTATGACACTCGTAGCATATTTAATCTCAATAAAAAGAACAAGTGCAGTTATTAGTGTATTATTTGGAGTAATTATATTTAAAGAAAAAGGCTTAAAAGAAAGAATCCTGGGAGCAATAATTATGATCATCGGAGTATTGTGTATTACTCTCTTTTAGAAGAATGTGCAATCTATATTACCTGAAATCCATAAAGCGTGTTAATCCCTTTAAATGAAAAATTCTATGAGCGTCGACCATTTATTTATTTCGATATTATTTCGTGGTTAGAATGTAAAATCGAAAAAAGAGAAACACAAGAAATTATTCGTGAAAAGGCATTAAGAAAAATTAGCAATAACGTTTAAACTTTATCTTCGAAAAACTGTCAAAAATACAAGTCAAAAATCTAAACAAGAATACTATGAAAAATTTTCTTCTTGCATGTTTAATATTCATAATTACTATTAACACAATGATTGCACAAGACAGAATAACAGGTAAAACCTTTGCAACACGATCTGAAGTAATTGCAAAACACGGAATGGCAGCCACTAGCCAGCCATTAGCAACACAAGTAGCTATAGATATTTTAAAAAAAGGTGGTAACGCAATTGATGCTGCAATAGCAGCCAACGCAACTTTAGGTTTAATGGAACCAACAGGAAATGGCATGGGCGGTGATATTTTTGCTATTATTTGGGATGCAGAAACTCAAAGGTTATATGGTTTAAATGGCTCAGGAAAATCACCCAAATCATTAAGTCTTGAATATTTTAAAGAGAATGGCTATGAAAAAATTCCGGCTTTTGGACCATTACCTGTATCTGTACCTGGTTGTGTCGATGGTTGGTTCGAAATGCATAAAAAGTTTGGTAAATTAAAAATGACCGAGATTTTACAACCTGCAATAGACTATGCCCGTGAAGGATTTCCTGTAAGTGAACTAATCGCTTATTATTGGAATGGGAATACACGCAGCTTAGCTAAATTCCCGGGTTTTAAAGAAACATATATGCCAAACGGGAAAGCTCCTGCAAAAGGCGAAGTATTTAAAAATCCTTATTTAGCAAATACATTAGAAAAAATTGCTAAAGGTGGACGCGATGTTTTCTATAAAGGAGAAATTGCCGTGACAATTGCTAAATATATGAAAGAACAAGGTGGATTTCTAAGTTATGAAGATCTTGCCAATCATGAATCTGAGTGGGTTGAACCTATTTCAACTAATTACAGAAGTTATGATGTTTGGGAATTACCTCCAAACGGACAAGGAACAGCAGCCTTACAAATCCTAAATATTTTAGAAAACTATGATATTGCTTCAATGGATTTTGGAAGTACTGAATACATACATACTTTTACCGAAGCTAAAAAGTTGGCATTCGAAGATAGAGCTAAATATTATTCTGACCCTGCTTTTAATGAACTACCTATCGATCAGCTTATATCAAAAGAATATGCAGCTGAAAGAAAAGAATTAATAAATCCAAATCGTGCTGCAAAAGATTATCCGGCAGGTGAGTTAGAACAAGGAAATACAATATACTTAACTGTTGCTGATCAATATGGAAATATGGTTTCACTTATTCAAAGTAACTATAGAGGAATGGGTTCAGGCATGATTCCTACAGAATTAGGTTTTGGTCTTCAAGATCGTGGCGAACTATTCAGTTTAGATGCTAAACATATGAACTGTTTTGAACCGGGCAAACGTCCTTTTCATACAATTATTCCAGCCTTTATAACAAAGGATGGAAAACCATTTATGAGTTTTGGTGTTATGGGAGGTTCAATGCAACCACAAGGCCATGCACAAATTGTTGTTAATATGGTCGATTTCGGAATGAATTTACAAGAAGCCGGAGATGCTCCACGTATGCGACATGGAGGAAGCTCTCAACCTACTGGTGAGAAAATGACAAATGGTGGAACTTTATTTTTAGAATCAGGAATTGACAATGAAGTAATTCGTGATTTAATGAAAAAGGGTCACAAAGTAAATTTCACTGTGGGTGGTTTTGGTGGATATCAAGCTATCATGTTTGACGAAAAGAATGGAGTTTATTATGGAGCTTCGGAATCGAGAAAAGATGGACAAGCAGCAGGATATTAAAGCCACATAAGTATTCTTATCATATTTCGACAGGCTCAATATAACAATTGCTTATTATACCAATTAAACACCAAAATGACCTATATAATTCGTTTCTTTTTCACTTATATTTCTTCAAAAAATAAAACCATAGCTACTGCTATGCTTAGATTTTTTGAATCATCTAAGCAAAAAATAATTCAAATTATTTATAGATCATATTGAAATTTAATTGGCATTACGATGTCACACTGAGCTTGTCGAAGTGTTAATATAATGAAAACCCCTAAAGAATTTTTTTATAATATTGCATCAAACTTATAAATATGAACGGTACCGAACTTCTGGATTTAATAAAATTTCGCCAAAGCGATAGAACATACTTACCACAAGCTATTGAAAAAGAAAAACTTGATCGTATTTTAGAAGCTGCAAGAGTAGCTCCATCAGCTTGTAATGCTCAACCTTGGAAATTCGTTGTTGTTGATCAAGAAGATTTAAAAAACAAAATTGCTGATTGCACTTCAAGTAAAATCTTAGGTATGAATCATTTTACAAAGCAAGCACCAATTCATATTGTTA
>WTBR01000215.1 GCA_013138975.1 Bacteroidales bacterium
CTTACCAACTCCAAAAACACCTCCAAACCAACCAGTATTAACAAGATAAACTTTTGTATTGAATTGTTGCATTTTATCACCAAGCATTGATGAATAAAAATCTGGATTTAATGGCATAAATGGCTGCCCAAAAAACCTAGAGAATGTTGCTTGAGGTTCTGTAATTCCGGTTTCTGTTCCAGCAAGTTTACTTGTATAACCCATTAAAAACCATAATCTAGCTTGATCAGGATCTAATTTAGAAATAGGAGGTATTACTCCATAAGCATCTGCTGTTAAGAATAATATAGTAGTTGGATGACCTGAGGTTGAAGATTCTTTAATATTTTTTAAAAATTTCAGAGGATAAGAAGCTCTTGAGTTTTCAGTTATTCTGCTATCACTGAAATCAAATTCACCTGAAGGATACACCATTGCATTTTCAATAATCGCACCATGATTTAATGGGTTATCCTTATGCAGAATAGCATCATAAATTTCAGGCTCTTTCTCAGAAGATATATCAATCATTTTAGCATAACAACCGTTTTCAAAGTTGGCAATTCCATCAGCACTCCAACCATGTTCGTCATCACCTAATAACGATCTGTCAGGAGCAGCAGACAATGTTGTTTTTCCAGTGCCTGATAAACCAAGTAATAAAGCCGAATTTCCGTCTTTATCTTCATTTGCTGAACAATGTAAAGGTAAAACACCTCCAAATGGAAGATAATAATTCATTACTGTAAACATTAGCTTTTTCACACTTCCTAAGTAAGCTGAACCTACAATAACACCTAATCTTCTGTCCAAATCCATGATAACAGCAATATCTGATGTATCACCATTAGGTAAAATTCTAAGTAAACTTTTGTATTTTATACTGTTAAGTTTGTCAAATGGAACTGTAAGTAACTGAAATCCACGATCAACAAATACACTTTTTTTAATATCATTAGGAACAGGTCTAAACATATTGTCTGTAAAAAGCGATGTTAATGCTTGACTTGTTATAGTTCTAACTGGTAAGGCATATTTGGAATCGGCACCAATTACTCTGTCAGTGATGTATATATTATCTTTTTTAACAAGATAATCTAATGCATCTGAAAAAATCATGTCGAAAACATCTTCTTTAATTGGAATATTATTTGGAGATGTCCAGTCTATATTTTCTTCGCTTGAAGTTCTCTTTACAATGTAAGTATCTTTTGGTCTTCGACCAGTGGATTCTGGTGCAGTCCAAGTTGCTAATGCTCCGTTCTTGGAAGCCATTGCTTCTCTATTGTCAAGAACATGTTTTATTAATTCTTTTCTTTTAAGATTTACAAGTACATTATTATGTCCTTCAATAATATCAATAATAGATTTGTTAAAAGAAGATTCTATGTTTTTGTCCATAATTAAATTAAAATTTCGCCTGTTAAATAATAAACGGCAAAATTAAAAAAATATATTCATAATTAAACTATATGTATTGTTTAATATTTGCAGATTTTACACAAAAAAAGCCATCAACAAATGATGGCTTTTTTTATATAGATTTTATTGTTTTATCTTAAGTTAGCTTGAGCAGCAGCTAATCTTGCAATTGGAACTCTAAAAGGTGAACAAGAAACATAATCTAATCCTGTTCTGTCGCAGAATTCAACTGAAGATGGTTCGCCACCATGTTCGCCACAAATACCTAATTTAAGCTTAGAATTTACTGCACGACCTTTTTGACAAGCCATTTCAACTAATTGTCCAACACCTGTTTGGTCAAGAGCTTGGAATGGATCCTGCTTAAGGATACCCTTTGCAATGTATATTGGTAAGAATTTACCAGCATCATCACGAGAATAACCAAAAGTCATCTGAGTTAAATCATTTGTTCCGAATGAGAAAAATTCAGCGTGCTTAGCAATTTCGTTTGCAGTTAAAGCAGCACGAGGAATCTCAATCATTGTACCTACCATAAAGTCAACGTTCACACCTTTTTCAGCTTGAACTTCAGCAGCTACTCTACGAATGATTTCTTCTTGCATTGTATACTCTTGAACGGTACCAATTAATGGAACCATAATTTCTGGTTTTGGATCAAATCCTTCTTTCTTAAGATCACAAGCAGCTGCGATAATAGCACGAGCTTGCATTTCTGTAATTTCAGGATAAGTGTTTCCTAAACGACAACCACGGTGACCTAACATAGGATTGAACTCGTGTAAAGATTCTACTTTCTCAGTTACAACTTTTACATCAATACCCAATTTGTCAGCCATCTCTTTTTGAGACTCTATATCGTTTGGAGTAAACTCATGTAATGGTGGATCGAGTAAACGAATAGTTACTCCAAATCCGTCCATAGCTTTAAGAATTCCGTAGAAATCTTCACGTTGGATAGGAAGTAATTTGTCTAATGCAGCTTTACGTCCAGCTAAATCTTCAGCTAAAATCATTTCACGAATAGCCCAGATACGATCTCCTTCGAAGAACATGTGCTCTGTACGACAAAGACCAATACCTTTAGCACCAAATTCACGAGCAGTTTTTGCATCGGAAGGTGAATCAGCATTTGTTCTTACATACATTCTAGTGTTTTTCTCAGCCATATCCATCATTCTACCAAAGTCACCATCAACAGTAGGAGTGATTGTATCTACTTTACCTTCGTAAACAACACCTGTAGAACCATCAAGTGAGATGAAATCTCCTTTTTTAAACTCTACACCATTTACGGTCATTGAGTTTTTAGTAACCATTAATCCTGCAGCAGAGGAGATACAACATTTTCCCATACCACGAGCAACAACTGCTGCGTGAGAAGTCATACCACCACGTTCAGTAAGAATACCAACAGCAGCATACATTCCTTTTAAATCTTCTGGAGAAGTTTCACGACGTACAAGAATTACTTTCTCACCTTTTTCAGCTTCTATTTCAGCATCTTCAGCAGAGAAAACAATTTTACCTGTAGCAGCACCCGGAGATGCAGGAAGACCTTTTGAAAGAACTTTTGCAGATGCAATTGCTCCAGCTTCAAATACAGGGTGTAATAATTCATCTAATTTATTAGGCTCTTGACGTAAAATTGCTGTTTTTTCGTCGATCATTCCTTGATCTAACATATCTACAGCCATTTTTACCATAGCCGCACCTGTACGTTTCCCGTTACGAGTTTGTAACATCCAAAGTTTACCATCTTGAATAGTAAACTCCATATCTTGCATATCGCTATAGTGATCTTCTAATTTTTGTTGAACTGCATTTAGTTCATTATATAGTCCTGGCATAGCTTCTTCTAATGAAGGGAATTTAGCTACACGATCAGCTTCAGATGTACCATTACGCTCAGCCCAACGTTTTGAACCTACTAATGTAATTTCTAAAGGAGTACGAACACCTGATACAACATCTTCACCTTTAGCATTTATTAAATACTCACCGTTGAATTGATCTTCACCTGTTGCAGCATCACGAGAGAAACAAACTCCAGTTGCTGAAGTATCACCCATGTTACCATATACCATTGCTTGTACGTTTACAGCAGTTCCCCACTCGTCAGGAATTTGCTCCATTCTTCTATAAAGAATAGCTCTTTCAGTATTCCAAGAATCAAATACTGCACAAACAGATCCCCATAATTGATCCCAAGGATTTGTAGGAAAATCTTCTCCTGCAGATTCTTTTACAACAACTTTAAAAGATGCTACAACTCCTTTTAAATCTTCAACAGTCATATCTGTATCAGAAGCATATCCATTATCAGCTTTCACTTTATCTAGAACTACTTCAAAAGGATTGTGTTCTCCCTCTTCTGCTTCAACACCCATTACAACATCAGCATACATTTGTATGAATCGACGGTATGAATCGTAAGCAAATTTTTCATTTCCTGATTTTTCAGCAATAATCTTTACTGTATCATCATTCATTCCTAAGTTTAAAACGGTATTCATCATACCGGGCATAGATGCTCTAGCACCAGAACGAACAGATAATAATAAAGGAAATGCTTCACCTGTTGATCCAAATTTAGCATTCATCGCTTTTTCTGTTTCAGCAACTCCAGCTACTACTTCAGCTTTCATTAACTCAACAACTTTATCTTTTCCTATTGAATTGTACTCAGTACAAACTTCAGTAGTAATAGTGAATCCTGCAGGAACTGGAACACCAATTAAGTTCATTTCAGCAAGGTTAGCACCTTTACCACCTAAAAGGTTTTTCATGTCAGCTTTTCCTTCGGCTTTACCGTCACCAAAAGTATAAACTCTTTTTACGTTTGACATTTTTTATATGCTTTAAAATTTATAAATAATTGAATATGATTACTTTAAGAAAAATCTTAACAGGATACAAAGGTATTTAAAAAATACCAAATTGTGAACTTGAAAACAATTATTTTATTAATTATGTTCTGTAATATATAAATCTAAAAATTGGATAATTAAATTTTCATAATATATTAAGCTTTTTGGAAACACTAAGGGAGAAAAATAGTTCAATAGTAAATGTTCAATGTTAAAAAATGTAACTATATGTTTTTTAAGTGTAAACAATTATTCATTTTTAAATTACAGATTATTATTTGAATTTATGATCTGGGATGGAATTGTATTATTGCATCGCGCAAATATTCACGGTCGAGATGTGTGTAAATTTCTGTGGTTATTATTGATTCATGACCAAGCATTTCTTGAACGGCACGTAAATCGGCTCCTCCATCAATTAAATGTGAAGCAAAAGAATGACGAAAAGTATGAGGGCTTATATTTTTACTAATTTCTGCTTTAACGGCAAGGTTTTTAACGATTGTAAAAATCATGACTCGTGACAATTGTTTGCCTCTACGATTTAAAAAAACAATATTTTGACTTGATTTATCAATATTCGAGAGCAAATTTCTATCTTCAAAATAGAAATTGATTTCTTTTATTGCTTTTTGACCTATTGGTACAAGACGTTCTTTATTACCTTTGCCGACAACACGAATAAATCCATCGTTAAAGTAAAGATTTGAAATTTTAAGATTTATTAATTCAGAAACTCGAAGTCCACAGCTGTACAAAGTTTCAATAATTGCTTTATTTCGCTGCCCTTCAGCTTGACTTAAATCTATAGCTGCGATAATTTGATCAATTTCTTTTATAGAAAGGAATTCAGGAAGTTTACGTCCAATACGTGGTGATTCTAATAAACTACTTGGATTAGTTTCTATTTTATCTTCTAGAATTAAGAATTTAAAAAATGCTTTTAATCCAGATATTATTCTTGCTTGTGAACTGGCATTTAATCCAAGTTCGTTAATCCACTCAATAAAATCTTTTAGATTTTGAAATTTAATATTGATTGGAGAAATGTTTAAGTCTTTTATTTTCAGAAAAGTAACAAATTTACGAATATCAGTTTCGTATGCAGTTATAGAATTCTTAGATAAAGATTTTTCGAGCTTTAAAAAATTTCTAAATTGTATTATGCTATCTTCCCAGTACATTAAGTTTATATTAATTAGAGGTTCTTAGAAAACGCCAAATTACTCACGACCATTTTTATTTTTAATGGAGTTCGTGAGTTTCGCAAAGTTCTGCGTTACTCTCATCTTAAAAATAAACGTTTACAAAAGTAAACTCTTTGATTTTTAAGACTTCGATTCCGATAGCTATCGGAATGTCTTTGACGCTTTCTAAATACCTCTTTTAAAATAGTAGTTTTATTCAAAGCCAAATTATTGAGCTGTCATCTTTCAAAGTTAATGTTTATGCTTAAATTTGTATAAGGATTTAATAAGGAAATTTTAATATATATGAAAATTCAGATAATAAACGGACCAAATTTAAATTTACTTGGTACTCGTGAAAAAGAAATTTATGGGGATTTAAATTTTGAAAAATATTTAGATAAATTAAATAAATATTTTATAGATATCGAAATAGATTATTATCAGTCTAATGTAGAGGGTGAAATCATAAATAAACTGCATGAAGTTGGGTTTAGTTATGATGGGATTCTACTAAATGCTGGTGGGTATACACATACCTCAGTTGCAATAAGAGATGCAATAAAGGCTGTTAGTTCACCTGTAGTTGAAGTTCATATTTCTAATGTTTTTGCGCGAGAGGAGTTTCGTCATACATCGTTAATAGCACCTAATTGTATTGGAAGTATTTCTGGTTTTGGACTTGATAGTTACCGATTAGCAATAGAAGGGTTAAAAGTGTGGAAAAAGTAAACAGTATACAGGCTTCCTTACATTAATTTTAAACATTGAATAAACAGATTATGATTAAGAAAACAAAAATTGTAGCAACGATATCAGATAAGACCTGCACTCCTGAATTTATAGAAGCTTTATATAAAGAGGGGATGGATGTAGTTCGTATGAACACAGCTCATATGAATTTGGAAAATGCAATTAAAGTAATAAATCATGTAAGACAAGTTTCAGAAAAAATTGCACTTTTAATCGATACAAAAGGCCCTGAGGTAAGAACCGTAAAAACTAATAATATTGTTGAGTTAAAAGCAGGGCAACAAATTTTAATTAAAGGAGATCCTTCAAAAGAATCAAATAACGAATGCATTTATGTTTCTTATACCAACTTTGTTAAAGAGGTGCCGAATAAAACACTTATTTTAATTGATGATGGTTATATTGAATTGAAAGTTATTCAGAAAAATGAAGATTCTTTGTTATGTGAGGCTACTAATAATGGAATGGTTAAAGGGAAAAAAGGTGTTAATGTTCCAAAAGTATCTTTTAATTTACCTTCGCTTAGTGATCTTGATAAAGAATTCATTCAGTTGGCTATTGAACAAGACATAGATTTTATTGCACATTCTTTTGTTCGTTGTAAAGAAGATGTCTTAGAGATTCAAAAAAAACTGGATAAAGCAAACTCAAATATTAAAATTATTGCAAAAATAGAAAATCAGCAAGGTGTTGACAATATTGATGAGATATTAGATCACGCTTATGGAGTAATGGTAGCTCGTGGAGATTTGGCTGTTGAAATCCCTTATGAAAAGATTCCTGGACTACAACGGTATTTAATTCATAAATGTATTGATAAACGTAAGCCTGTAATTATAGCAACACAAATGTTGCATTCTATGATTGATAATCCCAGACCAACAAGAGCAGAAGTTAATGATGTGGCTAGTGCAATTTATAGAAATACTGATGCCATAATGCTAAGTGGGGAAACTGCTAATGGTGAATATCCGTTGGAATCTGTGAGAACTATGGCAAGAATAGCAAGAGAAGTTGAAAATACGAAAGAACCATTTAACGATATTCCGTCAGTTGTTCTTAACACAAATGTTTCAGCCTATTTATGTAAATCAGCTGTAAAAGGAGCTATTAGATTAAATGCAAAAGCAATTATTGCAGATTCGACATCGGGAAGAACTTTAAGAAGTTTAGCTGTATACCGTGGTGCTATACCAATATTTGCACAGTGTTATTCTAAGCGCACTGTACGTGAAATGGCATTGACATATGGCGTTGTGGCAGATTATATGGAACCAAAAGAGACATCTCACGAGTTTTTATCAGAAGCATTGAGATACTTAATAAGTAATTACACATTTACAAAAGATGATTTGTTAGTAGTAGCTGCTGGGAATTTTGGAAGAAGTTATGGAGTTTCTTATACAGAAATAGGAACCTTAGAGAATTTAATGGAAAATTTGGTACCGTAGTTTGTTAAATCAGTGAGACTATATTTTTTAGAGTTGCAAACGAATAAAAAATATAAAGTCGAACTGATCCCGAAAGCGAAGCGCATTGGGATCTTGGGTCTTATTCCTCGCTGCTTGCAGCGAAATAAAAAAGAAAATTATTCCGCTTCAATACCTCGTCTATTTGCAGCGAGGTAGTTTATTAGCTTATTCTTTACTATTTAAATAATAGAATTTAGAGATAAGTTGAGTTTGAGAGTTTACATTAAATTTCCATATATATTCCAGATGTCTTTTATACATCTATAAACTAAATAGTTTGGTATCTAAGCGCTTTTTGTTAAAGAAAGAAAAAAAGGCTGCTATTAAGAATTTAAATAAGCAGCCTCTTAATTAAGATTTAAATGCAATTACATTGGATCACATGGAATAATATCTTCATCAATACAATGACCACCGCTACAACAAAAACCTGGAGGGCAAATGCCAGTCGATGCGCAGTCACGAAGTACAGGTTGTCCACCTTTAATGTTTTTTTGTGCAACGTTATTCAAAACTTTTGCACCACTAATGTTAAATAAATTTTTTATCATAATAATTTAAATTATAATTAAACCTCGTAACTTTAAAGACACCGAGGCTTTAGTCTATATTATTTTTATTTATAGAATTAATAGCCCTTTACTATTTATTCTAAAAATGATAATAAAGTGACCCCCTCAATTTTATGTTTTTCATTTGTTCACACTATTTATAACAAATATAAACACTATTTATCAGAAACAGGATGATTTAATAAAATGGTTTAATAAGTATTTGGAAAATTATCTGATAGACTATAATAAAACTATATTATAAAAATAATAAGTTGGGGTATTATTCTAGGTTCCATGTATATTAGGGGGAGGTGAATATTACTTAATATCCGTAAGTAAATTTTCATTCATTTAAATATTAAGTAATACTGTTTACTATTCAATATGTCATATTTGTAAAAACAAATATGAATTGAATATGTAACGGCATTAACAATTCTAAACTTTAAATTAGATTTAAAATACGACATTTTGATGAAGAATTGGTATAATTAGCCGTGCCAAGGTTAACTAATATAGATGACATGAAATTGCAATCAACTTGTTGATTATTAATAGATTCGTGACAAGTTTTGCGGATTTAAGGTATTGCCGAACTTATATTTACCTAAGGGCTATCAATATTATTCAATTCATTTTTCGTAATTATATTATAAAAAAGATTAAAAATACCCTCTTAAATTCCATTCAATAAATTCATTTTTCCACAGTGCAAACAGGTTTTTATTTTCAGGAATTATTGAACCGTTATTTTCGAATAGTTTTATGAACTCAAGGATTTGGTTTTGGTCAGTATTTACTGCAGTTTGAGTTAGTCCGCTTTTTAAAAAGTAAGTTTTATTACCTATTATAATTTTCTTTGGATGTTGAGTATTTTCCAGGTTGTCATCGAGAATTAATCCTTTGTATTTAATTTCAAAATGTTGATGATTCTTTGTTAATTCATTCTTCTCAGAAATTAATTTATTATTTTCAATAATGAACGAAGAACCATTGCTAGTGATACTTCTTAAAAAACCATTATCAGTTAGTTGTAAGCTAGGTTCTATAAACTTAGATGCAATTTTTTTACGAAAACCGGCTTTTTGGAATCGGTTCTTGAAATGAAAAGCACAATAATTAACACCAATTTTTAAGTTATTATCAGCAACAAATTCAATGATTTTTAAAGCCGTAAGCTCCGATTCCAAAATTGTCGCTTGTTCGCCATGTAAATAGGTGTAATTTTTTGGTAATAGTTTGGGAGCATTGTAGTTGGTTAAACGTAACTGGTGTAAATTAAGGTTTGTTACACCAATTTCAATTAGTTCGGGCAAGATTTGTTTGAGTTGTTCTAATTCTTCTGGAACAGCAGGAATTTCAACACTAATATTCGGAATGCTATCTTTAACTAGTTTAATATATTTAAGATTATAATTGCTTGCGCCAATATCAAAGCGTATTTCGTCTAATCCTGCATTGGCAAGCTGATTATACATTTCTTTTGATCCTAAAATTCCGTTGGTGTATATCCATAGGTACAGTTTGTCTCCGAAATATTTTTTAATATTTTTTACATAATTCAATGTTCTGTCGAAAACAATTAAAGGCTCACCACCGCTGAGACTGGCGCCTTTAAAATCAAAATATTCAAGATATTGAATGTAATCATCAACATTATCAAAGCTTGTACGCTGCGTTGATGGAATTCCATCGATGTTTTGCGATGTAGGACAATAAAAGCATTTTGCATTACATTTTCCTGTAATAAACAAACATGACCAATCACCTTCTCCACATAATTGACAGCCTTTAGATAAACTGTTTATCCATGGTTTGGTATTTTTAAACGACCAATTTAGCTTGTGTTGAAGTTTCTTTATTAGTTTATTTTTTAATTCTTCTTTTTCTAATGCTTCATAGTAATTTACCCACTTAATTTGATCATTAAATTTAGGGTATTGAAAATTATTTTTATTTGTTAAATCATTTAAGAAATTGATATATGCGTTCATTTGCTTAATATGTAAATATTATGTAAAATGATATAAAAACACTTTGAAAATATTGAGATTATCAGCTATAGCTATATCTCAGACCAATAAGAAAGATGCGTAAATTATAGTTTATAGAAAAGAAAAAGACAAATAAGAAGTTTAGAAATATTCTTAAAGTCTTTTGAAATCCTTTTAGAAAGAATTGTATTGTTTTGATTCATTATTAAATTGTTAATAATGATGTAAATGTATGTTAATTATTGAAGCAAAATCAGTTTGATGTTAAATTTCGAGATTAGTATTTTCTTTGGTTATTTCAAAATCGTACTCAGGATATTCATATATAGGGACACGAGGTTCTGTTTCACCTATTGAGTATCCCCAAATGCTTTGATAATCAGAAATATCTTCCCCAATATCTTCGAGTTGTTGTAAATATTCACTAATTGATTTTGATTCAATGATAATTACTTTACCCATTTTTTCAATAATTGGGCTGTGGTTGCGATTGCTGTCATGATCAAACTCTAAAATACGCCTTCCATAACGAGTAATTCCGATGGTTCTGAATGTTAGGCTTTTTCCAACTCCCGGTAAGTTTAAAACATTTCGATCGGTTCCAAGGAAGGGTAAATCTGCTTTACTTCTTAGATTTGCGATGTTTTCAACTAAACTCTCAGAATGATTTGGAAAATCTTTTATTTCTTCATAATATTTTTCAGGAATTTTACCATAAATCTTTTCTTCCATTTGTTCCTGAACTGCCCGCTCGTTAGTGGCAAAGTTGAAATTGTTTTCCATGTAACCTTTTACACTAAACGTATAGTAGTTAATTATTCCGATTTCATTAAGTACTTTTCTGAGTTTTGCTGAATGTCCTCGACGTGATGCAGCTGCGGTAAATACCATTTGATTTGTAACAGTCCATCCTGCATGAATTAATTTAATAATTCCTTCGCGGGCTTCAGGTGTAACCTCCATTGGCGATTCGAAATGTGTTTGAATCACGAATTGTTTAATACCAATTTTAGATGCTTTTTCTTTAAATTCTTTCAGTATTTGTATTAGCTCATATGTAATTCTTTGAGGCAAATAAACCGGTAATCTCGATCCAAGTCTTACTCTAAGAATTTCTGCATATTTTTCACCATTGATTCGGTTTTTATTGGCTTCCTTTTTGCGTAAAGCCATTTCATAAATCCCATTTAATATTTTTTTCAGAGATTTATCAGAACTCATCAAAGCATCTCCACCTGTAATTAATATATCACGTAATTGAGGATCTTCTTCAAAATATTTTAATAGTTTATTAAGTTTTTCATCCCAGGTTTCATGAGGTTTTAGCTTATCAAGATTAAAGTTAAGGTTACCTCTTTGAAAATCGTACATCCTTTGGCATGATGCGCATAATCCTCCACAAGCCCGACCAATTGTATCAGGAATTAAAATGGCTACTTCTGGATATCTACGATGAATATTATGATCGTTTGGTAAAAGCCAACCTGCTGCATTGGGTTTACCCGGCTCTACTTTATCTTCTTTTTCCCAGGCATTAATATTACCGTATGCATCTAGTAACTGTTGACTGTAAATCACGTAATGACGAATAGCCAAATCGGCACCAACAGCAAAATAAGGCACACGCACATGTAATAATGATAAATAATATGGATTAACAAAAAAAGGTATACCAAGTTCTTTTGCTTTATACAATATTTTCATTGTATCAGGATCGAGCGAATTGCCCAAAAACTCATTTAAAAGATTGGGTGTACGAACAGCAAATCTTAAATGAAAAACCTTGTCGTCCCACCATTCTAACATTTTTAAGAACTTTTGTTCTTGAGACATTCCTTTTTCAAAGAAATATTTTGAATCTTTAATTTCTCCAGAGTCTATTTTATCGATAATGATTTTTATAATTCGTTCACGGTTTTCTTCACGGAGTTTTGCAATACGCGGATCCATGCCATGACTCCATCTATCCATCCATTGTTCAACTTGTTCTTTAGTAGGAATATCTCTTTTTAAGTTTCCTGTAAATTGCCTAAAAAGTTGGAGCATGTCTTCAAAAAAGAATGGTTTCGCACCACCAGTTCCAAAATTAACTGCTAACCAAATTAATGCAATTGGATTACTAATAGCTTTTTCTCCTCGTAAGTTTAAATCATCAAATTCACGACCGGCATTATCGATATAGTCGAGTATACGTATTCCTGCAAAATCTTTCCATTCAAGTTTTTCAAATGCTTCTCGACCTATAGCATCTCGTTTATAAAATTTATATGAGTCATTATGTTTTTTTAGCTCTTCAAGAATCCAGTTTCTTACACCAATTAATGCTTCTGTTTCGTTTCTTGCATTTCGCATAATTTCATCAAGGGTAGGGTTTTCCTTGAGTAATTTCCGAAGTAACATGTGCGATTTAACAGAAATTGCGATTTGATCTAATTCGTGAACTATTGTTGGCATAATTTGATTTTTAATTGAGTGTAAAAAATACAAAAATAAGTGTTAAATAACTCTAAATGCAAAATGAAAACAATTTATGTATTTAATAGCCAGTGTTTAGCGGCCTTCATTGTAGAGAAAGCTTTTATATTAAACTGAGACTTACTTTGGGCAAATACGGGGAATACTATATTATCAGGAGATGTCATTAAAACAGCAAGTTTTATATTTTTGAATATTTTGCTATTTTTTTTAAATAGACTCATTATTAGATCTAAATCATCAAGCTCCATATTTAATTTTGCATTACTAAAGTCATTTAATATACCTACGTATTTGTGTTTTTTTAGTTTATTTACAATAAGATATTCCCATGATAATAGGATTTCAGAAGAATTGAAAATACCATGAAATTCCCTGATTAAATAATTACTTTTTTCAATATACTCAATTTTATTTGTCATATTTTAAAATAAAAATATTCTACGAGTTTTATAACTCTAATACCCAGTTTTTTGCTGATTCAAAAGTAGGGAAAGAGCGTATGTTAAATTGAGAATACCTTAAAGTAAGCAAAGGAAATACTTCGTTAATATGCGTTTCCAGTACCATTGCTAATTTAATATTTTCTAATAGTTTACTATTTTTCTTAAATAAATCCAGAAGATGATCAAAATCATCAAGCTCCATATCTAATTTAACATTAGTATAATCGCTTATAACACCAATATATTTTTTCTTTTTTAGTTTCTCTTCAATTAAATATTTCCAAGCCGATATAATATCATTAGGTTCGAGGATACCGTTAAATTTCCTAATTAAGTAATTGTTTTCTTCACTGTAATCAATTTTAAGACTCATAATTTATATTTAAAGGGTTAATATTTACGTTTAACAAAAATAAAATCACCGCCTTCATCGCCAGTATCTTTTATTTCTCCATAGAGTGGTATATTTGGACTATTATTTAAAACTGCAATTTTAAAACTACTGAATAATTCCTCTGCAGATATAAAGTCCTGGGTGTTTTCTTGAAGTCTTTTGTCAAGATATAATAAGAATATGCTGCGATCAGGTACTTCTTTTAAGGAACCACTTGTCATTGCTTTACGGCTAGGATATTCATATAATTTTTGAACTGATTTAGGTGCGTTAGTAAATGCTTTCCTTGTTTTAAATATCCCTCCGCTAAAACAAGCATCGGCAATAAGAAGTGTATGTTTTGTTTTTACAGTTCGTAAATAATCTCGAATAGTGCTATTTCTTATCCAATGAGCAGTATTTACTTTTTTTGCATCGGAGGGGAGCCAATAACCTATTTCATCTTTTGCATCCCAATATCCATGTCCGGCATAAAAAACTAATAAATTATCATCTTCTGTAATTTTTTTGTTTAATCGGTCGAATTCAGAAATTATGTCTTCTCGAGTTGGACTTTTAAGAAACGTTATATTTTCTTTTTCAAAAGTGTAATTGCTTGCTATGGTATTATAAAGTTTTTCTGCATCAATTACTGGTTGATCAAGATTCATTATTTCAGGATCACCATATTCACTTACTCCAATTAATAATGCATAATATTTTCCTTCTCTTGAATCTTTTTCATTAATCATGGAAGGATCGTTAATTTTATTAATACTTGTTTGACGCTGATCTTTTTTATTTAATGGTTGATAGATAATAGGAAAAGTTTCTTCAACGGAATTATTCAATTTATCAATTGCTCGTACATAAATATTATTATTACCTTCAACAAGATAAACATCTGATTTAAATTCACCAGATTCGTTTAAGTTAGTATACATTCCATTTACAGTTATTTCAAATATTCCATTATCGTCGGTTACATTCCCTTTTATTATTATTTCTTCGGTATTAACTTTAACTGCTTTATCCTTTGTTAATAAAGGATGGCTAAAACTTATTTTAGGGGGGGATATATCAACAATTCTATTTATTTTAGAACCAATATTGAGTTTCAGTGATTGAGAAATCAATTCTGCCTTATTAGATTGCTGTGGCTTATCAAATGAAATATCCTTAAACTGTATATTTCCCGTTTTTAGATCAAGACCATAAGTAATATCCAATACTTCAACCCCAAACTCAATCATTTTAATTCTATTAGAAAATCCATCGGAAATATTGAATTTAAATATTGCAATATCAGTTTTATCTTGCTGAAATGATAATGTTGGTGTTGCATATCTTGCATTACCTTGTACTCTACCTAGTTTTGAGCTGTGTGATTCAACTTTTTTTCCTTTAAAATCATAAATACGTGCTAGTCTATTTATCATTTTAAGGTTGCGTTTTTTGCCTTTGTTTGTAATTTTTATTGCACAAAAAATTTGTTTGTCCTTTTTGTAACAATCAACTAATTCAAAATGAAATGCTTCTACATTGTCAGTTTGATTTTTAACTTTTCCGGGTGTTGCAATTATTTTAAAAACATAATTTTCACCTATCAGATTTTTATTATCCTTTAATATGTCCCAGATAATGATTTTATCTTTTCCTCCTTCAATATTGCTTCCGTAATCACCTGAAATAGAATTTAGCTCAATATTAAAGTTTATACCACCATCCTCAGAGCAAAGAACTTTAATATCAAATAATTGACCTGATTTCTCATGTGAGATATCGTAAAAAATATTTATTTTATCTTCTAATGTTTTTATTCGAAGATTTTCAATTTGTTGTGCAAGGGAGTGAATTGAAATACAGGCTAATACTATAAAAGTAAAAATGATTTTAATTTTTTTCATGCTCTAAAAAGATTGATTTACTTACCGAGCAAAATAATGATTATTAAGCAAGATTCCAAGTATGTTTCGATGATTTAAACAATAGTTTTTACAAAACTACCAAAAAATCATAAGCTCCCAATTTTTATTAAAACAATGTAATTCATTGAAACTGTATTTAAGGTTCTGACATTTTCTGTAAAACGAATAGAAATTCAGGTTCTGCTAATGAAAGTTAAGTGTATAAGGTTTTAGAAAGTTGAGAGTTATTGTAAAAGTGATAAGCATGGACTCAAAAATCCTTGACCTTGTACTTAATTTTTACTTTAATGAATTTGAAGATGTTATTAAATATTATATGCAATTGAATTTGGCATTGATATAGTCATTATAAGAAACTTGAAAGATTTTAAGAAATCTAAATAGCCTGTAAGGACTCAAGTTTAAAGGGGTAATATCAATTACTTATCAATTTTTGCAATAAACATTAAACTATTTATTTACAATACTTTAAATAGCTGGATTAATTATTTATTTCATCACTTAAAGAAATAAGAAGATGATTTTAATACAATATTACTACTACATATATAAGCGTAAAACGGCAAAATCTTATAATAATTGATGCGAATATAAAGAGACAGTGATCAATTATAAATCCGACACAAATTAGAAGATTTAAGTTTATACATTGCTCTCGAATTAAAGATTGAAACAGTTCTTTAATTTAAATTAAGCATTCTAATACCTAGTGTATAGTTAAACACTTTAAACATTAACTCAAAAACTAATTTTTAACTTAAAACTCTATTTATCATGAAAAAGAATTTATTTTTATTAACAGTTGCTTGCGGAGCAATGCTATTTATTACTTCTTGTGAAAAAGAAGAAACATTTGTACCAAGTAATGATAACGCAGTATCTTATAACTTAGGTTGTGAGTTTCTTTCAGCAGCTGAGTACGCAGCAATTCCTGTAGCAGAAGCATTAAATTTAAAAGTATTACCAACATCAGTTGATTTAGTAGTTCCTCCAGTAGGAAATCAAGGTGGAGAAGGATCATGTGTAGCTTGGGGAACAACTTACGCAGGAAGAAGTACAAGTTATCAAAACACAAACGGTGGAACATATAATTTTGGTGTTAACATTTTCAGCCCTGAGTATGTTTACAATCAAGTTAAAGTTTCTGACTGTAATTCTGGCGCTTATACAACTGATGGATTAGATCTTTTAGTTAATCAAGGAGCTTGTACTTGGAACACTATGCCTTATACAGATGTAGATTGTGACGATATGCCAAATTCAACACAACT
>WTBR01000176.1 GCA_013138975.1 Bacteroidales bacterium
ATATTTTCCTACTACGTCATTCGTATTAAATTGATATGTTATAATACTCCAATTTATATAATTAACAACAGATTTATGCTCAACTAATACTCCTTTGGGCATACCCGTTGAACCTGATGTATATATCACATAAGCAAGATTATTACTTTGCACTTCTGAGTTCACCTTTTCACAAGTTTCTTCATTAATTTTATCCCAATCTTTATCAAGATAAACCAGAGATGAATTAGATTGAGGAAACTTTAAATGCCCTTGAGTTAAAAGAATATTACATTCACTATCTTGAAGCATATATGCTATACGATTGTCAGGATAAGCAGGATCAATAGGTACATAAGCACCTCCGGATTTAAGAATTCCAAGTATTCCTATTATCATATCAAATGATCGATCTACACAAATTCCTACTAATGATTCCGGTTTAACTCCTTTGGCTTTTAAATAATGTCCTAACTGATTGGCCTTTTCATCTAATTCTCTATATGTTAGTTGCTTATTTTCAAAAATTACGGCTATGTTGTTTGGTGTTTTCTCGACCTGCTCCTCAAATAACTGATGAATTGTTTTATTTTTTGGATAATCTAGCTTTGTATCGTTAAATGTATACAACAACTGATGTTTCTCTTCTTCGCTTAGAATATCAATTGCAGAAATTTTAATCTCAGATTTTTCAGCTAATTGACCTACTATCTGTTTAAAATATGCTATAAATCGATCTATTGTTTCGGCTTTGAATAGTTGTGTACAATATTCAAAACTTAACATCAATTGTTCTCCATAATCTACGGCTATCAAAGCTAAATCAAACTTAGATACTCCCTTAGTATGAATAAGATCTTCATTATTTATTCCTGATATATCTCCACTATATTCTGCCTGATTCAATAAATTAATCATGACATCTAAAATAGGATTGCGGCTAGTATCTCGCTCGACTGATACCTTGTCTACTAAATCTTCGAACTGGTAATTCTGATTTTCGTAAGCTCCAAGTACTTTTTGCTTTAAACTTGATACAAACTCTTGTATTGTTTCTTCTCCTTTTACTTCATTACGTATGGACAGTGTATTAATAAACATGCCTACTATATTCTCCAAATCGGCATGATTCCTTCCTGCTATTGGTGTTCCTACAATTATATCATCTTGTCTGCTTAGCTTCGATAGTAGAATATTAAATACAGATAACAAGGACATATACAAGGTAAGGTCATTTTCTTTGGTGAAAGTTTTTATCCCTTCTGTCTCTTCTTTGCTCAATACAAAATTTACTGTTGCTCCTTCATGACTTTGAATTAAAGGTCGAACATAATCGCTTGGAAGGTTCAATACAGGAATCTCTCCTTCAAATTTATTAAGCCAATATTGTTCCTGATTTTTTATATGTTCTTGCTGCTCTTTACTGTTTTGCCACTGGCTATAATCCTTGTATTGTAAGGGTAATGGTGCTAGTTCTTCTCCTGAAAACAGAGCCTGAAATTCTTTCTCTAGGATTCCTTGCGTGGCTCCATCACTTATTATATGGTGCATATCAATCATTAACAAGCTATCCTTTCCTTGTATATGTACAATAGCTACTCGTAAAAAAGGTGCTTTAGATAAATCAAAGGGCTTTATAAATTTATTTCTTGTGTGTTCAAGTTCTGTGTATTCTATACTTAGTTCTTCTAGCTCAAATTCAACATCTTTGCTTATTAGCTGAACAGGAACTTGATCAACTATATTTATACTTGTTCGGAAACTCTCGTGTCGTTTTATTAATTGTTTGAATACATCTTTTATTCTTGATTTATCGACCTCTTTTCCCAATGAAATTAAATTTGGCATATTGTAGGTTGTCGCTGTTAAATCAAACTGTTGCAGTAAATACAAACGCTTTTGTGCCGGAGATAATGAATAATTTGATTGTTCCTTTGCTTTTGGTATGGATACAAACTCTTTCTTTGTGCTTGTTGCGATTTGACTTGCCTGGGATTTTATTGTTGAATGTAAAAATACTTCTCGTAATGGAAATTCAACTCCTATTTCTTTATGTATATTACTTGTTAACACAGTAGCCTTGAGCGAATGACCTCCTATGGAGAAAAAATTGGCATTTACACTTATGTCTTCCTTATCTATTTTTAATATTTCTGACCAAATTTCTACTAGTTTTTCTTCTATTGCATTTGATGGTGCCACATAATCGTCTCCGGCTTTTATTTCAGGTGATGGCAGTGCTTTGCGATTTACCTTTCCATTTGCATTTAGTGGTAAACTTTCCAGTTCAACAAAATAAGAAGGAAGCATATAATCGGGAACTTGTGATGACATATAAGCTCTTAACTCGTCATGATTGAGTTCTTCTTTACTAACTATATATGCACATAGGTACTTGTCTCCATTTTCTTCTCGGGCAAGAACTACAGTCTCTTTTATGTTTTCATGTTTTAATAAAACACTCTCTATCTCGCCTAATTCTATTCTAAATCCACGGATCTTAACTTGGTGATCTATCCTACCTAAAAACTCAATATTACCATCAGGTAACCAACGCGCTAAATCGCCTGTGCAATATAAGCGTTCTCCTTTTTTGAAAGGATTGGGTATGAATTTCTCTGCTGTAAGTTCCGTATTTTTTAAGTACCCTCTTGCTAGTCCTTCTCCTGAAAAACACAATTCTCCGGAAATTCCTATTCCTTGTAATTGCAAATGCGAATCAAGAATATAAGCCTCGATGTTTTGTATTGAACGTCCAATTACAATTTTACCAATCTTACTAAATTCAGAGGTATCCCAATATGTTGCACAAATACTTGTTTCGGTAGGCCCATATGCATTAAGGTACTGCGCATTTTTATTTATTTTTTCAATCAGCTTACTATTTGTCTCTGAACCTGCTGTTATAACTAATCGAAAGTTTTTAAATGTACTTTCATTCATGTTGTCGGCGAAAGGAGGTGGAAATGTTGCTACTGTAATCTGATTTTCTATCAAATATTCCTCAAATAAGCCTATATCTTTTTTTATGTTTTCATCTGGTATATATAAGCTTGCTCCATTAAATAAACATGAATATATTTCCGCTACTGAAGCATCAAATGAAATGTTGGCGAACTGTAAACATCGGTCTGTGGGCTGTATTTTAAAACTTTCTTTCCAAAAAATATTTTCACTCACAATTCCCTTATGTTCAAGTAGCGTTCCTTTGGGTTTTCCTGTTGATCCTGAAGTATAAATTACATACGCTAAATTTGACGAATTAATTTCAAGTGATGGATTAGTTAATGGATAGTTCTGAACATCCAATTTCTCCATGTTGATACTTGCTATATCTTCAGAAGCATTCTTTTCATAAGAAATATCATTATGAATTAATATTTTAAGCTCACTATTTTCTATTATATATTTCTTACGTAAATCAGGTAATTTTTTATCTATTGGTAAAAATGCTCCTCCTGCCTTCAAGACTGCAAAGATACTAGCTACGTACTGATAAGATGATTCTAATACTATTCCAACTATTTCTTCTCTTCTTAATCCTTTTTCTATTAAATAATGAGCTATTTGATTCGACTCTTCATTAAGTTCCTGATATGTAAACGTTTTATTTTTATACTTCAATGCAAGTTTATCAGGATATTGCTCTACTTGCTCCTCAAATAACTGATGAATTGTCTTATCTTTTGGATAATCTGCTTTTGTATTGTTAAACTCATACAATAACTGATGTTTCTCTGCTTCTGTTAGAATATCAATTGCAGAAATTTTAATCTCTGGTTTTCTTGCTAATTGATTTACTATCTGTTTAAAATAAACTATAAATCGATCTATTGTTTCGGCTTTAAATAGTTGGGTGCAATATTCAAAACTGAGCATCAATTGTTCTCCATAATCTATCGCTGCTAATGTTAAATCAAACTTCGATATTCCAATTTCATGTACCTGCTCCTGATTATTAAATCCAGATAAATCACCACTACGCTCTGCTTGATTCAATAAATTAATCACCACATCAAAAATAGGATTTCGACCGGTATCTCTTTCTACGGACACCTTGTCTACTAAATCTTCGAACTGGTAATTCTGATTTTCGTATGCTCCAAGTATTGTTTGCTTTATGCTTGATACGAAATCTCGTATGGTTTCTTCTCCTTTTACTTCATTACGTATGGATAGGGTATTGATAAACATTCCTACGATATTCTCCAAATCGGCATGATTTCTACCGGCTATTGGTGCTCCTACTACTATATCATCTTGTCCGCTTAGCTTCGAAAGAAGAATATTAAATACTGATAACAAGGTCATATACAAGGTAAGATCATTTTCTTTGGTGAAAAATCTTAGCCTTTCTGTTTCTTCTTTGCTCAGTACAAAATTTACTGTTGCTCCTTCGTTACTTTGCATTAAAGGTCGAACATAATCCATTGGAAGGTTCAATACGGGTATCTCTCCTTCAAATTTAGTAAGCCAATATTGTTCCTGATCTTTTATAAACTCTTGTTGTTCTTCACTATTTTGCCACTCACTATAATCCTTGTATTGTAAAGGTAATGGTGCTAATTCTTCTCCTAAAAGTAGGGTCTGGAATTCTTTTCCTAAAATTGAATGCGAAGTTGCATCACTTATTATATGGTGCATATCAAGCATTAACAAGCTATCCTCTCCTTTTACATCTACAATAGTTACTCGCAAAAAGGGTGCTTTTGATAAATCAAAGGGCTTTATGAATTTGTTTCGTGTGTTTTCAAGTTCTGTGGTTTCTATACTTAGTTTTCCAAGTTCAAACGCAACATTCTTACTTATAAGCTGAACAGGCTCATTATCCACTACAATTATGCTTGTGCGAAAACTTTCATGACGATTTATTAGTTGTTTGAATACTTCTTCTATTTTTCCTTTATCAAACTCTTTTCCCAATGGAATTATATTGGATATATTATAGGCTGTTGATTTTAAATCAAACTGTTGCAACAAATATAAACGCTTTTGTGCTGAGGATAATGGGTAATTTGATTGTTCCTGTGCTTTTGGTATAGAAACAAATTCTATTTTTGTACTCCTTTCTATCTGACTTGCCTGTGATTTTATCGTTGAATGTAAAAACACATCTCGTAATGGAAATTCGACTCCTATTTCTTTATGTATTTTACTTGTTAACACGGTAGCTTTTAGCGAATGACCTCCTATAGCAAAGAAGTTGGCTATTGTACTTATCTCATCCTTTTCTATATTTAATACTTCTGACCATATTTCTACCAGTTTTTCTTCTATTTCGTTGGATGGTGCTACATAATCGTCGCCTGCTTTTATTTGCGGTGATGGCAGTGCTTTGTGATTTACTTTTCCATTGGAATTTAATGGCAAACTTTCCAGTTCTACAAAATAAGAAGGAACCATATAATCAGGAACTTGTGCTGACATATATGTTCTTAGCTCTTCGTGATTGAGTTTTTCTTTACAAACCATATATGCGCATAGGTACTTTTCATTGTTTTCTTCAATGGCTGTTACTATACACTCTTTTATATTTTCATGTTTGAATAAAACATTCTCTATCTCGCCTAACTCAATTCTGAATCCTCGAATCTTTACCTGATGATCTATCCTTCCTAAAAACTCGATGTTGCCATCGGGTAACCAACGGGCTAAATCTCCTGTGCGATATAAACGTTCTCTTTCTTCGAATGGATGGTCGATAAATTTTTCTTTTGTTAAGCTTTCGTTCTTATAATACCCCCTGCTCAAGCCAGAACCACTAATGCAAAGTTCTCCGGCTACTCCTATTGGCAATAATTCCATATTCGTACCTAATACAAATACAGAATCATTAGCTATGGGGCTGCCTATTGGGATATGCTCAGTGGATTTCCCTTTGCATTCATAATACAAGGAACACACGGTGGCCTCGGTAGGGCCATATGTATTGTAAACTTTTGAAAATTTTATAATTTCGTTTATATGGGAATATCGCAATTCATCACCTCCACTTATAAATAAACGTACGTTTTCCAATAATTTATGAGGAAATGTATTGATCTCGTTTAATAACAATGGAGAGCAGCTTATTACTGTTATGTTATTTCTCTGTATTAATTTACCGAACTTATCTAAATTAAGGATTTCTTCTTTTTCTACTAATACAAGCCTTCCCCCTATTGTTATGATAGGGTAAACTTCTTCTACGAAGGTGTCAAATGAAATTGACGCTTGTTGCATCACAACATCTCTTTCATCCAGTTTAAACTCTCCCTGAAATGCAGAAATATATGCAACTACATTCCTATGTTCAACCATAACTCCTTTGGGCTTCCCTGTTGAACCGGAGGTATAAATCATATAGGATAGGTTCGATGGGGATACTCTTGTTTCTAAATTATTCCCTGAACCGGTATATATTCGGCTGTCTGAAAGATCAATTAGGATTGCGGAATCTACTACCGGACTTAGGCCTTGAGACTTAAGCATTATTTCTATCCCTGAATCTTCTATTATATAGTTTATACGTTCTTCGGGATAAGCCCTGTCTATTGGAACATAACAGCCTCCCGATTTCAAGGAGCCCAACATTCCTATCAACATTTCCAATGAATGATCTGTAAACAAGCCTATTTTACTTTCCGTTGTAACTCCCTTTTTTTGACAATACAGAGCTAATTGATTTGCCCGCTTGTTCAATTCACCATAAGTTAGGCATTCGCCCCCTTTTGTTGCTACAATCTTATCCGGGGTAAGCAATACTTGCTCTTCAAACAACTGGTGAATTGTCTTGTCATTGGGGAAATCTGATTTTGTATTATTGAATCCATACAATAACTTCTGCTTTTCTTCTTCTGTTATTATTTCCAATTCGGAAATTTTATTTGGCAACGAATTTACTATTTGCTGTGCTATTTTCTTAAAATATCCTATATAGCGATCTATCGTACTTGACTTAAATAGCTTTGTACAATATTCCAAAGAAAATAGTACTTGTTCCCCATGATCCACTGCTGTCAAGTTCAAATCAAATTTTGACATGCTGGGAGTATGTATTATGTTAAGCTTATCCAATTCTGACAGATCCCCATTGTATTCTGCTTGGTTCATCAAATTGAACATCACATCAAATACCGGATTGCGACTTGGGTCATGCTCTTGAGAAACCATCTCTATTAAATCATCGAATTTGTAATCTTGATTCTCGAAGGCTAAGAGGGTAACTTGCCTCAATTGCTCCAGGTAATCTTTGATGCTTTGTTTCTCTTGTACCTTATTCCGTATTGCCAATGTATTTAATAACAAGCCTACAACATTCTCAAGGTCGCTATGGTTACGCCCCGCTATTGGAATACCTACAACGATATCTTCTTGCCCGCTTAACTTGGAAAGCAAAATGGTGTACACTGACATTATCGACATATAAAGCGTCAATCCATTTTCTGACGCAAGTGATTTTAATCCCTCAGTCTCCTCTTTACTCAAGGCGAAAAGTGTTGTTGCCCCTTCGTGGCTTTGCAATGCCGGACGGATATAATCTGTTGGGAGGCTCAAAACGGGAAATTCTCCCTCGAATACTCCTTCCCAATATTTTTCCTGCTCTCCAATCTTTTCTTGTTGCTCTTCGCTCTGCTGCCACTCGCTATAATCACGGTACTGCAATCTTTGCTCGGGCAAACTATTCCCTGCATAAAGCTCCTTGAATTCCCGCTCCAATATTAACTTGGTCGTACCATCGCTTATAATATGGTGCATATCAATTATTAAGAAACTCCCTTCGTCTTTGACATCAACTTTTACTGCACGCAATAATGGAGCTTGGGATAAATCAAAGGGACGAATAAATTCTTTACGAAACTTTTTAAATTCCTTTCTATCTATTAAATTCTCTTCTAATCTAAAATCTACATTCGTATTAATATGCTGGAAAAGTTCTTCGTCTTTTAATTCAAAACTTGTACGAAAACTCTCATGCCGCAATATTATTTGTTTGAAGACTTCTTCTATCTGTTTTCTATCCGCCCCCGTATCAAAAGTCATTTCATAAGGCATGTTATACGCTGTTGACTCCAAGTCCATCTGTTGGAGCATGTACATTGAATATTGCGCTGGTGATACTGGGTAATTTGATTGTTCCTTTGCTTTTGGTATGGATACAAACTCTTTTTTCGTACTTGTTTCGATCTGACTTGCCTGAGATTTTATTGTTGAATGTAAAAACACATCTCGAAGTGGAAATTCAACGCCTATTTCCTTGAATATTTTTCCCGTTAATATGGTAGCCTTTAAAGAATGACCTCCTATTGAGAAAAAGTTGGCTGTTGTACTTATCGCTTCTTTTTCTATATTTAATACTTCTGACCAGATTTCAAGCAAGTTTGCTTCTATTTCTGTGGATGGTGCCACGTAGTCGTCTCCTGCTTTTATTTCCGGTGTAGGTAGAGCTTTGCGGTTTACTTTTCCATTGCTTGTTAGTGGAAGTTCGTTTAATTGAACAATATGAGAAGGTACCATATAATCGGGGACTTGTGATGACATGTAAGCTCTTAGCTCTTCTTGTTTGAATTCTTTTTTGCAAACTACATAGGCACATAGGTACTTATCATTGTTTTCTCCTATG
>WTBR01000037.1 GCA_013138975.1 Bacteroidales bacterium
CTGCTGATGATGAACATCCTGTAACTGAATGATAATATGTAAAAGTATAAACTCCTGCTGCATCAACTACTACACTTAATGCATTATCTGGTAATATTATATTTCCGCCTACAGTTGTCCATTTATAAGTCCCTACACCAGCGTCTCTACTCACAACTAAACCAGTTAATGTAAGTTGATTTCCGCCGGTACAGGTAATAACATCTGTTGCTCCATTTAAAATAGATACTACTGCTGTTGAATTATCTAATGTTACGGTTTCTGTTTGACTTACAGTACAACCCGTTGTTGCACTCGTAACAGTTATTGTATAATCTGCTGCCGCATCTACCGTGGCTGTTGCAGTAAACTCACTTCCTCCGGCTATAAAATTTCCTGTTACTGTTGTCCATAAATAGGTATCTGTTCCTGATGAACTTGAAGCTGTTAAATCCACTGTTGGATTATTACAATCCAAATCGGAACTCTTTACTAATGAAGTAATATTTGGTAAACTTACATCCTGGATTACAGTAACATCAGCTGAATTAGCACATCCATTTGCTGGATCGCTTACTGTTAATGTGTAAATACCAGGTAAATCTCCTGTTGCTGTTAATGGATCTGTATCATTTGTAATTGTTGCTAATGGAATAGCTGTTGTCCATAAAAATGTTGCGCCAACAACTGGTGAACCTCCTATTAAACTTGATGTTAAATTGGTACAGGTTAAATTATTTGCTGATGGTGTAGTTACTAAGATGTCTGGTATTAATTTATTTTCTATCACTGTCTCTGAAGCAGATGCAGTACATGAATTTGACAAATCTGTTACTATAACGGTGTACGTACCAGGTTGGTCTACTTCAGGATTTGATATATTAACTGAGCCTACAATATTTGCTGGAGGCGTAAATGTCCAATTATAATTAACATTTATAGCTATTGCTTGTAGAGTTTCCGTAGAGTTTAAACAAGTTAATGCATTTGAGTTATTTATAGAAACTACTGGAGAAACTTTATCTGCTCCAACCGTAATTGTATCTGTATTAAAACACTCTAAACCATTTGTAGTTAATCCTAATCTTGCTATATAATCTCCTTCTTTTGAAACAAAAGGATCTATTTCAGTTTCGTCTAATGGTACAATAACACCACCATTAGTAGTAGTCCAAAGCCAAGTTATGGCTCCTGGTATGAGGGCTGCATTTAAATGTACCTGACTAGCAGGATCACATGTAATAACATCTCCAGCTCCCAAGGGATTTATTGAAACATTAGGTAAAGGATTTACAGTTATTGGTTCTGTAATCCAAGCTGTTGTTCCACATGCATTTACCGCTCTAACTTGAATTGTACCTGTTGCACTTCCTGCACCAAAGTCTACTACCACATTTGAAGTCGTATTTGCAGATACTATAACTGCTGCTCCTGCGGATATTTGCCACTCAAAAGACACTTCGTTAGAAAAATCAGCAGGATTTACAGAAAAATCAACTCCAGTTTGTCCTTCACAAACAACAAACACGCCAGTTGAACTTGTAATAGGTGCAGTATTAATATCGTCAGTAGGAATAGGGAATGCGGATATACTCAATGTACTAGTGTTACCAGCCAAACAAATCGAAGTAACATTATCGCCATAAACTTGAATATTATCACCACTTGTAAATGAAGGATTAAAAATGACATCAATAGAATCACCTCTATCAGCCGCAAGTGTAACTCCTACAGGAAGAGTCCAAACATAGTCTATTGCATTTGCGATTAAAGTTACGCTATATGTATAAGATGTAATACCATCTGCACAAACATTTGTATTACCTGCTATTGCTCCTGCTCCTGCTATGGCAGGCACTTCGATTGGTATTACTGTATTATCAAAAGTTTCCTGACAAGTACCAGCATTTTCAACTATTACCGTATAATTTCCTGCTGGATATGTTCCTGCAAAACTAAACAATGTACCTGTTCCTGTTTCGGTTGCAACAACTGTTACTCCATTTCTTATTAATTTATATGTATTAGCAGCATCACTATTTGATACTCCTATAACAACTCCTAAATTAGAAGAACAATACTCTAATCCGGAAGGAGCTGTAACTGTATACTTATTTGGTAAAGAAGAAACATTTACGGTTTTCATAATTGTATCTTCACATAATGTAAATGGATCAGTATACTTATATGTTATGGTATGGTTTCCAGTTGAAACACTATCAGCATAAAAATTTGCTGTTCCATTTCCTAAATCAACTATTCCATCACCAGTAAATAATCCATTTGCGTCTGTCGGGCTACCAGTTAGTGTTATATCTACATTATTATTACAAATATCTGTTGGCAAACCAAGTAAATCTACTGTTGGTAAAGGATTTATATTTACCGTTTCAGTAACAGTACCTGTACATCCATTCAAATCGGCTACTTGATAAGAAATATTATATCCCCCCGTTACAGAAACATTTTTAGGTTCAATCATTGCTGATCCGTCCAAGTTATCCGTATACTCAACGCCAGTTGTCCAATCTAGTGTAGGAAATGTAAATTGACCAATTGGGAAAGCAGCTTTAGGGTTACCTGTTATAATAATGAAATCATTATCATTACAATAGTTAGGATCTATTCCAGATATTGAAACTGTAGGTGCCGTATTAATTGTTATTACTTGACTGGTATCGGTATTTGAACATCCCGTAATAGGATCTGTATGTGTATAATATATTTTGTATGCACCAGATGCTATTGTTGAAGGTCTAAATAAACCACCAAAAACTCCTGTACCTCCATATACTCCAGTTGCTGGAAATCCATTTGCACTTCCCTCAAGATTTACATCAACACCATTATCACAAAAGTTTAATCCCATATTTGTATGTTGAATGCCATCAATTGTAAAACTTACCGTCGGTATAGCATCAATAATAACCTCTACTGTATCGCCACAATTATATTGACCTGGAGTAGAAAGTTCATATGTAATGTAATAAGTCCCTGCTTCAGATGCAGATAATTTAGCATTTGGAAAATCATATGCAATAGTCGTATTCATTGTTTCAACACCTAGTCCATTTTCAAAACGAATCTTCCAGTTACCTAAAATATTATCAGCTTCTAAAGCAAAATCTGTATCACCTACACACATAGAAGTAGGCATATTTGGATAGTTTACAGCATTACCAACAGTAATATTTTCTGAATATGTGTTACTACAGCCTGGTGTTGTTACAGTATATGTAATGGTATGAATACCAGATCCTGCAATACTTGGATTGAAATTACCCGTGCCATCTCCAATATTTGTTAAACCAGCACCTGTACTTATAATTTTTTCAATAACTCCTGATTGTCCTGATAAATCAGGATTCATTACTCCCGTTATTATATGTGGGCCTACATCTGTAGAACAATATAAACCCGAATTTAAATCGGTAATATCTAAATTACTGGGTGTTGCATAAGGTAATATTTCTATTGTTGCTTGCTTAGTTGTTGTACAACCTCCTGTTGCAGGATCATTATATGTATATTCGAAAGTGTAAGATCCTGAAGTATATAAGGCTGGATCAAAGGTGTTTAAAGGCATTGGAATTGTACCGGAAATTTCATTCCAGCTTCCTCCTACCGGAGTTGCATTCATTGTAATTAAACCTGCATCAGTACAATATTTATCTCCATCGTTTATTATAACAATACTAGAAGGAGCATTTACTGTAACTTTTACGCTATCTGTTCCAATACATGAATTAGCATCAGAGACTGTAACAAAATACTTATTTACAAGAATTGCACTACCTGCAACCGGATTGATAGGATTAACAATTATTGCTGAACCTACTCCTGCTGTACCCCAATCATAAGAATAAGGAGGTGACCCAACAAATCCTGTAGCAAGTAGATTTACATTTTCTCCATTACATGAAAACTGATCAATGCCTCCATTTACCGTAGGATTATCCTTAACATTAATATCTACAACATCAGTAGATGTACAAAAATTACCATCTGTTACTATAAGAGTATAAGTATTTGCCCCCAAACCTGTTGGATTAACAGAAGTTGAAGCAGTTCCTGCTCCGTTAGACCAGCTATAATTATAAGGTATAGTTCCTCCTGTAGAAGAACCTGTAATTGTTGCTCCTATTCCAAAACACATATCTTGATCCAATCCTGCATTTGCAAAAGGTACTGGATTAACCGTAATTGTAAATGTTTCTGTTGTTGAACAACCTGTTGCATCCGTAACAACTAAATCAATAAGATTATTTCCAACACCTAATGATGCTACAGTAGGAGTATAATCTGCAACAGCTGCAGGAACAGCAGAAAATAAAGTGCCACCATCCCAGTCCCAAGAGTCGGGAGCCTTAGTTGAAGTTGCTGTTAATGTTGTTGTTTCTCCTAAACAAATACTATTATCACCCGAAATAGTAAGAACAGGAGATTCTGTAGTCGTTATATCTATGCTTCCTGTAATAAAACATCCTTTATCATCGGTTGCAGTAACAGTATATGTATTTAATCCTATATTAACTGGTGTTGCTGTTGGATCTGCCATTGTACTTGAAGGTGTTAAAGTGGCAGCATTGTCCCATGAATAGGTTTCTACAACAGAACCACCTGTTCCTAATGCTACAGCGCGCAAAGTAGTACTTGTGCCTACACATATTATGGGGTCATCAACTGTTGGAGCTACGGTAGGTTTAGTATAATTACCAATAACATATGGGCCTACATATTCATAAGTACAGTTTGTAACTGTATTTGTAGCCACAATTCTATAATTGGAACTAGGATTAACTGGCCAAACCAAATTACTTCCATCTCCTGTTTTTACTGCTATGGTAGCTAAACCATCAAATAATTCATAATCAATACCGGGTTCTGAAAGTTCTAGTGTAATAGTTCCCAAATCCGGAAAGCAATAATGTGTTACAAAAACATTTCTATCGTTTAATGGTGCAGGATCTGAAATTATTGTTGTTGTTGTTGTTGCAAAAACTGCTGGACTAACACCATTATCTGTTACAGTAAATGTTAAGGTATAGGTGTCGGCACCATTTGCTGTAAAACTTGTATCGGCACCATAAGTAATTGAACAAGAATTACCTCCCAAGGAAGTATATGACCATGCATAAGCATAATCACCTGAACCATCTTTTCCTTTTCCAGATAAATTTAATGCACTACCAATACAAGCACTAGCAGGATCAGCTAGGCTTGTTATTTCTGCTTTCAGATCAATTACGGTAACAGAAACATTATCCGTACCAATACATCCATTTGCTCCCACTACTGTATAAGTAACATTATAAGAACCAGAAGTAGTAGGGCTATTAAATATTGTACTCTCAAAAATATCAGGTACAACATAACCTAAACCACCATCGGTCCATGTTGTAGAAGCATAAGGCTTTGTTGTTGGATCTCCTGTTGTATTTGAATTTAATGTTAAAGTTGTGTTTACCGATGTATTAGCAGGATCGGGTGTTATAATAGCGGTTGGGGCTGCTAATGGAGTTATCACTTCTGTACTATGACCAGGATTAGGTCCAATAGATATACTTCCGTTACCTAAATCCTTACAATCTACAACAACATAAGTTCCAGCACTTGAAACAGCAATTGAATAAGGATTTGCACCTGTAACCATTATCGGTGCACCTCCATCAACCGTGTAATAATACTCAAAAATCGGACCTACAAAAGAACCACCACCAATACTAAACTCTAAATAAGTTGGATTCCCTAAACATGCATCAAACGTACCCGAAGGCACATTAATTTTAACACTTTGTGCCAAACTAATTTGAGATATCATGAAAATTAAGAATAATAATATATATAATTTACGGACGAACTGCTTCATAGTCTTTTAATTAAATTGTATAATATAGTAAAGGGATATATTTTCATTATCCCTTCACGGAAGTGATACGTTGATTAGTTTTAAAGGTTAGCATTTATAGGGTATTCTTACACAAAAAGTAGGTGATATAGATCACCTTTTTTTTTGTAATATTTTAAGACTTTAAATTAGCACTTTCTCTATTCAATATCATTAAATTAGAAACTCAATGCTTTCTGCAAGAATGACATCTTACATCTTTAAAAAACTTATCATTCGTTAATAATTTTTAATTAAACCATTGCTTGTAAATCATTATCTTTAAACATTTAAACCTTTTGTATGATTGCAATTTACTATCACAAAAACTTTGAATCAAGCTAGTTTTTAGATGCGAACCTTAATGCTTATCGTCCGTATAACAAAAACAAATAATGTATAAGCTTATTTTTTTCTGATCAAAATGCTTATGGTCAGTAAATTATAGTTTATGCAATTTAATGCAAGAATAATAAATTAAAATAATTGTTAGTTCATATAATAAAACAAATGCTTAATTTTTTAACTTGTAAAACATTTATGAATTAAATTTCTTGTCTTATGAAAAAATGCTTACTTCCTAAATTACTATTATTAATTGTTTTTTACTTAGTAACAATAAAATCATACTCCCAAAATTATACACAAGCAAGTAATTGGACAATACAATACCCTGCCTCATCAACTATGGTTGAAAATGTTGTTGATAAGTTTGATGGGACTAAATCTGCAAAAGTTACCTGGACCAGTAATGCATTTGACCATATCATTGATTCTGACCCCATTGCAGTAATAGGAAATGCTAGTTATTCATTTAGCTTTAATTGTTTAGATGTTCTCGAATGGGATGGACAAGTTTATGCCTACTTAAGTTTTAATGATCCAGACGAAACATTTGCAGTAACGTCAGAATCAGTTAACCTTAGTTTTTGGCAAACATTTGGCATTTCCGGAACAGTCCCTGCTACGGCAACATCTGTATATATTTCATTTAGATTTGCTGCTAACGTTGGATTTGGTAGTGAAACAACAATTAGTATTGATAATGCCATATACACTGAAAATGGAGGGCCTAATTTAGTTACAAATAGCAGTTTTGAAACTTGGGAATTAGTAGATCCTGATCCTCCTGTTTGGACAGCATTATATCCAAAAATTGATAATATTACCACTTCAACGTTTGATTTAACTGTAAATACAAATGAAGAAGGTGCAGCATATTATGTTGTTTTAGCTGATGGTTCTATAGCTCCAACATCGACTGAAATTAAAGCAGGAACAGGGAATAATGGCGATGCAACTGTTGTTTCCGGAAGCATTTCTATTCCAAATCTTTCTACCGATTATACTAAAACAGTATTAGGGCTTATAAGTAGTACAGATTATGATGTTTATATTATATCCGAAGACGATGAAATAAATCCTAATCTAAACGATCCTGTTTTAATTAAAATCTCAACAGAATCGGCATTAGCAGAACCTTTAAATCATGTTACATTATTTACGACAGTAGCAAATTCAATTTACAGCATTAAACTTACATGGACAGATGCTATTGGAGATCAAGCACCAGAGTCTTATTTAATAAAAGCATCAACGGGAACAATAACAGCTCCCGAAGATGGAACAGATCCTACAGAGGACACTGATTTAACGGACGGTAGTGCAATAATTAAAGTTTTGCATGGCGGTGCACAAGAGTATACTTTTACAGGATTAAGTCCAGCAACAAACTATAATTTCCAAATATGGTCGTACACAAACAATGGTAGTGTTATCGACTTTAAAAAAGATGGTACAGTTCCCGCCTCAAGTACTTCAACAGTAAGCTCTGAGTTATTTTTCTCAGAATACATTGAGGGAAGTACAGGAAATACCGCTTTAGAAATATACAATCCTAAGAGTAATTCTGTTAATTTATCAAACTACAAATTATTAGGTAGTTCCGATGGTGGTGGTTGGGATTCCAACAGCTCAGTTGTTCTCCCTAATATCACATTGGCACCCGGAGGAACTTATGTTATTTGCAGAGCAGATGCAAATCAAGATATATTAGATGAAGCCAATTTAACATTTTCTGATGGTCCAACTTACGAAATGAGTTTTTCCGGCAATGATGCACGTGCATTAGCCATCACCACAGATGGAGGGACAACCTGGAGCATTATTGATATTATTGGCGAAAAAGATGTTAATCCCGGAACGGCATGGAATGTTGCAGGTAATACCACAGCAACAGCAGATCATACATTAATTCGCAAAACAGGAAGAACATATGGGAATGATGATTGGGCAAGCTCTACAGGTACCACTAATGGTAATTCGGAATGGATTGTTATGTCCCAAGATTATTTTAATAATTTAGGTGCATACCGTGTTATAAATACCGATGCTACTTTATCAGCCTTAACTTACAATGAAACAAGCATTACTAATTTTTCTTCAATTGTATATACATACAACCAGGAATTAGATTTTGATGCTTCTCTACCAACAGTTGCGGCAATTGCAAATGATGCAACTTACGCAACAATAAATATTAATCAAGTACAAAATCTTACCGGAACAGTAGCTGAACGCACTGCGACAGTTACTGTTACTGCCGATGATTTAAGCACGATAGATTACACTATAATTTTTACTTTAGGTACAGAGCTTAATAGTGATGCTACAGTAACTTCAACCGAATATATTGTTGAAAATGTTGCTGAAACAATTACAGGAATACCGTATGGAACTACTTTAGATGAATTTAAATCTAATTTGACTCCAGCTACAGCTGCTTCATTTAATGTGTTCGAAACTGATGGTATAACAGAGGCTAGTGAAATAATTACAGGATACAAACTTATTGTTACTGCAGAGGACGCTACAACAAAAATTTATACAATTACGGTAATTGATGCCAACACCGAAGCTACAATTACATCAATGGAATATACTATAAATCACGCTTCATTAACAATATCAGATATCCCTACTGGTACTTCATTAGAAATTTTTGAAAGTAATATAACTCCTGCAACCGGGGCTACAATTGAAACATACAAAACTGATGGTATTACAATAACTACTGATCTTGCAACAGATTATAAACTTATTGTTACAGCAGAAGATGGTACAACTACCAAAACATATACTATTACAATCTTAACCGGAACAAACTCTATCATAAATAATCTTGATATTAAACTTTATCCAAATCCTAGTAATGGATTATTTAAACTGGAACTATTCAATACAGCTAACGAAGAGTTCTTTGTTGAAATTTATGATGTAATCGGAAAAATAGTTTATTCTTCAAAAATCAAAAAGAACATTTCAATTATTGACCTTTCTGAAATAAATAAAGGTATTTATTATGTAAGTATTAAAAAGGAAAATAATAGAAAAGTAACAAAGATTGTAATTCATTAATGTTATTCATGTTTAGGGGTAAGCAAAAATTGCCCTTATACATGAACTTTTAAAGTTCCTTAACATTTATTAAAATTCATTTAACATTTCAGCATTTTATATTCAATAGTTTTGAAAAACAATTAAAATTATCTGAAATGATGTGGAAAAATTATTTGAAAATTTCTCTTAGAAGTATTCTTCGAAATAAAAAAATAAGCTTAATAAATATTCTTGGTCTAGCTGCTGGAATCGCAAGTAGTTTAATAATTTTTGCCCATGCAAATAATGAATTAAGCTACGATAAATTCCATAAAAAAATAGACTCTATTTATAGAATTACTACTCATTTTTATATGGGTAATAATAACATTACTCTGGCAATGAGTACTCCCATTTTGGGTCAAACAATAAAAGAGGAATATCCAGAAGTGTCTAATTATGTTAGAATTAGAAAAGAAGAAGAATTTAGTGTAGATGTAGACGATAAAACATTTAATGAAAAAGATCTTTATTATGCGGACTCTACTTTTTTTGATGTATTCACATATAAACTAGCCATTGGCAACCCAAAAACAGCACTAAATAACCCGTACTCAATTTTATTATCAGAAGAAAAAGCGAAAAAATATTTTGGAGAAGATAATCCTATAGGTAAAAAAATAATAATTAACGATGAAGATGAGTATACAGTAAGTGGTATTTTAGAAACTATTCCCCTAAATACACAAATATTTTGCGAGTTCTTAATTTCATATAATACCATTGATGCAAAAAACAAGTTAGCAGGGATTTCTAATAATGATGGATTTATGCAATTTCAAGAAGACTATGTATATATTCTTGTTGAACCAAATGCAGATATCGAGAAACTTTCACTCAAAATGAATGCTTTAGTTGATGAAAATGTGCCCGGAAATTTTAAATCTATTTATGATGTTAGTTTAATTCCTTTAAAGGAAATCTATTTTAGCGAAGGGACTCATGGTGAGCTTGAACCAACAGGTAATAAAAAATACATCATGATTTTTCTTACAATCTCTGGGATATTGATTTTAATTGCAGCAATCAATTTTATGAACTTGTCAACTTCAAGATACATGCATCGTGTTAAAGAAGTTGGAATGCGTAAAGTTTTTGGAGCCTATAGAAAACATTTAATATTTCAATTCATTATTGAATCAATGATTATAACAATTATCGCACTAATTATTGGGGTACTTATTGCATATTTATTAAATCCCACACTAAATAATTTCATTGGTAAAGATTTGGATATATCTCTTTTTACGGATTATAAACTCTTTGGATTTTTATTATTTATAACCATTTTTATTGGATTGATATCTGGTAGTTATCCTGCGCTTTTTTTATCAAAATTTTCACCACAAGATGTATTTAAACTAAACAATGTAAATGAAGACACAGGTCTTAATCTAAGACGGATTTTGGTTATTATTCAATTTACAATCGCTTCTGCCCTTATAATCTTCACACTCTTTGTTTTTGCTCAATTAAATTATGTAAAAACAACTCGTCTAGGATTCAATAAAAAAAATATTGTAATTCTAACAATTAATCAAGATGAAGTTTTACCTCACCATGAAACTTTAAAGAACGAATTAAAAATTATAAATAACATTGAATATATAAGTACTGCTTCATCTTTTCCTGGATGTGGTACATTAGCATTGAACAATTTACCAATGGATGAAGGGTCTGATGAAAGCGTCTTAGTACAACGATTCGAAGTTGACGAAGATTATATTAAAACAATGCAAATAAAGCTTATTGAAGGTCGATTTTTCTCAAAAGAATTCCCGTCAGATCAAACCGAGGCTATTATATTAAATGAAACAGCGGTTAAAGAACTTATGTTAGAAAATCCAGTTGGAAAATCAATACCAATGGGTGATGACAAGAATAGGACTGTAATAGGGATTATTAGCGACTATCATAGTCAATCTTTAAGAAATAAAATTAATGCGAGTATTATAGTTCCAATCCAGATTTCCAACGACACAATAAATAGCATGACAAGTGTAATGGGTCTTAAAATTAAAGACAAACAAACAAAACAAACACTAGCAGCTATAGAAAATAAATGGAATGAGTTGTTTCCCGAAGTCGATTATGAATATGAATTTCTTGAAGATACATACAATAATCTATATGATTCCGACGCAAAAATGAGTAAACTATTTTTATTTTTCTCTGGATTAATTATTTTGATTTCATGCATGGGAATATATGGTTCAGCTTCATTCTCGATCGAAAAACGAACTAAAGAAATTGGGATTCGAAAAATATTAGGAGGATCACTAAAAAGTATTTCTGTATTACTTTCGAAACAATTTATGATCTGGGTATTAATATCCTATGTAATATCAATTCCAATTGTATATTACTTTACCGAGAAATGGTTTCAAGATTTTCCTTATCATATTAATATAAGTTGGCCTCAATTTTTAATAGGTATGATTCTGATTTTTGCAATAGCCTTAACTACCGTATTAGCACAAACGCTTAAAGCCGCTAAAACAAATCCGGCAGAAGTTCTGCGATACGAATAGTTTGTTTAAATTTAGATTCGATTTATAAACCCGGTTTTCTTTTTTGGAAATTCGGGTTTTATTTATAATTATTGGTATAAAATTGATATTTGCTAATAAATTAATTACTTTAATTGCCTCATAATTTGAATTTATAAGTTAATTAAATCTACCAAAATGAAAAATATTGTAAAATTTGTTATCCCTCTAATTCTAGTAATTGCAATTCCATTAATCTTATTTGTTCAGAAAAATGAAAATGATTTACAAAAATTTGATAAAATAACTCAAAGCGTATTCGATGAGTTTCATCCCACTGGTTTAAGTATGGCAATTGTTAAAGATGGAGAAATTATTTATCAAAAAGCTCTGGGATATAAAAACATACACAATGTTACCTTTTTAGACAGTTATGATATTTTTAATATTGCTTCGTGTACTAAAGCATTTACAGCAGCAGGAATTGGTAAATTAGTTGACGATGGCCTTTTGTCGTGGAACGACAAGGTAATTGATTATATCCCAAACTTTAAATTAGCCGACGAACATATTACAAAGAATTTAACTCTTAAGGATATTTTATCGCATAGAACCGGTTTAGGTACTTTTTATGGCGATTTACTTTGGTATAATACAACTTATACAAACGACGAAGTGATTGACCGAATGCAATACTTACCAATTAGTAATGATTTCCGCACTGAATTTGGGTATCAAAACAATATGTATATGATTGCCGGTAAAATAATTGAAAATGTTACGGGACAATCGTGGGAAGAATATATTCAGCAAACTTTTCTTGAACCATTAGAAATGAGTAACTCAAGAACTTCTAGTGATCGATTTAACGGAACAGAAGAAATTGCATTTCCTCATTACAATGATTCTTTAATTGGAGTTTACTATTTTCAAGCAACAAAACCTGCAGCATCAATATGGTCTAGCCCAAGAGATTTAGCTAATTGGGCTACAATGTTACTAAATGATGGAAAATGGAAAAATGAACAAATACTTACAAAAGAAACTGTAAGAACCTTAATGTCTGCACAATTAGCATTACCTGTTTCTGAAGAAAATGAAAGTCTTGGCATACATTTTCGAAATTATGCATTAGGATGGAGTACATACGATTATAACGGACGAAAAATTGTTGAACATAATGGTGGAATGCCCGGATTCATTAGTAAAGTTGCATTAATTCCGGAAGACAATATGGCAATTATTATTTTAAATAATGGATTTGAGCTTTATGGAAACAATGCATTATTTTATTCAATTGTAGATATTGCAACAGAACAATACAAAACGAATTGGATTGAATATTATTCTAATAAAAAAATTCAATCTGATCAATTAGAAAAAGAATTTAATGAAAATAGAATCACCACAAAAAACACCGATATAAAACCAAGTTTTGAACTTAATAAGTATACAGGATTGTTTCAAGACAAAATGTATGGTAATGCTGAAATTAAAATTGAAAACGATGAATTAATTTGCACTTTACTTCCAGCAAAAAAGATTTTTACAAGCAAGTTAGAACATTGGAGTGGAGATGACTTCAAGCTTATTTTCAAAGATCCTTTTTTGCCTTACGGAATAATTAAATTTGAAATTAATGAGTTGAATATAGTGACTGGATTCAAAATTGATTTACCAAGTCATGATTTTCATTTTAAGAATTTAGATTTTAAAAAGATTAATTAGTATTGTTTTGTCTTCTTTCTAAAAAAATTACTCTCTACGTAAGATGTCATATTGAGCTTATCGAATAATCCTATAAATAATCAAATAGATTCTTCGCAAGCTCAGAATGACATCAAATTGGTCTTTTCAGACATTCTATTTGTAATTTAATAGTTAAACATATTCATTTTTTTATTGTTACATGAATACAATAAAAACTAAAACATTAGATTATGAAAAAGAATATGGGAACTATTGATAGAACAATTAGGATAATATTTGCTGTTTTAATTGCAATTTTATTTTACTTAAAGATAATCACAGGCACATTCGGAATTGTATTGTTAGTTTTTGCGGGTGTTTTTGTCTTAACTAGTTTTATAAGCTTCTGCCCATTGTATACAATCTTTGGATATAGTACTTGTGCCAAGAAAACAGAATAAAAAAAGGCTGCATTGCAGCCTTTTTTATCCCCTAAAATCCCTCATCTTCCCCCATATCATTACCATTGTCTTCTGATCTTTTCTTTCGATCAGGCTTGTAATTATTTATTTTAAACGATAAGTTTAAAGTAACTAGTGGTGTATTGGGTTGAAAGTTTGAATATGAATAAAAATCAGCTCCTTCATATGTCGATGAATGAACCATTGTTCCAAATAAATCTCGAACTTGCAAAGTAGCCGATAATTTATTTTCAAAGAAACTCTGTTTAACAGCCAAATTGGTCATGAAAAATCCATTTCGTTCGCCTTGTGCTGTAACTGTCGGACTATTATACATCCCATTTAATTGAATCCTTGTTTTTTTTCCTATTCTTAGCGTATTATTTAAACGTGCATTCCAGTTAAAACTACTTTCAGAAAAATCTATAACAACTAATTCATTATTCCCTTCATACTCATACTCTCCTTCAACTCTATAATCGTAAACATTAGTCATTAAATCAATATGCCACCATTTTTGGACATCAATTCCTAACATCATTTCAATACCTAAAGAATAATCTTTTCCTACATTCTGATATGTGGTTTGTCTTACATTTCCCTCGTATGTACTTGTAATTCTTTCAATTTTATTATCCGTAACGCGATAATATCCATCAACAGAAAATGTATTTCTTCCAAACTTAATTAAATGACTTAATTCATACGAATCAATATATTCAGGAATTAATTCAGGATTCCCAATTCTTACTTCGTATGCATTTCGCCAAGTAAGAAAGGGTTCCAAATTCCAACCACGAGGTCTTTGAATACGTCTGGAATAATTTGCCATCCATTGATTCTCTTTAACAGTAGAATATGATACATGAAACGTTGGAAACAAATCGAATCTATCAATTAAAAATGATTCTCCTGTTTCGTTTAATGATATATCACGATAAGTATATTCTCCACGCAGTCCACCCTGATATCCAAACCTCCCTAATTCTCCAGAGTACATGGTATAAACAGAATGAATATTATTATCATGAGAAACATCATGCATAAACTCATTCATATAATCATATATTCCGCTTATTGAGTTGTACTGCTCCATTTCCGATAAATCAGTACTTAAATCGATTCTTGCATTATATCCAGCTTCGAATTTACTTTTCCCAATTAAAGGTAGTGTATAATCCACTTGGAATTTGTACGAGTTGGAAGGACCAGATTCCGTTGAAATCTGTCCTGAAGCTTGATTTCCTATAGCATCAACCAACTCATTAGTCGATTCCTCATCCATATTTCGATACCTGTAATTTAACAATGTATATATCTCATGACCTTTTTTAGCAAATTTCTTTGTGTAACTCAGGTTAAGATTATAATACAATCCTCCTCTTTTAGAATCTTCGACGCTTGTATATAAATTATTTGTTGTAATTGGATTTGTGTATTCTTCAAAATTAGTATTGCTAGATCCTCTTCGATCGTGATAGCCAATTTGAGCTTCAAAATTTATTGCGTTTCTTGGATTCAATGTCAAATCGAACCCTCCACGTGTACTATAAGAAAACTTTCCTCGGTTAAAACCTCCATCTGATAATACATAATATACTGTATCATTTCTTTCATTCCAGTTCTCGGTATTTATATCCCCTTCCATATTCCTATTATTAAAATCAGCTCCAAAGAATATATTAAATCTTTCTTTACGCCAATTAATTAGGAAATCGCCACCATAACGATCATACATTCCAACATTTGCATTTACAATTCCGTTAAATCCTTGCAACTTATTTTTCTTTGTAATAATATTTATTATACCTGAAGTCCCATCGGGATCATACTTTGCCGATGGATTTGTTATTACTTCGATGTTTTCAATTGCGCTTGCAGGAATTTGGTTCAGCGCATCGCTTGGGTCTAACACCGTAGGTTTATTATCAATTAAAACCGTAAAACTTTCACTTCCACGCAAACTTACATTACCTTCAATATCAACTGTTACTGAAGGAATATTCTCTAAAATTTCAACAGCTGTTCCAGAAGCTGAAGTATGTTGTTGACTTACATTAATTATTTTTTTGTCAATTTTATATGTTAGTGTTGGTCTATCAGCAACAATAACTGCTTCCTGCAAAGTTTCAACATTTGGTTCCAGCATTATTTGCCCTAAATCTGCTACATTATTATCCGGGCGAATCATAACTTTATCAATAGTTTTAGACTTATATCCTATAAAAGATATTTTGACTTGAAACATACCGAAATCCATATCTTTTATCTTGAAAAATCCTGTTTCATCGGTGATTGTACCATTCACAATTGTACCATCCCTTTTTTTAATTACGGATATGGTAGCATATTCCAAAACTTGTTTTTCATTCTGATCAAAAACAAATCCTTTTAATACGCCTCGCTTCATTTCACGTACGGGATCATCGGCAAATCCACTGACAGAAAGAAATATTAATAAAAGGAAGGGTAGAAATTTATTTGTCATATTTAGATTGTTTTGCGTTAGTAAAATTTGTTTTATGTCAATTTTACTCGTTAGACACTATTGACAATCTTTTATTACAAAAGTTTAAAACTATTTCTTGTAAAATAAAGAAGCACCAATATTTCTAATGGTGCCACTGTAAGGATTACTTATATTAGAAATGTAAATCATGCGAATCAAGGGATGAAACTTGATTAAGCTTTTTCAATGTAACGCACTGAAAGTGCAGTTAATTTCAGCCCAAAGGCAACGCCTTGGGTTGAATTATTGTGAATAAATATTCGCCTTGAAAAGGCAGTTTAATTTAAATTGTCCTTACAGGTCTCTATATATGAATACTTTCTGTGAACAAACTTACATTTAATCAGAAAACCAAAGACTTACAAAACTTATCTGGTGGCATTGGTGATAAATTTCACCAAGAATACAATAAATGTTCAAGATATGTTCAAGTAATGAATTTAATTTAGATTTATTATAATTGTAATTCTAATTAATTGATATTCATATAGATATTGTAATTATGGCTACAAATAGTACAAATAGAAGAAAAACAAAAGCAAAAAGATTACCAACTGTTGAGATAGAATGCAGAAAAAACGAAGCAAACAAGCAAGGAGCACCTTTATATATAAGAATCACAATAGATCGCAGACCAAGATACATTAGTTTAAAAGAAAGGGTTAATACCAACGATTTCGATTTCAAGAAAAAGAAAATGAAACAG
>WTBR01000142.1 GCA_013138975.1 Bacteroidales bacterium
AACTCTAAAGTATGAAAACAAAAAAAGAATTTCAAGCAAACAAAAGTATTAAAAATTTACAATCTAAAAGTTTTAGAAATGTAATTGGTTTTAAAATTCTACAGAATGGAGAATTGATGCAAATAAAAGGAGGTGATGATGTTCCCGGTATAGTAATTCCAAATGATTTTGATTAAGAATATTATTTTATTGCAGGATATTAAAAAGAAAAAGTTTTATTAATTTTTCAACTAAAACTCTAAAGTATGAAAACAAAAAAAGAATTTCAAGCAAACAAAAGTATTAAAAATTTACAATCTAAAAGTTTTAAAAATGTAATTGGTTTTAAAATTCTACAGAATGGAGAATTGATGCAAATAAAAGGAGGTGAGGAAGTTGGCGGTACAGTAATTGGAAATGATTTTGATTAAGAATATTAATTAATTTTTAACTAATCAAACACTCTAATACACTAATGTATTAGCCCTCTTTTTTATCAATAACTTCTGATAAAAAAACTCCTGATAGTTTAATATTATCAGGAGTATTTTTTGCAAAAACAGTTATTTAGGTTTAATCCTAAATAAGCTCACCATTGTTATATTTTTTACAAGAAAAAAAACAATATTTTGTAAATAATTCAATAAATAGTTATTAGATTTGTTCAAGAATCGTTCAAGTACATTATGAAATTAAAAAAGACATACACACTGCATGTCTTTGGTTTTCTATAAGTTAATGACTTCTTACAAAAAGTGTTATTTAGTACGGCTTAGGCTTTTGCCTAAGTCGGTTTGTTTTTTGGTAGCTTTTAGCTAGCTTGTTTTGGAGAAACAAAAAAACAAGAGAAATTGGTAAGAAAAACCACACAGAACATATATTTGGTCAGAAATTTATAGAGCAAAAACTTGATTATATTCATAACAATCCGGTTAAAGCTGCTATAGTTGCTAATCCTCAAGAATATTTATATTCAAGAGCAAGGAATTATGCATATATGGATAGTATAATAGAAATAATTAAAGCAGATCGTAGATGGAAAACGATTTGATAATGGCACGACCTGTAAGGATATAAACGACTCAGGCAAAGCCTAAGCCGAACGGGGCTGAATTTAACTGCACTTTCAGTGCGTTACATTGAAAAAATTTTATCAAGTTTCAAGCCTTGATTCGCATATTTAATCCATATTATTAATTAGGCTACTTTTATGTTTTGCATTTGAAACTAATTAATTTATAGGTAATTGAAACTATTTTTAAAAATATAAGGTATATAGCTTGTTAAATACTTCAATTGATTACTTTTGCAAAGTTCCTAATACATCATAATGTTTTCTTTTATAAATTTGAAAAGGCAAAGATTTTCACGTCGAGTTCTTATTTGGCGTAATAAGAAAATAAGCGAACATAAGTTTGTGCTTATTTTAAGTGTTTTTATTGGTATTTTAAGTGGACTCGCTGCAGTTCTATTAAAGTCGACAGTCCATTATACACATCATTTTCTTACAAAAGGTTTTGAGGAAGGATTTAATTATACTTTTTTAGTATTTCCTGCTATAGGTATTCTACTTACAGTCTTGTTTGTAAAATATTATGTAAAAGAAAATATTGGTCATGGTGTTTCCCGGATATTATATTCACTTTCAAAGAATAACGGACGATTAAAAGCACATAATAATTACTCTTCAATTATAGCGAGTACGCTAACTATTGGTTTTGGTGGGTCAGTAGGAGCTGAGGCTCCGGTTGTTTTAACTGGTGCAGCTATTGGATCAACACTGGGGCATTATTTTCGATTGAATTTTAAATCAATAGCCTTATTACTTTCTTGCGGAGTAGCTGGGGCAATAGGAGGTATTTTTAAAGCCCCAATTGCCGGGATGATTTTTACCTTAGAAGTTTTAATGTTGGATTTAACATTGGCATCAATAATTCCATTATTAATATCTTCTGTAACAGCAGCTACTGTAGCTTACTTTTTAATGGGCGAAGGAGTTGTGTTATCGGTAGCAAATGTTCAGCCTTTCGGATTAAATAATATCCCCTTTTATATTTTACTAGGTCTACTCTCTGGCTTAGTTTCCTATTATTTTACAAAAACTACTTTGGAAATTGAATCAGCATTAAGAAAAGTAAAAAATACTTTTGTTAAAATAATAATTGGAGGTTCTGTTTTGGCGGGTTTAATTTATTTGCTTCCATCACTCTATGGTGAGGGTCTACAGACTTTGCAATCATTATTAAATGGGACTATTGATGGCTTACCAAAGGATAAAATATTTTCGTTTGTAATGCAGAATGAATGGTATATATTTATTTATTTAGGGGTAATGCTTTTATTAAAAGTAGTAGCTATGGCAGTTACAAATGGCAGTGGAGGCGTTGGGGGGATTTTTGGTCCAGCTTTGTTTGTTGGTGGAGTTACCGGATATTGGCTTTCACATTTTATTAATTCTTTTGGATTTGTGAAGTTGCCTGAAGGGAATTTTGCTTTAGTTGGAATGGCTGGGCTAATGGCAGGTGTTATGCATGCTCCTTTAACAGCTATATTTTTAATCGCTGAAATTACTGGGGGATATAGTCTATTTATTCCCTTAATGATTACATCAATAATTGCATATCTTACTATTTTAGGGTTTACAAAACATTCAATATACACACAACGATTAGCCGAAAAGGGTGAACTTCTTACACATCATAAAGATGAAGTTGTCCTTACTTTATTGAAATTGGAAAATGTTATTGAAAAAGATTTCGTACCGGTAGGCATTGATGATTCGCTTGGGCAATTAGTTAGTGCAGTTTCGAAATCAAAAAGAAGTATTTACCCGGTTTTAAATAATGAGGATGAGCTGGTTGGTATTGTACTTCTTGATAATATTAGAGAAATAATGTTTAAACGAGAGAAATATGATGACACTTTTGTTTCTGACGTTATGATTGCGCCTCCCGAAATTATTGACATTTCTGATAATATGGATTGTGTTATGAAGAAATTTAGTTCATGCAGTGCATGGAATCTTCCAGTTATGAAAGATGGAAAGTATGTTGGATTTGTTTCAAAATCAAAAATATTTAATAGTTATCGCGATTTATTAGTTCAAGTTTCGGACTATTAATACCTATTTACTTTAATGATTTTAACACCGGCATATATCTATAAAGATAGTATGAAAGATGGTGTAAATAAATTTGAAACAACCGGAGCCATTAATCTTCCAGTAATTGATAATGCAAAATATATAGGAATGGTTTAAATCAAAATTATTTTCAGCTTATAGAAATCTACTCTTAGAGATTTCTGATGAATAAAAAAGCTGCAATAAAGCAGCTCTGATTTTTATTCGTTTTGCTCCCCTGCAGAACCAAGGCATTTTGCATCTCCAAGACCAAGGATCGAATAAAAGATAAATCCTAACAGGATTAAACCAACAGTAAAACCTTCTTCTTTTCCAAAACTTTTAGAAAGGAGATTTGTAGCCCAAATTACAAATACAATATTTATACCAATTAAATTTCAAAATGAGCTATAAATAATTTGAATTATTTTTTGCTTAGATGATTCAAAAAATATAAGCATAGCAGTAGTTACGGTTTTATTTTTTGAAAAAATATAAGTGAAAAAGAAACGAATTATATAGCTCATTTTGGTGTTTAGTTGGTATTACTTCTGGAATCATGAATAAAAAGATCCACCACCAAGGTTTCCCAATAATCCGCAGAAAAATAATTACCAATTGTAAATTAGAATTAAACATACTCAGCCTGAATGTCTGGCTTTTTAATATAATTCCAATTCAACAATAATAAAAAATAATTAGGGCGTTAGAGTAAATTATAGCAAACATAGTTTTAGATTTTTGAGTTTATAATTTATTGTTATTAGATGAAAAAATGGTGACTCTTAAATTAGTTTGATTAGTCAGATTTATAAATAAACAGAAAGCATAAGAAACTATTATATATTAAGCTTTGTTTGTCACTAAAGGCATTAGTTTTTTTTGATAAAATACAAACGCTTAACAAAAAATAATGTATTAAATAATTGGAAATTAGAATAGATATTTTTAAAATTGAGAGTTCTTTTAAAAGCTGGGATTAAATTTACAAATATTGGAGGAATGAATATAGATAAATCCGTTGTTGAAGAAAAAACAGCAAATAAATTAAACAAAAAGTTTAAGGTGTTGGTTGTTGAAGATGATGACTATGCATATCTACTAATAAATGAATTATTATCATTACATCCAATAAATTTATACAGAGCCATTGATGGAGAGGAAGCTATTGATAATTTTAAAAATGGTAAAATAGATTTTGATCTGGTATTAATGGATATACGTTTACCAAAGATAAATGGATACAACGCTACTAAAAGAATTAAAGAAATAAATCCTTCAGTTCCTATAATTGCAGTAACAGCATTTGCACACTCACAATGTATAATAGATTGTTTTGATTCTGGTTGCGATGATTTTATTGCTAAACCATATGATTTAAATAGAATTGTAAAGAAAATAGAGAACTATTTAGTTCTGAGAAATTAATTAAAATATTCTATACCAATTAAATTTCAAAATGAGCTATAAATAATTTGAATTATTTTTTGCTTAGATGATTCAAGAAATTCAAGCATAGCAGTAGCTACGGTTTTATTTTTTGAAGAAATATAAGTGAAAAAGAAGCGAATTATATCGGTCATTTTGGTGTTTAATTGGTATTGCTTCAAAATCGATCATATCAAAATAAAAATAATTTTTTATTCAAAACAGAATTCTCTAATTTTGGGAATCGTAATTGAAATTACTTAAAAAATATATTATGACTAGAGACACACAAATATTTGATTTAATTCAACAAGAAAAAGAAAGACAAATAAATGGTATTGAGCTTATTGCTTCAGAAAACTTTGTAAGTGAACAAGTATTAGAAGCAATGGGTTCTGTAATGACTAATAAATATGCAGAAGGATATCCGGGAAAAAGATACTATGGTGGATGTGAAATTGTTGATCAATCGGAAGATTTAGCACGCGAAAGATTAAAACAATTATTTAATGCGGAATGGGTTAATGTACAACCTCATTCAGGAGCACAGGCAAATGCCGCTGTTTTTATGACAATATTAAATCCTGGAGATACTTTTTTAGGTTTAGATCTTGCTCATGGAGGTCACTTGTCTCATGGTTCTCCGGTTAATTTATCTGGAATTTTATATCGTGCTGTATCATATGGAGTAAAAGAAGAAACCGGAATGGTTGATTATGATATGATGGAGGAAATGGCACTTAAGGAAAAACCAAAAATGATTGTTGGAGGTGCTTCTGCTTACTCACGCGAATGGGATTATAAAAGAATGAGAGAAATCGCTGATAAAGTAGGCGCAATTTTAATGATTGATATGGCTCATCCTGCAGGTTTAATTGCTGCCGGAATACTAAATAATCCATTAGAGTATGCTCATGTTGTAACATCAACTACTCATAAAACTTTACGTGGACCAAGAGGAGGTATCATTTTATTAGGAAAAGATTTTGATAATCCTTTTGGTAAAACTACTCCTAAAGGTGTTATTAGAAAAATGTCTTCATTATTGGATTCTGGAATTTTCCCTGGATCACAAGGTGGACCTTTAGAGCATGTAATTGCTGCAAAAGCTGTTTCTTTTAGTGAAGCTTTAGCTCCTGAATTTAAAGAGTATCAATTACAAGTTAAAAAGAATGCTGCTGTAATGGCAAGCGAATTTATAAACAAAGGTTATAAAGTAATTTCTGGTGGTACCGATAATCATTCAATGCTTATTGATTTAAGAACTAAATTCCCGGAAATAACAGGAAAAGTAGTTGAAAACACATTAGTAAAAGCTCATATTACTATTAATAAAAATATGGTACCTTTTGATTCTCGCTCTCCATTCCAAACTTCTGGAATTAGAGTTGGGACTTCTGCAATAACAACAAGAGGTGTTAAAGATGATCAGATTCCTACTATTGTAGATTTTGTTGATCAAGTTATTAGTAATATTGATAATGAATCAGTAATTGGAAAAGTTGGAATTGATATTAATGAAATGATGAGTAAATATCCATTATTTGCTTATTAATAAACTATAAAATATAAAAGAGCTGCCTAATATGGCAGCTTTTTTTATCTTTAAATCAGTGAGACTATGATTTTAGGAACGATAGTGAACTGAAATCATAAAGTCGAACAAATCCCGAGCGGGCTCCACGGAGCTTGTCGAAGAGCAGTCGAGGGATCTATTGGGTCTTATTTCTCGCCCTTTGGGGCGATTTAAGAATAATTCCTCAGCTGATACTCCATCAACTTGCGGCGGAGCAGTTCATTTTTACTTTTATTTAATACAAATAACATACTTAAAACATGGAATGGTACATTATTGTTGCAGTTATAGCTGTTGGATTCATTGCAGGATTTATTAATACTCTTGCCGGAAGTGGATCTTTGTTAACACTACCCTTACTTATGTTTTTAGGATTACCTGCAAATGTAGCTAACGGAACAAATCGTATAGCAATACTTTTACAGAACGTTGTTGGTGTTGCAAGCTTTAAAAAACAAAAGGTATTAGATTTTAAACATGGATATTGGCTAGCAATTCCTGCTATTATTGGTTCTTTTATTGGTGCAATGATAGCTATAAATCTGAATGAAGAAATTATGAGAAAAACCATAGGTGGTCTTCTTGTGTTTATGTTATTTATTATAATTTATAAGCCCGACAAATGGATTAAAGGTAAAGCCGGAGATGTAAGCCCTAAACCCGGAATATTACAAATGGTTATTTTCTTTTTTATTGGGATTTATGGGGGATTTATTCAAGCAGGTGTAGGATTCTTTTTGTTAGCGGGATTGGTTTTAGGTGCAGGTTTGGATTTAGTTCGGGCAAATGCCTTGAAAGTATTTATCATTTTACTTTATACACCCATAGCATTGGTTATTTTTATGCTTAACAATCAAGTTGATTATAAACTAGGTTTAATACTTGCCGTAGGTAATATGTTAGGTGCTTTTGTTGGAGCAAGAGCAACTGTAAGTTGGGGGCCGAAATTTGTACGATATGTTTTATTAATAACAGTATCTGTATCTGCTTTAAAACTTTTGGGATTATTTGAATTAATAAAATCTATTGTTGTAACCTAAAGAAATATGTTATCGTTCCTTTTTGATAAGCAGGAGCATCAGGTTTTTTATCAAATTTAGCTTTAAGAGCAGCTCTTTTTGCAGCAGCTAACAAATTTGCATCTAGAGTAGTACTTCCTTTTATTCCTGGATTTGCACTGTTAACATTACCATATTTGTCAACAGTAATTTCAACTACAACTTTCCCTTCAATTTGATAATTGTAATCTGGTATAGGTAATGCTTCAGTCGGGTTTCGTCCTTCCAAACTAAAACTTGTGCCGTTTGTTCCTGTACTATTTCCTCCTGCATGATCTTGAGAATCGACAGATCCTGTTGCCGAACCTTGATTTTTATCACCTTGAGTTTCGCCCTCGCTTGAACTGCTATCACTGTTCCTTTTTCTGCCGGGAAATAAAGCCTGCTCATTTACTTTTCTTTCCACTTTAACCTCTTTTACTTCTTCTTTTGGTGGCTCAGGTTTTATTTCAGTTTTTGTTTCTTTTTTTTCTTCTTTTTTACCTTGTTCTTCAATTGCAGGTGCTTCTTCGTAGTCTTGTGTTATGGCACCTTCTTCAGTTGGCGAAGGAGTACTTTCTTCAACCGATTCCTGAATTTCTTCTGCAACTTCTTGTTGTACCGATTCAGATAATTGAGGATCTTCATTACCAAAGCCTTCATCACTGTCTCCAAAATTTATAAGAATTCCTTCTTCAGCGGGTAATGGAAGAGGAGTTGTGTAACCAAAAAACATAAATATTCCGGCAATAACAATATGAAAAATTATTGTTCCAATTATTCCTGATTTATGTTTTTTAATATAATCAGACATTTTATTTTGCTTGAGTTGCTAATATTAATTTCCACTTATTGTCTTTTGCAATATTTAGAATTTTAACCATTGCGTGCAAAGGTATATCTTGATCGCAATGTAATGATATTGTTATATCTTCAATACCTTGATTTTGAAATTTATACTGAAGTATTCCTTCTATATCTTCTAAAGGAATTTGATTTGATTCAATATAATATTTTAAATCATCTGTAATTGATATAGTTGTAATTGCTGATGCAGATGTTTGATGTGAACTTTTCGGCAATAACAGTTTTAATGCATTTGGAGCTATCATGGTAGAGGTAACCATAAAGAATATTAGCAACAAGAAAACAATGTCGGTCATTGACGACATACTGAAATTTGGATCTACTTTTGTTCTTCTTTTTAACGCCATAAAGCATAGGTTTTATTGCACTGGTTCATTAAGAACATCCATAAATTCAGATGTGTTTGCTTCCAATTGAAAAACTACTTTTTCTACTTTCGCTACTAAAATATTATATGCCAGATAACCAATAATACCAACCATTAATCCTGCAACCGTTGTTACCATAGCTGTATAAATACCATTTGATAATAAGCCAACATCAATATTATTTCCTGCCATCGACATATCGTAAAAAGCTCTGATCATTCCTATTACCGTTCCTAAAAAGCCAATCATAGGAGCTGCGCCAGCTACGGTAGCAAGCATAGGTAAACTTTTCTCTAAAGTTGATATTTCCAAATTTCCAACTGTTTCTATTGCAGCATTTATATCATTTAATGGTCGGCCAATACGTTGAAGTCCTTTTTCAATCATTCTTGAAACCGGACTATTAGTTATTTGACATAATGATAATGCTGAATCAATTTTATCATCGTGTATATAATCTTTTATTTTATTCATAAAATTAATATCAGTTTGGGAAGCTTTTTTTATCGCAAAATATCTTTCAATAAAAATGTATATAGCAATAATTGATAGAATAACAATTGGGATCATAATCCATCCTCCTTTAATTGCCAGTTCCCAATAAGATAATTTAAGTTCTCCCGCTTCTGTAACAGTATTGCTAAGACTATCGGCTACGTTTATTTGTAAAAGCGTAAATAAGTAATTCATATTATAATTGTTTATGTCAAATTATTAAAACGGATATTTTCTTGGATTGTTATATTTCTATACTAATCTTTCAAAGATACAAAAAACATTAATCGCTTTCAGATTCTTTGTTTTTCCTCCTAATCTTATTCCAAAAATTACTAAGTAATTCAGAAAAAGAATTGAATTCTTCACGATAATAAATACCAACACCTTGTGTGTATGGTGTATCTTCGTATTGTAGTTTGTCGTTAGACTCATTAAAGGCTCTAACTCGTAATTTACCACTTTTATTGATTTTAACATCAACACTAAAATCTCCAACTATATTACTTGCTTCGTCAACTGTTTGTCCTCCATATCCAACTCCTCCGTTAATACTTACTCTATCATCAAATAATTGAGTAGATAATGCAACTTCTACTTGATCTTGAGATATTTCGTCTCCTGGTCTGTAATTAACACCAATATCCCATTCATCGCTTATTTGAGATAGCCAATGACTTAATTGATTAGATAATAATTCACTCGTTGTAACTGTACCTAATCCTGCCGAACTTGAGGAGTTAGCAAAATTACCATTGGCATTTTGGTCACTCATAAATGAATTTAATACCAACAAGGAAAGGAATTGCTTATTTAGTTTTTCCTCTGTATTTATTGCAGATCTTAATAATGTTTTTGCTTCTTCGTCAGCAGTAGGAAGATTTATATCAAATTTAATATTTGGATTCATTAAATTATCTGTTAAAAATACCTGACATTCAACCGGAATTCGCTTTCTGTAATCATCGTTAGAATAATATGTAGAGTTAGAATCAACTAAACTACTTAATGATGTTTTTATACCATATATCGCATCAATATCAATAATTGCATTATATGGTTCTCCATTCCAATTTAGACTACCGCCGCGTTTAATTTTAAATCTTTTATTTATTACATTCTGAAGTGTAAATAAATAATCTCCTTCTTCAATTGTAAAATCTCCATACATATTAAAATCATTGGAAGCATCAAATCCCATCTTGATATTACCTTCTCCTCTACCTTTAATAACATCTCCAATTTTTGAGTCAAAAATTAATAAGGCCTCGGCATCAGGGGTTATTTCCAGATCAATATTTAAACCAAAATTCGATAGATCAATATTGTATTCTTCAGTTTTATTAGCATAATCATTCGTGCTATTTTTAAATCTTATAAATCCAGATTCTTCTGAACTTTGCAAGTGAGTGAGGGGAATGTTTATTTTTGTATTCTTTTCGGTTCTCGCAGAAACATCCATAAAGGTAGCATCTCTATTCCCTTCAATATTAACTAATCCTGTAGTAAAGGCAGTTCCGTAAAAATATTCATTATCAATTCCAGTTGTATTCAGTGCCAAAATGTTTTTTGCATCAATATTAAATTTGAAATTAATTGCTTTTTTAGCACCAAATTTTAAAAATCCATTGGTAATTCCTTTATTTCCATAGGAGTCAAGTGCAATTACATCTTTAAAAATTAAGGTATTTTTTTCTACTTCTATTTCTGTATCAAAATTGTAACGAATATTAGTGTAATCTATAGTCATCGCACCTTTTTGTGCAAATAAAATGCCATTGAAATCTGGATTTTTTAATGTTCCGGTTACCAGAACAGTTCCGTCACCTATCCCGGTTATGTTTGATGCAAAGCTTTTTAAATATGGGTTTAAAATATTTAAACCTAATTTATTAAGAATTATGTTAAACATAATATTTTTATTTTCAGGGTAATAGTTGCCTGATACATTTATCGTTCTTTTATCATTAAATAAAGTTGAAGCTTCTAGCTGAATAGCTTTATTTTCTTCAATCCAGCGACTATAGATTTTTGCATGACCTAACTTTTCTTTATTTAAAACAAGCTTATAAACATCAACATCTGCATAAAATAAAGGATTAGTAAAAATACTAGAGAAATTAGCATTACCGTTTATTATACCTTCGAATTCCAGGTTCTTTCCTTTTGTAATTACGTTAAGGTTTGCAAGATTTAAATTTTTGAAATCGAAAAATAAAGTATCGTCAGGATTCTCAGAAACTTTACCATCTAATCCAAAATATTGATTCCCATGATTTATTTTGAATTTACGAATAGCATATGATGATGTGTCAATCTTAATTTGAGTTTTGTTAACGTACCACAATGAATCTTTAACAATAACTTGTGATGGTAATACTGTAATTTCAAATGAAGGTTTGCTAAAAGCTTCTTTTTGGTTGATTGAAGTTGAGGCTAGAATTTTTCCTCCATAAATAATTGAATCAACATTGTGCCAGTCAACTTTAAAATCAATTTTATTATTATGAGTTAAAGATGTTGTTTTAAAATTTTCTAAATTAAAATAATTGTTAAGTAAAAAATTATCGCATTTTGTTAGTAAAGTAAATATACTATCGTTCGAAAAACTATTAATACTCAGATTTGTAAAAGTATGATTATTGTATCTTAATTTTTTTGAAGAAGCATTTAACAGCAGTCTTTTAATTTTCGAGTTATAGTTAACTTTTAAATTAGAGCTATCACTGAGATTTAAACTAGGAATAAAGAATTTGCTAATTTGTTTGGTATTCTTTAGGTTTAAATCTAAAATGAAATTATTGTTATAAACGAGTGTTAATGTATCCGTTGGGTCTTTAATAAGTGCAGGTGCATAATTATAATATAAGTTTTTTATAGACTGAATCAAAGAAGTTGATCTGTAGGATCCAATTAATAATGCATCAATATAATCTGATTTTAATTCTATTCTGTGAGTATCGGCATATTGTTTTGAAATTAATGATAAAGAATCAAATACCATTTCCTCATTAAATTTAGTGAGTTGTGCATTAGTGAAGTTAATTTCTCCTATTGCATTATCCACATCAATTCCTTCAAAATTAGCAGAAAGGTCAAAAGATAAACTTGCAGTTGTATCATTTTTATCAATATTTAATCCATACAGATTAGTATTGGGAACTGTGGCTTTAAAATTAAATACTGGTATTTCTTTTGAGAAATCTATTCCACCTTTAAAATCAACTTCAATATTTGGATCTGAAATATTAAAGTAACCATCAAAAGTTTTTTCAGTTAGATATCCGTCCAAAACTATATTTTGATAATTATAACCATTAATTTCAAAATTATGAATAATACCATTTGTTGTAGCTTTTATAGTTTTATTCGCACTTGTTGTTCCTTTTATTTGGGCATTCAAACTAATTTCACCCATTATAAGGGTATCGTTTGCTAATTCGCCAATATTGAAATTAGTTGTTTTTAAATTCCCATTAAAAGCTAATATTCCAGAAGCATCAGGTTTTAATGAAAGGTCAGTTGAGATATTTCCAAGCTTAGATGTGAATTTTCCGTTCGTTACAAAGTCATCATAAAATCCGGCGAAATTTCCTTTATAACTTATTATTCCTAATTTATCAAAATGTTTGGGAATTGAAAATGTTTTTCTTTTTTTGAAGAATTTATTCAATATTTCAAAATCCTTTGCACTTGTTGTTAGTTTCTTAAAATCAACATACATAAACATTTGTTTGTGATCAGGTAATCCATTGATGTTAAAATCAGTTATTAATTCTGTTTGTTCACCTATGTGAATTTTTACTTTTTTACCTTTAAAGTTGCTAAGTTTGTTATAAAATCTTCCTGAAACAACTGCATTTACATCTATGTTTTTGAAAATTTGAGAAAAGTATCCTAAATCGACCAAACTGACATTAGACTCTTGCAATGAAAAATCCAGGTAAATATTTTTAGCAAATTTTTGATATTTAGTATAATCTTGATGTCGAAATATTAAAGAGTCAGAATTTATATAAGAGTAAGGAGTTCTGATTATTAAATTTTTGAAGATCATGTGTTTTTTTCCAATGCTCACATTAAATTTAGAATTAAAGACATTGAATCCAGACCTTTCGGTGAATTTTAGTTTTTTAGTATAAAAGTTTACTTCACCGTTTTCTATTCTCAGGTTTCTAATTTCGAAATCCTCAATTTGGCATTCTAGTTTGCTAAAATTAACGAGATCATAACTATCATTAAATTTTTTGAATGATTTGAATTTGAAAATAGATTCGTGTAATTCAATATTTTGAAAGGAAATTTGCCAATTTGCTTTTGTTAAAGTGTCAATTGTTGAATCCTTTTTAAGGAAAAGGATATTTAATGGTTGCAAACTATCAAATTTATGGATGTAAATTTTAGCTTTTAATATATTAGCATTGCTAATATCAATTATTTTTTGTTTTTTATCAATTCTCTTTAAATTGCAAATTATTTCCTCAGAAAAGAATAAAGTATCCTTTAACTGGTCTTCAATATAAACATTCTTTAAAGATATACGTTTAAAGAACTTATAGTTTACAGATCCTACAGTAATTTTAGCATTACGATTATTTGAAAATTCTTTGGCTATTTTATTGGTGAGATATGTCTGAATTTTGGTATTTTGTAAAATAAAAAAAGCGCTTGTTAGTAATGTAAATATTACTAACAAAAAAATAATGAATGTTTTATATATTTTTTTAATACTTTTAGCCATTGGAATGATAACGCAAAAGAAGTAAAAATAATTATAATTAACTCAAATTCTTAATAATATAATGAGTATTACAATACTTGGGATAGAGTCTTCATGTGATGATACATCAGCTGCAATTATTAAAGATGGCAAGTTGTTGTCCAATGTGATTGCTAATCAGGATGTTCATAAGGCTTACGGTGGTGTTGTCCCTGAATTAGCGTCCAGAGCTCATCAACAAAATATTATACCTGTAGTAGATCAAGCAATAAAGCAGGCAGGTGTATTGAAAAAAGATATTAGCGCTGTAGCTTTTACGCGTGGACCTGGCTTATTGGGATCTTTACTTGTAGGAACTTCTTTCGCAAAGGCGTTTACATTGGCAATGAATATCCCATTAGTTCAAATAAATCATTTACAAGCTCATATTTTAGTACATTTTATTAAAGAGTTAGATAATGAAAAAAAAATGCCTGAATTTCCTTTTTTGTGTTTGCTAGTTTCCGGTGGGCATACACAAATAGTTATAGTGAGAAATCATTTGGAGATGGAAATTATTGGTCAAACTATTGATGACGCAGCAGGAGAAGCATTTGATAAATGTGCAAAAGTCATAGGATTACCTTACCCTGGAGGCCCATTTGTTGATGAAAATGCGAAACAAGGAAATAAGCATGCTTTTATTTTTAATAAGCCAAGAATAAAAAATCTTGATTATAGTTTTAGTGGTTTAAAAACATCATTTTTATATTCTATTCGCGACAACTTAAAAAAGAATCCTGATTTCATAAACGAAAACATGATGGATTTATGCGCAAGTATTCAGTATACCATTATTGAAATTTTAATGAATAAACTTGAATTAGCAGTAAAACAAACAGGAATAAATCGAATAGCTGTTGCCGGAGGTGTTTCTGCAAATTCAGGCTTGAGGGATGCTTTAACAGATAGAACTCATAATTTGGGCTGGGAAACTTTTATTCCTGACTTTAAGTTTACTACTGATAACGCTGCAATGATTGCAATTACAGGATATTATAAATATCTGAAAAAGGAATTTGCAGGACAAGATATTGCACCTTTAGCTCGATTTCCTCTTTAAGGTTTTCAAAGAAAAACTAATTTTTATTTTTGATCCAAAACAAAGGTGTTGAGAATAAAATAAGTATTGCAACTGCCGACAAGCTAACTCCAATTCCAAATTTATCGGCTAAAAACCCTAAAATTAAAGCGAAAATAGCTGCAAAAAGACTTTTTGCTTGCGAATTCGTTGAAAGTGCTGTAGCCAAAATATTATCTTGGAATAATTCGCTTACATATGATATTCCGATAGGATTTCGTAAATTTTCAACTAAAAATATTCCAATGTAAAATAGGATAGATGCAAAGTAAAATTCGTAATGAAAAAATATTCCGCTTAAAAAAGCCGCAATAAATCCAATATACATTGTGGCATTTAGCGCTAGTCCTGTTGATTTAAGTTTGTCGTTTAGCTTACCTGCATTACGTGTAACGTATGAGCTTGAAACGTAAATTAAAAAATATAAAACTCCGATTATTATTGCTGACTTTTGTTTGTTAGAAAAAGAAAGCATAATTGGTATTGTTAATGCAAATGTTTGGATAATTGGCTGTAAATAATCTTTCATAGATCTATGAAATCCACTATGAATTGAAAGATTAGTAATTGCATTTAGAATTTGTTTATTCTTAAATGAATACAAATAATCTTTAAAAACTCGTAATAATTGACCCTTTAGTTCATTAATTTTTGCACCATCGTTATTTCCATTCAGCGAATTTGGATAAGATGTAATTAATAGCAAATCAATAAAGTATGGAATTGTTGAGAATATGAAAATAGATTTGTAGTTTCCTGTATAAAAAACAATTGAAGCAGCAAGGAGTGATGAAATTGCTGAACCCATTTGCGACCATGATCTTGTATGACCATAGTAATGCGCACGTTGATTTTTCCAATTATTTATTTTTAAATAATCAAATATCATTGCTTTATGAGTACCTGTTCTAAAGGCATCTCCAAGCGCATAAAATATTATTGCCAAAATAAAAAAGTAAAATGAATATGAAAAATAGAATATGAAAAATGAAATAATGTAAAATAGAAAAGAAACAATAAGCGATTTTTTTCGTCCAAACACGTCCGCAATTATTCCAGATGGAATTTCTAATATATTTATGAATATCTCACGAATTGCATATAATGTTCCGATTTGTAAGAAATTGATATTTTTTTCCAGAAGGAATAAGATCAAGAATGGTTCAAAGAATCTTAAATTTTTTAAAAATCCGTAAATGCAGAATTTATAATATTGAATATCTTTTTTAAAACCTTGACTCATTTAGTATTAAATTAAAAAGGCACAAGAAAAACCTGTGCCATTATACCTTTTAATGTTATTTAGTATCAGCAAGAAAACTACTTATTTTTAAAGTCTTTGATAAGAAAGCGTCAAAGACGAGACTTTCGAAGTTTTGAAAACCAAGGAGTTCACTTTTGTGAATGACTGTTTTCAAAACAAGAGTAACGTAGTATTTGGCGTTTTCTTGCAAAGACTATTTTGTTATTGATGTTTTTTCAATGATCTTATAGCAATGAAAATTGATCCTATAATTAATATTAAGAAACTTAATGCGAATAATGCTTGCCGTTTTACAATTCTAATTACCTGATCATTCTTGTTGGTAATGTCAGTTATAATGGATAGAGCAAAATCAGGAAGACGTGTTGAAGGATCTTGTTCAATATACATAAATTCCGCATTTAGTTTTTGATCCTTAATATTGAAATCAGTTTTTTGATCGGCTTTTTCAACAAATGAATTGTCAATTAAACTGTCGGGAATATATCTATTTAATGGTTCATCAATTAAAGGAAATTGATAATCATTATTTCCAAACCAATAATTTACAGAAACAATATTCTCATTTTCAGCTGTAATTTGTTTCAAACGATTAATAAACATTTCCATTATTTTGTCAGCAACTTCAGAGTAACTACCAATTTCTATTAAAAATTCGCCATTTTTAGTAGCTTGATATGAAAATGATTTTAGTCTTTTAGTAGATGATTCAAACTGAAATCTTTCTGCAAAAAAGGCTCTGGATTCTAATATCCTATTTAAGTGATTTATTTTGTCATCTCCAAATGCTGAAAAATCCAGACCCCAGTCAGGTGTATATGTTGTATTTACAACTATATTATCTTCAATTACATATAAGTCATGAAATACGGAATCAAGTCCTAAAGATTTCATTTGTTGATTGAGATTTTCAAACCTAAGGTCAATATTTGTTTTAGTTGTAAGATTCTGTAATGCATTTTTTTGATTATCATAAAACGACTTTTCAAAAGTTTTTAAAGCAGATGTTTGAAAATCACTTATACCAATTATTTCATTTCTGATCTTTATTCTTAAATCATTTTCACTTTGTATTTGAATTCTTATTGTATCTTGAATTGTGATAATCGTTAATATTATATTTAGCAAAAGTACTGTTAATGTAACCTTTACGAATAGTAATTTGTAAATCGATTTTCTTTTTGAACTTTTGTCCATAATTGAAATAATTAGATTAAAAAAATGATGGTTAAGTTAATAAAAAAGATATTACTTATAAAGATTTAAGTATGTTTTTGCAAATTTTTCTGTTTTTACAATTTTTTTTTATCGATAAAGTGTATTTATATTTATTTATTAAATCACTTTAATCCAATAAATTATTTATTTTCGCAGTCAATAATTAAAGAATAAATTATGATTGATATTAAAAAACACAGCTTATACAAACCTATGGAGGTTGATTCAGTATTGTCAAATCTTTTTAATATTTATTTAAAGAAATTTTTGGTATTGTTTATTTCAAGTTTTATTGCTGCATTAATTATTCAAGTTGTTTTTTATCAGCTAGGTTTTCTGGAACTAACAAAAATATCAGATCAAGAAGAAATGATTGCGGCTTTTCTTGGAATGAGAAATGAGCTCATAATCGGATCGGTTACGTATTTTGTAATTTACGGTATGTTAATTTGTTTCCTAATTAATTATATAATTAGAAGTGATGTAGATTCAGATTTATCATTGAAAGAAACTCTTGTTAATTCTATAAAGAATAATTCTGTTCATTTAATTTTCTTCCTTATATTATCAATGGTAATTATTATTTTAGGAGCTTTCTTGGGTGTTATTGTTTTGATAATTGGATCTTTTCTTGCAATGTTTTATTTAGTAACTGTTCTTGTTCCCGGAGGTGCGATTATTGTTGCTGAGGATAAAAATGCTTTTGAAGCAATTCGAAGAGCATTTTCTTTAACGCATAAAGATTTTTGGTCAACATTGGGTGCTGTAATTTTGTATTTTCTGATTATGATTCTGATTATGATAGTAATGAATGCAATTGTTGCAATACCATTTGTTTTTAAATTTGTAAGTAATTGGCAAGAAACAAACAGTTTTCGTGAAATATTTAATATGCAATCATATGATATTGGTAGTTGGGTAATTATCTTAAATTCTATAGTTGCTGCAGTAACTTATCCATTCTTTGCAATTCTTTCCGTTGTTATGTATTTTAAATTAAAGTTTATAGAAGATCAAAATACATTAATTCAATAAGTACTTTACAAAAAAGATTTATCGTGATTTTTCGCATCAGGAGAAAAATATAATATATTTTTTCAACACGACGCAACCTTTTTTTATTTTGCTACATCTACAAAGTAGCATCAATTAAATATTTGTTTTGTTTCAATACCCTAACCTAAATAATGATACTGCTATTAGTTTGCAGTAATTTTCAAAGACAGGCGGTGTTAATAGCACCGCTTTTTTTGTACACATAATTGTAATTATTTTTTTAATATATCAGTACTTTTAATATATAATTATGAGAAAATTTATTATTCTAATATTGCTATTACCTATATTTTTAAATTCTTGCGATGATGCAACTATTTCCAAAAAGGATTTATTAACAAAAAGCTGGAGCCTTAACGAAACAACTTTAAACGGAGAATTTTATGATCATGAAGCTATTTATTTGAAAAATAGCAATTATACATTTATGGATGATGAAACGGTTCAAATTGTAATAGCTCAAAGTTCTGAAATTCTAAATGGTACTTGGCAATTTGTAAATAAAGATACAGAATTAACTATTGCTTTTTCAGGTGTAATATATGTATATACTATTGTGAAATTAGATAATTCAAATTTATGCTTGTCAAGAATTGAGTCAGGTGATGTTTATTTATATAACTTTAGTAAGAATCTAATAGAATGTTTCACATAACCTGAAGTAATTTAATGAACATATTATAATATGTTCATGTTTCTAAAAAAAAACATTCTGGCTAAATAATAATTATGATTACTATAATATCTCCTGCAAAAACCTTGGACTTTAAATCGGAAGTTCAAACCAAGCAACATTCGCAACCATATTTTTTAAAAGAATCAAAAATTTTGATTGAGGAACTTCGAAAATTAAATCCACATGATATTGTTCGTTTAATGAAAGTAAATGATGATATCGCATTTCTTAATTTCAAAAGGAATTTATCGTGGCGAACTCCCTTTTCACTTGATAATGCAAAACAAGCTTTATTAGCATTTCGAGGACAAGTTTATATTGGATTAGATGCAAAAACTTTAACCGAAGACGATTTATTATTTGCACAAGATCATTTAAGAATTTTATCAGGATTATATGGAATATTGAAACCTCTTACTTTAATGCAAGCATATCGCTTGGAGATGAGTATTCCATTAAAAAATCCTATGGGAAAAAATTTATATGAGTTTTGGGGAACAAAAATAAATGAAGTTATTAATAGTGAATTGCAAGATCATAAACATAAAGTTCTAATTAATTTAGCCTCAAACGAATATTTTAAAGTAATAAAACATAAATTAATTAAAAGTGAAATAATTACACCTGTTTTTAAAGAGGATAGAGGAGATAGTTTTAAAGTCATTACGGTTTATGCAAAAAATGCACGTGGTTTAATGAGTCGATTTATAATTCAAAATAGAATTGAAAATCCCGAAGATATAAAAGCTTTTGATTCTGAAGACTATTTATATAATCGAGATTTATCTACAGAAAAGGAGTGGGTGTTTACGCGATAATTTGGTTATTTTTCATAGATTTTCGTATTAGCAAAATGAATATTTTTAATCCATATCTTTGTTGGTGAAGATAGAGCAATTTTAGAAAAACTTGGAGTTCCTCCAGAAGGTCCACCACCTTTTCCTCCTCCTTTAGGTGCACCGCCACCACTGCGTCCACCAGAACCTCCTCCACCTGACATTCCTCCTGGTTGGTTATTCATTCCTGATGGTCTGTTGCCTGAATGAGGTGTTTTCAATACTCCTGTTTCCAAGCCTATATTTAATGTTTTTATAGATAAATTAGAGTAATCGGAATAAATTGATTTAAAAGGAATTTTCATTTCAAATTAAGCGATTTAAAATCGCCTTGAGCTATTGATACTTCAATTCCATATGGATTATTAGATATGTAATATATTGTATTGGAATTATTGAATCCTATAAACTCTACATCAAGGATTTGATCATCATCCCAAATTGGAGCATTCGGGATATTACCCTTTGAACCTTTATCCTTTGCTGATAAAAAAGCTTTCTGCATTGGACAGTTTATACCTAGATTCTCTTTTTTCTTTCCTGTAGTATCTACCCAAACCGTTAATCCGGCTAACATCATTTTTCTTTGTATAGATTGATCATTAACATTAATTCGGAGATACAAATTTTCGTTGTCGTTTGAGACTCCATACGAGAAACCATTCTGATCTTTCGAATCAAGTGCAGAGATCCAGTCAGAAGAAGAACCGTCAATAATTAAAGGCGTTTTTTGGTATGTTGCTTCATATGTACTACAACCAGAAAAAAAGAGAGTTGCCAAAACAATAATTGCTTTTATTTTCATATTAATCACATTAAAAAATTTCTTTATATAGTTTATAATTGATTAGAAACATAAAATCTGAAAATATTACATTTTCTTATTTTTTTACAAATATTAGTAGGACAAGCGATAGATAAAAATAATATCTACGAATTAGGAATTAACTATGATAGAAATGTCTTTTTTATCTATGAGTTTAGAGAATATAAGACTATATGAATAACTCATTATAAGATATCTTTTTATACCTTTGCCCTAATTTTTTGAAAAATATGGAAGAGAATTTTGAAAATAACATTGTTTCCTCACAAAATATTACTGAGTTTGTTACTATAGTAGGAGAATATTGTGTTTTTGTGGAGAATACCTTAAGGTTCTCTAAGAAGGATTTCTTAGAGAAAAGCGGAAAGTTGTTGCCTTTGATCTATTTAAAAATGCGTCTTTTACCGAGATTTGAATCTATTTTTGATGACGATAATGAGAAATTTGTTAATGAAGAGGAGTGGGACATTATTCATGATGCAGTCCAAAAAAAACTGGGATTACATGATGAATATAGAGATGTATTTGATCCTTTAATACATGAACAGTTAGAACAAAGTATAGCAACTATTTCAGATAATTTAGCAGATATATATCAGGATCTAAAAAACTTTAGTACTCTTTATAACATTGGAACTGAAGAAATAATGAATGATGCCATATGGGAATGTCAATTAAATTTCGAAGAATTTTGGGGGCAGAAACTTTTAAATGCCTTAAAAGCAATTCATAATGTATATTTTGGAGAGGATGATTTGGAAGAGGATGAAGAAAATAGTGAAAATGAAAGCGACCCCGATGATGATATTGATACAAGCCATTGGATACTTTCAAAGCGACAGGCAGATTATAGAAAAGGAGAGGAGTAGATGTTTGCAGAAAATGTAACCACTGAGGAAATCAATGAATTGTCTCTTTATCAGTTTGATGGAGGAACTTTTATTATTGATACATTTGAAAAACTAGATTTTTATTTGCCTTTATTAAAAGAGCAGAAAATTCTGGGTTTTGATACAGAAACTAAACCAACATTTAAAAAGGGGAAATTAAATCCAGTATCATTATTGCAGTTAACTTCAATAACTCAAGCATTTTTAATTAGGATAAACAAAATTGGTTTACCAAAGGAAATAGTAGATATCCTAATGAATAGTAATGTTAAAAAAATTGGATTGGCAATAAAAGATGATTTAAAAATATTAAAAGAAATAGCAGGCTTTGAACCAACCAGTTTTATCGATTTGCAAAATTATGTTGGTGATTTTGGTATTGTGGCAATGAGTTTAAAGAAAATTACTGCAATTGTTTTAAATAAAAGAATATCTAAATCACAGCAAGTAACAAACTGGGAAAGAGATGAATTGTCAGAAGCTCAACAAATATATGCTGCAACCGATGCGTGGGCATGCTTGAAAGTATATAATAAACTAAATCAAGAAAAAATAAATTATTAAAAATATGGATTACCCAAAAGTGATATTGAAATCAGGAAAAGATCAGTCGGTAAGACGTTACCATCCATGGATTTTTTCTGGTGCTATTAAAAAAATTATTGGAAATGTCAACGAGGGCGATTTAGTTTTTGTCACTGATAATAAAGATGAGTTTTTGGCTTTAGGTCATTATCAAATAGGATCTATAGCTGTTAGAATAATTTCGTTTGAAGAAATTGAAATAAATGACAGTTTTTGGAAAGAAAAAATAAGTAAAGCTTATAATTTTAGAAAAGAGTTTGGTTTAGCTGAAAATGAGAATACCAATGTTTATCGTTTAGTACACGCCGAAGGTGATGGATTACCTGGTTTAATTATCGATTTTTATAATGGAACTGCAGTTCTTCAGATGCATTCAATTGGAATGTATTTAAATAGAGAGCATATTATAAATGCATTAAAGGAACTCTATGGTGATAAATTAAAAGCTGTTTACGATAAAAGCGAAAATACGATACCTTTTAAATCGGATATTGAAGCAAAAAACGGTTATATATATGGAGAATCAAGTGAAAAAACTGTGGTTGAATATGGAAATAAGTTTAAGATAAACTGGGAAGATGGACAAAAAACAGGCTTTTTTATTGATCAACGTGAAAGTAGAAAGTTATTGGCTGAATATTCAAAAGATAAATCAGTACTAAATGTGTTTGGTTATACCGGAGGATTCTCTGTTTATGCAATGCAAGGAGGAGCCAAATTAGTACATTCTGTTGATAGTTCTAAAAAAGCAATTGATCTTACCAACGAAAATATTGATCTTAATTTTGAAGATACTAGCAGGCATGAAGCATTTGCTGTTGATGCATTTGAGTATTTAAACGATATTAAAGATAAATATGATATAATTATTCTTGATCCTCCTGCATTTGCAAAACATCAAAATGTATTACATAATGCATTACAGGGGTATAAACGTCTAAATATTAAAGCAATAGAGAATATTAAACTAGGAGGATTGATTTTTACATTTTCATGCTCGCAAGTTGTTAGTAAAGAAAACTTCAGAAAAACACTCTTCACAGCAGCTGCTAATACAGGTCGTAATGTTAGAATTTTACATCAAATAAGTCAGCCAATAGATCATGCTGTTAATTTGTATCATCCTGAGAGTGAGTATCTAAAGGGTTTGGTTGTATATGTTGAGTAATTCTTATTAGTTACATAATCTCAATTATAGATAAAAGAAGAAATTTTTACTTATTGCAATAAGTTAAAATTTCTTCTTTTATCGTTATTAAAGGCCCCTATGAGCGTAGAATAGTAACAGAATAAATTGAAATCGATAGAAGTTTGGCGTAGTTTAGCGTTAGCGTAAAACGTCGTTCTATTTTGGTAGCATTTGCTACATTAAAGTACCTGTATTTGCAACAGGACATCAGATAGAGACTAAGATGTAGCTTATTGTTTTACTCTTCAAATTAAAAATAGCAGTTAAAAACTACAAGAATAAATTCGACGTAGCAAATGTTAATTCGTGCAAGACACTTTCTTTTTATTAAGTATTGAATAGGATATTGCTTAAGATTAATTATTTTTAAGTCTACAAAAAAAATATAAAGTAGTGGTTTTATATTTTCTTGTATGTATACGATATAATTGATTGTGTGGGAGATGTATTAGTTATACAGAAGAAATATGTGTCACTAGTGACACATATAAATTTGTTAAGTTACATAAATGGACAGAATAATTCTTTGCGACTCTAAAGATCATGCTTATCAGTTATCTAAAGATATTTGGGAGAAGGAGAGTTATACAGTAATGAATAGAGATAGCTCAGGTGCGGAACGAATGTTTGGCATTGACGAGAACTTTCTAACCGAACAGTTTGGGCTTCATGTACCACTAAAATATTGGGGAAAACTCCCAGTAAAATATAAAACTAATATCCAGAATAAAACCCCACTATGGGTAAATGAGGAGTTTATTAATGGTGAGCCATTTTTTGCTCTCGGAGTTGGTCAGTTCGGATTCGCAAACGTTAATCCTATAGAAAATCGAAAGATCCTCCAAGGAAATTACAGTCCTGAAATAATTGCAGAAGCTAGAAATACCACCAGAATTTATACAACTATAATTCAAAACCGAGCAACACGAATTATTAACGATATTCTATCAAAGCCCATTAATGCTGCAAAACTATTGGAAACTCTTGATCCGTATGTCTTTGAAGAGTTAATTGCTGAATTACTTGTGGACAAAGGGTTTGACATATATTTAACTAAAGGAAGTGGTGATGGAGGAAAAGATATAATGGCTGCTTATACGTTTGACGATGAACCTGTTCTAATGATGGTTGAATGTAAAAGGAGGAAACATTCATCCACTTTTGGTCCAGCTGAAGTCAGAGCTTTGATAGGTCAGTATTTCATGGATAAAGGAGAAAAAAACATAACACATCTTGCACTTATGACAACATCAAATTCTATTGGTCCTGAGGCATTGCGAATGGAAGAAAAATTGGATGAATTGAGTATTAAAAACTGCCAAGGAATATTAGATTGGATTAAAGGGTACGGTCAAATAAAAAATGGACTTTGGATGCCTGAAAAGTTTAATGAAATAATCTAAACGTAACTTAACAAAGCCTAAACTGCATTGAAACGCAGTTTAGCCAAACCGTTATGAGTAATGCTAGTTTTCCACAAATAGATAAGACAAAATGGAAAAAATAGAACCAGTAACAATTGAATTCCCAGAAGAAGTACTTTTTATATTTTTATACCTTAGTAAAAGAAAAAGAAAAAAGGCTACAATTAACCAGACAGTTCTTGAACTAAATGATATAAACTTTAGTATTTCTGAAATTAAAGAAAATCTTTATTTTAAAACTTTTAAAGAAACATACTTTGACATCATTAAGGAAACTGATAATTCCGTGACATTAAAACTTACTAAAGCGGGTATTGAATTATTACCTTATATCGTCTATGAAAGAAAAATAATTAGGTATAATTTTTTTGTTAAACTGGTGATTGTTTTTTACAAAATTGATAAGTTAATCTCTAGGTTTGTAAAGAAATATTTATTCAAACAGAAGAGCCCATTGCAAATAATTTTTAGAGTTATTTCATGGATAATATTAGCAATATTAAGCTCATTAATTGGAATCTATATTGCTAAACTGATAGAAAATTCTTGAAAAGAAGGATAAATAGCACTACTCACAACAGCGGGTAAACTTTAAGCGGGGTTTTTGGTGGTTTTCAAACTTATTGCTATCTTCAACTTTTATTAACGGCGGATAATGAAACAGGGGCGAAATCCCCGCCAAAAGTTACCCGCGACACGTTGGGGATAATACGAAAGAGCTCCACTTCGCAGAAATCATTGTCATTGGTTTATAAGCCAAATATTTATGTAATTTAATATTACCTAATGATTTTAGTAAAGGATTGAAAATGGCTATACCAAGACTGGATTTAAAAAAGAATAGTAATCTTTCTCCTCATGTTGTGATTTTAGGAGCGGGTGCAAGTCTTGCGGCATTGCCAGATGGGGATAAATTTGGTGCAAAATTACCTTTAATGAGTAACATAGTTGAAGTTTTAGGTTTAGAAGAAATTATAAAAAAATATGGAGCTGAGTATTCCTCAGGAAATTTTGAAGAATTTTATGATGAGTTGTCAAAATTTGAAACGAATGAAGAGCTGTTAGTTGAATTAGAAAAATGTATAGAAGATTATTTTGATATAATGGATTTGCCAGATGAGGCAACAATCTATGATTATCTAGTATTAAGCTTACGTAGCAAAGATATTATTGCAACGTTCAATTGGGACCCATTTCTTGCAAAAGCATTTCAAAGGAATGGTGAAAAGATTGGTTATGAAAATTTACCTCAGATTGTATTTTTACATGGTAATGTTTCAATCGGGATATGCAAGGAATGTAAGCGAAAAGGGTGGGTAAATTGTATTTGTAATGTTTGTCAAAATATATTAAAGCCATCGAAATTACTTTACCCAGTTGGTGATAAAGATTATAGTAAAGACCCATTTATATTTAATGAATGGGAAACTTTGCAGAATTATTTACAAAGTGCGTATTTTGTGACGATTTTTGGCTATAGTGCTCCAAAAACCGATTTAGAAGCTCGTAAATTACTGCTTGAGGTTTGGACAAAAAATCAGATAAATGAATTTGCAATAATTGAAGTAGTTGATCTAAAAGATGAAAAATTAATTGAAGATGCATGGAAGGATTTTATTATCGGAGATAATTTTGGTGTGTATGATAATATTTTCAAAACATATATGTCATCTCACCCTAGGAGAAGTTGTGATGCTTTTGCTATGGCAACGTTGCAGCAGAATCCATGGCGTGAAAATAAACTACCAATGACAACTTCTTTGCACGAATTACAGGAGTGGATAAAGCCTTTAATACGAGAAGAAAAAAATGAATGGTTATCTGGAAAACCTTGTTTGCGATAAGTAAAGCCGCTCTTTCGTGCTATCCCCAACAGCACCTCAAAGTTAATTCCGCTTCGCCCCTATGAGCGTAGAATAGTAACAGAATAAATTAAAATCAATAGAAGTTTTTAGTTTAGTCTTAGCGTAACTTCGTCGTTCTATTTTGGTAGCATTTGCTACATTAATATGTATACATTTAATACCAATTCTTAATTATAGGAAATATTGTACTGAAATAATAGGGGATTAGAACGAAAATAGAAGAATTATCAATTTCAGATTTAAAAGCAACTTATTATTTTATACTTTTGGGTATAGAAAAATTAGAATAAACCGCTAAACATGACGCATGAATTATGACAGAAAATGAGTTAAAACATCTGCCACAAGATAAGATAAAGGAACTTGAAACCATAACCGAAAGAATAAAAGAGACAGGAATGGTTTCAATGATTATTTTGTATGGTTCATATGCCCGTGGTAACTGGAAAGAACATGTAGGAGGCAGGAGCGGAAAGAAAAGCGACTATGATATATGTGTCCTGACAAGAGACGAACGAGACTGCGAAGATTTAAGAAACCGACTGCGAAAAATGTTTGAAGGCACGAATACATCTGTTGATACTATTGTTGAAACTCTTGGGTTTGTAAATATGCATTTAAGAGAGGGACAGTACTTTTTCTCGGAAATAAAACATCAAGGCATTGTATTATACCAAGATAAACAAGTTCAATTAGCAAATGCTGAAAATTTAACAGCAAAACGATTGAGAGAAATTGCAGAACTTGACTTTAAACAATGGTTTAAATCTGCACGAATGTCTTTTAAACACGCTTGTATAGCGATAGAAGAAGGGAAAGAGGATAAGGATTACTATCGAAAGGCTTCTTTTGAATTGCAACAGAGTGTCGAACACTGCTATACAGCGATTGAAATAGTTTATAGCAGAAATAATCCTTATGAACATAGGCTTGAGCGTTTAAGAATGAATGCCAAGCGATATGTGCCTGAAATTGATGATTGTTTTCCCCAGAATTCAGATGATGAAAAGTTTTTGTTTTGGCATCTTGATTCTGCCTATATCGGTGGTAGATATATTACAGAAGAACATTACAAGGTGACAAGTGGGCAGTTGGACTATTGGGAAGAGGAAGCGAAGAAATTATTAGAAATAACAGAAAGACACTGCAAAAAACGAATAAATGAATTAAAAGAAAAAGAATTACAAGCAGAAGAATAAAGCACAAAACGCTAACAATATATAAAAATAATAGCAGAGACAATAGTAATTCTAAAGGGTTTAGCCCGCTTCAACTTTCTTGCAACTTGACAAGAAAGTGCCTCGCAGTCAGCTGCAATTATTGTACTGAACGTCAGACTGCCGTTACCATCCATTTTGTCGGGAAAAAATAAGTGAGTGCGAATTTGACTTCATCATATTATGTACATATATTTGTACATAATATTGTACTAAATTAAAAAATATGCTGACAACGACAATTTCAAGTTTTAGAAGAGATATTAAAAGGTATCTTGACAGAGTTACAGAGGACTTTGAAACTTTGATAATAAATCGCGGAAATGATAATGGTGTTGTGATAATGTCATTAGACGAATATAATTCATTATGTGCAACTCAACATGAATTATCATCAAAGATGAATGAGAAAAGGTTGGACTCTGCAATCGAGAAATTAAGAAAAGGTTCATCATTTAAAAAAGAAATCATTGAATAATGAAATATATTTTTGTTGATGAGTCTTGGGAAGATTATTTATACTGGCAAAAAACCGATAAGAAAATGCTTAAAAGGATAAATAATTTATTAAAAGAAATTTCTCGTACGCCTTTTGACGGAATAGGAAAACCAGAACCCTTGAAATATAAATATAAAGGTTTTTGGTCAAGAAGAATTGATGGAGAACATCGATTGATTTATCAAGTTAAAGAAGATGAGATTCTAATTGCAAAATGCAGATATCACTACGATTAGGCTTAAAACGAGTGGTAACATGCGTTCAAATTCAATGTGGGGGGTTTGTGGTTTACTGACTAAGTTTTATCTTAGTAATGTTGTTCAACGTTGAAAAGAAACAAGGCGTAAATCCGCACTAAACTTAATGCGAGAGCGTTATGGAATTGTGATTTTTCAGATTGAGTAATCTCAGTTAGTCAGTAAATATTAAGTATTCGTTTTTTTAAGAGCTATATTAATAACAATTATTCATATGATACATCAACAGATGGGAAAAAGAGTTGTAGATTGGTTGTTTTTCAGGAGGTTAATCTTCAATGTTCCACGTATACAAATCCTGTGCATCTTTAATAATTTTATTATTGTCTAATAGCCACTGAAACACCTTTAGATTTTTTTCTTTGTTTTTCTGATTATCTGAAATTAACTCTTCAATAGTTACAAAATTATGTAGAAGTTTTTTCTTTAGTTTATTAAGAATTAAATCAAATTCATATTTACTTAAATCAAGTTCATTCCTTCGGGTACATACATCGCATTGACCACATCTCTCCGGATTATTATCTCCAAAGTAGCTCAAAAGTATTTGACTTCTGCATTTATTGTTTGATGACGCATAGTGTAACATAGAATTTATTCTTTCAATGTACCTATTTTTTCTGAAGTCATAATTTTCTTTAGAAATATATAGTGATTTGTCTTCTAATCTTTCCTCAGTAAAAACGATAAAGGGATTCTTTTTCTGTGGAATGTAGTTTACAACTCCTAACTGTTTTAATTTATTAAGATATTCAAATACAACTTCAATATTAATATTTGCTTTTTTAGCCAAAGAACTCTCATTAATATTTACATAATCTGAAAATAAACCTTCATATGATCTTAATATAAGCTTAATAAAACCGTCAAATTTTGAATTTGCAATTTGAAATTTATACAAATCATCTCTACCAATAAGAAAGTGTAGCTTAGATAAACTATATAATTCATCTGTAAGTACTATGTATCCTTCTCTTTGAAGAATTTTTATACTATTATGAATCATTATTAAATTAAAATTGTAATTTTTTGCAAAATCAGAAAAAACAAAATCAAACGACATGAATTTACCTCCACCGTAAGGAATCTGAAAATAATTTCCTAAAGCATGATAAACTGCCTTAATTTCTTTAATATCAGGGAAGGTTCTTAAAACTCTTTGTTGGATCTTTAATTTATCAGAATTATTATATAAAAGTACAGCGACTGCTTTCTTTTCATCTCGCCCGCCACGACCAGCTTCTTGAAAGTATGATTCAATACTGTCAGGCATTTCTAAATGGATTACAAAACGTACATCTGCTTTGTCAATTCCCATTCCAAAGGCATTTGTAGAAACCATTACCCTGATTTTTCCAAGCTTCCAGTCATCTTGCTTTTGGCTTCTTATTTCATTATTTAATCCTGCATGATAATAATCTGCTGAAATCTTATTTTTCTGAAGAAGAAGGGCTGTTTCTCTCGTTTTCTTTCTGTTACGAACATAAATTATCCCACTTCCTTTTACTTTTTTTATGGTTTCAATTAGGTAATTATCTTTATTATCTAGTTCTCGAACTAAATAAACAATATTTTTTCGTTCAAAACTTTTTCTAAATACGTTTTTCTCTTTAAAACCTAATTTCTCCTGAATATCATCAACTACTTTAGGAATAGCAGTTGCTGTTAAAGCTAAAAATGGGACATCAGGGACTAATTCACGTATATCTGCTATTTTTAAATATGAAGGACGAAAATCATATCCCCATTCCGATATACAATGAGCTTCGTCAATAGCAAGTAAATTTACATTCATATGTTTAACACGTACCTTGAAAATTTCTGTTGCTAAACGTTCTGGCGATATATAAAGAAATTTAACATGTCCATAAATACAGTTTTCAAGAGCAATGTCTATTTCGTTTTTTGTCATTCCTGAATAAATAGCAATTGCCTTAATGCCTCTTTTCGTTAGGTTTTCAACCTGATCTTTCATTAAAGCAATTAGAGGAGTAATCACTATACAAATCCCTTCTTTTGCCATTGATGGTACTTGAAATGTAATTGACTTACCTCCCCCTGTAGGCATTAAGGCTAAAGTATCCTTTTTATCCATAACAGACTGGATAATATCCTCTTGTAATGGTCTAAACTTTGAGTAGCCCCAGTACTTTGTTAATATTTGCTCGTATTTATTCATTAATTATTTGAATATACAAAAACTTTCATAAAATTAAAAAATGTTAAAATAATCAAATGTATCGATATTCTTACATTTTGGACTGATATTAAGCTAATTTTTTGTAATTTGGCACAATTTTAAAATATACTAAAATCTATAATAAAATGTCGTTATTACAAGATAAAGTAGTACTTGAAGGGTTAACATTTGATGATGTATTGTTAATTCCACAATATTCTGAAGTATTACCACGAGACGTGGATGTATCAACTTATTTTTCAAAGAATATTAAACTTAATATTCCTATTGTTTCTGCTGCAATGGATACCGTTACTGAAGCACAACTAGCAATTGCTATTGCGAGACAAGGTGGTATTGGAGTTATTCATAAGAATATGAGTATTGCGGAGCAAGCAAAACAGGTGAAATCTGTTAAACGGGCAGAAAGTGGAATGATACATGATCCTATAACAATAAAGAAGGATAACACAGTTTCCGATGCTTTAGAATTAATGAAAGAGTATAAAATAGGTGGTATTCCAGTTGTGAATGATGAAAATACCTTGATTGGTATTGTAACAAATCGTGATTTACGATTTGAATATCATATGGATAAAAAAATTGATGAAGTAATGACAACTAAAAATATCATTACCACTCATAAGTCTACAGATTTAGAAAAAGCAACCGAAATATTACAACGACATAAAATTGAGAAATTGCCAGTTGTTGACGATAATTATAAATTAATAGGATTATTGACATATAAAGATATTACAAAGGTTAAAGATAATCCAAAAGCTTGTAAAGATTCTAAAGGTCGATTACGTGTTGCAGCAGGTGTTGGTGTTACTTCTGATACCATGGAAAGGGTTCAAGCTCTTGTGAAGAATGGAGCAGATGCAATTGTGATTGATACGGCACATGGACATTCAAAAGGTGTTATTGATATGCTTAAGGCCGTAAAACAAAAATTTACAAGCATTGATGTTGTTGTTGGTAATATTGGTACAGGAGAAGCTGCTAAGGCTTTGGTCGAAGCAGGAGCAGATGCAGTTAAAGTTGGAATTGGACCGGGTTCTATTTGTACTACAAGAGTTATAGCTGGTGTTGGATTACCACAACTTACTGCAATATATGAAGTAGCTAAAGCAATAAAAGGTTCTGGTGTTCCAATAATAGGAGATGGAGGATTACGTTATTCTGGTGATATTGTTAAAGCAATTGCTGCAGGAGCATTTACTGTTATGGCTGGATCTTTATTCGCTGGTACTGAGGAATCACCCGGCGAAACTATTATTTATAACGGTAGAAAATTTAAATCATACCGAGGAATGGGATCGATTGAGGCTATGCAACAAGGTTCAAAAGATCGATATTTTCAAGATGTAGAGGATGATATTAGTAAATTAGTGCCGGAAGGTATTGCTGCACGTGTTCCATTTAAAGGTAACTTATCCGAAGTTGTATATCAGTTAGTTGGAGGTTTGAGAGCAGGAATGGGATATTGCGGAACTGAAAATATAGAAAAATTAATGACCGCAAAATTTGTGAGAATTACAAATGCAGGTGTTGCTGAAAGTCATCCACATGACGTAGCAATAACTCGTGAAGCACCAAATTATAGTCGATAAACTTTAAATAACTTTTAATAACTTTCAACACCCTACTTAAACCTTCAATTAATGAAAAAAATAAGCTTGATTATTTGCTCTTTTTTAATGACATTTAGTTCATTTTCTCAAGAGTTGACTAGTACATCTTTAATTAAAATAGATGATAAAGAAATTTCTAAAGAGGAATTTCAAAGAATTTATGATAAAAATAAGACTAATCTTTCTACTGGTGAAGTTACCTCAGTAAATGAATATCTTGATCTATTTATTAATTTTAAGTTAAAAGTATTTGAGGCTGAGAAATTAGGATTAGATACCGCTAGCGCTTTTTTAAACGAATTTGAAGGATATAAAAAGCAACTTGCAAGTCCATATTTAGTTGATGAATTAGCTAATACAGAAGTTATTAAGGAAGCATACGAAAGAATGCAATATGAGATGCGTGCAAGCCATATTCTTATTAAAATTCCTAATGAAGGATTCCCTGTTGACACATTAGCTGCTTATGAAAAAGCAATGGATATTCGTAGAAGAATTTTAAAAGGAGAGTCGTTTGAAAGTGTAGCTAAAGGTAGTTCAGACGATCCAAGTGTTAAGAACAATGGTGGCGATTTAGGGTATTTTACAGTTTTTCAAATGATTTATCCATTTGAAACAGCAATATATACTTCCCAAATAGGAGAGATATCTAAGCCTGTAAAAACAAGGTTTGGATATCATATTATCAAAGTTACTGATAAAAGAGAAGCTAGAGGGCAAATAAAAGTTGCACATATAATGTTAACTGTTCCTAGCGGAACAAGTACTGAAGTTGAAAATAAGATAAAACAATTGATAAATGAACTTTATCATGAGCTCAAGCAAGGAAGTGAATTTAATGAACTTGCAAAAGAATACTCAAATGATAAAGGATCTGCAAGAAAGGGTGGGGATTTGCCATGGTTTGGTGTTGGAAGAATGGTGCCCGAATTTGAAAAGGCAGCATTTGATTTAAAAGTTAATGGAGAAGTTTCTCAACCTGTTAGAACAGCTTTTGGTTGGCATTTAATTAAGCGAATTGATCGCAAAGAAATACCAACATATGAAGAAACTGTGAATGAAATTAAGAAGAAAGTTGGTAAAGAAGATCAAAGGGTAGAAGTTGCAAGGAAATCTTTTATAAATAATTTAAAACGTGAATATAATTTTATTGAAAAATTGGAAAATGCACCAGTAAAATATGACACAATAGAAAATGTATACATCCTAAACCAAGATTATTTGACATCAGGATCTAGTTTAAATAAAACATTATTTTCCTTTTTGAATAATGAATATATTGAGAAGGATTTTGCTAATTATGTAGAAAGTAAAAAAGGGAATAAAGATTTAAAACCATTTAATTATAAAATTCTTTATGATGAGTTCGTTGAGAATAAAATACTTGAGGTTGAAAACTCCCGATTAGAAGAAAAATATCCTGACTATAAATATTTATTAAAAGAATATCATGATGGAATGTTGCTTTTTGAAATATCGGATCAAGAAATTTGGTCTAAAGCTATTAGCGATACAATAGGCTTAAAGAAATACTACGATGATAATAAAAAGAGATATATGTGGGATGAAAGATGGAACGGATCACTCTATCATTGTTCAAATGAATCGGTGTATGAAAAAGTGTTAAAAATTGTGAGTAAAAAAAGTTTTGGTAAAAAAGTAACTAATAAAGACTTGCTAGAACAATTTAATTTAGAAACGGAAGTTTTAAGGATCGAAACAGGTCTCTTTGAAAAAGAAGAAAATGAAATTGTTGATTTTTTCGTTTGGAACATAAAAAAGGATGAGAATAAAATCAAATATGTATTTCATGATGGTGTAAAAGTGTCCCCGGAAAATAAAGAATTTATCGAATGTAAGGGTTTGGTAATTTCTGATTATCAGGATTATTTAGATAAAGAATGGATTAAAACTTTACATGATAAATATAATATCCAAGTTAACGAAACCGTTTTATCAACTATAAATAAATAGTTATGATAGGCTTAAAATATCCCAAATTAATTATCTTATTATTCATTGTTTTTAGCTTTTCTTGCAATAAAAATAATGATGAGATTGATGATAAACCATTAGCTAAAGTGCATAATGAGTTTTTATATGAATCTGATATAAAAAGCCTATTTAATTCAAATATTACAAAAGAAGATAGTATTGTAATTGCTAGAAACTATATTAATGATTGGATTAAAAAGCAATTAATGGTGCAAAAAGCCGAGTTAAATTTGAACGAAGAAAGCAAAGATATTGAAAAACAAATTGAAGATTACAGATCATCTCTTTTGATTTTTAAATATAAGCAAGAATTAATAAAGCAAAAGCTTGATACCGTAATTACAGATGAGGAATTGGAAAATTATTATAAAGAATATTCTGGAAACTTTATTTTAAATCATAATATTGTAAAGGCACTTTATCTTAAGGTTTCAAAAGAAGCTCCTGAAATTGACAAGTTAAAAAGATGGTATAAATCCAGTGATAGTGAGGATTTGTCACGATTAGAAGATTACTGTTATCAATATGCTACAAAATTTGATAATTTTAATGATAAATGGATTCCGTTTAACGACCTATTAGCTGAAATCCCAACAAACATTGACGATCAGGAAAGATTTTTAAAATATCAAAAATACATTGAAACAGAAAGCGACCTATTCTATTATTTTGTAATGATAAAGGAATATGGTTTGAAAAGTACTGTACAACCACTTGAATATGCTCATTTAAAAATCAAAAGTATTTTATTAAATAAAAGAAAATTTACTTTTATTGATGAACTTGAGAATACAATATATAACGATGCATTAAACCATAATGAATTTATAATTTATTAAAATAAAATAATAATGAAGATTTCTTTTTCAAAACAAATATTATTAGCCCTGATTTTAGTTTTTTTTGTAAAAACTTCCAGTAGTCAGGATAAGGTGATGATAGACAGAGTAGTTGCTACGGTTGGGAATAAAATAATATTACAATCAGATATTGAAAATCAAATATTACAAATGGTATCTCAGGGATATCCTATTGTTTCAGGAGTTGACTGTGAGGTATTACAACAATTACTTATTCAAAAATTGCTATTAACACAGGCAGAAATTGATAGTATAGAAGTTGGTGCTGGTAGAATGGAAACTGAATTAGAGAATAGATTAATGTATTTTGTAAGGCAAATTGGTTCGAAAAAGAAGCTCGAAGAATTTTATAACAAATCAATTTTAGAAATAAAAGAAGATTTTCGACCACTTATTGAAGAGCAAATGAAAACTCAGAGTATGCAACAATCACTGGTAAGTAATATTGATATTTCTCCAAAGATGGTTGGAAAATTTTATAAGGATATGCCAGAAGATAGTATCCCAATGATTAATACTCAATATGAAGTTAATCAAATATTAATTTATCCTTCACAAAATGTAGATGCTAGAAATGAGGCAAGAGAAAAACTCTTAAGTTTACGTCAAAGAATCATTGATGGAGAGCGATTTTCCACTTTAGCAGTTTTATATTCAGAGGATCCGGGATCATCAAGACGAGGCGGAGAACTTGGATTTATGTCGAAAAACGAATTAGATCCTGAATTTGCTAAAACATCGTTCAGATTGAATGACGATGGAGGTATATCCAGAATTGTTGAATCAGAATTTGGATTTCATATTATTCAATTAATTGCAAAAGAAAGTAATCAAGTTAATGTCCGACATATCTTAATCATTCCTAAAGTAGATATAAAACAAAAAATTGAAGCTAAAAATAAGTTAGATAGTATTTCAAATTTAATAAAATTGGATAGTATTAGTTTTGAAATAGCAGCTTTTAAGTATTCAGAAGATGAGCAATCAAGATTAAATGAAGGTTTAATGGTTAACCCTATAAATTCGTCTATACGATTTATGCTTGATGAATTGCCTTCAAATGAATTTAATGAAATTAAAAACCTGAAAATAGAAGAAATTTCACAACCATTTGAATCCAGAGATAAAGCAGGTAAAATTGTTTTTAAAATTGTAAAGATTAAAAAACGAATAGAATCTCATAGAGCTAATTTGAAAGAGGATTACGAACAAATTGAGCAAATGGCACTTATGGAAATTCGACTAGATATAGTTGAGAAATGGGTGCAAGAAAAGAAAAGGAAAACCTATATTCATATAGATGAATCATTCTTAAAATGCGAATTTTTAAAAGACGGTTGGATAAAATAAAATTAAGTTAGAATTTTTTTAATGAAAAGATATTTAGTTTTTATTTTTCTTTTATTACTTGAAACATTTTTTGTTTTTGAGCTTGTTGCCCAACAAAAAGAGCAGATTAATATTAAGAACTCAGATTTATTCGAATTTGGTAAAAATAAAGTTGGTGGTGCTCGACGGTTTATAGGCAATGTAATATTCGAGCATCAAAATGCAACTATGTACTGCGATAGTGCTTATCTATTCAGTAAAAAAAACATCATTCATGCATATAGCAATGTACATGTAAGTAGAGGAGATACTATCCATTTGTATGGTGATTATATGTTGTATAATGGAAATACTAATATTGGTAAATTCAGAAATAACGTTAGGATGGAGGATAATAAAACAACTCTATATACCGATTCACTGAATTTTAATAATGCATTAAATATTGGTTATTTTTTTGAAGGAGGCCGTATAATTAATGAAGAAAATACATTGACTAGTGAAATGGGGTATTACTATGCTAATGACGATTTATTTTTTTATAAGGATGACGTCGTCTTAGTAAATCCTGATTATACAATATATTGCGACACATTAAAATATAATACTGAAATTAAAAAAGCTTATTTTCTTGGGCCTACAGATATATTTAGTGAAGAGAATTATATATATGCCGAAAATGGTTGGTATAAAACTGCCGAAAAAAAGTTTCAATTTAACCAAAATGCTCGTTTAGAGAATAAAGAACAGATACTTACCGGTGACAGCTTATATTATGATGAGTTATATGGCTTTGGTATTGCTATTGAAAATGTAGTAATGACGGATACTGTTGAGAATATAATTTTAAAAGGAAACTATGCCTTTTATATAAAGGATCCTGAGAGTATTCTCATTACTGATAGTGCCTTACTAATACAAGTCTCAAATTTAACTGATTCATTGTTTTTGCATGCAGATACAATATCATCAAAATATGATACAAGCGGGATACATCGAATTTTAAAAGCATATCATAAAGTTCAAATATATAAGGAAGATTTTCAAGCCCGATGTGATTCTATGGTATATAATTTTAAAGATTCAGTTATTACAATGCATACTGATCCGGTAATATGGGCCGAAGGCAACCAAATGTCTGCTGAAAAGGTGGAAGTTCATATGAAAGATGATGAACTTGATTTTTTCAAGTTAATGAAAACAGCATTTATAGTTTCTCAAAAAGATACAAGTAGTTTTGATCAAATTAGAGGTAAGGAAATGTATGGTTATATAAGGAATGAGCAATTACACAGAATTGATGTATTTGGAAATGGACAAACCATTTATTTTACGGAAGATGAAAAAGAGGACGAAATCATTGGTGTAAATTTTGCTGAAGCAAGTGATTTGAAAATATATATGAAGAATGGTGCTTTAAGTCGAATAAACCTAATAAAACAACCAACTGGTACTTTATACCCCTTAGATCAGCTTGCAGAGAAAAAGCTAAAAGATTTTCGATGGCTGGAGCAATTAAGGCCAAAATCTAGAAAAGATATATTTTATTGGAAATAAAAATGTAAAAAGGGACTTTGTTAAGTCCCTTTTTTATTAGTATTCATCTTCGTTAAAAAAGAAATCGTCTTTACTCGGATAGTCAGGCCAAATATCTTCTATGCTTTCATAGATTTCACCTTCATCTTCAATTTCCTGAAGATTTTCAATAACTTCCAGAGGCGCGCCCGACCGAATGCCATAATCTATAAGCTCTTCTTTACTTGCGGGCCAAGGTGCGTCTTCTAGCTTTGATGCTAATTCTAGTGTCCAGTACATATATAATTAAATTTTACTATATTTATTTTAATCTTCTGAATTTTTTGCAAATATAAAAATAAAAATGATAAACAAAACTCTTTTTATTCAACTCTTGGTTTCCAAGGAATTTCATTTGCAAAAAGCTCCTTTGAAAGTTTTCTTGAAAGTACAAATAAATAGTCAGATAATCGATTCAAATATTGAATAACATTTACATTAAATTTAAATTGATTTTGAACCTTAATAGATAATCTTTCAGCTCTTCTGCAAATATTTCTTGCAATATGACAATATGAAACCGTTTGATGCCCTCCAGGTAAAATAAATGATTCCAACTGGGGTAATCCCTTTTCCATTTCATCAATTTCTTTTTCTAATAATTCAATATCACTATTATAAATATCAGGGATTTTAATATTGCAATTATCGCAATCGGTAGCAAGAATAGATGCACAAGTCATTAATCTATCTTGTATTTCAATTAATATTGAAATATAATGAGCATCAATTTTCTGATCTCGAATTAATCCTATATAAGAAATTAGTTCATCTACAGTACCATAAGCTTCAATCCTATCATGATACTTAGGAACTCTGGTTCCGCCGATAAGCGATGTTTCACCCTTATCTCCTGTTTTTGTATATATTTTCATCTTATTAATGTATTTATTCACTTATAACGAAACTATACTTGTTTTTGTTTATCTTTTATTCAAAAATACTAATTAAATCTAATAGGATTAGGATTTATTTCATCCGATTCTATTATTCCATCTCTTAAACGAATAATTCTGTGAGAATGTAAAGCAATTTCTTCTTCATGTGTAACTAGAATGATCGTATTCCCTTTTAGATGAATATCATTAAATAAATTTAATATATCCATTGAAGTTTTTGAATCAAGATTTCCAGTTGGCTCATCTGCTAAAATTATTGAAGGTGAGTTTACCATTGCACGTGCTACGGCAACTCTTTGTCTCTGTCCTCCTGATAATTCATTGGGTTTATGAGCTATTCTGTCTCCAAGTCCAACATTTACTAAAACTTCTTTTGCTTTTATTAACCTATCTTCTTTATTCGATCCTGCATATATTAATGGAAGAGATACATTTTCAAGTGCCGAATATCGCGGTAATAAATTAAAGGTTTGAAACACGAAACCAATTTCTTTATTTCGAATTTCAGCTAGTTGATCGTCTTCTAACTGACTAACATTTGTACCATTTAATATATAATCTCCATCAGATGGAGTATCCAGGCACCCAAGAATATTCATTAAAGTTGATTTTCCTGACCCTGAAGGCCCCATAATTGCAACATATTCATTCCTATTTATAGATAAAGAAACAGATCTCAACGCACGAATAGTTTCTGTGCCAACTTGATAATACTTTGTTAATTTACTGATATCTATTATCTTATCTGTCATTTAAGGCTTCTCTTGTATGTGAATACGAAATTAATAAATATTAAAAGTATAATGGAACTTTTAACTTAAAATTTAATAACATATTGTTGACAAGACAATTCTTTTTTAAAAAAGATTAAACCCATCCTAAAAATATCAATCGAAACTTTAACTTTATTATGTTTTTTAATGATTTCCCACGATTCTTCCATATCTCTCGACCAATGAATATCATCAAAAATAAAAATACTTTCATTGTGAGATTTATTTAAACAAGAGTTAAAATAATTTAATGTGCTTTGTTTGGTATGATTACCATCGAAAAACACTAAATCAAGTTTGTTGTATTTCTCAAGTACCGTATTTAGAATATTATCAAAATTGCCATGTATAAATTCTGTATTTTGATTTAATTCTAATGATATTTCTTTTGCGATTTGTATTTTTTCTTCGACACCTTCAATGCTTTTAAAATTAGATTGAGGTGCAGCCTGTGCAATGTACGCACTACTTATTCCGACAGATGAGCCAAGTTCAAGAATGTTAATTGGTTGAAAATATTTAATTAGATTGAAAATTAACTTTCCATATTTGTTATCAACAGAAGATCTTCTTATAATCTTTCCAAGCGTTAATTTCTTTGGATTATTATAGTTTGATCCTGCTCCTAAATCTTCAAATTCGATATGTTTTGTCGATTTTATATATTTATTATGAGCATTAGTTACTTGTTTTAAATCTTCATACTCACGTTTATTATTTAATACATTTGAGATTAAATTGTATACGAACGGAGAATGAATTCCATGCCCTCTTTTGTGTTTTGTAAAAAGGAAATATTTAATGTACTTTAAAGAATATCTTATTTGTGAAATCATATCTAGTTTGAATAAGAAAACTATTAAAAATTTTAGGGACTCATTAGAAGATGCCAAGAAATAGGCTTAGGAACCTTGAATGTCAGGAGTTTATTTTTGTAAATAACTGTCATGAAAGGTGAGTGTTACAAAGTTATTGGTATTTTCTAATAGTCTCTATTTATATTATTTAAAAAAAAGCTTATAATTGTGAGACAAATATAAATCTTTAATAATATCATTCGAGGAATATTAAGATACTATTGCACTATACCTTTTGAAACATGAAAAGCGCAAATTGAAACTATGTTAGATATTTTACAAAGGGAAATAAAATTTTTAGTTGGAGTTGGGCCAAAGCGTGCTCAATTACTTAATACTGAATTAGGCATATTTACTTTTGAAGATTTTTTGTTTTACTTTCCTTATAAATATATTGATAGGTCTAAGTTTTATAAAATTAACGAGTTAAATACAACATTGCCTTTTATACAACTAAAAGGTAAAATTATTGGTTTTAGTACAGCAGGAGTAGGAAATAAAAAAAGATTAATTGCAAATTTCTCCGATGGTACAGGTATAATTGAATTGCTGTGGTTTAAAGGCTTAGCATATATTCAAAAAAATTTAATGCTAAAAACAGAATATATTGTTTACGGAAAACCATCAAATTTTAGTGGTAAATACAATATAGTTCATCCTGAAGTAGAGAGTGCTTTAAAAGCTCAAAATATTATTAGTGCAAATTTACAAGCTCATTATAACACTAGCGAAAAGCTTAAAAAGAGTTTTTTGCATTCAAAAATAATATCTAAACTAGTTAATAACCTATTAGTTACTTTAAAAGATAAATTACCGGAAACATTGCCTGATTATTTATTAGAAAAGTACAAATTGATTTCATTAAAAGAGGCGCTTTTTAATATTCATTTTCCACAAAATAATGATTTACTTAAAAAATCAATTTATAGACTTAAATATGAAGAACTGTTTTATATCCAATTAAATATATTACAAAAAAGAAGTTATCGTATCCATAAATCAAAAGGATTCATTTTTTCGAAGGTGGGTGACTTTTTGAATTTGTTTTATGAAAGGAATCTTCCTTTTGAATTAACCGGAGCCCAAAAAAGAGTTTTAAAAGAAATCAGAAAGGATATTGGATCAGGTAAACAAATGAATCGTTTATTGCAAGGGGATGTTGGTAGTGGAAAAACATTAGTAGCATTAATGAGTATGTTAATTGCTTTGGATAATGGATTTCAAACTTGTATAATGGCGCCAACAGAAATATTGGCGAATCAACATTTCGATACAATCAAGGAATTTCTTAGTGGTTTACCGGTAAAATTTGATTTATTAACTGGATCGGTAAAAGCTTCAGCACGAAAAGTAATTCATGAAAGTTTATTGAATGGCGAATTGCAAATATTAATAGGTACACATGCCCTAATTGAGGATATAGTTCAATTTAAGAATCTTGGTTTGGTAGTAATTGATGAACAGCACCGATTTGGAGTTGCACAGCGGGCAAAACTTTGGAAGAAAAACATTCAACCTCCTCACATATTGGTAATGACAGCTACACCAATACCCAGAACATTGGCAATGACAATTTATGGCGATTTGAATGTTTCGGTAATTGATGAATTGCCACCAGGTCGTAAGCCTATACAAACATTGCATTTATACGATTCGAAACGATTAAGAATGTTTGGTTTCTTGAAGCAACAAATAGAGCAAGGACGACAAATATATATCGTTTATCCTTTGATTCAGGAATCTGAAAAAATGGATTATAAAGATTTAGAGGATGGTTATGATAGTATATCCCGTGCATTTCCTCCACCAAAATATGCAGTTAGTGTTGTTCATGGTAAAATGAAAGCTAAAGAAAAAGATGCTTCAATGAGTCTTTTTGTTAGAGCACAGACTCAAATTATGGTAGCAACCACAGTTATTGAAGTTGGTGTAAATGTTCCGAATGCTTCTGTTATGGTTATTGAAAGTGCAGAACGTTTTGGATTGTCACAATTACACCAATTACGTGGTAGAGTAGGTCGAGGTGTTGATCAATCGTATTGTGTATTAATGACATCATATAAATTATCTAAAGAATCTCGCAAGCGAATTGAAATTATGACAAAAACGAACGACGGTTTTGAAATAGCCGATGCTGATTTAAAGCTTCGTGGCCCGGGAGATATTGAAGGAACTCAGCAAAGTGGTATAGCGTTTGATCTAAAAATTGCTAATCTTGCACAAGATGGTCAGTTAATACAATTTGTTCGCGATATTGCTGAAGAAATACTGGATGTTGATCCGAATTTAGAAAATACTGAAAATCAAATATTAGCAAGGCAACTGAAAAAAATATCGAATAAGAAGGTTGACTTTAGTGTAATAAGTTAAAAAATTTAAGAATATGCCAAAATATATTTTACTACTATTACTATCCTTAAGTACATTTTTATTGAAAGCGCAGAATAATCAAGCTTGTGATGTAAAAAATAATGCATTTATATCAGGTGAAAATTTAGACTATGTGATTACTTATAATTGGGCTTTTGTGTGGACTGATGTTGGTGGTGTTAAGTTTAAAGTATCAAATGATAGTATATTTGGTAAAGATGTATATAAGTTAAAAGGAACGGGTGTTACATTTTCTTTTTACGATTGGTTCTTTCAGGTTCGAGATGTTTATCAATCCTGGGTAAATCCAGATAATTTACTTCCGGTATATTATCATCGAGATGTTGATGAAGATGGTTACATAATAGATATTAAATATAGATATGATTTTGATAGTTTAGTGGCATATTCTGAGGTTGAAAAAACCCGAAAACCGTATTTTCAAGACACAGTTGATATCTTTCCATGTACTTATGATGTAGTTTCTGCAGTTTATAAAGCTCGAAATATTGATTTCTCGAAATATAAAAAGGATGAGGTTATTCCAATCAAAATTCTTTTAGATAACGAGATTCATGACATTTTTGTGAGGTATTCAGGAAAGCAAGTTAAAAAGGTAAGAGGTGTTGGAAAATTTAAAACCATAAGGTTTACAGTTTCTTTGGTTGCCGGTGATGTATTTAAAGAAGGAGATTATTTAACCGTTTGGGTTTCCGATGATGAAAATCGTATTCCTGTCTGGATTGAGAGTCCAATAATAGTAGGTACAATAAAAGCTCGCTTAGTAAATTACGAAGGCTTAAAGCATCCTTTAAAATCGATGATTAAGAAATATTAAGTGTAGTTTACATTCCCTGAAAGCTAAAAAATCTAATCAATACAGCAATTCTGGAATTATTCATTCTAAAAAGTGTTTAGATATGTTCCATATCTATCAATTCTTGATTGCACTGAACTTAATGATAGTTAACTTTATGGTTGGGATGCATTTGTAATTATACATACTATGCAAATTCATAATATGTATAAGGAAACAAACACGTTTTTAAAGAAAACGCCTGATTTATCAAAAATTACATTGGTGTCGACATCAGGAGCGGGGGATGAATATTATACAGGGGTTGAAGTTGATGGTATTAGCTCGGCATCAATAATGTCTGCAATTGAGCCTATTTTGAAATGGACATTACCTAAATTAGAAGATGTTTTAAGAAAAGAATAATTTATAAATAAAAAAACCAGAATATATTATTCTGGTTTTTTTTAATCTTGTGGAATTTTTAAAACCATGAATCGTCATCGGTATACCAACCATCACTATTGGTTAATTCAATAACATAGGTATCATCCCATCCAAATTCGTGATGAATATCTATATATTCTTCATAACCTGTCATGTCCGAAGTCACTTTAATATCATATACATCATCATCATCTGTATTTAAAGTAAACATTTTACTTTCTCCGGGTCCAATATTTGAACTAATTCTATTTGAACCATAACCAACGGTACCATAATAAACTCCAGTAATATAATTACTTTCAGATGTGTTTTCGATTTTTAATTTTGCCTCATCTAAAAACAAATCAGGCTTGTCTCTATCACATGCTGTAAATAATAAGGTTCCGAAAAATATTAAGAATAAAGATTTTTTCATTGTATCATATTTTAAATGACTAATAATTATTACTATAAAAAAGTAAATATAAGGATAAAATTTATTCGTAAAAGAACTTTATAATTATAAAAAGTATATAATAAAAATTATGCCATAAAAAGCATATATAAATCATTAATCCTTATTTAAAATTAAAATAAATAAGTAATTATGTTTTAAAAACTGATAAAAAGCAATTCTTAATTTTCAAATACGGTTATTTTTGTAGCCAATATCAATATTTGAAAAATTAAGATGGCAAATTCAAAATCGATTGAACATAAAGGACGCATAGAAACCATTGATGGAAATAATATCAATGTTAGTATTCTAGCTATGTCTGGTTGTGCTTCTTGCCATGCAAAAGGAGTTTGTACTGCTTCCGATATGCAAGAAAAAATTGTTGAGGTATACGATATCACAAATCAGTATCAAGTTGGAGAAGAGGTTAATGTAGTTTTAAAGCAATCGCTTGGTTTTAGAGCATTGTTTTTAGGATACGTTTTACCATTTTTGTTGGTGTTTTTTATTCTTATTGTTTTAACCTTAATAACAAATAATGAAGCAATATCAGGAATTGGTGCATTGTCAGTTCTTGTGCCTTATTACATCATTTTATATATTTTAAGAAATAAAATTAGAAAGAAATTTACATTTATTATAAATAAGATTTGAGTAAAGAGATCTGAAAATCAAGAATTCCAGATTTCAATACTTGATATTAAATTCTAAATACTATTAAAAATGAGTACAACAATTTTGTTTACTATTATTTCTCTTAGCGCAATTGGGGCGATAGCTGCAATAATTTTATATTTTGTAGCTCAGAAATTCAAGGTTTATGAGGATCCGCGTATCGATCAGGTAGAGGAAGTTTTACCTGCAGCAAATTGTGGTGGTTGTGGTTATCCTGGATGCCGTGGGTTTGCTGAAGCAATGGTAAAAGCTGATGATTTATCACCTTTTTATTGCCCGGTTG
>WTBR01000058.1 GCA_013138975.1 Bacteroidales bacterium
GCTAATGGCTTCTTTCAGATTCCAAATCGCTCTGGACACCCTTGCCAATTGCTAATGTTTCCTATCAACTCGGCACATGCAGAAACTTGCATTCTGCCAGCTTATTACCATGCCCGACATACAAAAAACTCCGTCAGGTTTTTCAAACTCTGACGGGTTTAGTCCATCGCACTTCAACAGGTTCAGTTTAACCTAAAATCTACATCCAAATCCATAAATGCGAAACTTGAAACTCAAAACCTGAAACTTTTGGAATTAAAAACTCTGCTGGGTTTTATTGAAATAAAAGAATATAGTATCCGTCTAGCCGCTTAAAGCGGCTGGACGGATTTTTGCTACACTTGAAACCTGGAACTTGAAACAATTTTCTAATATAATCCTTCAACCGATAAATATCGTTCTCCGGTATCATAAGCAAAGCTTAGAATTCGAGATCCTTTGGGTATTTTATCAATAATTTTAGCAATTGCAGCTAAAGATGCTCCTGTAGAAATACCTACAAATAAACCTTCCTCCTTTGCAGCTTTTTGAGCAAATAAATAAGCATCTTCATGAGCGACTTGCAATGTGCCATCAAGGATTTCTGTGTTCAAATTACCAGGAATAAATCCGGCTCCAATCCCTTGCAACTTATGTGGCCCCGGGCTACCTCCACTTATCACAGGAGAATTTTCAGGCTCTACGGCGTAAACTTTCAAATCCTTAAATTTTAATTTTAACACCTCGCCTACTCCTGTAATATGTCCGCCAGATCCCACTCCTGTTATCAAGTAATCAAAGCCATCGGGAAAATCATTTAAAATCTCCTGAGCTGTTGTTTTTCTATGAATTTCAGGGTTAGCTTCATTTTCAAATTGCGATGGTATCCATGAATTTGGTATCTCTTGTAATAGCTCTTTTGCTTTATCAATAGATCCTTTCATTCCTAGTTCTTTTTGTGTAAGAACAAATTCCGCTCCGTAAGCAGCCATAATCTGTCGTCGTTCTTTCGACATTGATTCAGGCATTACTAATATTAATCTATACTTTTTTACTGCAGCAACTATTGCTAATCCGATACCTGTATTACCTGAGGTTGGCTCAATAATAGTGCTCCCTTCCTTTAGCAATCCTTTTTTTTCTGCGTCTTCAACCATAGCTAATGCTATTCGATCTTTAATGCTTGCTCCGGGATTATTTTTTTCCAGTTTTATCCATACTTCATGATTTGGAAATAATCTACGCAATCGTAAATGTGTTGTGTTTCCAATGGTTTGTAAAATATTATCTGCTTTCATTATATTTATTTTAAGTTATTTTCTCAATTTTACTTAAATGTATCGCCTTTAAAAGCTATTAGCTATTTGCCTTTAACTGTTAGCTATTAGCTATTAGCTTTTGCTAATCTTTCATTTGCTTCTTCTATTGAGCTAACAAAATTAATTTGTCCATGTTTATTACTTTCAAAAATGAAATCCTTTAAACTTTTACTTGAGAACTTTAAATAATCTCCCACAATAGCAAGTTGAACTTTATAATTTGAACATTTCTGAAATACTTCTCCGGCTATACCTGTCTTTAAATCAAAAAGCTCCGGGATAATATTTTTCTCATGAATAATAATTTTACTTGCATCCTGATACATGCAATTAGCAAATATTTCTAAAGCATCTTGTGCATTTTTTATTTCAATATTGTCAGACTTTATTTCAGCAATATTGATTTCGTTGGTGTTTGTTACTTTAATTTCCATTTTCTTAACCTTTATTTATTCAAATTATGAAGTTAATTGGAGTCTGATATCTTTCCTTACCATTTCTAACTCTAATTTCACTATGATTGCTTACTACAGAATATGGCTCTATACTTTTAGTTAACCACACATTTCCACCAACTATACTATCATGCCCAATAACTGTATTTCCTCCAAGAATAGTTGTCCCGGAGTATACAATCACATTGTCTTCTATTGTTGGATGTCGCTTAATCTTTGCTTCTTCTTTTCTAACACTTAATGCCCCTAGTGTAACTCCTTGATAGATTTTAACATTATCACCTATTACTGTGGTTTCGCCTATTACAATTCCTGTTCCGTGATCAATAAAAAAAGATTTTCCAATTGTAGCTCCGGGATTAATATCGATACCGGTATTTGTATGAGCTAACTCTGATAACATACGTGGAAAAATAGGGATCCCAAATTTATATAAGGGGTTTGCCAAACGATAAACCATTATTGCTTGAAAACCCGGATAAGCCAAAATGATTTCTTCTACAGAATGTGCTGCAGGATCAAACTCAAATATGGCCTTTGCATCTTCATTTAACTGATCATATATTTCGGGTATTAATCCAAAATAATCCTTAACAAGCTCGTCCGTTGACTCACTATTAAACGACTTCAATAATGAAAGTATTTCTCTTAATAATTGTCTTAATTGATTCCATTCTTTTTCTATCTCATTTGAACTAATTTTCACATCTCTTCTCACAGGAAAAAGCAAATTAGTCAATTGATTCAGAAATTTTTCCACCATGCTTTTTGAGGGATAAATACCTGATACTTTTTGATTGTATCCCAGTTTTTCAAAAAAATCTAGTTCTTTCATTGTTCAAATTTTTGCATAAAAAAAGCCTTTCCAATATGGAAAGGCTCTAAATAATTTATAAAATATATTATATCTTAAAATACATAGAATACCCTTCCGGTTCCGAATAATCGCAACAACAACAGTCTTTATATATTTCTATTTTCATCATTTATATATGTCTTCTCTTTACAACAAACTTTAACAAATGTAGTTCATTTTTTTTGAAAATTATAAATCTACTAAATTCCTTATTTTTCAATAAGTTTATAAATAAAATTAAAGTTAACCTCGCCAATTAGGCAAAGATAAAGGAATATTGAAACCCCCCACCGTTTTGAACGACAAGGCGGATATTCTGTGTTGATAGAAAAGATTCGAAATAAGAAAATAATTTTACCGCAAAGACGCTAAGGCGCAGAGAAAGGAATATTGAATCCGTCAAGCCGCTTTGAGCGGCTAGACGGATTTAAAAGATCCTTTAAAAACAATAGGCTGTCTCTTAATGAAGACAGCCTATTATTTTCTGAACTATTTTAACAATACTTATATCAGTTTTTCAAAATTCTTGCTTGATAAATATCTGATCCACTACATACAGATATAAAATAAATACCTGTTTTCAGTTCTGATAAATCGATGTTTTTCTCATTTGCATTATTTACATACATATTCTGGCCCAGTGAATTATATATACTCACACTTTCAATATCTTGTACAATTTCAATATGCACAAAATCTTTTACAGGATTTGGATAAATTGATAATACCTTTTCTTTAGTATTTATATTATAAATATTTGAAACGATTTTTGTAATCATATATGGTTGACTTACACCCCCCACGTTTAATCCTTCCTCAAACTCAAGTAAATCAAAATCTTCAAAAGTGATATTTTGACTTGCATTATAATATTTAAATGAAACTTGTTCGCCGGAAAAAGTATTGCTAAAAACTGTTAGATAAAAATAATATTTATCCATAGATTCCTCATAAATAGACTGAACAACACCGCGACATTCGCCATTAACGAAACCAGCTAACAAATCTCCCTCTGAGCACACAATACCATCATGTTCAATAATACCCGTTATTGTTAATGAGTATTCAAAATCAGAACTGTTTACCGACCAATCTGGTGCTGAATAAACCAATATAACCTGAGTAAACATTCCGAGAAATAATAATATCTTTTTCATAATAATATCTTTTTAATAATAAAAACCGGCAGGAATAATACCCGCCGGCTTATACATATTTATTCTTTAACTATTCTTAGCGTTTGAACGTTTTCTCCCATTTGAACATTTACAAAGTAAATTCCTGATACAACTTGGCTTCCATCACCGAAAGTACCATCCCAAATAAATGTATGAGCTCCGGCCTTCATTGTTTCATCAACCAAAACATCTAACTTTTCACCCACTATATTGTAAATTTCAATTACAAGTTTACTTTCTGTAATTAAATTACAAGTAATGGACGTTTTAGCATTAAATGGATTTGGATAAACTTCAACTTGAGCCTCAGTAAATTCTGAAATTTCAATATCTGAATTTATACTTAACTCTACAGGATTTTGTAAGTCTCCATCAGATTCATTACCGGAAAACTGACTAAATCCTTGCAAGTTTGTATTCTCTTCTTCATTTATTAAAGCAAAGTTGATATCTTGATTTAATTCTTCTGCGGAACCAAAAATAGAAATAAAACAGTAATTTGTTAAATCATTTTGATTTTCAACAGATGCTATACCTCGCAGCTCGTTGTTAATATATGCCCCAATTGTTGCACCATTTTTAAGCTTAATACCGTTTAAGTGTGCAACTATACTCATTGAATATTCATATGTATTAACATCTTCCACATTACCAGCTTCAACTGCTTTAGCATTCTTGGCAGTTTTAGTACTTTGCGAAGCGTTTTCGGGATATACAAATGTAATAGTAGAACTATTAAGTGATTTATACATATATCCTTTGCCCGGCTTCATAAAATCCATACTTCCAACCCATTCGTAACCATCGTACATAGCAAACTGATATTGACTTTTAATAATATCATTTACTTGTGGTTCAAATCCTGCCAAAGCCTCATTTACGGTCATATTTACAGATGATACAAAACCTATTCTATTCCATCCCTGTACTAATGTTATTGGATTTTCTGAAGCTTTTGCTTCTGTTCCCACATACTGCAAATTACCTCCTTCAATAACATTAACTCTATATGATTTACCCAATTCGAAATCACTTAATGAACCAAACCAATTGCTTAACTCGGTATCGTATGCCGAGAATAAGTCAGAATGTTTAACTACATCGCCGTCAGTTAATAGTAAATTACTCATTACACTACTAACAGATGTATTATCCAAATCAAGACTTAATGAGATCCATGTCCATCCTTTGTTCAATTCAATTGCATTATCGAGTTTTTCGCCTGCTGTGAATAATATAGGACTGGCCATATTTCCATAAAAAGCATTTGGCTCAAAGTTATAGATTGGAGAAACATCACTAAAGATTTTACCTTCGCTTGCATCCCAAACACGATATGTCAAATTCTCGCCATTGGTATTTCCATATACAACAAGGAATGCAAAATAAGAATCATAATTTTCTTTATATTCTAAATTACATACTCCACGGCACTCATCACCTGCAAATACACCTATCATGTCAAATTCATCAGCGCTCATTATTTCCTTAATTTGTAACTGAGCAATAAAATTCATACTACTTGAGAATGCTGTTTCATCCACATCCCAATCAGGAGCTTGTTTGAATACATTCAAATCAAGTGTTAATCGTTCGTTATAACCAGATGCACCCTCAAGGTAAATATCTTCAGAATAATTTCCAATATTTAAGCCATCGCTAACATTGAATTCTACTTCAATCTCACTATCCGGATCAATTGATCCCATTGCTGGGTTAACTGTTAACCAACTTGGAAGATTTGAAATCATGAAATTCTGCTGTGTTCCACCTTTATTTACCACTTTAGTAGTGAAGCTTAAGTTTTCCTCAATCTCTTTATCAAAATTAAAGATATCTTCGCTCCAAACCACTTGGTTCTTTTTAATGTAAGCTGTCCATGTAACAGGCGATGCCATTTTATTTGCATGCTTATCCTGAATGTTTTGCACTGTTATTTCAAGAATGCATTGCTCAATCATTGCTAACTCATCCGTTGGAGTGATTATAATTTTGTCGTTATTTATAACAAAATCAAAGTTTACATTTGACATTGCACGCTTACGTTTAATGTTTGGCGAAATATTAGAATAACCATTTGCACCAAATTCAGTAGCTGTTCCACAATGATTATCTCCTGTTTCACTATAAGGATCAATCGATAGATCATCATTCGTTGGAGTGCTTATCATAACTCCCATTACTTCCTCGTAGGTTTCAAATGGGAAGTAAGCCATTAGACCTATTTCAGAACCACTTAACCTATTGTTTTTATATAAGTCAATCTGATCTTGAGAACGAGCAAGATTCCATATACGCACTTCATCAATACTTCCATTAAAATATTGGCTTGTTTGATGTACCAAACTATTGTCAATATATCCCAATGCACCAATATATGCACTTACAGATTCCATTGAACCAAATCCGGCAACATTAACATTGTTAACTTTTTCGGCATCAATAAAAAGCGAAGCATAAGCTCTACGATTAACAACATAAGCAATATGGTGCCATAAATCGTCGCCAAAACTATTTGTTGTTGCCAAAGTTTGAGAACCGCTCACGACCTCAATAATTCCTCCGGTAGTTAGGTTAATATTTATGGTTTTTTCCGGATCGTAGGCATCAATATCCGCTTTACCATTTGAGAATAATGTTGCTGTTGAAGCAGGAATATTTCCTTTAAACCAAAGTTCAATGGTCATATCCATTTCTGAATTCATTGGAATGCTTCCGGTTTCAAATGTTAGCGCCTGATCTGTTCCATTTAATAAATACGCTGTGCTTGATGGCTCAACCAACCATGTTCCTATTAATGTTGCATTACGGCTATGTGCTTTTTCAAGCAATATTGCACCTTCAGCTTCATCTAATGGCCAATTAGCTGTTAATCCAAACTCATTACCCGCCAGACTTTTATTCATTTGCTCAATAATATCGTTAAAGGCAAGTGCTTTACGCCAAATACGTATATCGTTTATATTAGCTGCAAGATAGTTTGGTGCATCAATAGCTGATTTTCCAATAAATACTTTTCCTGTAGCATTGGCTGATGAAAGTGTTTTTTCGGTAACTAGTTGGTCATCGATATATATACTTCCGTCACTTGTATTACTGTTATAAACAATTGCATAATGATGCCAATTTCCATCATCAAAATTATTCACTCCGGCAATGGTAATTTCACCAGACTTAACTTTGATTGAATCAGCAACAAAGCTAAGTTCAACTAATTCGTCTTGGTTAATTCCTTGCGACAATACAACACCTTTTGCATCAGCCTCTTTCTTTAACCAGAATTCGATACTATATGAACCATTTTGCATATTAATGCCTTCTGGTGTTTCAATATAATCACTAGCACCATCAAGCTGAACACTTGTACCATGATTAATCTCGGCACCATTAATTACGCCTTGTACATCTATATTATAATATGTAACTGCTCCTTCTTCAATGGTTTCGTTAAATGTTATCATAATCTCATCATTTGGCTCCAAGATGCCATCGGCAGGACTTGGTGTACCAAACACCTGTGGTCGAACACCATCAAGAATACCGGTATGTGCCGGACTTTCTGTAACGGAACCATCGGCACAAGCTGTAACTGCACGTATTTGATACGATTTGTCTTGTAAAATTGACATATCCCAATCATAGAATAAAGCCTCGGCTCCGTCAATTTTATACTTCTCGCCGGCATATACTCCGTATTCGGTAGTGTCGTTAAAGAACATGGCTACAGTATTCCAACTTGAAGCCGACTCAGCTTTATACTGGAAGGCCGCTTTTTCGAAAGTTCCATGATTAACATTATAACCACCAATTTTTACCGGCATAAGATCGTTAGCTTCAACATTCATTAACCAATTATCGCTAGGATTCAGTAATTCAACATTTGTACATGTTGGAACAAAATTAGCTGTAATTGTTACGGTATCGCAAATATCAGCAACATCGTCGGTTGGATCGAACTGGCATTGTGAATGAAGAATAAGATTAATATTCTCATAATCATTAACCGATGCTTGTCCTTTTTCTAATTCCAAGGTTTTAGTTAATGTTGTACCACCCGGGATCATTATTGAAACACCATTTATAATTGCTGCTCCATCCATTTTTAGTTTAGCTCCAAATGGGTTACTTGCTGCATCAAGTTTAAGTGTAAACCAATTATCGGCATTTACTTCAGATTGATTCGATAATTTAAGCACAAATACAGCCGGTTCGTTATCAGGTACACCGGCAACTATAGCATTTTCTGCTGATATTACCGGAACCTCAATTTTCATGGTTGGATAGTTCAATTGGAACTCGTTGTTAAAATCTGACGGAGTCAAATGTCCAACATAATCGGCATAATTTACTGTTGTACCGTCCTCGTAAGGACAAGCACTTTGACCACCTAAGGTGCTAAATACAGGGCCGTTTCCAAAAGGATCTTTAAGTACATCAACACTAAAGTAGTCGCCCTGATCTCCATCGTTAAGCGTAAAGCCAACTGATGATGATGTTGTTGTTGACTCTTCAGTTTCATTAGAGGACGATTTGCTGACTTCTGTTCCTAACGTCATTGTTGTACCCATTCCGAAGGCTTCAAAACCAAGTTCCTCAGAAATTGACTTATCAACTGAGAATTCAAAAGATGAGGAACGACTATCAGTAACCTCAGTCTCCATAGACTGTTCATAAATTGCACCAGCATCGAATGAAAGATTTTCATTCTCGCTATATAATTCTTTGAGCTTTATTGCCCAATATTTTTGATATTCATTTTGAGCAAGCGTTTTACGCCATAAGTCGGCCTGTTGCATATAATAATTAGCAGAATCTGCATCACCCTCGTTCAACAATTTTTCATAGAACATTTCCAAATCGGGAATTAAATAATTCTCAATATGGTTTTGCGTATAGATAAATGATGTTCCGAAGGTTAAACCAAGATTTAAGCCTTTGTCTAATCCAATAGTAAATCCATCAACATCGGTTCCAAGATCTTCTTCACCTGTTCCTACCGGAATTATATTTATACAATTTGATACACCGTAAGTAATATTGGTTGAATGACCAAAGAAAAGATCGCCCATTGCACCCACATAAGCGGGATCATCACTTGTACTATAACTTTTAGTAAATGTAGTTGTCTCCTCATGCGAATTTCCTCCTGAGTAGGTTTTCTCTGTACTAATACCGGACTCAGTTTCTGCAATCAGTTCACTGGTATTAATCACACCTGCACCAAACCCAATAAAGGTAGTAACACTCCATCCTATATCAATTGCCAAACTAGCACTTGTGTTTTGGGAGTTTTCCCAACTATTACTTGTGCTTCGCGAGGTAGTAAACCCCTTCTCAAATGATGCTGAACTATTTGAACCTGGAGGATCGCGTAAGATAAAGTCTAACTGATCAGGGCCTTGGGTTATAAAATTTTGTCCGGTTGGTATACCGCCAAATACATAAGCGCGGAAAGGATTGCCGGCAGGCCACTGACTATGCATTGAACCTCCTTCACCAGTATATGAATGCACTTCAAAGGTTTTGGTATAACTTAACTCAGGATTCAGTGCATCTTTTGTTGGATTTGGAAATCCGCCAATAAAATCATAAACAACTTGTCCGTTTTCTATAGTATAATCAACAGGTGCCGGATAAGTTGCACATCCATTAATAACTGTTATTTTACCATCCTGAACAGGAACGCGGTCAATTTCGCTATTATCAATATTGGTATACTCTTCAAAAACACTGATATTAGTTGTATAGAAAGCCCCTTTTGTAAACACAGGATAATCTAAACGATTGCTTCCATCTGTATTAACTAAAACAAATTCTACAGTGTCTTTAATAGCATTTTGCACATAAAGAGTACTGTCATAAAAATATGGAGTATTGTTTTGACTTAACACTTCGATTGAAGGAATACTACGATATACCCAATTACGTTTTACGTGATATTTGTATTCGTAAACAGTATCATAATAAGTGGTTTCTTCGCCTACAATCTCTTCAATAGTAGCTGTGTCAGTAGCTGTATTTTCAAGCATTGGATTTGCCAGATTTATCACAGTTAAATCATCAATACTGTTAAACTGATAAACTGAATTACCCACATTATGGCTTGCATCTATAACAAACTGATATGCTTCAGGAAAAAGTTTCACTTCATATTCACCTGTCTGTGCATCGGTTGTAACTGTAAGCGTATTATTTGCTCCATCGATAGGATACCCTTTTACAGCCTCAACTGTAAAGTCGCTTACACCAAGATTATTATTCGATTTTCCAAATCCAATCTCTTTATCTCCCTCAATAGTTCCCCCAACAATACGTCCAGCAACGGTCATGAAAGTAGAGTCGACAAACTGAATACCTGAAATGGGGTTATTAAATAAGGAATATGTTACCTCTCCATCATCATCTTTAGGTGGAAAATAACCTTCCGAGAATACATGGTTAATTTTATTTACAGAAATATAATGTTCGCCAATTGGGACTTCAATTTCAAAGTTTCCTAAATTATCTGTTGTAACCGGAATACCTTCAGCATTTATGCAAACTTGTGCATCAATAGTAATCATAACATCTTGTACCGGGAAGTTGGCTCCAAAATATTTTACATTTCCTGTAACTATAAATGCTGATATATCGGTAAAGTTTTGACTACTGTAAACCAAGGAGTTTTCACTAATTAACATGCTACGTGTAGCCGGATCAAATTCATGTACTCCAAATGAAGGTGTAATACTATATGAATCGCCACTTCCTTTAAACCAAATACCGTTTGCTGTATAATTACCATTTGGTTCGGTTTTAGCTCCTAATGATAAGGTTGCTAAGGAAGGAATAGCGTCAGACCATGTTGCTCCGTAAATTGCAGCGTGCGATTTGTTTGCTTCATCATCGCTACGTGAATGGTCAAATGCGTGTATACCTCGCTTCTCATCAAAACGAAGATTACAAACAATCCCCTCTTCATCGCGCCCAAACATTAAGCCTTTATAACGATCAATTACGCTATCGGTTAATGCTGTATTCCAAACTCTTAACTCTTCAATATACCCTACATAATTATTTGCAATCAAGGTAGTATCAAATACCAAATCGGTAGTAGCAGCATTAGTAGCCACTTTTTGTCCGTTTACGAGCAGGTTCAAATTATCTGAATCGGCAGAAATTGCTATATGATTCCAGTTTTCGTCTTCCCATACATTTTCAGTGTCGTTTTTAAGATTGTAAGTAAGCATTGCTGCTCCTGATAATACTGAAAGCTCTCCTGAACTTATATAATCAATAATTAACCCACTGTTTTTATACAAAACATATGCATTATCTAAGTTCTGTGGACGAATCCACATTTCAACCGTTTTACCATTCGTAAAATCGAAACTGTTTACTGTGTTAATTTTTAAACTATCATCGCCATCAAAAAGCAGGCAATTTCCTGCAACTGTTGAAGCATCCTCATAATTTACTGTAAGCTTAACATCAAATACCGGGTTACCACCTTCGTAAGTAATTTGTCCGGAAATAATACCCTCCGGCTGACGGAAACCAACTGAATATACTGAGTCGGTTCTTAAAATAGTTTCACCGCATGTGCCATAACCCACTATTAAATATTCATAATATTCTCCCGGGTTTGCATCTTCGTCAATCCATACCTGAGTGGTTCCTTTATCAATTATTTTTACCACTTGCCAATCAGACCCAATTGCATACTTGCGACGTGAAATCTGGTATTCATCAATTATATTTTGTTTGTACGATTTCCAATTTAGTGTGATTTTATTATCAAAATATCCTTTTGAAGCATCTAATGTATCAATGGCATCGAAAATATCCTCTTCAAGTGTAAAGGCTTTAGTGTGTGATTTTACATCGCCATAATCGTAAGTTTTAGCTACTAATTGATATGTATATGGTGTACAAAGCTCAACATCACCATCGCGATAGAGTAAACTATCTTTTACTTCAGAAAAAGTTTGGGTGATTCCATTTTCAATATTAGTTCTAACAATTTCAACATTTCTTAAGAAATCAGGATGAAATTCATAGTCTAATCGTATGTAGGCTTCTTGTGTATCATCATTTATTTCTTTTGAAAGTTCCAAGCTTGGAATATTAAAACCAACATTACTGGTATCAATTTTTGTATCGTTATCGTAACAATAACTTAAGCCCTGAACGGTATATTCATAATATGTACCAGGCTCGGCAAGCGTATCAATATGTTGATAAAATTCAGCATTATTTTCAATACTTGCCAAATATTCAAAGTTAGACTCACCTTCAATACGACGTTTTATTTCAAATTCATCAATTAGATAGTCGTTGGTGCATTCCCATGTTAATTTAAGATTTTGAGAATAATCACCTTCCGATGCTTCTAGTAATTGAATAACTGCATCTTCATTAACAGTCCAAACTGTATCGGGTGCACTCCAACTGCTTATAGTATTCTCATCATAAATCGCACGTGTTCGGAAATAATATTTCACTCCCGGACAAAGATCATCTACTGTGAAATTTAAGTTTTTTCCAATATTTTCATGCACTGCTAATGGTGGCACAAATGTTTCATCATAAGCAACTTCTATTTCAAAGCTTGCAGCCGATGCAATATTGTTAATATGCATATCGAATGCTCCAAGAGTTGGGTTTGTAGCTTCTAAAGTTATAGGTACAATTACACCTTCGGAATTTTGAATAGTAGCTCCACCAACAATAGTAGCATCGTTTTGCAAGGCCAAATCTTTAATGGTTGTTCCTTCATGAATTTCATCGAAAGTAAAATGTGCAATATAATGCTCACTTGCTCCTTCAGGTTCAGAAACATTCATGTTTGCACGAATTTGGGCTTCTGATAATGCTATATCCCAAATGCGGAATTCATCAATTTGCCCTTTAAAGAAGTTACTTGCTACTGCTCCGTCCCACTCCTGACCAATTGAAAATCTGTAATCATTAACAATAGGAGCCAGGTAATGAGCAAATTCAAATATATTTTTACCATCTATAAATACAAAAGATGGAGCACCTTTTTTAATAGATACAGCTACATGGTGCCATGTTCCATTAAGATTAATATTTGGTATTATGTACTCTTTCAAGGTGGTACCATTAGCTTCCATTGTGAATATCCACAACTCTTTATTTACATTATGATAAGCTAACACATACTGATTAACATTGGTAGAGCCATGGTTGTTTGCCCAAATTGCACCGTGACCGCAATCGTCGTCGGCTTTTACCCAACATTCAAAAGTTGCTTCGTCTGATGCATAGTTTGTAATACTGTTTGCAGTAATATAATCACCATCACCATCGAGAATTAGTGTTTTACCCGGTAAAGTAAAAAATTCACTAATAGCAGAGTATTCACTCCATTGTCCCTCAACGTTAGCTTTAATTCTGTAAAAGTATTTTTTGTTTTTATTTAGATTAGTTATATGATGTGTTGTTTCTGTTGTACTTACATTGTTAACAATCTTGTTTTGCATTTTAACATCAGTAGCTACATCAACTATATATTCAGTTGCACTTGCTATAGCTTCCCAACTTAGGTCAGCTAAGGTTACTCCTGGTATAGGTTCATTTAAAAATGGTGTTGTAAGAACATTCGCTCGTTCGTAAGAAACAGCACCAACAACAGTACCATCACGTCCCATACCTGAACTATCAGCAGCATTTGAATTATCGAAAGTATAATAGGAAACTAAACCTATTTCATCACCGGTAAGTTTTTTATGTGCTCGTTCAATAACTTCTTCATTAGTAATCGGGTTTTTATAGATCGCAATTTCATCAATGGCTCCGACTAATTGGTCACCTAATTTTAAAACCGTAGGTGATGTAATATCTGAAAAAACCTGAGTTTGAGCATTTCCGCTATAAAAATCAACCTTCTGTTCTCTTCCATCTATTAAAATCCGGTTATTGCCATCTCCTGTAATAACAGCAAACTGATGCCAATTTCCATCGGTATAAAAATCGTTTCCCTTTCGAATTACCATCCATAAATCAAGGTTATCGTCTTTACGAATCCAATATGAAAAACTCTCATCAGAATAAGTGCCATTAATATCACCGACTTTAATATATGAATAATCAGCAGCACCACCGGTTAAACTATAAATATTACCTTTTTGGTTTGTTTTAAACCAGCCCGTCACTGCTCCAGTATTTTTACCAGCAACTTTGGTAATTTGAGAAGAAAGATCAATATAATTTGTTGTCCCATCAAGACTTAGTGCCAATTCACCTGTGGTTGCTCCTGGGGTTTTCACTACCTCTGACCCCGGCGACCATGCACTTGTACGATCGGTATAACTCATTACACCATAATAGTATTTGGTGTTTTCTGATAATCCTGCAACATCAAAAGTGGTCACATTACCCACATCAATTGAATCTAAATCTTCAACAGGCTGTGTAAGTAATTTATCGCTTGCAACACGTAAATAATAATTTGTTGCATTAGGAATAGCTTCCCAGTTTGCAGTAAAACTATTATTTGCAATATTTGTTGCAGTCAATGTAAATGGAGTAATTAAAGCTTTTGATTCGGCCCATGTAACACCGCCACTCATAGTTCCATCAAAATTTCCGGCTTCATCTTTAAAGGTAATACCTTCGGCTTTATCTACATTATAATAAGCAACCAAACCATCTTCATTACCTACTAATGGTTTATGCGCAAATTCTTTTAGGTCATCAGGTGTACGCGCAACATTCCAAATACGAATCTCATCCAAGACTCCTTTCATAGGTTGCCAATTACCACCATCAAATTGATTTCCAAATCCACACTTTTCAAGTGCTTTTTTAATTAACAGATTGTTGGTAACATCAACCTCAGCATCTAATTTCCCATCAATATAAATCGACATTTTGTCTTTATTATATACAGCAGCGACGTGATGCCATACGTTATCATCAACAGGAAATTTACTATCAATGGCCTTCTGGCCTTCTGAAGTCGATTCTATTTCAAACCTTAAGTGATTTACTTTATTGTTGGCAAAATCCTTTGTTAAACAAATACCAAAACCACCTTTACTTCCTCCATAGTTAGACAAAATACGTCCCCATTTAATAGGATTTTGCTCATCTGGAATCTTTATCCATGATTCTAAAGTTATTTCTGACCAATCATTTTCCATGACCAACCCAACATCAACCATTCCATCTACACCGTCAAATGCCAAGGCATTTCCGGGAGGAATTAATAATGTTGAAATTTCTTCAACAGCACTCCAGTCGCTCCATCTGCTTATGTAGGAACTTATTCTGAAATAGTACTCTGTATTTTCATTTAAATCAGAAAACTGTTGATGAGTTCCAACTAAAGTAACTTCTTCAACTATATTTGTAAAGCTAATATCTGTTGCTAATTGAACCTTATATTGTGTTGCTCCATCAACAAAATACCAACCAAAATCAAAATAATCATAACCAACAGCATCAACTACTACCCAACAAGGTGTAATAATAGCATCCGATTTAACCCAATTCGGATTACCAATAATAGTTGCATCCTGTCCATTTTTCTTTTCATATACAAACTGACCTTCTGTTTGATCAAAATCATAGTAAGCCAATAAACCAAGTTCATTACTAACAAGTTTTTTATGCATATTGGTAAGGATCTCATTTTCGGTTCTAATCGTTTCCCAAAAGCGTACTTCATCTATAGCTCCTTTCAAGAAATCGCCTTTTCTGATACCATCAAATTCTTGACCAAATGAAATTAAGTTTCCGCTAAAAAGAGGAGCTGAACCATTGGTGCCCGTACCTACCAATTTACCATTTAAGTAAAAGCTTGTAAGGTCATTATCATCCATAGTAACGGCTAAATGTACCCATTGGCCTCTTCTAAAATCATAGGAAGCAATGGTGGTTTTAGTAGCTCCATTTTCGAGATAAAGGCAATAGCCTTCGTTTGCCTGATAGGAAAGTAAATATTTATTCCCTCCTGTTGAAGTATTAATAGCAAGAAATCGCCCATGCGTTTCTGTTGGGTCAACGTATGCCCAACATTCCATTGTTGCTTTAGCTTTATTTCCCTGTTCAGCTATCTGATTGGCTTCAACATAATCATCAGTTCCATCTAACCAAAGTGCATTACCCGGCATGACCATTAAAGTAGTAGCAAAATTTACATTTGTGGTATCAGTACCATTAGATACCACTCTGTAATAATATTTTACACCTGGCTCTAATCCAGTAACATTATGCGTAGTGCCTGATACTGAAAATCCATCTAAAACCGGATTTGTGAATTTCACATCACTTGCAACATCAATGGTATAAGGTCCAGTTCTTGCATTCCAATTTAATGTAAAACCGGTCTCGGTAACTAAATCCTCCTTGACAACAAACTCATCCATATTTATCCCTGAAGCTACCCATTCCGGCTCATTGATCAAATCTCCCGATAAATTATTGGTTAAATCAATAATTTTTGTACCTGTAAGCTGATCGCAAGTAAAATATGCATAAAGCCCCTCTTCCTCACCGTTTAAATATTTATTTTTATACTGAGTAATTTCGGCGACAGTACGCGCTGTTTTCCATATCCGAACTTCATCAATATCACCATTATAATACTGCCAATTTCCACCATCAAAGGCATTACCGATTGCAACGTCAAGCATGCTTTCCTTGATTAAGGCACCAGCCGAAGTTGCTGTTGTGTTATGTAATATGCCATCAACATACATTTTTAAAGACGAACCATCAAACACCACTGCCAAATGATGCCATATATTTGTATTAATCGCATTATTACCTTCAACCTTATATTGAATGCCGCTCTGATTTCTAATCTCAAAATATGGAGTGCGATTATCGGCATGCAATGATAAACCAAACCCTGCAAAATTGGCATTGTCATAATTTCCTATAATTCTACCCCAAGTACCTGTTCCTTGCGACACTTCTGCCTTAACCCAGGCTTCAATTGTTAATTCTCCCCAGTTTTCATACATTAATCTTGAAAGATTCACCTGGTTTTGAGCTCCATTAAAGCTAAGCGCATTGCCAGGCGCTACCATTTTAGTGGCAGTATGCGAGTATTGTCGCCCCCATTCATCAGCATTTGTTTCGCACGTTACTTTATAATAATAAACAGTTCCTTTGCTTAAGCCGGTTACTGTGTATGATGTTGCTCCATTCGTAGGTTCTCCAAATTTAACAAGACTGCTAAACTCTTTATCGGTAGCAACATCAATATAATACTCTGAAGCATTTGCTACGGCATTCCAATTAATGGTAAAATTATCAAGACCAACATTGCTTATAGGCTTAAGAACGGGAGTAAAAATAGCATCGGAATTTAAAAGTCCTGCCCAAGTTAATGTCCCATTATAACTTCCCGCCTGATCTTCAATTTCACCACCTGTAACCTGATCGAATGAATAATATAATTCCAAGCTTTCTTCATTACCAGAAAGGGATTTGTTCATATTTGTTTTTAATTCTTCCGGAGTCAATTCTTTTTTCCAGATCCTGAACTCATCAATAAAACCTTTAAACTTTTCCGTTCCATTTATCCTGTCAAGAGGTGTGGCAGCAACCTCACCTGCGGAAGAAAAAGTTTCGAGTATTTTACCATTCGCATAAAGAGTTAATGTATTGGTAGCATCATTAAAAGTCATGGCAATATGATTCCATTGACCCACTTTTAATGCTTTTTCAGTATCACCAGAATTCCAATTCGTACCATCTCCATATCCGTAATGAATGCGGTCGTTTTGAAAAATGTAAAGCGAAGGAGCTCTATTATAAGACACAACAGCCGGAGTACCACATAAATTATGGTAAGATTCATCCATACCTACACCCTCGCGTGGGAATACCCACATTTCAATAGTAAAATCGGTACTATTAAGTTTTAAATTGTTGTTGATGGTTAAATATTGATTTTCCCAAACACTTAAAGCATTACCAGCACTATTTGCAAACTGTTGTTCGTAACAACCTAAATCAGCAATTCCAGCAAATACACGTTCTTTACCATCTATATCAATAGGTAAAACTTCGTTTACATCTCCGTCATTATCCAAGTCCCATTTATCTTTGGGTAAACGGGTATTAATACCTTTATTATTGGCTGGCGAGTTACCCCATAAACCCCAGTCCCCATCAGTATGAGCATAGTTATAATTACATGCAAAAAGGAATAATGGATTATCGTTAAAACAAGTAGGTTGATCACTTAAGGTATTAGTTCTTGAATTAGCTATAGTAATAACATCTGTTAATGCTTCACCTGTATTGTTATAAAATTCTCCTCCATGTTCCCATAAAATTGAATTATAAATATTTACTCTTGTACCAGCAACAGATAAATAGAAAGCATTATTATCCGAATTATTTTCGGCAATTGTGCTATTAATAATATCAACTTTTGACACATCAGTAATATAAAAAGCATCGCCACCATTTATATACGATGATTTATTACCTGTAATAAGCGTGTTGTATATATAAACATTTGATGAATCTCGTATTGACAAAGCTCCACCTGCACCAGTAACAGATGAATTACCTTGTATTTTGGAATTTACAATTCGCACATCGCACTCATGATCTATAGCAATACCGCCTCCAAAAGATTGAGCACTATTACTGTTAATCGTACAAGAAACTAGATCAACATCGCATCGATCCCAAAATACGATACCTCCACCCCAATTATCAGAGATGTTATTTTGTACTGTGGTATTTTTAATTAAAGCCTTTGCCTTAGCAATAACAATTGCACCTCCATTATCTAATGCATGGTTGTTTTCAAACGAACAGTTTTCAATAACCGATAACTCTTCTCCGCCTGCAATACCCACAGTTGAACAATAAAGACCCGTATTATTAGTAAATGTACAATTCGTAAGCTTCGCACTCGTTTCGTTAAAACTAATGGCTCCTGAACCTACTTCTGCTTTATTTCCTGAAAAGATGCAATTATCAATAATCATTGAACTATTTTTAATCCAAATTGCACCACCTGAATTTTTCGCATAATTGCCATAAAACTCACAATTCACCACCTTTGGTGAAGCTCCCTGGCAAAGCATAGCTGCTCCACCCATATATGGAAAAACATCGTTGTCGGCTACAGCTCCTGCTAATACAAATCCATCTAATACGGCTGTTGTATCAACCGTTGTATTTTCTGGAAAGTAGAATAGTTTTAAACTGTTTTCACCAAGCACATCGGTATAAACAGTTACATAACCATTTTCACCCACATTGTCGTTTTGGTCAATATCGCCACTAATAACAGTTTTGTAGGCTGTTAAGTCACGTTGATTAACACCGGTTTCATCACCGGCAAAACCACCGTAAAGGGTTACCCTGTTTTTTAGTGTAAAATGGTTAAACCTTTTATCAGCAGAACCAACAGGATAATTCGGTTGCATGGTTGGATAATAAATACCCGCAGCTACCCACACCTCATTGCCGCTTTGAGCAGCATCAATAGCTACACTTAAATCAGTATATGCATTTTCCCAGGATGTTCCTGAGTTGTTTCCTATGGCATTTATATCTACGTATAGTATCTCTTGTCCAATTACAGACGAAAGTCCCAAAAACACGAATAAAAAACCGCAAAGTAATTTTTTTATCATACTTTTCATTTTTGATTATATATTTATAATTAATTTTTTGTTCTTATTTATTTTACAAATTGCATTCTGAATCTGATTTTGAAAAAAAACTGCTATTTTCTTCAAATTATTATGTAATTGATAAACAAATTGATTAAAGTGACAAACCACCTGTTTAATTACACAAAACCCCTGCCTCAATAACTTGGTATAAAAGGAATACACTATACAATGAACTATGAAACCCTCTTTATCAATCAGATATAATGCATCTTACAGTAAGCAATTTTTAATTCACTATAATCTGTTTTTCAAAACAAGTCTGAATTATTAAGTATATTTCCCCAATTAGATTATGCGGCTATCAAAATTACGATTATGAAATGTATTAGTTTCCAAACTCTTGGGTGATTTTTTAACTAATAAATAAAGCTTGGGTTTTTTCAAACGAAGGAATGGAATTTCTAAACGAATGAAATTTTGATGTTAATTTCCGGTTAATATTCAAAGTCAATTTTTTGAATTAATCCTTTTTAATTACATTTAGCTTTATTAAATACTCTATATTCCCAAACACATATATATTATATTAACCTATATGCAAGAAATAAAGAAGACATGTATTATTGTAGATGATAATGATTTCGCTCGTGAAACCCTTGCTGATTTATTGTCTCGATATGCTGAACTTAAAATAGTAAAGTCTTTAAGCAATTCACAAACAGCAATAAAACACATTGCAATATTAAAACCAGACATTGTTTTTCTTGATTTTAATATGCCTGTTAAGAATGGAATGACTGTTTTAAATGAAATAAAAGAATTAAATATTAAATCTAAAATTGTATTTGTAACAGCTTTCGATGAGTTTTTAATAGAAGCATTAAAAAAAGGTGTATTTGATTATTTAATAAAGCCTATTAATATAGAGGAGCTTAATGAATGTATTCACCGCTTTTTAAATTATAAAGATTCAGAATCGGAAAATATCCAGCTAAACGATTCAATATCAAAAAATAACAAAATATCAATTAAAAATTCTCACGGATCGTTTTTTTTCTACCCTAATGAACTAGCCTATATCGAAGCAGACGGCTGTTATTCAATATTACATTTAAGAAACAATAAAACTGAGGTTATTTCGAAAAATCTTGGCGCAATAGAAACTTTGTTTCCTAAAGAAGAATTTTACAAAATTAGCAGATCTATTATAGTTAACTTAAAATACCTTAACAAGCTTGATCGCTTAAAAAAAGAGATTCAATTATATTATAACGGAACAAACATTAAATTAAAAGTAAGTAAATCGAACCTTAATAAACTTGAGGAATTATTTTAGTGATGACTAATGTCCTTAATAACACTTTTAGTTGCACTAAATAAAAGTATCACTTCTTCCTTTGTTAATAGTTCTGTGTTTTTTCGTAGTATATCGTCACAATTTTTAGCAATTATAGAAAGCTTATTCGCTCCGATCATTTTTGCATCGCTTTTCAAATTATGTGTAAAGAATTGTAACGAACTAATGTTATAATTGGTTGGATCAGATAGCTCATTTAATTTTTTTTCATACAAGTCTCTAAACCTCAACAATGAACTTCTATACAGACCTTCTCGATTATCAAAATTAATTAGTCCTTCATCAAAATTAACTGTTTGTTTTTGTTCTTCTATGGATAGATTTATGTGCTTGCCCATTTCATTTATTAAATCTTTATAAACAATTGGCTTACTTAGGTAGTCTGTCATACCAATCTCCATTGCTGTTTCTTTTTCTGAATCTAATGAATGTGCCGACAAAGCAATAATTGGAATTTGAGGCTTATTTATCTGTTTTATTTTTAAAGTAGTTTCAAAACCATTCATTTCAGGCATTTCAATATCCATTAATATTATATCGAATTTCCCGGTTTTAAAATAAGCTATTGCTTCTTTTCCAGATGCAGCATGTGTAACATTTATTTTTTCTTCTTTTAATTGTTCTGTTAATATTTCTGCATTAAATAAATTATCTTCTACCAATAATACAGAAATTCCTTTTAAGGAGTGGTTTTTAATTCCTGACTTCTCATTTATTTCTGCTTTTAACTGTTTTTTAGTCCCTATTGCAAAAGGAATACTAACATTAAAAGTTGCACCCTTTCCTTCGTCACTTTCAAGATTTATATCTCCGCCCATTAGATTTACTAATTTTTTTGAAATAGACAAGCCCAAGCCGGTTCCTCCATACTTCCTATTATTATTCTGAGCCTGAACAAAAGGTTCAAAAAGAGTTTTTTGTTTATCAATAGAGATTCCAATACCCGAATCTTTAATGGAAAAATTAATACAATTCGTTTTATTTTTTCCCTTCTCACAGTCCTTTTTTACGAAAAAAGACACCTGACCCTTATGAGTAAACTTAACTGCATTATTTAACAAGTTTAATAATACTTGAGTCAATCTTAATTCATCCCCAATTAAAACATCTGGAATTTCCGGACTTATTTCAAGAACAAAATCCAGATTCTTTTCATCCATTTTAAACTTTTCCACATTATAAATTTTATTCACTAATTCCCTAATCGAAAAAGGTTCATTTCTAATCTCAAGCTTACCAGCTTCAATTTTTGTAATATCGAGTACATCATTTACTAGATTTAACAATACATTTCCTGAGATATTTATCTTATTAATATAATCGCTTTGCTTTGAAGAAAGTGTCGTTTTCCCCAATTGAGTTGAATAGCCAATTATAGCATTTAATGGGGTTCTTATTTCATGGCTAATGGTTGATAGAAAAATACTTTTTGCGCTATTTGCCTCTTCCTCAATCTTCTTTGCATCCTGTAGTTTTATCAAATGGCTTTTTTTATCTGTAATATCGTGTAAAACTACCATATACAAATCTTCCTTTTCCAAAACTATTTTTAATCCTTTAACTTCTAAATAAGATAGTTTCACATTTTCTTCTCTACTTACTTCTCCACTGAAATAAAAATCGTCAGATTCAACCTCCTTTAAAGCATTTTCAAATAGTTCAATATTATTACTGCTAATTATATCAGTATAAATCATTCCTCTGATTTGATTTAATTCTTTATTATATAATTCGAGAGCCTTTCTATTTGCGTCAATAACAATACCTTTTTTATCCATAACAACTAGGACTTCTTCAACCGAATTAAAAACTTTCTGATAAATCTCTTTCGCATCATTTATTTGCATGGTCTTTCTTAAAACCTGTCTTCTCAACGAATTCCAGAACAGAATAAGAATTAAAACAATTACTACCAGTCCACCAGAAATAAATAGCACATATTTAAACCAACTCTTATATTGATCATCTTCACGTTTAAATTTTACCCATTTATTGTAAATACGATCCAATTCTCCATTTCTACTTAAATTTTCTATTCCAGTATTCAATGTTGCTAATAATTTAGAATTACCTTCTTTTACAGCTAAACAGTAAACACTTGGTATTATTGCCGGACCTTTAACTTCAATGTTTTTTAACTTTTGCTCTTTAATTATTTTCATCCCCAAAGGATAAGGAACTACAACATAATCGCAAAGGTCTAATTGAATCTTTAAAAATGCTTCAGGAAAAGATTTAACCATCAATGTGTCACTTAACAAACCCATTGGTTTTATAAATACTTCGTTTGATATATCACCTGTTAGAAAAGCAGCCTTTTTACTTTGCAAATCATATACATCGATAATTTTAGTCTCTTTTCGGGCAAAAATGGCATAATATTCAGTGTGTAAATGAAAAGTAAAGTCATAAATTATTTCTCGTGATTCGGAATATACAACACTTGCTAGTACATCAATATCCCCTCTTTCAAGTCTGTTTAAAGTAGAATCCCAACGGTCGAACACAAACTCAACCTGAAAATCGCATTCTTTGGCTATAGCATTTATTATATCAACATCAAAACCTGCTTCTTTTCCATCTTCATCAATAAATGAATACGGTGGGTAATTATAATCCCCACCTACAACTATGGTATCATTTTGGCTTATAATTAGCAAAGGATAAAGAATCAAACTAATAATTAACAGATTGGTTTTCATACTTAAATAAATTTAATTTATAGAGAAATTTAACTAAAATGTGGATTTTGTTATTAGCTTATGCTTCCATCAATAAATGAACTGAATGTTAACCCCGCCAAGCCGCTTTGAGCGGCTAAGCGATATTTTTTATTAATTATTATTCTGTTAAATCTCTTATAACAACCGATGCACAAAAACAGCCATAAATAGGTGGCATATAAGAAATTGTACCAACTGTAGATTTTTTGTTTTCTTCCTGTTCATCAGCAACCACCGCGCTTTCATCCCACTTATCTTCAGAAAAAACTACTTTAAAACCTTTACTTATTCCAAGCTTACGCAATCGTTTTCTTAAAGTTGCTCCAAGTCGGCAATTATACGATTTTGAAATATCTTTTATTGTAATTTTTGTTGGATCTAATCTTCCCCCAGCACCCAATGAGCTAACTAGTTTCAATCCATTTTGTACACAATGAAATATTAGATACACTTTTGGAGTTAAGGTATCAATTGCATCTACTACATAGTCAAACGATGTACTAAGAATCTCTTTAATTCTATCTTCTCTAATATATTCTTGAATAAGATTCAATTTTAATTCAGGATTTATATCTAACAATCTATTACCTAAAACCTCTGCTTTTGGCTTTCCAATTGTACTTTCCATTGCAGGTAATTGTCTGTTTTTATTCGAAGGATTAAAAAAATCTCCATCTACAATTGTCATTTCGCCTATTCCTGCCCGACATAAATTTTCTGCTGCATATGCTCCCACTCCGCCTAATCCTACAACTAAAACATGAGCCTTATTAAGTATATTTATTTTATCCTTGCCAATTAACAGCTCCGTTCTTTCTTGCCAATTCTCACTGTTCATTCAATAAACCTTTTAAATTTTTTATCAATTGTTTTTTAAAATCTTCAATACTCATATTAAATTTTCGAGCTGCATACTCATACAAATATTTAATATCTATATTAAAATCATCCGTTTCAAGAAATATCTTTTCTATTGGTAATTCTCCTAAATAATGATTGATTCTTGATTTTTCATTGTTTATATGTTTGGATACCGATAAGTAAAAACCATGCTTAATAAATTCTGTAGCAATCTGTTTACCTCCATTAAAATGATGTATTACCCAAGGCACCTTCGATTTCGATTCAATTTTAAGCTTTAAAATTTCGTTATGTGCTTTTACTGAATGCACTATTAGAGGTAAATTATACTTTTCAGCTATTTCAATATGCTGTTTAAAAACTTCAATCTGAACATCAAGATCAGGTCCTTTTAGCTTATCCAGACCTGCCTCACCAACCGCTATAATTGATTTTGAATTTATAAACTGTTCAAGTCGAGTTTTAAGCTCTTCAATAGAAAGTTGATCTGCGTGCCATGGATGAAGACCTGCTGTAAAAAAAATCTTATCACTAGTATTAGTGATAAGATCATATTGTAAAAATAAACTCTGTATTACAATTTCTTTTTCAGCAGGCATTCGCTGATGTGCATGAAAATCCAAAAAAAAATCTTCAGGAAAATTCATTATTCGTATTTCGTAATAAACCGTGGCACGGCTTCTTTATGATTATAATTAATTTTCAAATTATATAAAAATCCGTGTTACGGTTTGCTGATTTAGCGTTTTATATTATCAATACCTGTCTGCAATCTATTTAAAGTTTCTTGCTTTCCTAACAATTCAGCAATTTCTAATACACTCGGCCCAATTCCTGCACCTACAAGTGTTAATCTGAAAGGATTCATAACTTGTCCCATTCCAAACTCTTTTCCTTCAAGGAAACTCTGAATTAATATCTCCAAGCTAGACTGGTCGAAGTTTTCGAGCTCCTCAAGTTGCTTTTTTAGTTCCGAAAGTATTTTTGGGGTATCTTCCTTCCAACGCTTTTTAACTACTTTTTTATCGTATTCTGTAGGAGCTTGGAAAAAGAAATAAGATTGATCCCAAAAGTCAGAAACAAAATTGACTCGTTCTTTAATCAGCTTTACAATTTCAATTACAAAACTATCTTCAACTTTTATTTCCTTTTCTTTTAAAATAAGTTGAAATGCCTTTGCTAATTTTTCGTCTGCTGTATTTGACAAATATTTATGATTGAACCATTTTGCTTTTTCATGATCGAATTTTGCTCCTGCTTTATGTACTTTCTCTAACTCAAAAGAATTAGTTAAGTCTCGCATAGAAAGTATTTCCTCTTCTGTTCCGGGATTCCATCCTAACAAGGCTATCATATTCACAAAGGATTCAGGGAAATAACCATCTTCACGATATCCCCGAGAAACATCACCTGATTTAGGATCTGTCCATTCAAGAGGAAATACAGGAAACCCTAATGCATCTCCATCGCGTTTACTTAATTTACCTTTTCCATTTGGTTTTAATAATAATGGAAGATGTGCAAATTCCGGTTTTGTCTCATCCCATCCAAAAGCTCTATACAATAATACATGCAATGGTAAAGACGGCAACCATTCTTCTCCACGAATAACATGCGAAATTTTCATTAAATGATCGTCAACCACATTTGCTAAATGATAAGTTGGCATTCCATCTGATTTAAATAATACCTTATCATCCAACTGATTTGTATCAAATTTCACAGTTCCGCGAATAATATCCTCAACTATAACCTCTTCATTCTCCTGTAACTTAAATCGAATAACATAAGGTACATTTTCCTTAAGTAGTTTTTTTGTTTCTTCCTCAGATAATGTAAGTGAGTTTCTCATATTACCCCTGGTAAGAGCATTATATTGTTGAACGCTGCTTTTCTCTTCTTTCAACCTCTCTCTCATCGCCTCTAATTCTTCGCCGGTATCAAAAGCATAATATGCATCGCCTGAATTAATTAAATTTTCAGCAAATTCCTTATATAATTCTTTTCTGTCCGACTGACGATATGGGCCATAAGATCCACCTTCTTCAATTCCTTCATCAATTTGAATTCCGCACCATTTTAACGACGCAATAATATAATCTTCTGCACCTTCCACAAATCTTGCTTGATCAGTATCTTCAATTCTTAGAATAAACTGACCATTATTTTTCTTTGCAAAAAGATAATTAAACAATGCTGTTCTAACACCGCCCATATGCAAAGGTCCTGTCGGACTTGGTGCAAACCGTACTCTTACTTTTCTATTATCCATATTATTTTTTTTACTCCCAATTCAAGATAACTTTACCGCAATTGCCTTCATCCATAATTTGGAATCCTTTTTCGAATTCGTCAATTGGGAATTGATGAGAAATAATTGGACTTAAATCTAATCCTGAATGTAACATTTGTTCCATTTTGTACCATGTTTCAAACATTTCTCTTCCATAAATACCTTTCAGTGTAAGACCTTTAAAAATTACTTTATCCCAATTAATTCCGGTTTTTGGAGGCAGTATTCCTAATAGTGATATTTTCCCTGAATTATACATATGATTTAACATATCATCAAAGGCATGTGGTGATCCGGAACATTCCAAACCAATATCAAAGCCAATCATATCAAGTTCTTTAACTACATCACTAAGGTTCTCTTTTAATGGATTTACTACTCTTGTAGCACCCATCTTTTTAGCAAGCTCTATTCTATATTCATTTGTTTCTGTTGCAACAACATAGCGTGCTCCTGCAAATTTAGCTATAGCTACACACATACTTCCAATTAAACCAGAACCTGTAACAAGAACATCTTCACCTACTAATGACCAAGAAAGTGCAGTATGCGCAGCATTTCCAAATGGATCCATAATAGCTAACATATCATCTGGAATATCTGCATTCATTTTCATAACATTTGAAGCAGGGACTTTAACATATTCTGCAAATGATCCATCAATATTTACACCAATTCCTACAGTATTTTCGCACACGTGCTGACGACCTCGACGACAGTTTCTACAATGTCCACAAGCAATATGACCTTCTCCTGTTACTCGCTCTCCTATTTCAAAACCGGTTACACCAGCACCCATTTCTGCAACTGTTCCAACATATTCATGTCCAATTGTCATTGGTGTTTTAATTGTATTTTGTGACCATTCATCCCAACGATATATATGTAAGTCTGTTCCACAAATAGCTGATTTTTTAACTTTGATTAGAATATCATTAACTCCAATTTTTGGAATATCAACCTCTTCCATCCATAAACCTTTTTCTGGTTTTGACTTTACAAGAGCTTTCATTTTGTTAGCCATAATTATATTAAGTTTTTTATTGATTGTTTTATATAGCAAAAGTAAGATATAAATGCTTCTTTACGAAATTCATAATTATCTTTTATAAAATTTCTGTTTTAAACCATAAAAAAAACCCGGTTCAAAACCGGGTTCTTTAAATACATACTTAAACTTTTAGAATCATTTATCCACATTTTGAATGTCCACAATCTGTACAAATCAGACATCCTTCTTGATATATAACATTACTTGATTCACATTCCATACATTTTGTTCCTGTTTTAGGCTTAGTTCCATCAGGTATATATCTTTTCAATGCCCTTTCTACACCATTTTTCCAGGTATTTATTGTTTCACTATCCAATCTTAATGATTGTATCAAGTTCACAACTCCCGATATAGGCATTCCATGACGCAATACTCCTGAAATTAATTTAGCATAATTCCAAAATTCTTCTTGAAACATATGAGATAATCCTCCCATAGTGTTTTCATAACCATATTTATCGATATATTGAAAATCATAACGACTTTTTCCTTCTCTATCTTTTACCTTTAGAATTTCACCTCTTTTAATTGAATTTGGAATTGGAAACATCTCTGGATCCGCAAGACCAGTAAAAATTTCATATGGTCGATTATCCTTTAATCCAACAAATGCAATCCATTTTTCATCGTTGTTATTGAATCGAATTATCTCTGCTTTTAATTTCTTTGGCCTTTTTGTTACAACTCTATTCTCTTCAACCTCTACCTCTTTCTTGTCTTTTTTATTTGAGATTAAAACTCCGGAACGCGAACCCTCACGGTATACAGTTACACCTTTACATCCACTTTCCCATGCAGTAATATATAACTGTCCAACTAATTCCTCTTTAGCATCTGCCGGAAGATTTATTGTAACACTTATTGAGTGATCAACCCATTTTTGAATTCTTCCCTGCATTTTAACCTTATTTAACCAATCTACATCATTAGACGAAGCTTTATAATAAGGTGTCTTTTCAATAACAGCTTCAATCTCTTCGTCAGACATTGTTTTCACTTCTTCAGGGTTAAATCCATTGATATTTAACCAATCCATAAATTTATGGTGAAATACATTATATTCTTCCCATGAATCACCAATTTCATCTATAAAAGAAATTGTTGTATCCGGATCATTTGGATTTACTTTTCTTCTTCTTTTATAAACAGGCATAAATACAGGTTCAATTCCTGAAGTTGTTTGAGTCATTAAACTTGTTGTACCTGTTGGTGCTATCGTAAGTAAAGCAATATTCCTTCTTCCATATCGAACCATATCAGCATATAACTGCTCATCTTGACCCTTTAATCTTAAAATAAAAGGATTTCCCTTTTCCTTTTGAGCATCAAAAATATCAAATGCCCCACGTTCTTTTGCCATATCCACTGATGATCGATAAGCAGCAATAGCTAATGTTTTATGAACTTCTTCCGAAAAATCAACTGCTATCTCACTACCATAACGTAAATTCAACGCTGCAAGCATATCTCCTTCTGCTGTAATTCCAACACCGGTTCTTCTTCCTTCAGCAGCTTTTTCGCGAATGTTTCTCCATAGCTTATCTTCAACCATTTTTACTTCATAATCTTCAGCGTCTTGCTCAATTTTATTTAAAATAGCATCAATTTTTTCTAACTCAAGATCAATAATATCATCCATTATTCTTTGAGCATACCCTACATGTTCTTTAAATAATTCGAAATTAAATTTTGCTTCTGGCTTGAACGCATTTTCAACGTAACTATATAGGTTAACAGCTATTAATCTGCAACTATCATAAGGACAAAGAGGTATTTCACCACATGGATTAGTAGATACGGTTTTATATCCTAAATCGGCATAACTATCGGCAACGGATTCATTTATTATAGTATCCCAAAATAGAATCCCCGGTTCAGCAGATTTCCACGCATTATGAACAATTTTTTTCCATATTTTCCCTGCATCAACATTTTGTTTAAATGTAGGTTCGTTGGATTCAATCGGATATTGTTGTGTATAAGGTTTATTATTTACAATAGATTGCATAAACTCATCATCTATTCTTACGGAAACATTTGCTCCTGTAACCTTTCCTGCTTCTAACTTCGCATCAATAAATTTCTCTACATCTGGATGCTTACTTGAAATACTTAACATAAGAGCTCCTCTTCGACCATCTTGGGCAACCTCACGTGTCGAATTAGAGTATCTTTCCATAAATGGAACTACACCAGTTGAAGTAAGTGCGCTGTTTAATACAGGACTTCCTTGTGGACGGATATGTGATAAATCATGTCCAACCCCCCCACGACGTTTCATTAATTGAACCTGTTCTTGATCCATTTTCATAATTCCACCATATGAATCGGCCGGATTTTTATGACCAATTACAAAACAGTTTGATAAGGACGCTATCTGATATTTATTACCGATACCTGACATTGGACCACCTTGTGGTATTATATATTTAAAATCTTTTAAAAGCCCATATACCTTTTCCTCAGACATTGGGTTTGGGTAGCGTTTTTCAATTCTTGCTATTTCTTTAGCAAGCCTAATATGCATTTCATCAGGGTTTTTTTCAAACAAATTACCATAAGAATCCTTCAACGCATATTTATTAGCCCAAACACGAGCTGCAAGCTCATCACCACCAAAATACTCTTTTGAGCTTTTAAAAGCTTCATCAAAAGTAAACGTCTTTTGCTTTGTTTTTTCTGGTGATTTTTCGCTTATTTTTCCATCAGTTGCCATTCCTTTTACATTCATTTTTTAAACAGAATTATAATGAGTTTATGTATAATCTTTTATGCTTTTAAACACTTTTTTAGAAAAGTATTGCTAAGTTAAACATACTTTCTACTCATAACAAAATGTTTTTATTCGCATTATTAACATTTCGCAATAGTTATTAACGAATCGTTATAAACCTCTGAATCTATTGTAATTAAAGGATTTAGTCGTCATAATAAAAAAAAAAATTATATAAAAATATTGTTCATTTAAAGTTTTCACATCGATTGTTAATAACATGACAAAAGTCAACTCGAATAAGAGATTAAGACAAATTATTTTTTATCAACGAGATATTAACCCCTTTTTAATGTTTTTATTATTGCCTTTTAATCAAGATTTTGAAGATTTTTTCACTTTTTTAAGAAATTACCTCTTTTTGGGTTGTTAAGTCTAGTATATGATTTGTTAAACAGAAAGAAGTGATGCCACTTTTTATCTTAAAAATTGAATGAAAAGATGATGCTACTATATTTATTACATTAGCTTATTTTAACATATTTTCAGTGCTTTCTATTTTCCCATCAACACTATTTGGCTTAAGATTTAGAATTCGACAAATGAGAGGATAAATATCAATATTATTGATCGCTTTACTCTTATAATTACTTTTAAATGCTGATCCAGATGCATAAAAAATAGCATACATATCTTTGTTCTTATTATCATAGCCATGAGTTCCCCCTGAATAACTTCTTTTGTTTGAGGATTTTAACAAACTCCAACTACTGTCTGCAACAAGAACAAAATCTTTTACCCTATCACTTTTTCCATAATGGAATCTTTCCGGAATATTCTTTTTCTCCCAAAATTTAACGTGTTCAGTATTTGATAGAATATTTAATATAGTATCATAGTATTCATCTTTTGCTTCAATAGAGTATACCGGATTAGCACCATCTATATGCTTACACCAATTTTTAGAAATTAAATCATCTAAATATATGGTTCGATTTTTACTTATTTCTCCCATACCATGATCCGAAGTAATAATTATATTAATGTTCTCTGCAATTGCTAATTCATTTATTTTATAATAGAATACCCCAACTAAACTGTCCAAATACTCTACCATATTAATCATATCAGGATGATTAGGCCCAATATCATGTC
>WTBR01000111.1 GCA_013138975.1 Bacteroidales bacterium
AATGAAGGATTGATGTGCTTTTATAAAGGTACTGATACAACTTAACTTGAAAAACCTAATGCCTAATACGGGTTAATTATTTGTTTATCTATTTTTAAAACACAAGAAACATATAACTAACAAATTGATTATCTTAGTGGCAATTAACAGTTGACAAATGAGAAGTAACGACAACTTATATGCCCTTACATTTACTATGCGGCAATGTAATGACAATAGGTTGGTTTTATATACAAGTTACCAGCCATTTAAAAAATGCATAACATACTAAAAGCCTATGGATTTAGACGACTATATTGAAGAAGCCAACAAGTTTTATAATGAAGGATTAAAGGCAAAAGATATTGCACGTAAATCTGATAATAATTTGCAATTATTTCAACAAGCAGCTGACTGTTATGGTCAAGCTGCAAATATACTCAAATACAAAGTTTTATTAGACCCTACTATAAGCCATGACCAAAAAATACAAGGTTCTGCATTAGAACATTATTATAGGTTTGAAGAAAATGACTGTTTATATTTCGGTAATTACAAAAACTTAGATTTTCCATTAGCTATACAATGTGCAAATACAGCCCAATATGAAATAGAACAAGTATTATCCATTGTTGATTCTAACAGAGACTCTGTAGGAATAAAGGCACAGGATTTTTTATTAAAGATGGAAATCAATTGGAAATCCAGTTCAATCTCAATTAAAATCAAAAAGCTTGAGCCAGTGGCAAAGCAAGCAATGATAAACGAGGATTTTCTAACCGCACTCGATACTTTTAATCAAATGCTCAAAATTCAGAAAAAAATGTATGAGTATGTTGAGAGTGCAAATTTAGAGCAGGTTCATATTAGAATTGCTAAAGGGAATTATATTGGAATGTCTGCAAATGTAAATCAAGCAATGGCAGGGGTTTTAACTTCTAAAATTGACAACCAAACCTTTGATTTTGACTTGACAAATGACCTACTTAGTCATTTTTTAAACTCGGTTGATTTTAGCCTTAATGCTTTTGACGCAAACCCTGAATGGGATAAATATAGAAGTGGAGCAGAAATTATCAAGTCGAATATTCAGACTCTTTTAGAAAAGAACAAAGAAAATTGGTTTAACTATCTTACTTCAAATAATAACAATCAATTACTAATTACAATTATGCAACAAACAGACAATGACCTTTATAAAAAACAAAAAGCAAAACTTGAATTAGAAAATGACAATTTGAAACGAATAATAATAAGTGGGGGATTCTGGTTTGGAATCTTCATTGGAATAGGATATTTTCTCCTTCAACTTGCTTCGAGTGATATTTCTTGGTATCGTTTCTTGTCGGTGATTTTTTTTCTACCTCTATTTTTTATTATTGTTGGAGCTTTTGCCTTGAAAACAACAAATTCTTTGAAAGAAGAGAATTTTATTAAACTAATGGAACTGACTTTGACAATGAGTTTTAAAGGGTTGAAAGCATTGTCTGAAAAAGATGAAACAGAGTAAAAACAGCTGGTAACAATGTATAAAAATAATAGCCGAGGCAGTAGTAAATTTAAGGGTTGTAGCCCACTTCAACTTTTGTGTAACTTGACAAGAATGTGCAATGCAGTCGGCTACATATTCTTATACTAAACGTCAGACTGTCTAAAAACCTTCTTTATTAACAATACTGTGAATTTTATTAACATTCAGTAAATTAGGCTGTTATAAATTTGACAAGATTCTTATTTCTCATTATCTTGTGATAACCAATAAGATAAGATCATGAAATATATCGTAGGAACAGATAGATCACAAATCAACCTGTTTCCGGTATCTCTTGACCAATCAATAGAACATGATAATGAAGTGCGCCTGATAGACTTGTTTGTAAATAGTTTGCCTTTAGATGAATATGGATTTAAAGTAGATTTTGGTGAAAATGGCCGCCCAGGATATCACCCTGAAGTGTTGTTAAAGCTATTTATTTATGGTTATTTAAATCGAGTTCGTTCGTCAAGAAATCTGGAAATAGAATGTAAGCGTAATATCGAGGTGATGTGGTTATTGGAACAACGCCACCCCGATCACAATACTATATCTAATTTTCGTCGGGATAATAATAAAGCGATTAAGAAAGTTTTTAGGGCTACTGTTGAGCTGGCTAAACATTTTTATCTTATAGGGGGTAAGCTACTTGCCGGAGACAGTACAAAATTAAGGGCACAAAATAGTAAGAAGAATAATTATAATCAAATGAAGATTGATAGGCATATAGCCTACATCGACAACAAACTGGAAGAATATAATGAAGAGTTGGCCAAACAAGATGGCGATTGGGAAAAGGCAAAAAAGGAAATAAAGAAACACTTGGACAGGAGAAAGGAATATAAGAATCTGGAAAATCAACTTAAAACAGGAGGGCAGGTACAAATATCCACATCAGATCCTGAAAGCAGGCAAATGATAACTCGTAATAACATTACGGAAGTAGCTTATAACGTTCAAACGACAGTAGACAGCAAGTTTTGCATCCCCATTGATTACAAAGTAACTAATACAAATGATTCCAAAGCTATGGGGGTGATGCTTCAAAGTGCTAAAGCAATTTTGGGTACAAACACATTCACAACCTTATACGATAAAGGATATCATACAGGAAGCGAATTTAAAATTGCTAATGAGCTTGGGCTCGATGTAATGGTTGCTATTCCATCTGTTGCGGCTCAGGCTCCTAATCCAAAATATAATGTAGAAAACTTTACTTATAACAAGCAGGAAGATTGTTACATCTGCCCTCAAAACCATAAATTACATACAACAGGCAAAATACATAAAGCGAAAACATACAATTTCAAACGATATGTAACCAAAGCTTGTATTATATGCCCTGTAAAACATGAATGTTCTAAAGCCAAATACGGAAAAGCAATACAAAGAAGCGAATACCAAGAGTTAATAGAAACAAACAAAAAGCGGATAGAAAATAATAAAGATTACTACCGAAAAAGGCAATCAATCGTAGAGCATCCTTACGGAACAATCAAACGACAATGGGGTTTTAGTTACATAATGACTAAAAAGGGGATGGAAAGAGCCGAGTCGGATGTTGGATTAATGTTTACAGCATATAATCTGCGTAGGATCATTAATATTTTAGGAGTAGATATGTTGAAAAAGTATCTGGAAAACATGCTTTCTAATGTTTCTTATATTTTTTGGCTTTTTATGCTTATTTTAAACCCATATGGTGCTCGAAAATATTTTGCAAAATCTATGATTTAATTTTTAAGTTATATTCAAACATGCCTTAAAAAGCTTAAAAATGACTAAAAATTGATCTAAATTTAGACACTGAAGCAGTTTTTAGACAAACTGACGTTGTGCCCAATTAGAGGATAGTAAAGCTTTAGTTATGGATTTAATTTTTCTAGGGTTAAACCGAATAATTTAAAAGTATGAAATATGATGTTTTTATAAGTCATGCCAGTGAAGATAAAGTTGACTGTGTTAATCAGTTGGCCAAATCATTAATAAAATTGGGGCTTTCGGTCTGGTACGACAATTTTACTTTGAAATTGGGTGATAGTTTAAACGAAGAAATTAATAAAGGACTTTCTCAATCAACTTATGGCATTGTGGTATTGAGTCCAGATTTTTTTATTAAAAAATGGACTCAACTAGAATTAAATGGACTAATGTCTCAAGAAGAAAACGAGAAAACTATTTTACCCATATGGCATAAAGTATCAAAACATGAAGTTCAATCATTCAGTCCTATATTGGCTGATAAACTTGCAGTCTCCACAAGTGAAGGAATGGAGAAAGTAGTTAAGGAAATCATTAAGGTTGTAGACCCTAGCAAAATTGCGGAAATTCATTTTAAAGCAGGTCAAAGACTTGAGAAAGAAAATAAAAGGGAAGAGGCGGAATCAGAATATTTAAAAGTATTAGATATTAATCATTATCATTCTGGTGCCTTAAAAAGATTTACACAATTATCTTCTGAATATAAACAGCATAATTCAACTTCTATACCTGATTTAATTCAAATAATTAATAAAACCTCTAATTATGATATTTTTAAAGGAACTGTCAAATGGTTTAATGAGGTTAAAGGTTTTGGTTTTATCGCTCCATCTGTTGGGAGTAGCGATGTTTTTGTTCACATTAACAGTGTAAAAGTATCGGGATATGACAATCTAATTGAGGGAGAGCATATTACTTATTCATTGGAAACTCAGAATGATAAAACTTACGCCGTTAATATTTCTAAGTAACAGTGTAGAATAAATTAAAATCCTGACATTCTAAATTGCAGATAAAAAAAAGGCATAACAATTTGTAAACGTAATGCGAGCAAACGCACTGTCCGTAAGGGCTATAAGATTAAGTAGCCTCGCAAATTTACTTTCTTCACAGCAATTAAATTTGTTTTAATGGTGTTCAAAAATTAAATTCGCTACTTAGTAAACTGATAAGAAAGTGCGGTCAAGTTCGCACTACGCATACAACAACGTTACCATAAAAACACATCCACCATCCAAATCCTTTTAAATTCACAAAATCTATTTAAATCCAATAGTGGTTTTTTACTTGAGGTTACTGCACTAGTGCGAGGTACTTTCTCTGAGCGAGATTTGTTCCTGCAACCATGCAGGAAGGTTTCACGGAATGGTGATTTTTCGCAGTGGGGACAGCCTTAAAAAAGAGTCCGGCAAAAATAGTAATACCGATTACTTATCAAAATGCGCTTTATACATAAAGCACGTTGATAATGTATCGGCATTAACCATTGTAAATATTTAAAGGCACTTTCAGTGCATTTAAATATACAATTGGTATAATTCTCCGAACAAATTTATTTTTCCTGTAAACCTTCCCTCACATACATAACAACTCTCCATCGATCATCTTGAGAAATTTGAGAAGCATGAGCACCCATAATTTTTATTCCAACATTTATTATGTGATATAATTCTCCGTCAGGGCGATTAATAGTTTTTTCTAAAGTAAGGTTTGCAGGAGGGTAAGCATACTTTTTACTTGTGTATAAGAATCCTTGTCCATCGCCTTTTTCTCCATGACATTGGGAACAGAATCTTTCAAATTGAAGTTTTCCTTTTGCCAGATTCTCTTCAGTATTCTCCAAAGGATTAGTAAAACTTTTTCCGGCAATTAAAAGGTCTTCATCCGTTTTTGTTAAATGGTAGGGTATAAATTCTCTTGGGATTGTTCCGGCAACAGGTTTTCGTAAAGTCATCGAATCCGCAAAATTAGGATTTTCACTGTAGGTATCATAAGCCTGTGATTCTTGCATGTCAGGTAAAAAGCTATAACCTCTTTCGGTGCTTCTTCTATCGCAAGATGCAAGTAATATGGATAAACTAAGAATAATATATAATGTCTTTTTCATAATTAATATTTTTCGGATTTTTGATAAGAAAACGTCAAAGACGTTCCGATAGCTATCGGAATTCGATGTTTTATTACAAAAACTACATGTTTTCATAGTTGAAACTTTCGTTGAGGTACGGATGATTCTTTGGAAGCAAATCAGCTTTAGTTAAGGATTGTAGCACAACCCATAAAAAGATGCCAAAATATCCAATACTTAATCCAATATCAAAAAAACCTATGGATTGTACTTCTTTCATTGTTCCCGGGAAAATCATTAAATATTGATCGACCCATTGACCTATAAGTACAATAACAGCCATAAAAGCAACTATCCAAAGAATCCTTCGGAATTTCCGTACTATTAAAACCAAAAACGGAATTAAGAAATTAAGGGCAAGATTCGCAAAGAAAAGCAGCTTATAATCTTCTAATCTATGAATAAAATAAAATGTTTCTTCAGGCATATTCGCATACCAAATAAGCATGAATTGCGAGAACCATAAGTACATCCAGAAAATAGAAAATGAAAATAAATATCGGGCTAAATCGTGAATGTTTTCTTTGGTAATAAACTCCATATAACCTAAATATCTTAAAATAGCCAACACAATTATTATAGCCGCAAAGCTTTTTACAATTACTCCGGATAAAACATACCAACCAAATAAAGTACTAAACCAATGTGCCTCGATGGACATTAACCAATCCCACGAAAAAGTAACAATTGACAAAGCAAAAAACACAAGAAATAATGCAGCATAGGTTCTGCTTTTATTGTAGAATTTAAGTTCGTTCTCTATGTCACTTTTCTTTGAAAGCTTTCTTAATACAAGAGTTAAAGCTGTCCAGACAGATAAATAAATTAACAATCTGCCAATAAAAAAAGGAACATTCAAATATGCTTCTTTATTTGCAATAATAGGATCGTGATGTACTTCATGAATCCAATGATATACATGACCGATTCCGAAAAGCATTAATAACATAAGAATTCCGCCAATGGGTAAATACATACTAATTGCTTCAGGAATTCGCTGAATAGATACATGCCAACCCGATTGTGTAATTATGTGAATGGCAATGAAAAAAGTAGCTCCCAATCCGATGGTTAAAAAGTTAACTGAATTTAAAACTAAGGCAGACCATACTTTTTCAGGCGAATAGTTTAAAAACCCAAAGATTAAAGCAATTAAACCTATCAAAATTAATCCGCCTAAAACAATTTTAGTTTTTTTATTAAATTGAAATGTTAAGTTTAGATTCTCCATAATACTTAGATGCATTATTTAATTCGTGCAAATTTGTGTTTGTTATTGTGTTCCTTTTTTATTGTAAAAACACTTAATTGAAATAACAAATAGCAATTTTCAAAAAACAAATAAATTCCAAAACTCAAATTTTAATGTACAAAACTTAATAGAATATTTAGTTTTTAAACATTGTGATTTATTTGTGTTTTGTTTTTTGTCATTTTTATATTTTTAATCGTAATATTTTATATCCAAAGCACCAGTGCCTTCAAATTTTGATTTAATGGCTTTTATATCTTCAGTATTATTTTCTTTTATATCAAGAACAACTACAAATCTATCATCGGTAGCTCTTTCGTCATATATTTTATTATCGGCACCCGGGCCTAAATGCGATTTTACCAAATAAGCAATTACGATTGCAAAAGCAGCAAATAAAATGGCACATTCAAAAGTCACCGGAATAAATGATGGAACAGCCAATAAAGGTTTGCCACCAATGTTAATCGGGTAAGCTTTCGTAAAAACCCAAGCCTGAAATCCAAATCCTGAGATTGCACCAATCGCTCCACCAATAAATGCAGCTTTTGGTAAATACGACCTTTTGGTTCCCATTGCATGATCTAAACCATGCACAGGATAAGGAGAAAACACATCTTTAATCTTGATTTTATTTTCTCTTAAATCTTTTACGGCATTCAGTAAATTGATTTCTTTATCGTAATATCCTGATATTTCATTCATTTGATAATTGTTTTATTTCAATGTTTGCCACCAATTTCAAATTCCAGATTCCAGATTCCAGATTTCAAAATCTAAACCTGTATTGATAATTTGATATTTGGAACTCATTTGTCATTTGTTTTTTGTGATTTGGTGCTTTCTTTACTGCCTGTTTTTTACAGTTTACTTTTTTTATTATAGAATAACTTAAATATTAAGCACCAATATCCAAACCTGTATTGATAATTTGATATTTGATATTTGGAACTCATTTGTCATTTGTTCTTTATTGTTGTTTTAACTTCGGCCATTGCTATTACAGGGAAAAATCTTACAAACAGTAAGAAACAAGTAAAGAAAATTCCCAGTGTTCCAACAAAAATTGCTATTTCAAAAAGTGTAGGTTTATACATCTCCCAACTCGATGGTAAATAATCGCGGTGCAATGATGTCACAATAATTACAAAGCGTTCGAACCACATTCCTATATTAATTACAATCGACATAAAAAATGTAAATCCGATACTTCGTCGTAATTTTTTAAACCAGAATAATTGTGGAGAAACAACGTTGCAAGTCATCATTATCCAATAAGCCCACCAATATGGCCCGGTTGCCCTGTTTATAAATGCAAACATTTCATATTCAACACCAGAATACCATGCCATGAATAACTCCGTCATATAAGCAACTCCAACAATCGAACCCGTTAGAATGATGATTTTATTCATCAACTCAATATGATTTAAGGTAATGTAATCTTGTAAGTTCATTGTTTTTCGGGCAATGATTAGGAGTGTAAGCACCATAGCAAAACCTGAAAAAATCGCACCTGAAACAAAGTAAGGAGGGAAGATCGTTGTATGCCATCCGGGAATTACCGATGTAGCAAAATCAAAACTTACAATGGTATGTACTGATAAAACTAAAGGTGCAGCTAAACCAGCCAAGGTAAAACTAACAATCTCGAAACGTTGCCAGTGTTTTGCAGAACCAGTCCACCCAAAACTTAATACTCGATAAATCGCCTTTTTGAATTTGGTTTTCATTCTGTCGCGAACAGTTCCTAAATCAGGAATTAATCCAACATACCAGAAAATCAATGAAACCAAAAAGTAGGTTGTAATTGCAAATACATCCCACAGCAATGGAGAATTAAAATTAACCCAAACATCTCGGGTGTTAGGATAAGGAAAAATAAAGAATCCAAGTAGAAATCTTCCCATATGAATTAAAGGAAAAAGTCCAGCACATATAACCGCAAAAATGGTCATCGCTTCGGCAGAGCGGTTGATACTTGTACGCCATTTTTGTCTAAATAAAAGAAGAATTGCGGAAATAAATGTTCCCGCATGTCCAATACCTACCCACCATACAAAGTTTGTGATGCTCCATCCCCAGCCAATGGTTTTGTTAACACCCCAAAGGCCGATTCCTTTCCATATGGTAAGTACAATTGCTATTACTCCAATAAGTGCAGCCGAACCTGCGATCATAAGACTTACAAACCAAAGTTTGCCGGGTTTAGCAACGATAGGATTAAAAACATCATCAGTGATATTTTTTAAGCTTTTATTGCCTAGAATTAATGGTTCACGAGTTGAGATTTCTGACACCTTTTTTATATTTTAAATTACAAATTATAAGTTCAAAATTTCAGATTCCAAGTTTCAAATAACAAATTCAGGATTTCAAGTTTCAAGTTCCAGATTCCAGATTGAATAACACTTCGACAGGCTCAGTGTGACAGCCCTTATAATAGTCACATGTCATATTGAGCTTGTCGAAATATGTTTATTAAATCTCCTGTTTGTCTATTATTGTCATTTGGTTTTTGATATTTGTTATTTTAATTATCAATAGTCAATTGAAAATTATCAATTTAATTATCCTTTATTCTGTACATATTTCACTTTACTCTTTTTACTTTTATCTTAATCCTAGTACAATACACGTATACTTTTATCTTTTTACTTTTTACTTTTATCTTCACTCTTAACTCTTCACTCTTTATCCTTTATCCTTTATCCTTTATTCTTTTTTCACTTTGATCTTTTTACTTTTTACTTTTATCTTTTATCTTTACTTTTTATTCTTAACCTTAGTTAAATACCCAACAGAAGGTAAGGTATGCAATTCTTCCAGTAAATGATACCTACGTTTTTGCTTGAACAACTTTGAAACTTCGCTATTCTCATCATTTAAATCACCGAAAACAATTGCATTTGCAGGGCAAGTTTGCTGACAAGCCGTTTTTATATCCCCATCGCGTAATTCGCGATTTTCAAGTTTTGCCTTAAGCTTTTTTTCTTGTATTCGTTGAACACAAAACGAGCATTTTTCAATTACACCTTTTGCACGAACAGTAACATCAGGGTTTAAAACCATTCTTGGTAAATCCATTGTCATTCCGTGTGGATCGTATAAATTACCACCAAGTGCATCGGCATTATTGTAATCAAACCAATTAAATCTCCGCACTTTATACGGACAGTTATTATTGCAATATCGTGTTCCAATACAACGATTATAAGCCATTTGATTTAATCCTTCAGAGCTATGGTTCGTTGCCCCAACCGGACAAACATTCTCACAAGGAGCGCTATCGCAATGCTGACACATTACAGGTTGGCGAACAACTTCCGGATTCTCAGGATCGCCGGCATAATACCTGTCAATTCGCATCCAGTGCATTTCGTGCGCACGCTTCACTTCTTCTTTCCCTACAATCGGAATATTATTTTCGGTATTACATGCAATCACACAAACATTACAACCTGTACATGCATTTAAATCAACGGACATTGCCCAATGGTGGCCTTTGTATTCATGCTCTTTGTATAATGATTGATGATGCTTTTCAATTTCTTTATGTCGCTCGTTTCCTGATTCAGGATTTTCAATATACTTTTCCAGTGAAGTTTCACGGATAATATCTCGCCCTTCCATCGAATCATGAGATTGAGTTGTTGCAAATTCATTAAATTCGGCTGTCTTTTCTATTGAGATATTCTCAAATGAATATTCTCTAAATTCTTTGTTTTTAACTAAACTGTAAACATTTACTCCTACATCTTTCCCCGATTTTCCTGCAACAGTTCTTCCATAACCTAATGCAATTGAAATGGTGTATTTTGCTTGCCCGGGTTGCACTAAAACAGGAATTTTTAATGTGCCATTTATATTAATTACATCACCCGATTTAAGATTTTTTTCTTTTGCCAAGGCAAGCGAAATAGCTGCATAATTATCCCAGCTTACCTTCGAAACAGGATCAGGTAATTCTTGTAACCAAGGATTGTTGGCATATTTACCCGTTCCAATATTTACGCTTTCGTAAACTTGTAATTCTAAATCAGAACTTGAGTTCGCCTTTATTTTAATCGAACTTAAATCAAAATTAAATTTAGGTTTAGAAGATTTTACGGAAATTTCAACCACACCATCTTGCAATGATTTATTCCAAAATCCTCCAAAATCAAATACCCTGTTAGTTCTTGAATAGATATTAGATCGCCAATAATCTTTAATGTATTGATAATAATCTGTTTGAATTCCACTCCATTTTAGCAAGGATACTTGCTCTTGTCTGGTATTGAATATTGCATGAATACAGGGCTGAGCTAAACCGTAAGTCCCAATCTTTGGATTGAAATCATTCCACGATTCCAAATAATTGTTTGCAGGACAAACATACTTAACCAATACAGAAGTCTCATCGGGAATTGAAGAAAGTGATATGCTTAAATCAATATTTTGTATTGCTCTTGTTATTTTTTCTGAATCGGGATAATCATAAACAGGATTGCAGTCGTAAAAGATTACAGCATTATAATCACTGTTATTTTTAACAAAATTGGCAAAATCTTTATCATTCCCCTGCTTAGTTAAAAGCGCATTATCAAAAGAAATTGTTTTGCCGTAATTTTCTAAAACTTGGTTTATTCCTGCAACTATAATTTGAGTTTCTGTATTATTCGTTCCGCAAACCACAAGTGATTTCCCTTTGTTTTTTAATAGCTCGTCGCCTAATTTATTTATATCAACGTTAGAACCGAAAGCCTCAATTTGAGCTTGCCCTTTTTTACTCGCAATGTAATTATAAAGATTTGCAACAATATTTTGTTCGTGCGATGGATTTATAATAATACGCTCATCGGCATTACTTCCGGTTAAAGACATGCCACTTTCAATTTGAATATGGCGCGACATTGTCTTTTTATTTTCACTTACTTTTCTGTTTTTCGAATACTGTTTTGTGTATTCAATCGGAGATAGCCACGATCCAAGAAAATCAGCATTAATGCCAACAATCATATTTGCCTTATCGAATTGGTAATTTGGAATTACACCTTTCCCAAAACATAGCTCATTAGCATCCAACAGGGCTGATGATGAAATAGAATCATAAATTATATGTTCAGTATTTGGATATTCCTTAATAAAATCTTCAATTACTTTCTTTGTACTTGGACTAATTATACTCGATGACACAATGGCTACTTTACCTTTTATATCTTTAAGATGATTGATAATCTGATTGTCAATTTCTGTCCAGTTCGCATCGACACCATTTATTTGCGGTTTTTGGTAGCGAGTATCATCGTATAAACTTAATAATGATGATTGAGTAATACTGTTTGTTGCTCCTTGCGAAATGTTGGAAAGTTCATTTCCTTCAATCTTTATTGGGCGGCCATCAAGCACTTTAACCAAAATGCTGTTATATTTATCACCATCGAAAAAACCAGATGCATAATAATTTGCCATACTCGGCGTGATTTCTTCAGGCTTTATTAAGAAAGGAATAGCTTTATGTGTCATATTTTCACAACGCGAAAGGACAAGCGTTGAGGCTAATCCAAAACCAAATAATTTTAAGAAATCTCTACGATTTGTTTGATTTTTATTTTCAGGCAAATTTTCCTCCTTATTATTGAGAGGATTTAATTCACTGTCTATGTTTTTCCAATATTTCGCCATTCTATTGTGATTTTTTCATTTTCAAAACTGCTGTATTGTTTTCTAATTAGTGTCAGCAAGAAAACAGCCTTTTTTTCAAGTCTTTGATAAGAAAGCGTCAAAGACAAGGCTTTCGAAGTGTTGGAAACCAGGGAGCTTACTTTTGTAAGTGACTGTTTTCAACACGAGAATAACGCAGTATTTGGCGTTTTCTTGCAAAGACTAATTAGTGTTTAGCCTCTCAAACTCAAAAGGAATTTTCATTTCCCCTCCTGAAATTACAGCTGTAATATTGTTTTCATTTTTAAAGTATTTTATTTTCTTAGGAAATTCGTTCATTTCATTTTCACAAGTAAAACTTTCCTTATCTATCTCAGTTAATTTGAAAATTGTTGGATTAGATTCACCTTTTCCAATTACTTCAAAATTCCAATCTTCATCAGACTTTATTAATTTAATATTCTCCTTCCAGATTGTATCACTGTTTTGTAAAGTAAAACCAATGGCTACGTACTTTGTATTATTAATCTTATTCCATATTTCATATGTCTCCATGCCATCTTTTTCATTAATTCTATGCCATCTTCCCAAAAGCCAATCAAAGTTTTCTGTTAATGCAGAAGATTCACTATTTGATTTATCTGTAGGGCTATTTTTACAAGAAACTATAAAAACTACCAACGCAATAATTAATATTATTATCATTTTATTTTTCATATGCATTCTAATTCTTAATTTTTTACTAGTGTCAAGTCATGCTTTAAGTTTTGAGTCGACCTGACAGGTTTTGAATTCGCCAAGCCGCTTCAAGCGGCTAGGCGAATATGAATATCTCATTTAGACCTCACAGATCATTCTGACTCTGTCAGGTTTTCAACTCTACCGGGTACTCAATTCTTACTACTAATTACTCACTACTACTTTTTTAGTTGTCGATTATTAGATGTTTTCTGAGTTTTCTGAATTTTATTTTAAATGTCATATTGTCCCGATAACTATCGGGATGTCGAAATATTACAGTTAAAATAATTCCAACTAAATTTTCACTACTCACTACTCACTACTCACTACTCATTACTCATTACTCATTACTCATTACTCATTACTCATTACTCATTACTCATTACTCATTACTCATTACTCATTACTATTTAATAATGACATTTCATACAATTCTCCCCACCCAACTCAGCTACAGTTAACGAGTCAATTGTATTATTTTTGAACTGTTCGTGATATTCTTTAAAAGTCTCTTTATAATATTCATTGTTCATGAAATCGACTTTTTTGCTTCTATGGCAATCTAAACACCAGCCCATTGACAATTCGCTAAATTGTTTTACCAAATGCTCATTTTCAACTAAACCATGACATTCTGCACATTCTAATTTACCCACACCAGCATGTTGAGCGTGACTAAAAAATACATGATCAGGTAGTTTATGAATCCTAATCCATTCGCTTGGTTTTTTATTCTCAACATTAGCAAGTATTTTATTGATTTCAAATCTTCCTGAGTTTGTTCCTTCTCGTACTAATTCGTGGCAATTCATACAAACATTTGTTGATGGAATTCCCGCCGATTTTGCCGTTTCAACCGTATGATGGCAATAAATGCAATCTATTTTATTATCGCTAACATGCACTTGGTGTGAGAATTTAATAGGCTGTAGTGGAGCATAATTTTTTGTACGGCCTAAACCAATTGCGTCGTGAACGATTATTTTTAAAATAAACGCAAGAGCAACAAAAATAATAAGACCATGCAGCGGCTTGAATTTTATAATTTTCGTGACTGATAAATCGAGAATAGCAGCAAAAAGAATAATTATTAGGAATATAAAGAATGCTAATTTAGTAACAAGCATTTTGGGTTTTCCTAATCCTTCATCCTTGAAATTATTAAGATATTGTTTTATTAATTCGATTTGATTAGGAGATAATTTTACATCTTTATGTACTTCTGAAATCTTTTTAGTTACAGGATTTAATAGTGAATTAGCAAAAGTGGCGCTATCCATATTTTGAACGGAAATAGCAATTTCCAGAGCATTGGGATTCCAATTAAATGTATCAATTACTACGGTATTATGACAGGATGCACAATTAATAGTATTGTCTCCGGTTTTTATTAATCCGAAAAATAATCTTTCCCCTAATTTAAGATCATTGGAAATATAAGAATCATCGTGTTGCTTGGAATTAACTTCTTCAGCGTAAGATTTTAATGTAGAACTAAAAGATATGAGACAAAGGATTAGAAATAGTTTGAAGTAATTAATTATTTCTTTTTTCATATAAAGTAATTATTGCTAATTTCTTTCAAGTTCGTAATAAATATTCTCTTTATCCACTTTTTCGACCATTTAGATTTAAAACTTATTTAGATTTAATATCAATTACAGCATTTCGTTTCCTAAATGCCTTATTTTAATTAGGTTCTTTTGTTACTTGTATTGCTATTTTGTTAGTGCCTAATATTCGTCTGTCTATTAAGCAAATAGATGTGGCGCAACTCACTTAAACAGATTATAGTAAATAGCAATTTATTTACTGATTATTATAAAATTCCTGCCACAGCTTGCAAATTTATGGTAGGTCAGCAAGAAAACTGCTTTTTTTTCAAGTCTTTGATAAGAAAGCGTCAAAGACATTCCGATAACTATCGGAATTTGAAGTGTTGAAAATCAGGGAGTTTACTTTTGTAAGGGACTGTTTTCAACACGAGAGTAAGGCAGTATTTGGCGTTTTCTTGCAAAGACTATTTAAAATTTGTTTTGTTAAAACAAGTAGTCAATTATTTGATAAAGCTTAAATTTTATGTAATTTGATGAATATTTAAAATCAGTGAGACTATGATTTTGTTATCAAAATTATCTAGCCGAACTGATCCCGAGCGGTAGTCGAGGGACTTAAAGGCTTATATTCTTTGCAATTTGGAGCGCATGGAATATAAAATATTCCATTGAGATACCTCGTCAGTTTGCTGCGAGGAGTTTTATTGGATATTAAGTAATTTCAATCAAGTAAATAAAATAATTTGAAAATAATGAGCAATTCAAATCTCCCCAATTACTTAGAATACAAAGGAAAATACAAAGGAATTTTTGCATGGATATTCTCAACTGATCATAAAAAAATAGGACTACTCTATTTATACTCAATAATGAGTTTTTTTATTGTGGGGGCTATTTTAGGTTTACTTATGAAGTTAGAACTGATAGCACCGGGTAAAACCATTATGGAAGCTAAATCATACAATGCAGTTTTTACTATGCATGGAATAACAATGATTTTCTTAATTGTTGTACCCGGAATCCCGGCCATTTTCGGAAACTTTTTTCTGCCTATATTAATTGGTGCAAAAGATGTTTTTTATCCAAAATTAAATTTATTATCGTGGTGGTTATATATAATTGGAGCAGCAATAGCATTGTCATCTCAGTTTATGAATGGCGCTTCGCCCGATACCGGATGGACATTTTATGCACCTTATAGTTTTAGAACTCAATCGAATGTATTGCCTGCTTTAATTGGGGCATTTGTATTAGGTTTTTCTTCAATCCTTACAGGATTAAACTTTATTGTTACAATGCACAGAATGCGGGCGCCGGGCATGGGATGGTTTAAAATGCCTTTATTCCCGTGGACATTATACGGAACAGCTTGGATTCAGTTGTTAGCAACACCTGTAATTGGAATTACATTATTAATGGTTGTTGCAGAGAGAGTATTAAATATTGGCTTTTTCGATCCCGCTTTAGGAGGGGATCCGGTGTTATACCAGCATTTGTTCTGGATTTATTCGCATCCCGCCGTTTATATAATGATTTTGCCGGCAATGGGTGTAATATCCGAGGTAATACCAACTTTTGCAAAAAAGGAAATATTTGGTTACAATGCAATCGTTATATCAACTTTACTGATAGCATTTGTTGGCTATTTTGTTTGGGGACATCATATGTTCACAGCAGGAATGAGCGAGACCTCTTTGTTTGCTTTTTCGTTTTTAACATTTTTAGTTGCAATTCCAAGTGCCATTAAAATATTTAATTGGCTTGCTACTTTATACAAAGGATCAATTGTTTTAAAAACTCCAATGTATTGGGCAGTGTCCTTTTTATTTGTATTTATGATCGGAGGATTATCAGGATTGGTGCTGGGAGCAATGGCAATCAATGTTCATTTGCATGATACGGCATTTGTTGTATCGCATTTTCACTTTATAGTATTCGGTGGAGTGGGTTTTGCATTTTTTGCAGGAATACATTATTGGTTTCCTAAAATTTATGGTAAAATGTACGATGCCTGGTGGGCAGATACAGGATGGATCGTTTTCTTTTTTGGATTCCTATTGCTTTACACACCCATGTTTTATTTGGGAATAGCAGGAATGCCACGAAGATATTACGATTACGTTCCTGAATTTCATTTTGCAAATATCTTATCATCCTTTGGTGCATTTATAATGATTGCAGGTCTTGTAATTATTATAATTAATTTGTTTAGATCGGCGAAAAATGGAGAAAAAGCAGAAGTAAGTCCTTGGGGTGGACAAACCCTGGAATGGACAATTTCAAGTCCGCCAATACTTGAGAATTTTGAAGAAATTCCTGAAATCAAATAATATTTGAAATGACAGTCAATGACTGAAATGAAAATTGAGATACGACAGTGTAACATTGAAATACAGTGACTTAATATTGATTTGATAAAATTACTGAAAATATGGAGCAAGATACACACGATCATTACGACCACGAGGGCTCGAAGCTTGGAATGTGGTTGTTTATCTTTACTGAACTATTATTCTTTGGTGGATTATTTATAGTATATGGAGTATCGAGGTATAAGAATGGAATTGCATTTAGCATGTCTGCTGAAGAATTAGATGTTACGATTGGTACAGTAAATACGATAATATTATTAATTAGTAGCGCAACAATTGCAATGTCGATTTCCTCAATTCAAATGAAAAAGGCAAAACTTACCATCGCACTATTATCTGTAACTTTAATTTTAGGAATTATTTTTTTAATAAATAAATATTTTGAGTGGGGTGCAAAAATTGATCATGGACTTTATCCCGGATCAGATGTATTACAACAATTTGGAAACGGTGAAACATTGTTTTTTGGCCTGTATTATTTCATGACAGGATTACATGCTTTGCATATTATTATTGGGATGATTTTTATTGCAGTGATGATTGTAAAAGTTAGAAATGGTAAAATTCATGCCGATCGATTTGTGCAACTTGAAAATGCAGGTTTGTATTGGCATTTGGTTGATATTATTTGGATATTCTTATTTCCTTTATTCTATTTAATAGCTTAATTATGGAAAACTCGGAAGAACACAAAATAGTAAGTTTTAAAACCTATTTAATAATTCTGGTTTCGCTTATTTGCTTTACACTATTATCGGTATTTGTCACAAAAATTGATTTAGGAAATATAAGTATTATAGTTGCTTTGTCGATTGCAGCCATAAAATCGTTACTGGTATTTTCTGTTTTTATGCATTTGTATTACGACAAAAAAATGTACTCGATTATGGTTGCCGGAGTAATACTTTTAATGACTTTAGTATTGATAATAACATTTTTGGATTACGGTTTTTAATATATAAATCTTAGCAATGTATTCAAATCTATCAAATTTTTCAGAAGGTATCGATGACGCATTTGTAATTATATTTGGAGTAATTGCATTTTTCTTAGTCGGATTAACTGCGGTACTAATTTATTTTTTAATTCGATATCGTGAAAAGAAAAATCCGGTACCAACTCAAATTGAGGGTAATATTTGGCTGGAAATTGTCTGGACAATTATTCCAATAGGCCTTGTAATAGGAATGTTTTATTACGGTTGGATGGCATGGATACCAATGATGTCTGATGCACCTAAAGATTCAATTGAGATAAAAACCACCGCTCAAATGTGGTCGTGGAAATTTGAATATCCAAATGGTAAAAAAACGGATACTTTAATTATACCTATTGATAAAGCAATCGCATTAAAGTTATCATCGCCCGATGTATTGCATAGTTTATACATACCTGCTTTTAGAGTTAAGAGAGATATTGTACCGGGTAGAATAATTGATATGTGGTTCGAGGCAAAACGGGAAGGATCATACGATCTGTTTTGTGCAGAATATTGTGGTTTGCAGCACTCATTCATGACAACCGAGGTGAAAGTGTTATCGCAAGAAAAATACGATGAATGGTATATTGATACCACAGCAGCAGTTATAGCCGCAGCTACTCCCGGAGCATTGGGATTGAAAGTTTTAAGAGATAATGGTTGTATAGCATGTCACTCATTGGATGGATCTAAGTTAGTCGGGCCATCGTATAAAGGAATTTTCGGACACGAAGTCGAAATAGAGACAAAAGGAGTAGAGAGAACAGTTATGGTTGATGCCGAATACATCAAGAAATCGATTTACAGCCCTGATGAGGATTTGGTAAAAGGTTTTAGCAAAGGCTTAATGAGATCATATAAAGATGAACTCAGCGAAGAAGAGGTCGAGCAAATTATCGTGTATTTTGAAACGCTGTCAAAGAAATAGCTTAATAATTATAACTCTCAAATTGAAGAAGGTGCTAAGCGGCTATATTTTCAGGTTCTTTAGTAACTCTTTTCATAAGGATTTTTATTTATAAGTAAATCCGCTAAGTACCTATGTTTTGACAACTATTTGGGTCATTAAAATTAAAAGGAATAATTTAATAGAACGCAGATTAAACGGATTTCGGTAAAAACCGAAAACGCTGATCACGGAGATCTTATCAATAATTATTTTTAGATCATTTAATTTATTTGAGGTTTCTAAATGGGATCATTTAATCCGTTTTATCAGCGTTTCGACTTTTTAGTCGAATCAGTGTCATCAGCGTTCTAATAAAAATAGGTTCTCAATTTAGAAGAAGGTGCTAAGTGGTTATATTTTCAGGTTCTTTAGTAACTCTTTTTAAGGATATTTTGTTCATGAGTAAATCAGCTAAGCACCTGATCTTAGAGTTAATAATAGTTTGTGAAATGTAGTTTTAAAAAAAAGCCTTTTTAGGTATCCTTATTGATTAAATCGAACAAAATGGAAAAAAATCTGTAATTTTGTACAAAGGAGAAATAAGATATGCATACAATTAAGTTAAAAATAAGTGATAAAGTTTATGATAAGTTGATATGGCTTTTAAGTAAATTTAATAAAGACGAGGTTGAAATTGTATCGGATGTTGATACTTATGCAGAAACTCAAAAATACCTTAAAAAGGAATTGGATGAAATATTTAATGGAGAAGCAACTTTTCATACTCTAGAAGAATTTGATAAAAAACTTGATGACTCAATTCGTGCAAATGAAACTAAAATTTAAATCTACTTTTTCAGATAGGTTATCTAGACAAGTAAGTTATATATCGCACGATTCCCCAACAAGAGCAAGAAAGTTTAAAAATAACTTGATTAAGCATATTAAGAAAATCCCCAAGAATCCATATTCTTACAGAAAATCTAAATACTTCGAAGACAAAACTGTTCGAGATTTAATTTTTAAAGGATATTGTATTATTTTCCGAATTAATGAAAAAGAAAATTCAATTGAGATTTTTGGTTTCACAAAGTACCAAGAGAATTCTACTGATTAATACTAAAGAATCTCACATTTAATAACAGCAGGTCTTACTTTATCTTAAAAAAAAGGAATAATTTAATCCGTTTTATCTGCGTTTCGACTTTTATAGTCGAATCAGTGTCATCAGCGTTCTAATAAAATTTAGGTTTATAATTTAGAAGAAGGTGCTAAGCGGCTATATTTTCAGGTTCCTTGGTAATTCTCATTGCAATATTTCACTCATAAGTAAATCCGCTAAGCACCTATGTATTAGAGGTAGTAATAGTTTGTAAAATGTAGATGTGGATTTTTTTAAATTAATATCGATTCCAAAATAAGGATTGACATAATAAGAAGCATAAAAGCATTTATTTCGATAAATGCTTTTTTAGTGTCAAAAGAATTAGCGGTTTTAAAAATGATTCGATGAATAGAAAATATTAACCATGCATTTGCAATTATTATAATTACAATAGATATTTCAGATTGAATTATTCCGAAAGAAGGAAATAAAAGAGAAGTGAAAGATGTAGCTAGAATCCACATAAATATTAAACTTTTTATTTGATCTTTTGAAAATACTTGTTGTAGCAGACCTAAGCCAGCTTTTCTATAATCATCGGAGTATTTAATATGTAAAAGCCAAAAATGAGGAATTTGCCACATGTACATAAAAAATGAGATAAAGATTATTTCAGGATTTAAAAGATAAGCGCCGGTTGCACTCCATCCAATAAGCAAAGGAGTAACTCCTGTTAACGATCCGGGAACAACTGCAAAAGCAGTCTTTTTTTTCAGGTAAGTATAAAAGCCATTATACCATAATAAATTTAGTAGGCCAAGCAGAGCAGGAGTAAGTCCTGTTTTTGTATAAAGAACAATAAAACCCAGCAAGCATAAAATAATTGCAATTAGTAATCCTGTTTTTGCTGAGATTTTTCCGGACGGAATAGGTCTGTTTTTTGTCCGTGACATTAAAGCATCTGTCGATCTCTCTTGATATTGATTTAAAGCTGATGCCCCACCTGCAAGTAATAAAACGCCAAGAATTACAAAAATAATTTCGATATCGAAAAATGAATTAGCAACCAAATAACCCGTTGCAGCAGAAAAAGAAACAGTTAATGAAACTCCCAAACGCATTAGTTTTGGGAGAGAACTTATAATAGTCAGAATGTCATGCAGAGCTTGTCGAAGCATTTTTAATTTTTAAATGCTAATTTACTTTTTTTATTGATCTTCTTCGACTTATAATTAATCCAAAAAATATTATTACCGCAAAAAACATGATAATTGTTCCAGCAACTCTGGTTACACTTAAAGTATAACTTTGTCCCTGAGGATCGTAATTAAAACAATATTGTAATACTTTATTTATTGTAGGTTTTGCAAGTCCCTTTTGAGCTTCAATAATTGCCATTTTTAAATCGAAAGGTAAAAAGTCAAGTCCGTATAAATAACGTGTAATTTTACCATCAGGGCTTATCAATATTATTCCGGATGGATGCGCAAAATCAAGGCCTGTAGCTTTGTATTTAAACCCGACTGCTTCAGTAATAGCATCTATACTTTTTTGATCACCTGTAAGATACATCCAATGATCCGCTTTTTCTTTTACAATATTCTGAATGAAATTTCTTTTTTTCTTCTGGGCTTTAGCCGGAGTATCAGTAATATCAAAACTAATGGTTAAAATCTGATAATCCTTTCCCAGTTCCATATCTGTTTTTTCAACAACCCTTGAAATGCTTTCCTGTAAAGGATTACAAACACCCGGGCAATTGAAATACACAAACGATAAAATTGTAGGTTTATCAATTAATTCTCTCAAACTTATTGTTACATCTTCTTCACTATTAAAAACCAAATCAAGGGGAATAGTGTCTTCTAAATGTTCAAGCCAGCCAATTTCAACAATATCCTGATTAATTGGTACCTGACTGCGCACTTGCATTGTTATTACGAATAAAAGTGCAATTATTGCTGTTGTAATTTTTTTCATAGTGCTTTTTATAAAATTCCAGGTTCGTTTTCACCTTTTTGATAAATTCCGGCAATCATTAAAGCACCACCCATAATGGTAACATCTTTTAATAATGACATAAATGCAAGTAATTTCTTTTCAGGATCAAAAAGTTGTGGGATATGAATTGTAACTATAAATATGAATAAGAGGAATGCAAGTAAAATACAAGAGAGTTTAATGTATTTCTTAAAGATGATACTAATGCTTGCTGCAATTAATGCAATTCCAGTAAGGATTATCGTAAAACTAGTTCCCGGAATAAATGAATTAAGCATTCCGGTAAAAAAATCTACCATAAGAAAATGATTTAATCCGAAAACTGCAAAGGGTAATGCAAATAGAATCCGTCCGATTGTTGTAAGATTTTTCATATTATAAGGATTAATTTAATATTCTGGAATTATTCGGTAACAATGCTATGTTCTGCTGCCACATATCCTAAATCGTTAATAGCAAGTTTTACATTCGCCATATCTACTTTTGTAGAATCGAATTCCAAAATAGCAATTCCTTTTTCAAAATCGGCTTTTGAAGAGTATACTCCCTCAAATTCATTAATTGCATTCTGGATTGCATTTTCGCATCCAGTACATGTCATTCCTTTAATATTAATTTCAACTTTCTGTGCATTAGCAACAATAACTTCTTCTGTCGTTTCTGTGGTTTCCTCTGCTTGCTCAGTTGTTTCTTTAGGTGTGTTTTGACATGCAAATGCAAACAAAAGAATTGGTATTAATAAGAATTTAATTTTCATAAAGCATTTAGTTTTGAGTGAATTGATTGTTTAATGTATGTATATTAAAATACAATTTAAGTCAAACAAAGTTCAATCAACTGATTTAAAATAGTATGAATGCTATAAAATAAATGCGGATATTATTTATTTACATTCATCTTCTTTACAAGGAATATTTATTGGATTGATTTCCGAATATTTAGAAGGAGGTGCTAAGCGGCTCTGCTTTATAGATGGTTCAATAATTTTTATAAAGTTATTCAATTTGTTAATTGATCCGCTAAGCACCTAGTTTTCAAAAATATTGACAGCTTTTTAATTTTTTTTTGCCTAAAATAGTAGAACGCAGATAAAACGGATTTCGGTAAAAACCGAAAACGCTGATTTATACGAATCTTGATAATGGGTATTAAAACCATCAAGCCGCTAGAGCGGCTAGGTGGTTATAGCTTGTTAAATAATTCAAAAATCCGTTTTATCTGCGTTTCGACATTTATAGTCAAATCTGTGGCATCAGCGTTCTAATAAAATTAGGTTTACGTGGGGATACTTTGTAATACAGCTATTATAAGTACATCGAAGTAAATCAAAGTGATAAGAATAAAAAAGTTTATCAAACCTACGACTCTTTATTGCCCTTTAGTATACATTCATCTTATCCGAAAACACTTTCCAAAGATCCAAATGAAATTGATAACTGTTATGATCAATCAAAATTTGTTTCCCGGAATTTAATTCATCATTCGGGGTTTTCCTGTATTTTATTTCAAAGTCATGTAGATAAGTTCCTTCAGGATGAAATTGAATTCCCAAAACATTAGGGTATTTTTTATGAGCAATCGCTTCAATTATTTTTCTGTCTGTAGAAGTAGCTAATACACTTAAACCCTTTCCTAATTTCTCGATTGCCTGATGGTGATTGCTGTATACCAGCGGAGTTAAATTTTCCTTAGAATCTCCAATAATTGGTATCGGATTATTGATTTTTATTTCGTGAAAATTTCCTGAAAATAAAGTTGAATTAATAACTAAATTATTATTGTAATTCCTGTGTTGATTATTGTTATCCGAAGCTAAAACTTCTTCGACGTATGTGAGATTATAGATTTCACTTGGAATATCCTGAGTCATAGTTCCACCTGTAGCAATATTCATAGTTTGCATGCCTAAACAAATGCCATAAACAGTATAATCTTTATTCACTTCTAATAATGGAATGTAATTTTCATTTTGTGATCCGCCCAATAAATGAAAAAAGAAGGAAGCTTCAAAATAATGCCTGTAAGGATCATTCATTCGAGTTAGTAAGCTCATTTGTTCACCATAAATTGCAGGAGGTAAATCCGGCCCACCAAAAAAGAATACGCCCTTACTTTCTTTAAACAGATCAGTGTAAACAGAAGAGCAATTATTTTTCTGAAAAAGTTGATCAGGAGACAGCGACTCTTTAATCTCTCTCAATTCAATATTTGTATAATTATTATCTAAAATAAAAGATTCAGACTTAGAATAATCATAATTTTCTTTTTCATGATAAACACCAATAATTTTAAGATTATCAATATCAACTATTTTTTGATTAATCAAATTGGTGAAAAGCGCAAGATTGTATGCTGTAGGATGCACAAAAACCAGAGTGTTTTCTTGAGAAAAAATTGACAAAATTAATGTGAAAACAAGAAGGAAGGATAGAAGTAGTTTTTTCATCATTAGTGTTTTTAGATTAAGCTATAAATTTAATAAATTTTAATTACCGTTCGTTTACTTATTAAAACAGAAAACAGTTCAAAGAATCTTCGTATAATTCGGTGCTTAGCGGATTTACTCATGAATAAAATATCGCTATGAGAATTACTAAAGAACTTGAAAATATAGCCGCTTAGCACCTTCTTCTAAAACAGTCCATAATGTTTTCGTGTAACTTAGTGTGAACTTTGAGTGACTTTGTGGTATAATTTCAAAATCAATTTCTAACCTGAATTATCTTGCTTTAAAATCGAATAAATATAACAATCTTGTACTTTATCATTTTTTATAATAGATCTTTTCAAACAAGCTTCCTCCGTAAAACCACATCGGTTTAATAAGCGGATAGATGCAATATTTGATTCAAAAACATGAGCAAATATTCTGGTAATATCAAAAGTTTCAAAAGCATATTCAGTCATTGCCTTTAATGCTTTAGTTACAATTCCTTTATTCCAGTATTTCTCACCTAGCCAATACCCAATTTCTGCATTTTGCCTGTAAACATCGCATTGTATTTCGACTCCTATTCCTCCAATTGCAGACCCTTTATAAACAATAGCAAAATTAGTTGCCGGATAACTTTTATTAGCAATCGTTATCCATTGTTTTGCAGCCAATTCGGTATAAGGGAATGGAAACTCATCACGAAGCATATCCCAAATATTCTTATTATTAGCATTTCGAGATAAAGATTTAATATCTTTTTCTTGCCAGTTGCGCAGAGTAATGTTGCCTAGTTCAATCATAAATTGAATGTTAAAGCTTAAAGATAATAATTTTTGAATTGTTAACTTAACGTGATTCGATATAAGAGAGAAAATTACATGCTATACGATAATTAATTACACAAAATAATAGTTGGGTATCAAGATATAAGTATCAAGATTCAAGATTGTTTGTGCTTTTTTTCTTGATACTAAAATCTTATAAGTCTAATGATATAACGTGACCATAATCAGTCATATAAAAAAATATTACACCGAACTCTTGTTAAGTTATGTTAATAGCAATCAATAAATAGATTAATTATTTATCTTAGCCTTTATGAGAAAACCGGCAATTAAGGTGGTTGTTTTTTTAGGATTAATTTCAATTATTGGAATAATTGCTTTACAAGTTTATTTTTTCCAAATTACTTTTAATAACGAGGATCGAAAGCTAAATCAAAAAATTCAGGTAGCACTTTGGGATGTAGTTGAGCAAATCTACGAATTAAACAACATTAAGTATGTTGGTAAAAATCCTGTTTATCAGAGTTCCCCGGATTACTTTGTTGTTAATGTAAATGATTTTATCGATCCCGATATTCTTGAGCACTATCTCATAAAAACATTCGAAAAGCAAAACATTAAGCTCGATTTCGAATACGGCATATATGATTGCCAATCAGATAAAATGCTTTACGGCAAATATATTAACCTTAGTAAAAAAGAAAATAAACCCTCAAAAATAGAACTTCAAAAAAATGATGAGTTTGTGTATTATTTTGGAATCTATTTCCCTTGGAGGAAGCATTATATCTTAAGTAATATCAATAGTATTTATATTTTATCAGGGATTTTAATTTTTGTGGTTTTGTTTTTGGCATATTCTTTAATTGTGATATTACAACAAAAAAGGTTTTCAGAACTGCAAAAGGATGTGGTTAATAATTTAACGCATGAATTTAAAACACCTTTATCCTCAATTATTCTTTCCACCGATGTGTTAAATGAGAAAGATATTACAAAGGAACCCGAGAGGATTAAAACATATTCTCAAATTATAAAAAAACAAGCAGAGTATTTATTAGGGCATATAGAAAAAGTTCTTGGAATAAATGAACTTGAAAATATTGATAGTTTAAACAAGAAGAAAATCAACTTACATGAATTCTTGTGCAGTATGACAGATAATTTAAGTTGGCGGGTAAATGAAAAACAAGGGCATTTTTCTTTGGACTTGAAGGCGAAAGATCACAATATATGTGTCGATGAATTTCATTTTACAAATCTTATCATAAACCTAATCGATAATGCATTAAAATATTGTGATAAAAAACCGGAAGTAATAGTATCAACAAAATCAGATAAAAAGAATTTATTATTACAAATAGAAGACAATGGTATAGGAATAGATAAGAAATATCAAAAGAAGATATTTAAAAAATTCTTTAGAATACCAACAGGAAACGTACATAATGTAAAAGGATTTGGAATTGGATTAAGTTATGTAAAAGACATAATAAAAAGGCATAAGTGGAAGTTTAAGTTAAAAAGTGAAATCAACTTGGGCACAGAATTTACAATTACAATACCTTTAAATGATGATGACTGTGAATGATAATCCAAAAATATTATATGTTGAGGATGATGAAACCCTAAGTTTTATCACAAGCGACAACCTTAAGCGTAAAGGCTTCGAGATAGTTAATGCTTACGATGGAGTACAAGCTTTTGAGCTTTTCTCAAATGACACCTTTGACATTTGCCTTTTTGATGTTATGCTTCCTAAAATGGATGGATTTGATTTAGCACATAAAGTGCGAACAGTAAATAAAGAAATTCCAATCCTATTTATTACCGCCAAAACAATGCCCGAAGACAGGATTAAAGGCTTGTTGTTGGGAGCAGATGATTATATTGTTAAACCTTATAATATTGAAGAACTCGCACTCCGAATAAAAGTTTTTTTGAAGCGCAAAAAAATAATTGATCCCGAAACCGAGAATCAAAATATAAGAATTGGGAGCGTAACCTTTAATCTCGAGAAATTAAACCTTAAAGTAGGAGAGAAAGAACATACTTTAACATATCGAGAAGCAGAACTCTTAAAGTTTTTTATTGACAATAAGAACACGGTAGTTACTCGCGAAAGAATCTTAAATGTATTGTGGGGTGAAAACGATTATTTTGCAGGTCGCAGTTTAGATGTTTTTATTACACGCTTACGAAAATACTTCAAATCAACTTCAGGTATTTCTATTGAAAATAAACATGGAGTAGGTTTTATATTTAAAGTAAACGATTAGCAAATTACTAGCAATTATAAGTTTATCTAAGATCACGTTCAGAAAGTCTTTGTGAAACTTCGTGTGAACTTTGAGCAACTTTGTGCAAAAATAATTGTCGGGATAGCAAGTGTTCTAGTTGTTTTAGCCTACTTCGAAATTGTAATGGATTGATAAGTAAATTGTCCACAATTGGCTACTATTATTACATCAAACGATAAGCGATTAACTTTTAAGTAGTGTGTGTACGAAAACAGCCTTTTTTTCAAGTCTTTGATAAGAAAACGTCAAAGACAAGGCTTTCGAAGTTTTGAAAACCAAGGAGTTCACTTTTGTGAATGACTGTTTTCAAAACGAGAGTAACGCAGTATTTGGCGTTTTCTTGCAAAGACTACGTAGAAATAACCTTCATTAAACAATCCTTACAATCAAATTCAAGTTTGTATTTTCGGTTGTTATCCATCATATAAAGTGGCTCAGATATCTTTTTAGGATCTTTTTCAAATTTCTCGCAAGCACCAATTTGATATTTAATACAATGCTTAGTAATCATGATTTCTTTACCGGAAAAATCATCTTGATTTTCAAAAGCATTCTTAATTGATTTTACCCCATGTCGAGTATAAAATTGTTCAGCGAGTTTATTCGATACATTAGCTTTGTAATCAATATTCTGGTCAAGAAAAGGAGTGTTATTTTTTATTACAGTATGACTTTTATTCTTGTAGTTTTTTAATCGTTCTACTTCTAATAATTCCAGTGTTTTTCTTCGAAGTTCGTTTAATTCCGAAATAGGGAAGAATAAAACATTGTCAAGTTGAACAGAAACTTTCTCAATCTTAAAAATAGAATCACCCGATTTTGAAAATTGCTTATTTATATTTTCAATTGCCTTATCGGCATTCTTTGCAAGTTCTTTATTTTTTTCAAAATCCCACTGAATTTCATTCTTATCTTCATCTTTAGCATTTATCGAAATTCCATTTTCGTTTTCCCAAATGTTAATAAAAGCAGAAATATTTCGCTCCGTTTTTGAGCCCGATAATTGTTTATTAAATTTAAAATCGAAGTTCCTGTATATTTCAATTCCAGATTCAATCTTGGAAATGCTGTCAGGATATATTTTATCATTTTCAACCTTATTGACCTGTGTTCCTTGAAGAGTCTCATTTTTATCGAAAAAGCAAATACCGTCGCTATTATTTAAAATTTCAGAAGAATCTATAATAAAATAATTCTTATGTACAGATTTTACTTTCCCAATAAGTTTCCCAATTGACTTTTGAGTATGCGGTGAGGCGATATTTTTATTGCGTTTATTAAGAAAATAATCTGAGTATCCACGATTAAATGTTTTGTCAAGATCAGGGGCGAAATCGAAATAAGTTTTACCTGTCGATGATTTTTTAAGTCCATCTCGCAATGCAAGAGCTTCATCAATCTGGCTCCTGTAATAACTTGTTACATTTTTTACATAATCTAAATTCTTTAATCGCCCTTCAATTTTAAAAGAACTAATTCCAGCATCCAATAAATCATTAATATGATTCGAAAAATTCAAATCTTTTAAAGATAATAAGTGCTTATCTTTAACTAAAGTTTTGCCGGCACTATCAATTAAAGAATAATAGGCTCTGCAAGGCTGAGCACAAGCACCTCTGTTGGCACTGCCTTTATCAATAGAATGACTAAAATAGCATTGTCCCGATAAACTCACACATAAGGCTCCATGCACAAAAGATTCTAATTCAATATTCGTTTTAGCCTTTATCTCACTAATATGTTTAAGCGAAAGCTCTCGTGCTAAAATCACACGTTGAATTCCAATATTTTCTAAGAATTTAACTTTCTCCCATGAATAGTTATTCGTTTGAGTGCTTGCAAATAAAGGAATTGGGGGTAAATCCATTTCCAAAATCCCCATATCTTGAATAATTATTGCATCAACACCTATTTCATATAATTGATGAATTGTATTTTGCACTTCATCTAATTCATTGTCAAATAAAATAGTATTTAAGGTGACATAAACCTTTGCATAAAATTTGTGAGCGTAATTTGTCAGCGTTTTAATATCTTGAAGAGAATTCCCTGCTGCTGCACGTGCTCCGAATTTGGGAGAACCAATATAAACAGCATCAGCACCATAATTTATAGCAGTGATTCCAAATTCTAAATTCTTTGCCGGAGCAAGTAGTTCAATTTTTTTCATTAAATATGATTAGAAAATATTGATGCAAATTTAATCTATTTTATATAGCACTTGAATGGATATTTGTATAAAATGTAATGGTTCTGGTTTAATGTAACCTTGTTATTTTTTTAGACTAAACTTCCTTTTATGATGTTCTAACTAATCCCAGCTTTAAACCTTAAATCCGCAAAGCGTGGTACGGATTTATAAATATTCAGTAAGTTGATTATAATTTCATATCATCTATATTAGTTAGTGTCTGTCCATAAAGTAAGAGTCTTGTTCCGAATGTTCGATTTTGAGACTTGCGAAATTGCAAAAATCAAGGAGTTTACAATTGTAAATGCGATGTGCTGAGCGATGTCGAAGTAACTGTTTTTGCAATGAGCGTAACTAAAAAATCGGACTTTATGGACAGACTCTAGTTAGCCGTGCCACGGCTATTACTTATACTGGGCTTATGAGCCCAACTCTTTTAAACAATAAGCAATGTAATTTGAATAATTATGTATTATTTTTGTAATTATGATTGAAAGAATTACAAGCATCCATAATCCTAAAATAAAGAATATTGTTAAGCTTCAGCAAAAATCGTCGGAGCGAAAAAAACAAAATCTGATTGTTATTGAGGGTCTTCGGGAAATAGGTCTTGCTGCTCGGAAAGGAATGAACTTAAAATCTTTATTTGTTTGTACCGATATCATTCCATATGATTATGTTATGAACGATATTAAATCAGAGATTCAAAGTTTTGAAATCCCTAAAGAAGTTTTTGAGAAAATTGCATATCGAGGTTCTACAGAAGGCGTAATTGCTTTGGCTGAACCTCGAATAAATCAATTAAACGATTTAGTTCTTCGTGCTAATCCATTAATAATTGTGCTTGAATCGGTAGAAAAACCAGGGAACTTAGGAGCAATATTACGAACAGCAGATGCTGCGAAAGCAGATGCTGTAATTATTTGTGACCCCTTAACCGATATTTATAATCCAAATGTAATTCGATCGAGTGTTGGCTGTGTTTTTACAAATCAAATTGTAGCTTGCTCATCCGATGAAATTATTATTTGGTTAAAAGAAAAGGGAATAAAGTCGCATGCTGCTGCATTAACAGCAAAAAAAGATTATCACGAAACAGATTTCAAAGAAGCAACCGCAATTGTTATGGGAACAGAAGCTGATGGCTTAACCGAAAAATGGTTAAAAGCAGCTGACGAGCAAATTATTATTCCCATGAGTGGAGAAATAGATTCCTTAAATGTCTCAACATCAACAGCTATATTGGTTTTTGAAGCAATGAGACAAAGAAACTTTTACAAATAAAAAAGCTCCGATTTTCATCGAAGCTTTCTTTGGGTGGGAGACCGGGTTCGAACCGGCGACTTCCTGAACCACAATCAGGCACTCTAACCAACTGAGCTACAACCACCATTTTTTGGGACTGCAAATATAAAGAAGAATTTTAATATTTTACTATAATCAGAAAAAATATTTCATTAAAATCGTAATTATTTTGAACAACGAAATCCTAAAAAAGATTAATTTGTTTTTTATTTTATGGTTTAAATGTATTTTTGATTTCAAATTCAAAAATATACAAGTGTTAGGGGCAAAAAGATACATCAGTAATGTTACAGGTTTACAAGGAATAAATATTTTACGATTTCTTACTTTTCTAATTATTTCAATTGTATTTACAAAAATTGGATTGTCAAAAAAGGAAATTGGAGTATTTGAAGTTTCTATTTTTATTGCCAGTGCAGCAAGTTTTTTCTGGGTAAGTGGATTAATTCAGGCATTTCTCCCATTATTTAAAAGCAATAAAACTTTTGGTGAAAAGGAGCAAATAGTAGGAACAAAGTCTCCAGAGGTGTTTAATATGTATGTAATATTAATGTTCTTTAGTATTGTCGTATTTTTAATTGGTTTATCAATACAGGGAAACTTTTCTGTATTTGGCTACAAAGGTAACGTACCCCTATTAAATTTAACACTTTGGTATTTGCTATTGAGTAGTCCTGCTAATTTGGTCGAATATATTTATATGGTTCAGGATAAAAACAGTAATACCTTGAGTTATGGATATATTATGTCCGTATTACAATTAATTGCTGTTATTGTGCCAGTTGTATTAGGATATGGTGTTATATGGTCGCTTCGAGGATTAGTTGTCGTTTCTATATTTAAAAATCTGTGGCTGGTAACCCTTTTATATAATTATGCTGAAATAAAATTTTCTTTCCCATTTATAAAAGAAGTTTTGGCTGCTTCAGCCCCAATAATATTTAGTGTTTTTGTTAGCGGATCGGCGCAATATATTGACGGTTTAGTTGTTACAACACATTTTTCAGCTGATGGATTTGCTATTTTTCGTTATGGAGCAAAAGAATTACCATTTGTTGTTATGATGGCAGCAGGTTTAAGTTCTGCAATGTTAGTCGAGTTTTCTCAAAAAGATAAAATAAAAGACACATTAGCTCAAATAAAGAAAAAATCACTTCGGATAATGCATTATATGTATCCCTTATCAATCTTTTTTTTACTCTTTGCCAAGCCAATATATAAAGGGATGTTTTCAGCGGAATTCACAAGAAGCGCAGATATTTTTGTAATATATATACTTGCAATTGTTAGTAGATTATTATTTCCTCATACCATAATTATTGGGCTGAAAAAGGGTAGAATTCTTTTCATAGCTTCAATTTTTGAGCTAATTGCAAATATATTTTTGAGCCTTTATTTAGTACAATTTTATGGTGTAGTTGGTGTTGCGTTAGCTACTGTAAGTGTGTACTTCGTTTCAAAAATTGGACTTATTATGTACAATTATATAAAATTAGGGATAAATCCATTCGATTATATTCCCGTTAAATGGTATGCATTTTATAGTTTTATGTTGGCAGTTGCATTTATATTGTTGGATCGCGGCATTATGGAGATAGATTTTATTAAATAATGATTTATAAATAGTGTAAGCAAGAAAACTGTCTTTTTTCAACACAAGAATAACGCAGAACCTTGCGAAGCTCACGAACAAAAATGTATAAATAATAAACTTGTGAGTAATTTGGCGTTTTCTTGCAAAGACTAAAAAAGATTAATTATGAATATAGGCAGATCATCAAATCCGGTTTTATCGAATAAGGCTTTTAACCCGCAAACATTTGCAGGTACTTTTACCGATGCAATGACATTGAACGGTACAATAAATAAGTCAGTAACTCTTTTATTGTTGGTTGTTGTAGGTGCAATGTATACATGGAAAATGTTTTTCGGAGCATTAAATGTTGAAATGGGAATGACATTAGTTACTAAATGGATGTTTATAGGAGGGATTGGAGGATTCGTATTTTCATTGATAACAATATTCAAAAAATCATGGGCATATATTACAGCACCAATCTACGCTATTTTAGAGGGATTATTTCTTGGTGCGATTTCGGCATTTTTCGAAGCAAGTTATCCTGGTCTGGTAATGCAAGCGGTAGCTTTAACATTTGGAACTTTGTTTGTAATGTTAATCGGTTATAAAACAGGAATAATAAAAGTAACACAGAAGTTTAGATCTGGAGTTGTGGCTGCAACAGGAGCTGTTGCCTTGGTGTATCTTATTTCATTTATTTTTTCCTTATTCGGAGCAAGTAATCTTATAATTAACAGTAGTGGAATACTTGGAATTGGAATAAGTTTAGTAATTGTAGTAATAGCCGCCTTAAATTTAGTTTTAGATTTTGATTTTATCGCCAAAGGATCTCAGTCGGGTTTGCCAAAATATATGGAATGGTATGCCGCTTTTGGATTAATGCTAACTTTAGTATGGCTATATATTGAGATGTTAAGATTGCTTTCTAAAATTGCAAGAAGAAATTAAAGTATATCTTTTTATTTTTTGTGAGTAGTTTGAATTTTCATGGTGTTTTCATAGAATTATTTTCTTGAGTAATTTTAATTATGACCTTAAATCTGCAAAGTCTGGCACGGATTTATTAATAATCAGCATTTGATTATAATTTCATTTATATTAGTTAACCGTGGTACGGCTAATTACTTAATATTTAAATGAATGAAAATTTGCTTGCGGATATTTGGTATGATATAAACAGAAACCTATTATCAAAGGTGAAAAGATATTGTAAAAACATAAATAGACATTAATTTCTTTTACTCTGCAATTTATAACTATCAGATTAGTAGTTGTTTTGGAATTATATTAAAGTCTACATATAAATGGATGTACAAAGTTAGAAGCAACAATAGATATTTTGTTAAATTTGCGTGTTTATAAAAGAGATAATATGGATTCTTTAGAAAAGTATTTTGGAAGATTTAGGGAGAATATAATTGGAATTAATCAAGAATATAAAACTCCATATGGTGAGCAAAAAATAATTTATGCTGATTGGATTGCAAGTGGAAGATTGTATGCCCCAATTGAAAAAAGAATCACAGAACAATTTGGTCCATTTGTTGCGAATACGCATACAGAAACCAGTGAAACAGGAGCGTTAATGACACGTAGCTATCATCATGCTCAAAAATTAATTAAGAAACATGTAAATGCAGGCCCGAATGATGTTTTAATTCAGGCTGGATTTGGTATGACTGCAATAATTAATAAGCTTCAACGAATTTTAGGATTAAAAGGATGTAGTAAAAGAGTTGAAGAGAAATGTCCTAGAGGAGATGAAAAGCCAGTTGTATTTATTACACACATGGAGCATCATTCGAATCAAACTTCTTGGTACGAAACAATTGCAGATGTTGTTATTATTGAGCCTGATGAAAATTTATTGGTAAGCCCGGAAAATTTGAAATCTCAATTAGAGAAATATAAAGATAGAAAACTGAAAATTGGATCATTCTCTGCTGCATCAAATGTTACAGGAGTGATACCTCCATACCACGAATTAGCTAAATTAATGCATGAATATGGTGGAGTTTGTTTTATCGATTTTGCTGCATCTGCACCCTATGTCGAGATAAATATGCATCCGGAAGATTCAATGGAAAAACTAGATGCGATTTTCTTTTCTCCACATAAGTTTTTGGGAGGGCCTGGAACAGCAGGAGTTATGATTTTTGATTCAAGCTTATATAATTGTGAAGTGCCGGATAACCCGGGAGGAGGCACAGTTGACTGGACAAATCGTTGGGGCGAGTATAAATATATAGATGACATTGAATTAAGAGAAGACGGAGGAACTCCGGGTTTCTTACAAGCAATAAGAACAGCATTGGTGTTTGATTTAAAAAATCAAATGGGAGTTGTTAATATGGAAAATCGTGAAAAAGAATTAGTTTCACGAGCATTCAAAGGATTAAAAACAATACCAAGTGTTCGGATATTGGCCGATAACGTGATTGATAGAATAGGAGCACTTTCCTTTTATATAGAAAATACACATTATAATTTAGTAGTAAAATTATTAAGTGATCGTTATGGAATTCAAGTGCGGGGAGGATGTGCATGTGCAGGAACGTACGGGCACTATTTGCTGGATGTGACTTATCAGTATTCACAAACAATTACAGATTTAATAAATACAGGAGATTTATCTCAAAAACCGGGTTGGATACGTTGGTCAATTCATCCAACAACGCTGGATTCTGAAATAAACTATTTTGTTTTTGCCGTTGAGGAAATTTCAAAGAACTATAAAAAGTGGAGTGTGGATTATGAGTATAATAAGCATACCAACGAATTTGCGCATAAAGAAATGATAGGAAAATCAAACTATGATTTAAATAATTGGTTCTCTCTTAAATAAATAATAAATAATAGCGATTTAATTTTGTATTTATAATAACAATATTTAATTTTGCATGCCATAAAGTTTTATTTAAGTATATAAAGAAAAGCAAAATATAAAGGAGTTAAAGATGAAAAAGGGAATACATCCGGATAGTTATCGATTAGTAGTTTTTAAAGATATGTCGAATGGTGAAATGATTTTAACAAAATCTACAGCAGCATCAAACGAAACTATTAAACATGAAAATGGTAATGAATATCCATTATTGAAAGTTGAGATATCAAACACTTCTCATCCATTTTATACAGGTAAGATGAAGTTAGTAGATACTGCTGGACGTGTTGATAAATACATGAGTAAGTATAAAAAACACGCTGAAATGAAAAAGTAATTCAAACTCTATATAAAATTTAAAAAGCTCCGAGATACGGAGCTTTTTTTATGTAAATTTGTCAATTACATTATAAAGAAACAGCAATATGAATTATATTTTATTTGACGACAAATCTTGGAACAACCTATTACCTTTGACATTCACCAGACCTGTTTGTGAAATTCGTGCAGGTATTTTAACTATTAAAGAAAAATGGGAAAAATACCTTGATGCTAAAATGTCATACATTACTCAAGAATACTTGCAAGTAAAATATAAGTTAAATGTTGAGGATGAGAATATTTTAATTAATGGCTCAGTAATTCCAACAAATGATTTATTGAGTAATATAAAGAACCTGAACACAAATGAAGTACTTGTTAAAAACAATAAAACAATAGCGGTAAAGCTAGAAAAACAAGATCTTAAGAGTTTTAATTACAATGAAATAGATAAATATAATAAAAGAGAATATTCCGATAAACTTGTAGAAATTATCTGGCCTTGGGATATATTTAGCACGAATGGTGAAAATATTATATCTGATTTTGAATTATTAACAAAAGATCGAAAATCAGCAAAAATCAGCAATACAAATAATTTATTAAATGCCGAAAATATTTTTATTGAAGAAGGAGCAAAGTTAGAATTTACAACACTTAATGCTACAATGGGGCCAATATATATTGGCAAAAATGCAGAAGTTATGGAAAATAGTGTGATTCGTGGTCCTTTTGCATTAGGGGAAAAATCAGTAGTTAAATTGGGTGCAAAAATCTATGGACCTACAACAGTTGGCCCATTTTCAAAAGTAGGTGGTGAAATTAATAATTCTGTAATTTTTGGATATTCAAGCAAAGCACACGATGGGTTTCTGGGGAATTCAGTAATTGGCGAATGGTGTAATTTAGGAGCTGATACTAATAATTCAAATTTGAAAAATAATTATACAGAAGTTCGATTATGGAATTACGAAACAGAAAGATTTAAAAAAACAGGCTTGCAGTTTTGTGGTTTAATTATGGGTGATCATTCCAAATGTGCAATCAATACAATGTTTAATACAGGAACTGTTGTTGGGGTAAATGCAAATATTTTTGGTGATGGATTTCCTCGTAATTTCATTCCCTCATTTTCTTGGGGTGGAGCAAGTGGCTTTACAGTTTATGGCATAAAAAAAGCATTTGAGGTAGCAGAATTGGTAATGGCAAGAAGAGAAAAAGAGCTTAATGAAACTGAAAAAGATATTTTAAAAGAAATTTTTGAAAGAACATCCAAATACAGATATTTCTAAAACAAAATATTCAAAATCTTTTTAATAAGATAAATTCAATTCTGGCATAGTGATTGCCACCTCTAGTTTTCGACATTTCTTTTTCAGGGTACTGACAGAATGTCGCAAGAGATTTTAAAAATAAGGATTTTATAATTATGAGCAATAGATCAAACGAGAGTAAATTTAGAAATATATTTTTTGCAGATGATATGGAACATGATGGAGATTTTATCCCATTAATTTCTGATGATGAAGATGATAAGGATTTAAAGAAATCAGAATTACCCAAAGAATTACCTATTTTGCCATTACGAAATACTGTTTTATTTCCAGGTGTTATTTTGCCAATTACGGTTGGTAGAGAGAAATCAATTCGTCTTGTAAATGAAATTTATAAAAAAGATAAAATAATTGGAACAGTAGCTCAGATTGATCCTCACGTGAATGAGCCTGAGGAAAATGATATGTATAGATTGGGTACTGTTGCACAAATATTAAAAGTGCTTGAGATGCCTGATGGAAGTACGTCGGTTATAATTCAAGGAAAACAAAGGTTTGAAATAAAAGAAATAGTTCAAGCAGAGCCATTTCACAAAGCAACTGTAGTATTATTAAAAGATAAAAAACCTAGCGACAAAACTCGTGAATTTGAAGCAATTGTAGGATCTTTAAAAGATCTTTCATTAAGAATTATTAAGTTGTCGAGTAATATTCCACCGGAAGCATCTTTTGCAGTAAAGAACATTGAAAACACTAAGTTTTTAGTAAACTTCATTTGTTCCAATAGCGATATTGATATAAAAGATAAGCAACAGCTTCTTGAAATGGATAATTTAAAGGAGAGGTCAATTAGATTATTAGAGCATCTTTCAAAGCAAATTCAAATGCTTGAGTTGAAAGTTGATATTCAATCAAAAGTAAAGACCGATTTAGATCGTCAGCAAAAAGAGTACTTATTAAATCAGCAGATGAAAACAATTCAGGACGAATTGGGTGGTAATCCAATGGATCAGGAGATTGAAGAGCTGAAGAATAAAGCTAAGGACAAAAAATGGGGTAAAGAAGTTGCTGAAACTTTCGACAAAGAAGTTAATAAATTAAATAGATTAAATCCTGCAACAGGAGAATACTCAGTACAATTAAATTATTTGCAAACATTGTTAGATCTTCCATGGAATGATTTCACAAAGGATAATTTTGACTTGAAAAGAGCTCAGAAAGTACTTGATGAAGATCATTTTGGATTAGAAAAAGTTAAAGATAGAATAATAGAATATTTAGCTGTACTTAAATTAAAAGGCGATTTAAAATCACCTATAATTTGTTTGTATGGTCCTCCGGGAGTTGGTAAAACTTCTTTAGGTAAATCTGTAGCAAGAGCTCTTGACAGAAAATATGTTAGAATGTCATTAGGTGGACTACACGATGAAGCTGAAATTCGTGGACATAGAAAAACTTATATTGGTGCAATGCCAGGAAGAATAGTTCAGAATATTAGGAAAGCAAAATCATCGAATCCTGTTTTTATTTTAGACGAAATTGATAAAGTAGGAAACGATTTTCATGGAGATCCATCCTCAGCGCTTCTTGAGGTTCTTGATCCAGAGCAAAATAATGCTTTCCATGATAATTATTTAGAGTTAGAATATGATCTTTCAAATGTAATGTTCATAGCAACTGCAAATACATTATCAACTATCAATCCTGCATTACGCGATAGAATGGAAATGATTGATGTTAGTGGTTATATCGTTGAGGAGAAAATGGAGATAGCAAAACGACATTTAATTCCTAAGCAACTTGGTGAACACGGAGTAGAAAAAGCAAAAGTTTCATTTAGTAAAAAGGTTTTAGAATATGTTGTTGAGAATCACACAAGGGAATCTGGAGTTAGAACATTAGATAAAACAATTGCTAAACTTATTAGAAATCTTGCTAGAAGAATAGCAATGGATGAAGAATTTAATAAAGCTTTATCTATTGATGATATTAAAGAGATTTTAGGTCCACCGGAATATTCCAGAGATAAATATCAGGGTAACGAATTTGCAGGAGTAGTAACAGGATTGGCTTGGACTGCCGTTGGTGGAGAAATATTATTTATTGAAAGTAGTTTGAGTAAAGGTAAAGGCAAACTTACACTAACAGGTAACTTAGGTGATGTTATGAAAGAGTCTGCTGTAATTGCACTCGAATATATAAAATCACACGCACAAGACTTAGATATTAGCGATGAGGCATTCGAAAACTGGAATATTCATATTCATGTTCCTGAAGGAGCTATTCCAAAAGATGGCCCATCTGCCGGTATTACTATGGCTACATCTCTCGCATCAATTTTCACCCAGCGAAAAGTTCGTCAGAATACTGCAATGACAGGCGAAATTACATTGCGTGGAAAAGTATTGCCAGTTGGAGGAATAAAAGAAAAAATATTGGCAGCAAAACGTGCTAACATTACCGATATTATCATATCTGAAGAGAATAGAAAAGATATAGGTAAAATTAAAGAGATCTACATAAAAGGTTTAACTTTTCATTATGTAAAAGAAATTATGGAGGTTTTCGACACTGCTTTATTAAAAGAGAAAGTTAAGAAACCATTGAAGATATCATAAATAGTAAAATTTTAAATTTTTTAATCCGATCATTTTTATGATCGGATTTTTTTATTGACTTTTACTTAAATATCCGTAAATTTATATATTCATAAATTAATTTAAATTAAAACTAGATGAAAATGGGAGCTGGATTATTTTGGGGTATTTTATTAATCCTTATTGGATTAGGAATTGTAATTCGTGTTGTTTTCAACATAAACTTCCCCCTTGTTAAATTTGTTATTGCATTCTTCTTTATTTTAATTGGAATCAAGTTATTATTTGGTGGGTTTAATTTCCGGCAAGGTAATTTTAGTGGTAATGCAACCATTTTTAGCGAAAGTAAAATTGTTGGACAGAAAGAGAACTTTAAAGAATACAATGTTATTTTTGGCAGTTCTGTAATCGATTTAAGGGATATTGACCTTACTGAAGGATCAAAAGAAATTATAATAAATACAGTTTTTGGAAGTACGACTTTGATAATTGATAAAGAAACTCCAATAAAGTTAAAGTCCGATGTAGTTTTTGCAAGTTCTAAATTGCCTAGGAAAAACATTTCGGCCTTTGGAACAGGACGTTACGAAAGCGATAATTTTAGTAAGGATACAAATCATGTTTATATTAAAGCGGACATTGTTTTTGGAGAATTTAAGCTTAGAACATATTAAATTTATTCTATAACCTTAAATCCGCAGAGCATGACACGGGTTTGTTAATAATCAATTTGCGGATATTATATATTATAAATTGAGGGCTGTCCAAAAAACTAGTTTTAAAATAAAAACACTTCGACATCCCGATAGCTATCGGGACAGTGTGACAATCTGATTAAAAGAAAGTTGTCATACTGAGTTTGTCGAAGTATAGACAACTTTTTGGACAGCCCCTTTTTTGTTATTTGAAATAATCAAAAGCACGGGAAATAGAATTTTTTACTTTATTTAAATTTTCTTCAAATCCATCTTTTATTTGTTGCAAATTATCATCTTGTGATTCTTTGAAATTAGTTAGCTTTTCTTCAAGAACTATTTTTTGGTTTTTGATATTTTCTATTTGCTCCTTAATTTTTTGTTTTAATTCCTCATTTGTATTTTTTGCTTTATCTTCCAGTTCCTCTATTTTAACAGAAAAATCATTTATCCAAATTTCGGCTTTATCCGAAAATTTTTGCTTGTCAGAATTAACTAGTTCTAAAAATTCTTCGAATTCTGAAACTAATATTTCCCAATTTTCTTTGCTTGCGTTTTTTAGTTCCGCAAATTTTTGATCTAGTTTTTCTCGTTGATTTTTAAGAGATATAATTTTTCTTTCCAACTCAGCAATGTCACTTTTCGCATTGAGCTTTGCTTCAAGAGCTTTAGCTTCAAGTTCATATATTTTAGCCTTGAGTTGCTTAACAATTATTTCGGCTCTTATTTCATATTCTTTTCTTTCTTTCATGTTTTTTTTATAATTAGTTTAATAAGGTATGAAAATTATCTATTGATATCAATAAAAAATGCGAATCAAGGCTTAGAATTATTTGTTTTTTAGGCTGAAAGCCTGATTTAATTCAGCCCAATGCAGCGCATTGGGTTTTGCATAAGTAGAGATTTACGTCCTGTCAGGACAATTTAAATTAAGCTGCCTTTTCAAGGCGAATATTTATTCACAATAATTCAACCCAAGGCCTTGCCTTTGGGCTGAAATTAACTGCACTTTCAGTGCGCTACTTTGATAAAGCTTTATCAAGTTTCAAGCCTTGATTCGCATTATTATTTTATACATCCATTTAAATAAGTTGAGAAATCTCATTGATTTTTAACGGACATGTTTATTTTTGCATGTCCTTAATTTAATAATTAAATTAAAAATGAAACGAATTACATTATTATTAAGCATTGCACTAAGTACGATTATTCTAATTAGCTGCAACAACCAGAAAACGAAAAAAGATCAATTAATCATATTTCATGCAGGAAGTCTTTCCGTTCCATTAAAGCAAATGAAAAATGAGTTTGTTAAAGAAAATCCAAATGCTGAAATATTATTGGAATCGGCAGGAAGTGTAAAGTGCGCCAGAAAAATAACTGATATTAATAAAGATTGTGATATTATGGCTTCTGCAGATTACACTATCATCGATGAAATGCTAATTCCTGATTACACTAGCTGGAATATCAAATTCGCAAGTAACGAAATGGCTATAGTTTATCATAATGAGTCTAAATATTCTAATGAAATAACAGCCCAAAACTGGCATGAGATCTTATTAAAAGATGATGTGTTTTATGGAAGGGCTGATCCAAATTCAGATCCTTGTGGTTATCGCACTGTATTAACTTCGCAATTGTCCGAAGAATATTATAATCACACTGATTTTGCAAAAAAAATTATAGCCAAAAATCAAGAATATATAAGACCTAAAGAAGTTGATTTATTAGCACTATTAGAATCAAATACCATCGATTATTTATTCCTTTACAGGTCTGTAGCTCAGCAGCATGGTTTAAAATATATCATCTTACCAGATTCTGTTAATTTAAAAAATCCTGAATTAAGAGAGTATTATAAAAATGCAAAAGTGGATATAACAGGCAAAAAACCAGGTACTACAATTACAAAAACTGGTCAGCCAATGGTTTATGGTATTACTATCTTAGATAATGCCCCAAACAAGAAACTTGCATTAAAATTCATTGATTTTGTACTATCAAAACAAGGCGGATCAACAATAATGGAAGAAAATGGTCAACCATCAATGGTTCCATCCTATTCTGAAACTTACAATGCAATACCGGAAGAATTAAAACAATATGCAAATCAAAATAAATAGCTGTTGGTCTTTGGCTATTCGCTTTTAGTAGAAAATAAATCAGCATTTAAAAAACATCAGAAATGAAACGAGGTTTATTATTTATCATATTTATTACATTCTTTTTATCGGGAAAAGCACAGCTTAAAGTCGATGCTGAATATCGTCCTCGATTTGAGTTTAGAGATGGTTACAAAGCAATAAAAACAGAAGATTCAGATCCTGCGTATTTTGTAACTCAAAGAACGAGATTAAATTTAGCTCATACTTATAATAATGTCTTTTCAAAGATTTCTATTCAGGATTACCGGGTTTGGGGTGAATCAAAACTTAAAGCTGATGATCCCGGATTAAATCTTTTTGAAGCTTATTTTAAACTAAAATTAAATGAAGGCTGGGCATTAACAACCGGTCGTCAAGCAATAAATATAGATAATAAACGCTTGTTTTCTTCTGCTAACTGGAATCAGGTAAGCTCTTCGCACGATGGAGTTACTTTAGATTTCTTAAATAAGTCATTTAACTTTAAAATGATTACAGCTTTTAATCAGGCGAAGGTCTCTAATTTTGGAACCGATTATTCTGATCAAATCAGCAATTATAAATTTTTAAATGTTATTTGGTTAGAAAAGAAATTTGGTGATTTTTCCTTAGCTAATTTAACAATTACCGATGGATACCAAAAAGAAGGTACTACAAATACTGATTATTACAGATTAACAAGCGGAGCAATTGCAAAATATAAGAAAGAATCAAATGACATACAGTTTAGAGGATTCTATCAAACCGGCAAGAATAAAAAAGGACAAGATGTGAGTGCTTACTATTTAAATGCAAGTTATGCTCATAGTTTTAACTCGGCATTAAAATTAACAGGTGGAATAGAATATAAATCTGGAAACGATTTAACCGATACCCTAAATTTAGATGATAATGCTTTTGATATTTTATATGGAGCACGACATGGTTTTAATGGCATGATGGATTATTTTAGCATTCCCGGCACAACAAAAAATGCTGGTTTAATTGATACACATTTAAAATTTGATCTTTCAAAAGTTAAAAACTGGAAATTGTCCGCACGATATCATTACTTTGCGTTAGCAAACAAGTATCTTTATGAAAATAAAGAGCAAGACAAATTTTTAGCTAACGAAATTGATTTAATAGCAACATATAAAATGAATGATATTATAAATTTACAATTGGGATATGGCATGTTATTCGGAAGTAAAACTCTGGAATACATAAAAGGCGCAGAAGCAGATGGATTGCAACAATACTTTTTTACAATGATTACAGTTAAACCAACATTCTTTAAGAATTAATGTTAAATAATCGAAATACACCAATACTATTTATATTTCTAGGGGGGCTTATACTATTATTTATAGTAGCTCCTTTAATTGGTATGTTTTTAGCAACAACTCCATTACAACTGTTTGAAACAACAAAAGATACAGAAGTTATTGATAGCATTTGGCTAACACTAAGAGTATCTTTTCTAACTACATTGTTTTTTGCTATTGGTGCAATTCCCCTATCCTATTTTCTATCCAGAGTAAATTATAAATTCAAAAATATAATTAATGGTATTGTTGATTTACCTGTTGTAATTCCTCATTCGGCAGCCGGGATTGCTATATTAGGTTTTATTTCCCGTGACTCGGTAATAGGACAAATGGCCTCATCGGTAGGGCTTAATTTTGTAGGTCATCCAATAGGAATTGGTTTAGCAATGGCTTTCGTGAGTATTCCTTTTTTAATAAATGCGGCACGCGATGGTTTCGAAAACGTTCCTGTAAAACTTGAAAAAACGGCTTTAAATCTTGGCGCATCACCAATTCGGGTATTCTTTACCATTTCCTTACCACTTGCGTGGAAAAATATTTTATCGGGATTAATAATGATGTTTGCACGCGGATTAAGCGAATTTGGTGCTGTTGTTATTGTTGCATATCATCCAATGATAACACCTGTATTGATTTTTGAACGATTCGGATCGTTTGGACTGAAATATGCACGTCCGGTTTCTGTTGTTTTCATTCTTGTGTGTTTGGTATTTTTTGTTCTTTTACGAACCCTTGCTAAAGAAAAAAAATCGACGAATGCTTAAACTAAAAGATATATCGGTAAAACTGGGCGATTTTGAGCTCAAAGAAATTAATCTTGATCTGGATAAAGGTGATTACTATGTTTTACTTGGCAAATCAGGAGTGGGAAAAACCGTATTACTTGAAATAATTGCAGGTTTAATTAAACCTAATTCAGGTCAGATTTTCCTTAATAGTGAAGATATTACACATAAAAAAATACAGAAACGAAAAATTGGGATTGTATTTCAAGATTTCTCTGTATTCCCTCATTTAAATGTAAAGCAAAATATTGAGTATCCTTTAAAAGGTAAAAAACTTCCAAAAAGTGAAAAAAATGATTTAATAAATAAATATGCTCAATTAACTAAAGTCTCTCATCTACTTAATAGGGGAACACAAAATTTATCGGGTGGTGAATTACAACGTGTTGCCTTAGCCCGGATGTTGGTTTCGAAACCCGAATGTTTATTATTAGACGAACCCCTCGCCTCTCTGGATGTGCAATTAAAAGGTGGATTAAGGAATTTATTACGTGAAATAAATAAAAACGGAGTTACGATTTTACACGTAACACACGATTACGAAGAAGCAATTGCTTTATCCAATAAAGTAGCAGTAATACATGAAGGTAGGATAATACAAAAAGGACTTACCAAAGAAGTATTCCAGAAACCCGCCAATGATTTTGTCGCCAATTTTACAGGAATAAAAAACTTTTTTATTGCTGATTTTACTGTCGATAATACTGCTAAAATTAATGACATCATAGAAATACATGTTTCTAACAGCGATCAATTAAAAAAGGGGAAAATTATTATTCGGGGTGAAGAAATAATTCTTTCAAACAAAAAAGTAGATTCAAGCGCAACGAATAATTTCGAAGGAATAATTATGCAAATCATCCCATATTTAAACAATCATGAAGTTATTGTTAATATTGGTATTGATTTAATTGTAGTTATTTCTGAAGAATCATTGCTGAAATTTAAATTTGAGAAGTACTCACAAGTTTGGGTTAGCTTTAAATCCACAGCCATAAAAATTATTCCGTAAGATCCTTCAAAAAAGTACTTTAATGTAACTACTCAGGCACACTATTTAAAACTAACAGATAAAATATTAGTGCTTTATATTTATCTCGCAAAAGTCGCAAAGTTTTTCGCAAAGATCGCAAAAAGCTTATAATGTGTTATACCAATTAAACACCAAAATGCCCCATATAACGACAGCAAGAAAACAGCCTTTTAAATAGTCGTGCCACGGATATTATAATTATTAAGCAAATCTGTAATGGTCGTTATAGAGTAATAAAAAGGTTTTGCTCTTTCTGAGGAGAATCCGTGTTACGACTTGCTAAATGATCTTGGCAAAAAATAATTCAAATTATTTACAGGTCATTTTGAAATTTAATTGGTATTAAATGCGGTCTTTGCGTATTTCTTCTTAGCGTGCTTTGCGTGAAACGAATTTTTCAAATAACTATATATCAATATTATAATATACCTGAGTAATTACACTTTTATTAATAATATTTCAAAGGCTAAGTAGTCTTTGCAAGAAAACGCCAAATTACTCACGAATTTAATATTTATAAAATTGTGTTCGTGAGCTTCGCAAGGTTCTGCGTTACTCTCGTGTTGAAAACAGTCACTTACAAAAGTAAACTCCTTGGTTTCCAACACTTCGAATTCCGATAGCTATCGGAATGTCTTTGACGCTTTCTTATCAAAGACTTGAAAAAAAGGCTGTTTTCTTGCTGACACTAAATATGACAAACAACTAAAATAGGTACTGTCACACTGTCCCGATAATTATCGGGATGTCGAAGTGTTTTACAATTTTACTTGCTGTTTAATAATCTATTAAATTATTTACATAGCATATTCCCTACCCAACTTCTTAAGCATTAATGTATGCTCCCATAAAGCTCTCCAAAATCCCGGTTGTACATGATATGGCAAATTATATTTTTCAGCCATTTCTTTTACCAACTTCGATAATTTACGATAATGGACATGACTAATATTGGGGAATAAATGATGTTCAACCTGATAATTTAGCCCTCCAATTAACCATGAAAAAACTCTACTTTTTGGTGAATAATCTGATGTAGTATACAATTGATGAACTGCCCAATTGTTTTCTAAAGTACCGTTCTCATCAGGTAATGGATATTCGGAAGTAGGCACAACATGCGCTGTTTGAAAAATAATAGTTAAAAGAAAACCGCTTGTAAAATGTTGAGCTATAAAAAAGACCACAATCCAATACCAGGCAAATGGTAAGACTAACATCGGGATAAGCATTAAAGCAATATAATACAGCACTTTCGAAAAAATAACAGTTCCCATTATTTGCTTAAATGACTTATTGTTACTTAATGCCACTCCACTTTTATTATACCTGATTAATTGCTTAAAATCTTTGGTTGTAATCCATAAAATTGTCATTAAACCATAAAAAAACCAAGCATAAAAATGTTGATATCTATGTATTTTCAGCAATGGTTTATGTGGCGAAAAACGCAATATACCTACCGGGCTAATATCTTCATCATGGCCATCGATATTGGTAAACCCATGATGTAATGTATTATGTTGATGTTGCCAGGTATTTGGCGAACCACCCAATAAATATAAAGTATTCGACATCCATTTATTAATTTTTGGATTTTTTGAAAATGAACGATGATTCGCATCGTGCATAACTCCCATACCCACTCCTGCTTGGCCAACACCTATTGCAATCCAACAAAATAAAACTCCTATAAATGAACTAATCACTCCTGAAAGCATTAATACATATGGAGTAATATAAAGCGATATCATAAATATCGTTTTAAACAATAAATTTAAATTTCCATGTTCAGCAATACGATTCTCTTTAAAATATCCTGAAACTTTTTCTCTTAGTTCAATAATAAATTCCTTCTTATTATTTGCCGAAAATTTTATTCTTCTCTCTTCCATCTCTTTTTCCTTAACGTATAATTTTTAACAATCAATTCTGATTTTTCTCTATTTAGATAACAGATTTCAAAATCACTTATCTTAATAAAACATTTCAATCAAAAAAAAGTTCAACAATAGTTAACATTATAAGATTTTGTTTCATACTAATAAATTATTAGTATGAAAATATTTGTTAACTTTCATAATTCTTAATATCATTGTAACCAACGCTTTAAATAAAAACCATGAAAAAAGCACTTAAAATAATCGGAAAATCACTCCTAATAATAATTGCCTTATTGCTTAGCCTCTTTATTATATTCTACATATCAACTATGGGAGATTATGAAATGCCTAAAACGGTTGAACAGGATTCTTCTATTCCTCATCTGAAAATTGAGAATACCACATTTCATTTAGAGACTTTTGGAAATGACACAAATGATGTAGTCGTAATTTTACATGGTGGTCCCGGAAACGATTATCGTTATTTACTGGATCTTAAAGAACTCTCCGACAATTATTTTCTTGTATTTTACGATCAACGTGGCACTGGTCTTTCGCCAAGAGTTAATGCCGAAGAACTTACTTTAGAGAACATGATTCACGACTTAAATAATATTATAAATCATTTTTCACCAAATAAGAAAGTAAATATTATTGGGCACTCATGGGGAGGAATGCTAGCCTCAGGATATTTAGCACAATATCCTGAAAAGGTAAATAAAATTGTTTTAGCAGAACCGGGAATGCTGACAAGCGAAAAAGCTGAAGAATTCATTGAAAAATTTCAAGCAAAATTTAGTTTTGGTTTTCTATGGCATGCAGGCAAATGCTGGTTTGAATCACTTCATGTTGATGGCCCTGATGATCAAGCTTCACAAGATTACTTTTTCACATCTTTAAGCTTTAATGCAAGCCCTGAACTTTTTAAAAATCATCCAATGAGTAAATATTTCTGTAATCAAAATATTGAAAGTGCATCAATGAATTATTGGCGTTATAGTTATTTAGCAAACAGAACAATTTTTATGAGTCTGTTTGACAATGACGGAAATATAAATCTTGATTTAGTTTCAGGCGTTGAAAATTTTCCAAATAAGGTGTTGTTTTTAATTAGTGAGTGCAATCAACTTATTGGTGAAGAATTTCAAAAAGATCATATAGAATATTTTAATAAGGCCGAAATGGTAATAATTAAAAATGCCGGACATTCAATGATTGGAGAACAACCACAAGACTGTTTAGTTGCCATTAGAAAATATTTTAATGAACAATAATCGTTAATTCATATATTATCATCTTTAACACAGATCTTGCAAGCATAAAACGCAAGGTCTTTTTTATAGTTCAAACCCTTCATTTACTATCCTATTTGTTATCTTTGTGGAGTTAAAATCGTTCAGAAATCATAATGAAAGAAGAAAATACAGAAGCAAAATCTTGCACTTGTTGTTGCTCATCAAAAGAGACTGTGCAAGAAAAAGATTATAAATTGCATTGGAATAAAGCATTTGATAGAAGCGATGTAAATAATCTTGGATGGTACGAAGAGAATCCTCAACCATCATTTGATTTAATAAAAAAGTGTAATCTAAAAATCGATTCTTCTATTTTAAATGTTGGAGCCGGGGCAAGCACTTTGGTTGATGAATTAGTTAATTTAGGATATGAAAATATAATTGCAAATGACTTAAGTTCGAGTGCACTAAATAAGTTAAAAGAACGATTAGGTAATGACAGTGACAAGGTTGAGTGGATTGAAGATGATTTAACAAATCCAAGTAAATTAAATAAGCTGGAAAATATTGAATTATGGCACGATAGAGCAGTTTTGCACTTTTTTAACGATAAAAAAGACCAAGACACATATTTCGCTCTGATAAACAAAGTGCTTAAAAAAAATGGATATGTAATAATTGCAGCTTTTCATTTGAATGGAGCACCTAAATGCTGCGGACTTCCGGTTCACAGATACGATGAAAATATGCTGAAAGAAAGAATAGGAAATAATTTTGAATTGCTTGAGTCCTTTGAATATACTTTTCTAAATCCTTCGGGAGATCCACGAGAATATATTTATACATTATTTAAAAGAATAAACTAGACTGATACTAAAATGGATAACAACGATATAATTCGCCGAATTCGATATGCATTTGATTTAAGTGATGCAAAAATGATTGAAATTTTTGCATTAGCAGATCATGAAGTAACGCGTCCACAAATAAGCAATTGGTTAAAAAAAGATGACGATCCTTATTTTCAAGGGATTTTGGACGTGGAACTGGCAACTTTTCTTAATGGTTTTATTAATGATAGAAGAGGCAAAAAAGAGGGAGAACAACCGAAGCCGGAGAAAAAAACAAATAACAATATCATTTTTAGAAAATTAAAAATTGCTTTAAATCTAAAAGATGATGATGTTTTAGAGATATTTGAATCGGTGGATATGCGCTTAAGTAAGAACGAATTAAGTGCGTTTTTCCGTAATCCAAAACAAAATCAATACCGTCCTTGCAAAGATCAATTTTTGCGTAATTTTCTTCAGGGAGTCCTTTTAAAATATCGTACCGATAAATAATGAAAAAACAAACCAAAAATAAAAAGAAAGAACATCCTAAAGTAAAATTAAGGCTGCACCCACGTAACAAACATCGCGAGCGATACAATTTTAAACAACTAATTGATACTTGCCCGGAATTGGCTCCCTTTGTTAAGTTAAATATGTATGATGACGAATCGATTGATTTTTCAGATCCTGCTGCGGTAAAAATGTTGAACGCAGCATTATTAAAACACTATTACGATATTACGAATTGGGATATTCCTGCTGATTATTTATGCCCTCCTATCCCGGGAAGAGCCGATTACATTCATCATATCTCAGATTTACTTTGCAATAGCAATTATGGCAAAATCCCGAAAGGTGAAAAAATAAAATGCCTTGATATTGGTGTAGGTGCAAATTGTGTTTATCCAATAATAGGAAACAAAGAATATGGATGGACATTTATAGGTACCGATATTGATACTATTGCCATTGAGAACGGAAACAAAATAATTGAACAAAATCCCTTTTTAAAAGGAAAAATCGATTTGAGATTTCAGAATAATGTAAAAGATTTTTTTTACGGAATTATTCAAAAAGATGAGCTTATTGATTTATCAATTTGCAACCCTCCTTTTCATAGCTCATTAGAAGAAGCGCAATCGGTAAGCGTTCGTAAACAAAGCAATTTAAGCCACGAAAAAGTGATTAAGCCAACACAAAACTTTGGAGGCAAAAACACCGAGTTATGGTGCGAAGGAGGAGAAGAAAAATTCGTTCGTGAAATGATTCGTGAAAGTAAGAAATTTGCAGAATCCTGTTTTTGGTTTTCCAGCTTAATATCTAAGCAATCGAACCTTAAATCGATTTATACTGCACTAGAAAAAAGCGAAGCTGTTGAAGTTATAACTATCCCCATGGGGCAAGGAAACAAAACTAGCAGAGTTGTTGCCTGGACTTTTTTAACGAAAGAACAGCAAACCAAGTGGAAAAACACTCGCTGGAAAGAGACTCCTAACTCGAAAAACTAAACACAATGTCATCCTGAGCCTGTCGAAGGATAAAAACACACAATCTATAAAATTATAAAATTATCCCGATAGCTATAGACTAAAAAACTTAATGTGCTCATAAGAATTTTTACAGAAAATTTGAAGCAAGCTTCATTAAAATTTGTTCATCTTTAAATTAAAAAGATTTATGAAATCTTCTAAATTAATATTTGGTATATTCCTTCTTTGCATTTCATTCATATCTTGTGAAAAAGATGACGATAATAATTCTCTTGATTATAATCAGGAAGTTATAATTAGTGCTATTCTTTACAATACTGCTCCAAGCGATTTCCTTACAATAAATAATGTAGTATTAAGGGATGATTATTTAAAAATAAATTTTAGTTCGGGTGGTTGTAGCGGAGAATCTTGGGAAATAAAATTAATTGACGCTGATGTCATTCTTGAATCTTATCCACCACAAAGGAATTTAAGGTTATCATTAAAAAATGAAGAATTATGTGAAGCATATATCACAAAAGAAATAAGTTTTGATATAAGCGAATTGCAAGTTGATGGAAATCAGGTTTTACTGAACATTAACAATTTTGAGTCCCAGATTTTATACGTATACTAATAAACCTTTCTACAAAAAAAATATCATATACAATAGTTTGTTTATAAAGAATTAATAATTTTAATATATATTTGCATATTAATATATTTATACCTGTATATATGAATAAGGCATTTTTATTTTTCACAATGGCAATCTTCACTTTATCGTGTGCAAATGCACAGGAAATTAAAAATGTAAATTCAAAAGAATTTTCAGAAATAATTAAATCTGGTGACGGTATTATTTTAGATGTTAGAACATCTCAAGAATACTCTCAGGGGCATATTAAGAATTCAACCTTAATAAGTACAAGTGACCGAAGTTTTGTCGATAAAGTAAATCTTTTACAAAAAGACAAACCAATATATGTGTATTGTTTAACAGGTAGTAGAAGTCGATCCGTTGCCAATTATTTAAGCAAAAATGGATTTAGTAAGGTGTATAATCTTAGTCGGGGTATAATGGAATGGCAGCAATATGGTTATGCTTTAATTAAAAGTACAAATCAAATTGCAAGTCATAGTAAAACTTACAATCAAGCTGAATTTAATAAAATATTAAATTCTAAAAACGTAGTACTTATCGATTTTCAAGCCCCATGGTGTGCTCCTTGTAAGCAAATGTCTCCAATTATAGAGAAACTACAAAAAGATTATAATGGAAAAGCCACTATTAAAAAAGTTGATATCGTGGCAAACAAAGCAATCAAAGACAGCTATAATATTGCTTCGATTCCAGGCCTTATTCTATTTAAAAATGGAAAAGAAGTTTGGAAACATACAGGATTAATTAGTTATGCGGATTTAAGTAAAATGATTAATAAATATTTATAGCTTTTAAATTTAAAAATATCTGTTCTTTCTAAATGTCAAGAAAGAACAAATATTATTTCTGCACACTTTTATATCTTTGAACTAAGTTTATTCCGACCAATTATTTACTAAGCCAATAAATTCTTGTCTGTATCCATAAGGATCAAAATTTAATGCATTGCTCCCAAGCTCTATAATTAAATGCTTTGAAGCTGTTCCCTTATATTCTGATTGTTTCATTAATAATCCAAAACCCGTAATTGCAGATGCAAACCTCATATTTTCTGAGGATAGATTAATTTCTTGAACTAAAGAGTTAATTTCATGTGTTAAAAATCTGCTTTGATCTTCATTTGGTTTTTTATATCGAAAATCAAATTGTGCATATTTTTCATTAAGCAACACATCATTTAAAATTACTTCATAAAGAGCTGTAATAGTTTGCCCTGAGCCAATCTCACCTGCATCAATTGTGTCGTTTTCAAAATCTTCAGTATTTAAACTTCTGTTTTCATATCCAATTAATCGATACGATTCTACCATATTTGGATTAAATGTAATTTGAATTTTAGAGTCCTTTGCTACAGTATAAAATTTACTTATCTCATTTGTAAATACCTTTTGTATTTGATTTGCATTATCAATGTACTCATAATTTCCATTTCCTTTATTAGCAATTTGCTCCATCATATAATCATTAAGATTGCCTCCGCCAACTCCTAATACTGTTATATAAATTCCCAAATCTCTTTTTTCTTCAATAAAAGAAACAAGTTCGTCAGTTGATGAGATACCCACATTAAAATCGCCATCAGTTCCCAATATTATACGATTATTACCATTTACAATAAAATTTTCCAGGGCAATTTCATAGGCTGTTGTAATTCCTGCTGCTCCGGCTGTTGAACCTCCAGCACCTAACTTATTTATTGCATCTTTTATTATACTCTTTTGGTCACCATACGTTGATTCTAATAAAACCCCTACTTGTCCAGCGTAAGTTACAATTGCAATTCTATCTTGATCTTTTAAATTATCGACCATAGTTATAAAGCCACTTTTCAAAATTCCTAGTTTTTCAGGTGAATCCATTGAACCCGAAACATCAATTAAAAAAACATAATTTGAATTTGGTAATTCATTTTCAGGAATTGTAATACCCTTCATTCCTACTCTTATTAAATGATGTTCAGATTGCCACGGACAAGTTGACACTTCTGATTCAAGAGATACATTCTCTCCATTAACAGGCTCCTCATAATCAAATGTAAAATAATTAATATACTCCTCAATTCGTACCGATGCTTTTGGTGGAATTTGCCCTAAATATAGGAATCTTCTCATATTCGCATAAGAACCCCCATCTGCATCAACCGAAAAAGTTGAAATCGCTTGGTCACTAACATTAATAAAAGGATTCTCCTCATAGTCTTTATACTTCTCACCAAATTCATCGTAATTTTCAGAATAATTAGAAACAGAATTTAAGTCATTCAAATACTCTCCTTCTGAACAATGACTAACTAAAAAAGATATCACGATTAATCCTATAAGGGACAAAATTGAGTTTGTTTTCATAGTATTTCTTTTTAAGGGTTAATTATAATCACTAGATGTTTGTAACTTGAAAATGGTTGCTTGAAATTTTATATAAGCTTAAATCCGCAAAGCGTGCCACGGATTTATTAATAATCAGCATTTGATTATAATTTCACATCAACTATATTAATTAACCATGATAATTCTAAATTTATGTACGTTCTTTTTCCATCCTACGACTCCCTGATATCCAGTTAAAATAACAACAAATCAACAACTTGACCATAGTAACTGGCGAATAACTTGTACACCCTTTCTTATGTTTTCCTTTCCATTCAAATTGATCTGGATTTTCCAATATTAACTCATCAATAATTGAATCAATTAATCTGACTGAACTATCCTGACCAAGCCATAAATCAACTTGAGTAAAAAGTACAATTTCATTTCTGTTTTTAGGCCTTTTATAATGCGTTTTTCCTATCCTTTAGTTAAATTAACTAATTGAAATATAAGAAATTACGATAAAAACACCACATGAAAAGATAAGTTGTCATTAACATAAGCAACTCATTTATAAACATATATGCTAAAATAAAAATTATCTGTATTTTCACACAGTCTCTAAAGGCTGGGCTTAGTCAAGCTCACAAACCAATGAAGTTTTAGTACGAAAACGAATAAAATTAAAGGCTTAAGGTTTATCATTGTACTGATAATCAAATAATTTAAAATAGCCTTCGAGAATACTTCGACAGAGCTCAGTAAACACCTCAGGCTATGTGATCTTTGTGTGCCTTTGTGTGTACTTCGTGATGCTTTGTGGTATAGTTTAAAATATATTTTACCGAGCCGGGAAAGTAAAGAAATTTTGCCGGTACGCATTAAAAATGCGCACCAGCCATTATCATTTTAATCAGTAAATTTTAAAAATGCTCGGTTATTAATCATCGATATTTTATCAAAGTCGCTTCCGAAAGCCGTTTTAAACATTGTTAAGTAATCATCAAAACTATCCATGAAAATCATGTTTAAATAAAAATCGGAACCGTACAAAATATTATTTTGAATATCAGGATTGGTATCAAAAAGCTTTTCTTTAAATGTAGAAAGCTTAATGTCATCGGTTTGATTAAAGCAGGAAAGGTCGGTATAGAAATTTTTATACAATGGATTTTGAAGCATTGAAAAAATAGTTTCTGCCCATGAATAAGTTTCATATTCGGGCGTTTCGCCATTGCGGGAATTAATAAAACTGTTTAGCTGCCCCGAACCTCCAAAATGGGCAAGGTTCAATCGTAATCCATTAAACTTATTTAATACATGATTCCATATTTTCGGATGATTTAACACCATAGCGCGTTCTTCAATCCAGCCTTCATCGAATTCAAATTTTAGAATATCAACTTTCTTTTTAAATACAATAGTTTTGTTTACATCTTCGATATCGTCGGTTTTAGCATTGTAGATATAACCATTAATCTTGGACGTATTGGTAAAAGTGGCAAAGCCCGAATCGGAATTGTGTGCTGTAATAGGAATATCGTTTTTAATGCAATAGTTATAAAGGCAATCTTCGTTAGGTGAGTATCGGTGTGTTGTACCGAATAATACAGGATCGGTAGGCGAATAACCGCAAGGAGAATAGAGTTTTACGCCAATAAAATCTTTTCCTTTTCCTACTTCTTTTTTTACAATATCAAGAATGCCTTTTTTTCTTGGGTCAACACTTAAAAATGGGTAAACTAATTCCGGATTATCTTTTTTTAATTCCTTAAGATGCTTGAGTTGTTTTTGAAAATTGCGTTTTCCGAATAATCTTAAATTATCTTTTTGTTTAGAAAAAAGTTCTACCTTTTTCTCAAGTACATTCACTTTGCTTTTAAGATCCTTAAGCTTACTTTCGACTTGGGTTTTTTCGCCAGCTGATAAATTGCCTAATTGCTTTTCTGCCGATTTCGTGTATTCTGTTACTGCATTTCGTACGTGCTTATGAATTTTTTGATCTTCTTCACCCTTAAAACTTTTATTCATATTTGTTTTAATAGTGCCCGAAACATAAGTAAGGTCAAGCATTAACGGAGTTACAATGAATTCGTTATTATAAACTTTTTGCATCTCTTCGTAAATACCTTCTGTATCATTGTTTATTCCAATATCAATAAAGTTAATTACGTGCTCTAACTTTTTAATAAGTTTATCGAGATGTGTTATATCTAAAAATTTTGCTATTTGACCAATATTTAAGGCGCCAAGAATAATACGTATTCCTGTTGACAGTATGTCTTTATTAAAAACATGGCAGTGAGCATCAATGTGTTTTTTCATTTTTTTAGTTTTGGATTAATATTGGATTTAGTTTTTATATTTTGTGTTCGTTGTTTCCGAAATAAGACCAAATAAATGGGCTAAAGCCCAATTGGTTTGTGAGCTTGAATAAGAGAGTGTCCATAAAGTTAAGTAATAATACTCTTTAATTCCTTTGTGTATCTTTGAGTCTTCTTTGTGATCCTTTGTGTAATAGTCTTTTAAGCTATACCACAAAGGAGCACTAAGGACTCACAAAGTTTCCCAAAGACTTTTTGGACACCCTCTTACAGAATGTAAGTCATTTATGGACTTTAGTCCATAAATTTTTATCGGACACTATTGATTTTTTTATCATTTTTTTTGACACTCTTAATAATATATCCGTGCTAGCTAGGGGGATATTATTTTGAAATTGCTTTTAAAATACGATCTTCTTTAATCAATACATCTTTCATTAAAAGTTGATAAGGAAATTGTTTGTGTTTAGAATTTCTAAATCCATCAAGTATATTCACGAGTGAACCTGCGGAAATTAAAGATAAATTAATCTCAAATTCTAATCCACAATCATTAACAAAGTCATCACTGAAATCAGGTGCAATTAATAATGACTTTACAATATTAAAATCAGCTTCCTTTGCTAAATCAACATATGCTTTAATCTGCCTAGATACTTGGCTGAATTTATTATATCCACTCTCTTTCACAGTTTTACATTCCACGATAATTAAATCGTTATTGCCCAAATTTAAAACTAAATCAATTTTATTTTTACTATTATTTAGTTGCTTTTTTAATTTCTCATCTACATTAAATCCAAGCTTTTCAAAAATAGTTTTAGTTATGTCTTCAAATTTGAGACCTATTTCAGCTTCTTTTATTACAATTCCATTTTCTTTTAACTCTGCAAGATTTCTGAAACCAATCTTTTCATAATTTTCGATATATAAATTCTCTGCATCTTTATATGCGTCCAGTATATTCAAAATTAAATCACCTCTTGATTTAATATTTTTTGAAGTGATAAACTTTTTTAAGTCTTCAACAGAAATAATATCTAAAATATCACGTGGTTTTATATTAAAATCTAATAAATCTTGACTATTAATGTTTTTGTCGTCTTGCATTTCAAATTCTTGTTGAATTTGATTTTTTAAAGTTGGTAAAACTTCTACTAACTCGATTATTAACTTTTCATAACCTTCAATGGAAATTCCGACCTTTTCATCCTTCTCAATTTCTTCGAAGTAATCAATTAAGCTAGATATTTTATCTTCTAAGGTTACACCGCGAAAGGGAGATGAAATTTGTAGACCATTTTTCCATAAATCATTAATGAATTTTTTCTTTTCAGGTATAATGGTTCCATCTTTGTGAATACTATTTTGCAATAAAGTAGATATAGAAATTCCCTCTTTAATAATTTGTTTTACTTTTAATTCATACGTCTGCTCTTTAATATCAATATTGTGTTTACGACAAATTAAATTTATTTGAGCTTCTCTAAATGTTTTAAGAATTCTACGATAATATTTATCAGCAATATCTTTTTTTCTGATTTTCCTTAAAACATGAACCACTTCATCTGCAACGAATATTTGATTATTTTTTTTGAAATAAAAAATAACACCAATATTGCGTAATGATCCAATTACATTATCAATATCTAATTTTTCAGGGGGAATTACTAAATAATTAATTAGTTTTATTTCTTCTTGTGATAATTCAAGTTTGAGAGAAAGTGTAAGAAGTATAGAAAGTTCATCATCTGTTATTTTAGCTTCTCTATTATTTTGCACATCATTAGTGAATGCAGTTTGAACGCATGCCATGTAAATATTATAATCTCGTATTCTTTGTTCACTGATTTCTGATTGTTCGGATTCAAGTTTTTTCTTTAATTTCTGAGTTTTCTTTATAATACTAGCAATTTCTTTTTCATAAAGTTGCCCAAGCCACTCTCTTTTTAAAATAGCATTACCATCTCTGCTTATAATATCAATAAGAATATCTAATTGTGATGTTGTGTTTACGAATTCTGCTATTATAGTATCTGTATACTCTTCGGTTATTAAACTAAAAACCTTTGCAATATTTATATTGTCTGCACTTTTTAAATCTTGATTATTATCCGAAAGAATTTTATCAATTTCTTTATTATTTTTAGGATTACAAGAAATTATATTGTCAATAATTTTTAGGAATGCATTTTTATCAAGTGAATTGACGATATCCAAAATTTTCTCAATTTTCATTACGAATGAATTTAGTTAATATTTCTTCTTTATCTTAAATGTTTTTTTGCAATACACGCACATTATATTAAGTTAACTTAATACTTCGTTTCAAACTAACATGTACGTTCTTAAGGTAGGAGGCATGAAAATAGAACTATTTTTTTAATTTACAAAATATTGTTAGTAAGTAAATTAAGGCTTTTTTTGTAATAAAATATAGCTCAATATGCAAAGAGCTAGAATGCAAATGTTTATTTAAAGTACTTGTAAATTAGACAGGGATAGGAATGTAGCTTTTTGGAGTAAACAATAAGCTGTGTTTTAATTTAGTTGTCGGTGTTTGAAAAAATGTTAAAAAGTTTTATCCTATGATAGGCTCAGAACTTTTACATGATCGAAGGATGTAATGAAAAATCGAAGGACTTTACGCCCTTCGTTTTATATGTAAGAGTTGTATTTTATGAAGGTAATACGTACGTTTCAAGAGGTATAGGCTTGAGATTACTACCTATACAGTATATTTTTTTACAATTTCGATATCTGCACTAGTTGCAATATTATAAACATTTACCTTCCATGTATTGTCCTGATATTTAAAGTAAAATCGATCTCCTTCATAGACATTAATTTCTGTTTTGTCATATGATCCGTGTATTTCTTTGCTTATACCGTCTATTCCTTTAAATTTCAATAAACTTTGATCTGCATGTCTTGAATTTGCTGTAATTAAAACATTATCATCAAAAATTGAGCTGGGTTTAATATATGATATTTCCATTTTTGCTGGGGCTAAAAGATAGCTACTTCTAATTGTATTAGACGTACTGATAATTTCAGACTTTTTTTCTAAAGTAGAAGATAGTCTATCAACTTTAAATAAACAATTTATTTTGATTATATTATTGTTATGTCTTCTTCCAATATTAAAAAATAATATACCTGTTGCAAGAATAGTTGCCACATTTATATATTTAAATATAGAATAAGATTCTTTAATTAAGTAAGGCTTAATTTCTGTAAGAGCTTCGCTATACTTAGTAATTAATTCAGCCTTTTTACCTGATTAAGTTCTAGTTAGCATGAATGCGAAATTAGAATCTCCTACTGATAATAATTGAATATTATCAATGGATCTAAGTCTCAATTTTTGTTTTGCTTCATTAAGATGCTCAGCATATTGATTCAACGATTCGTATTTCAAGTTGTTGTCAACTTGTTTTAGATCTTTTAACTTGATCTTTAAATCA
>WTBR01000121.1 GCA_013138975.1 Bacteroidales bacterium
GAAATAAATCTTTGAGAGACGTGAGGTTTATTTGAGAATAGAAAATTAAGTAATAGTTTTATATAAGAGATTTGTGTATTTACTTCTATCCCTGATAATTTTAGAAAATCTTCATACTCATGCTCAATAATATCAACTTTATTATAATGTTTATGAGTGATCATATTTAATAAATGAACATTATGACCATTTATTATATATGCTTTTGCTAAACTAAGAATCGCCAATGAACCTCCATCTGGAGGGAATATTGCTTTGTTTGCAATTTGTAATATATTCATTTAGTTCGATTTCTTAAAAATCTTATTAAAAAGTTTTTTAAAGAAAAGTACATATGAGTCGGCATTTAATAATCCAGAATCTGTAGTTGCTTTGTATGTTAAGAATATACCTAAAGGCATTAAAATAAATGATGGCAACCACATGCCAACATATGGAAGTAAAATTCCTTCTCGTGCAAATTTTTCACCTGATATCATAATTACATAGTATAGTATAAAAAACAATACAGAAACTACAACAGGTGTTCCGAAACCCCCTTTTCTTATTATAGCTCCAAATGGAGCCCCAATAAAGAAAAATACTAAACATGAAAATGACAATGCAAATTTACGATGCCATTCTATTTGATGCCTTCTAATTCGTTCAGCTTTACTTTTGAATTGCTTTTTAGAGTTATTTATATTGTTCTGAGTTGTTCTGGCGTATGTTAACGCATGATTTATTGCATCTGATTTTGATTTAATTTTTTGAATATTAAAAATACTATCTAAATTGAAAGTTTGAGGTGTAATTATTATAGAATCAGTTTTTATTGTATCCTTATTTACGTTCGGTTGGATTTTATTTGCACTAAATCCGTCATCTCTCTTATTTTTAGCTATGATATTGCCATCTCCTTTTCGGGAGTTTGAAAGTGAAGTTTCTTTTTTAAAATAATTTGTAGTAAGAATATTTTTAGAAAATCTATTTATTAGTTTGTTATATTCTATTATCAAAGAATCTTTTGCATATTCAAGTTGATTTAAACTAAACATTTGATAATGATTACGAAATAAGTCTTCATCTGTACGACTAAAGTCTAATCCGGTAAGCTTAAAAACTACAACTTGTTTATCAAAATTTTGCCTCTGATGTGGATAGTTTTTATCTTTCTTCCTTTTTGATCTTGATTCTTTAATCTCTTCGTAAGAATAGCCATTATATAATGTTAATATTAAATTTTGCTCATCGGCTGTCATTCGCATATAACCTGAGTCAGCAACAGTAACCTTTACATTATTTCTATTTTCAAGATGATCATAAACCATTATGTTTTGTAGAAGATCTGTTTTGTAATTCTTTTGAGCAATTTTAATACTATAACCTTCAATACCATTATAAAACATTCCTTCCTTAATTTGAAGCTCAGGTCGTTGATTTCTCACATCATAAATTAATGAATGCATTTTAAGGTTTGTGTATGGGATTACATAAATTGAATAATAGAAAGCTCCAATGCTAATTAATACCGCTAAGAATATTAGGGGAGTCATAAATTTTTGCAATGAAACTCCAGCAGATTTTATTGCAGTTAATTCAAAATGCTCTCCTAAATTTCCAAAAGTCATTATCGATGATAAAAGTATGGCTAATGGCAATGCCATTGGTACTAGTCGAGCTGATGCATAAAGAATTAATTCAGCAATAATTGTCCATTCCAAACCTTTTCCTGCAAGATCATCAATGTATTTCCACAAAAATTGCATTAAAAGAATAAATAATGAAACAAAAAAAGTTGCGACAAGTGGCCCGAAATATGATTTTAAGATAAATTTATGTAATCGCTTCACACTAATTGATTTTTAATAAAACGATTACAAAAATAATTTATATTATGATAAGAATTATGAGTTTCTATAATTTTAAAGACCTAGTGTGTGTTTTAAATCTGCTATTTGTGTATCCCAAAGAACAATAGCATCGTCTTTTTCGTCATCTTCAGCAAAATCTGTTACTACTAGCGCTACATCTCCGGTTAACTCATCTTTATTAATTTTAAATTCAAAATATGAATCATCGTCGTTTTCAGTCCACTTAAATCGAACAAGTTGATTTTCTTTTTTAGTAATTAATTCTGCCTTTTGCTCTGTTCCATCCCAAATAAAGGTATATATACTACCTTGAATATTAATATCATCAGCAAACCATTCCGATAATCCGGCTGGAGAATTTAATCTTGCATATAAAATTTTAGGCGATGAATTTATAGAGTATTCTAATTCGAATTTATTTTTCATAGAGTTCTGTTTAGTAATTTCTCCTTTATTGCAAGATATGTTTTTTTTTTTAGAAATTCTACATTGAAATTATAAATTATAAAATAAAATATTATATTTGCAGCCCATTACAATTATGAGATGGCGAGGTAGCTCAGATGGTTAGAGCGCATGATTCATAATCATGAGGTCGGCGGTTCAATTCCGCCTCTCGCTACAAAAAAGGACAAATCATTTGATTTGTCCTTTTTTTATGTAGTATTTGTATGTAAATTACTTCATTTCAATAAATTGAAACTATCTTCAAAAAGCCCTAAATTTATTATTAGATAAATATTTTATACTTTTGTTATAATCATTTCTTCGAAGTTTCAATTTTTTTTAAATCAAAATATATGAAAAGAGTTTTAGTAGCAACCGCAGGTGGAGATTGTCCGGGATTAAATGCAGTAATAAGAGCTATAGTGAAAAGAGCTTCGCAAGAGCGCGAATGGGAGGTGATTGGAAGTATTCAAGCATTTAACGGTATTTTGTGGGAGCCAACTGAAATAAAAATATTGGATGAAAAAACTGTTGCCGGCATTCATTTTCAGGGTGGTACCATAATTGAAACAACGAATAAAGGAGGCCCTTTTGCTTGGCCGGTAAAAGATAATGATGGTAAGTGGACAACAGCAGATCGATCTGGAGAAATGATTCGCAAATTAATGTACATGGGAGTGGATGCTGTTATAAATATTGGGGGTGATGGATCGCAACGTATATCGCAAAGATTGTACGAAAAGGGATTAAATATTATAGGTGTACCAAAGACTATAGATAATGACCTTTCTGCAACAGATTCAACGTTTGGATACCAAACGGCTGTGCAAATAGCAACAGAAGCTGTTGATAAGTTAGTTACTACTGCTGCAAGCCATAATAGAGTTATGATTTTGGAAGTAATGGGACGAGATGCTGGCTGGATTGCAATGAATGCTGCAATAGCAGGTGGTGCTGAGATTTGTTTGATTCCGGAAATCCCTTATGATATTGATAAAGTAGTTGAAAAAATTAATGATAGATTTCTTCGTGATCGTGGATTTACAATAATTGTTTTGGCTGAAGGAGCAAAAGCTATTGGAAAGGATTCATCAGAAGAACAAAATGATGAAATTGGGTATATGAATGCAAAATTGGCAGGAGCTGCTGTTCGTTTGATAAAAGAACTTAAAGATGCCGGACTTAAACATGATATGCGGAAAGCAGTATTAGGGCACATTCAGCGTGGTGGTGTGCCTATTGCTTATGATAGAGTACTGGCAACCCAGTTTGGGGTAAAGGCATTTGAAATGGTTATGGATGGTAAATTTGGAGAAATGGTATCGTACAGGCATCCTCATATTACTTCTGTTCCATTTACAGAAGCTATTCGCGAGCCGCATTGTGTTACTTTAGATTCTGATTTAATGAAAAGTGCAAGAGGTGTTGGAATAAGCTTTGGAGATTAAAATATAAAAACGACAAATAAAAAAAGGTGATCATTTGATCACCTTTTTTTATTTAATTACATCTTTATATATTAAAATACTTTTTCTTGTATTAATAAAATACAATATTAAGTATATTATTTAGCTACTCGTTCAAGCCATTTGATCATAAATATGATAGTAAACATAGAAATTGCTGTCGCAATAACAAAAATACTCCAAGTCATCCAGATAGGAATAGAATCGTAAAGAATAGCGCCTATAAATAACAATCCATTTCCTAATGCTGTTGCACCTAACCAACCACCTTGCATCAATCCTTGATACTGAGGAGGAGCAACTTTTGAAACAAAGGAAATACCCATAGGACTTATGAATAACTCAGCAACAGTCAAAATAAAATAGGTTCCTAATAATAAGAATGGGGTTACTCGAAAAGCGTCTTCAAGAGGTACTCCACCGGTTTGAGGATTTATAGTATTAAACAATGGCAATCCTAAAGAGCCAAAAGCCATTAAAACAAAACCTAATGAGGCTATTCCCATACCAATAGCAATCTTTTTTGGAGTTGAAGGTTCCATGTTCTTACTACGTAACCAACCAAAAACACCAACTACAATAGGAGTTAAAAACACAACAAAAAATGGATTCATCGATTGGAATATTTCAGCTGAAAACTCCCAAGAACCAATTTTAAGCACAGTATAATCCCTTGCAAAGAAAGTTAATGTTAGTCCATTTTGGTGGAAAGAAAACCAAAAGAAAATTACAACACCGAATACAGCTAATAAAGCATACATACGCTGTTTAATCTCTTTAGCTTCCATTTTAATTTCGTCTGTAATCTCTCCGGTTCCAGTATTTGCTTTTTTTGGATCAGGGAAATTCTTTTTATTTTTCACATAAATAACAAGTGAAATAAGCATTGCTATAATAGCAATTCCAAATGCATAATGAAAACCAGTATTAAAAACATTAAGGTAATCATTAGAAAAATCAGTTAAATCTGTAACTACAGAACCTCTTGCTTTGTCTGCCATAGCTTGAAAAGAAATTGCCGCTTTTTCAGAAATAGAGCCGTCAATAAAAGAGTGACACATAGCTGGTAAGTCTACATCGTAGCTAAAATTGTGTTTATTTAACCACCAGCTTCTAATACCAACAGCAGTAAATGGAGCAAAAATTGCACCTACATTAATGAATGCATAGAATAATGAAAATCCCGAATCTCTCATCGGTCCGTATTTCGGATTATCATACATTTGACCAACTAATGCTTGTAAATTACCTTTAAATAAACCATTACCAAAAGCAATTACAGCTAAACCAATTATGGTAATTGTAAGGAAAAAATTAAAATTAGAAACGGGAGTAGGTGTAGGAATGGCCATTATAACATAACCTACAGCCATTAAAATTAGACCGACTAGGATTGTTCCTTTATAATTTTGTATTCTATCTGCAATTATACCCCCAACTAGAGCTAAAATATAAATTGAAAAATAGAAAGCTCCGTATATAATTCCGGCATTTGTTCCAGATAGACCAAATTTTGCTTGTAAAAACAGAACTAGTATTGCCATCATAGTGTAAAAACCAAAACGTTCCCCCATATTGGCTAACGCAGCGGGAATTAATCCTTTCGGATGTCCTTTAAACATAATTTATTATTTTTAGTTAATATTAATTTCAGTATTTAAAAATTCAGAATGACAAATATAAAAATCTTTTTTTGGTGACCAAGTTTTTATTTAAAGGTTTAAACGGTAAAATTCTTAAAAAAGAATCTTAAAAATACCTCAAATCAAAGAAGTTAATTTTTACAAATTAGCACATGGTTTTTTTTTTAATTGATTTAATGCAACGCACTTGGGTTTTAGAAATCAGTTTGGTAAATTGTATTGTATAAAATTATAATAAAAAAAGGAGATCAAAATGATCTCCCTTTTCTTTATAAAAATATTTTTTTATTATTCTTCCGTTGCATTTTCAAGTGTTTTCATAATAATAAATATGAAAGCTGAAGAAATTACTAACATTCCAACTAAAAGAGTAAAGAATTGCCACATTTCCCATTCTTTCCAGAAAGGGCCAATTAAACCTGCTAATAAATTACCAATAGCAGTTGATCCTAACCAACCTCCTTGCATGAATCCCGACCATTTTGGAGGAGCAACTTTAGAAACAAATGAAATTCCTATTGGACTATAAAATAGTTCAGAAATTGTTAAACTGAAATAGGTCGCAATTAACCAGTAAGGTGTTACTCTTAGTGCATCAGCTACAGCTCCCGGTATAAAATTACTTGCCGATCCTAAGTTATAAGATACAACGATCATAATTACAAAACTTAAAGCAGCAATTCCTAAACCAATTCCAATTTTTTGTGGAGAACTTGGTTCTTTGTTCCGTTTTCTAAGCATTGTAAATAAACCAATGATTATTGGAGTAACAAATACGATAAATATAGGATTAAAATGTTGGAAAATCATAGGAGAGATTGGCATTACATCATTAAGCCCACTAATTGCAGAATATGCAAGTATTGTTCCTACAAGCATTAATCCGGCACCAATACCTTTGACCAGTTTCTTATTATTTTTACCTAATAGCAAAACAAGTCCAATTATAGCACCTATTATTGGTAAAAGAGCACTTAAGTCAAATAAAACGTACGTAAGCCTACTAACTTGAGTTACTGTATAATCTCGTGCAAAAATTGTTAATGTAAATCCATTTTGATGGAATGCCATCCAGAAAAATATATTTACAATAAAAATTAAACCTAAAGCAACCATTCTTTTTTTACTTTGTTCAGGTGTAAGTTCGGCAGCTTTTGATTCTGTTGTATTAACAACATTTTTTTGCATTATATCAACATGCTTGTATGTTTTTCGGAAAGTAATAAATATTACTAATGAAAATACTATACTAATAGCAGCAATTCCAAATCCCCAACTATATGATTCACTTAGAGATTCAATATAATATTTACTGAAGTCAGCTAAGTTTGTAAACTGGTATGATGTTCCGTGAATAGCACTTTTTGCCATTTCAGTATATTGCTCAGCATTATCAAATACTCCTCCATCAGCGGCAGTATTCAAATAATCATGTGCCATACTTGGAATATTAGCATTATAAACTAATCCATCTTTTTTCAGCAACCAGTTACTCATTTTATTAGCTGCAGATGGAGCAAAAAATGCACCAATATTTATTCCCATGTAGAATAAATTAAAGGCAGCATCACGATACTTGTTTAAATTAGCATCATCATAAAGTTTACCTACTAAGGCCTGAAGGTTTCCTTTAAAAAATCCTGTTCCAACAGAAATAATTGCTAAAGCACCATAAATAAATATTTTTGATGAACCTGGCTGAGCAAGAAGGAAATATCCAAAAATCATTAAAATGATACCTACAGTAATAGTTTTACTAAATCCTAAAACTCTGTCGGCAATAATACCTCCTATTAATGGTATAAAATAAATTCCGAATAAGAAAGTACCGTATATCTGACCTGCAGTGGTTGCGTCCATTCCAAATTTTGCTTGTAAAAACAAAATAAAGATTGCTAACATTGTGTAATAACCAAAACGCTCACCCATATTAGCAAATAGGAAAACATAAAGTCCTTTCGGATGTCCTTTAAACATAATTTATTATTTTTAGTTAGTATTAATTTTCAAAATATTTTTTTCAGAATGACAAATATAAAAATCTTTTATTTTGAGAACAAGTTTTTATTTAAAGCTTTAAGCTATTAAATTTGTTAAAAAGAATCTGGAAATGAAAATCTTAAAATCATCTCAAATAAGAAAAGTTGATGCATTTACAATAGAAAATGAACCCATTCTTTCGATTGATTTAATGGAAAGAGCTTCAATGACTATTACAAAATGGATTATAGAGAATATTTCTAAAGAAAAAACGATAAAAATATTTGTTGGTCCGGGGAATAATGGGGGAGATGCTTTAGCCATAGCCAGACAACTCTATGAATTTGGTTTTGTGACAGAGGTGTTTTTACTGAAAATAACTGATAATTTATCAAAAGATTGTCAAACCAATTTAGTTCGATTAAAAACAATAAATGGTTTTATTATAAAAGAAATTAGAGAAGAAGTGGATTTTCCGGAGATTTCTAAAAACGATATTATAGTTGATGGACTGTTTGGATCTGGTTTAACAAGAAATTTAGAAAGGCTTTCCAAAAAGTTGGTAAAGTATCTGAATAATTCTGATGTAGATATTATTGCTATTGATATTCCATCGGGTTTAATGGGAGAGGATAACAAGGGAAATGATATTGATGCCATAGTTAAAGCAAAATATACATTAACGTTTCAAATGCCCAAATTATCATTTTTCTTTTCTGAAAATGAAACTTTTGTTGGCGATTGGAAAGTATTGCCAATTGGTTTAAATCAAGGTTTTATCGATAGCTTAGATTCTGAATTTTATATGATTGATTCTAGTTACATTAAAGATAGAATTATAAATCGCAATAAATTTTCACATAAAGGGAACTTTGGACATGTGCTTTTAATTGCTGGTAGTTACGGTAAAATGGGCGCAGCAATTTTAGCAGCAAAGGCATGCTTACGTTCAGGTTCGGGATTAGTAACTGTGCATGTGCCAAAAATTGGATATGAAATAATGCAAACTGCATTACCAGAGGCTATGATTAGCATTGATTGGTCGGATATCATATTTACTAATGTTTCTAATATAGAAAATTATACAAGTATTGGGATTGGACCTGGAATTGGAATCAAGCAAAATACTAAAAAAGGCTTAACTAATTTACTTGAAAAAGCGATTACTCCAATTGTTATTGATGCTGATGGATTAAATATATTGTCGGGGCAAAAGGAATTAATAAAAAAAGTTCCTCAAAATAGTATATTAACGCCTCACCCAAAAGAATTTGAAAGAATAGTAGGTGAAATGTCGAACGATTACGAGAGATTAAATGCCCAAATCAATTTTTCTAAAGTACATCAACTTATTGTTGTATTAAAAGGCGCACATACATCAATAACGTGTCCTGATGGTACTTGTTATTTTAATTGTACTGGTAATCCGGGCATGGCAACTGCTGGTAGCGGCGATGTACTAACTGGGATTATTCTTTCGTTATTAGGACAAGGGTATGAACCAAAAGATGCCGCAATTATTGGTGTATATTTGCATGGCTTATCAGGTGATATAGCTTCTGTTAAAATTGGACAGGAAGCTGTTATTGCATCTGATATTATTGAAAATATTGGTGCAGCTTATTTAAAAATAAAAGGAGAAAACAAATGAGAATATTAAACGCATTTATTTTTTTGAGTTTAGTTGTATTGGTCTCATGTAAACCAACATCAGAAACACAGGTAACTAAATTAGACAATCAAACTAACATTTCCGAAAGTGGAATTATTTATGCTTTACCCCGTACAAATTTAAGATTTGCGATTGAGGCATTAAGAACGGATGTTATCCCGGGTCCTTATTATGAGTATGCTGAAAAATATTTAGGCATTGAAAATGCACCTAAAGAAAAAACAAGGGTTTGGCAAATTTCTAATATAGTTGTGAACTCCTATAATGATATTGATCCAGAGCAATATTATTTTGTTGAACCGTCTGGGAAAATGAATTTTGATATTAATAAGCTTATTCAAAGTGGAAATATAATGCCGATTAATAAGTCGCTTGATGGAATTTTTTCTAATGATTTTTATGGGGATAATAAATTTGAACATGAAATTGTATTTACTAATTTAAGTACAACAAAATTCGTTGGGAAAGAGAAAATCACTTATTATAAACGCGTGCAGCGAGACTCGCTATTTGCAAAAGTGCCTGTTACTCAAACCCAGTCTGTATATAAATCATTTGAAGATAAAGCAGAAGAAGCAGCTAGCTTTATTTTTCAGATTCGTGAGAAAAGATTCGAATTAATAACCGGAATGGCTGATTTTTATCCTGAAGGAAACTCTTTAGAGATAGCACTTAAGGAGTTAAATAATTTGGAAAATAATTATTTGGAGTTATTTTTAGGTAAAGAAATTACAAGTAGTTATAGTGCTTGCTTTGAATTTACACCTTCAGAAGCAGAGCTTTCACAACCATATATAATATTCAGATTTAACGAGAATAAAGGTATTTTACCTCCAAATGATATGAGTGGCCGTCCAATTATTGTTGAACTCGAGAAAAAAGAGCAGTTAGATAATTTCTCATTTTTAATGTTAGACCAAATAAACAGACAGGGAACTGAATATAAGGACAAATTTTACATCAGAATGCCTGATTTAGTTAATGTTAAGGTGTTTGATGGAAATAAATTATTGGCTAAGCGAAAAATTAATATTGAACAGTATGGCGTTGTAATTCCAATTCCTAGTATGTTTTTAATGGGAAACGAAAAATTTATAGAGTTTTATCGCGAAGATGAAAACTAAATTTTTAATAAAAAGATCTAAAACGATTTTATATAAAAAAATCCTTCAAGATTTATTTGAAGGATTCAATAATATAAATTGTTTATTAGTTCGTTTTAATTCCGCTTTTGAAACTCTTTTGATAATCTTCGAAAGATTGCGAATTAAATGCATCTTCGGCAAAAAACATTAAAATAGGTTCTAGTCTATCCGGAGTATAATAACCCGGTACAGAAGTTAATAACTGGTTTTGTTCATTTAAGTAAGCCACTGATGGATAAGACATCTTACCTTTTAATAAAGCAACTGCTAATTGATGCGGAGATCTACTTCTTCCTCCTTCGTTTATAAATTGCTTACCACCATAATTTATGGTGTCATTCGTTTCAGCGTCAAATTTTACAGCATAATATTCTTCATTCAATATTTTTGCAATAGCAGGATTTGCAAAGGTACCTGCATCCATTTTTTTACACCATCCACACCAACCGGTATATACATCAATAAATATTTTTCGATGGTCAGTTTTATTTAATTCTAAAGCTTCTTCAAATGAATACCATTTCACTGCTTCCTCTTGCGCAAAACTTGTTTTTAATAATCCAATACTCGCCACAATCATTACTACAACTAATTTTTTCATATCTAATTATTGGTTATTTATGTAAATTGACATAATACATTTACATATTTGATTATATGTTATTTAAACACAAATTAAATTTTTTTGTTACAAAAAAGCAATTTTTTTTCCAATTCAATTTAAAATATTAATGTTATGACGAATAATAAGCAAAAAAATTATTTGATCGTAGTAAATCAGTGAAACTATAATTTCAGGAACGATAGTGAACTGAAAGTATTTAGATGAACTGATCCCGAGCGGACTCCACTGAGCTTGTCGAAGTGGACTCTGCTGAGCTTGTCGAAGTGAAGTAGAGGGATCTCTTGGATCATAACTTGCTTGACGGTAGTCAAGTTCTCACCCCAGAGGCGAAATTAAAAAGAAATCTTTTGTTGATACTCAATCTGCTTGCAACGGGGTAGTTCATTTTTTTGTTAAGAATTGTTAAGAATTGTCTGCAAGAAAACTGCCTTTTTTCAAATCTTTGATAAGAAAGCTTCAAAGACATTCCGATAGTTATCGGAATTCGAAGTGTTGAAAATCAGGAAGTTTACTTTTGTAAGTGCGATGTACTGAGCTTGTCGAAGAGACTGTTTTTAACACAAGAATAACGCAGTATTTGGCGTTTTCTTGCAAAGACTAATTAATTAAAATTTTTGGGTTTTGTGAGTTAACCACTAAATTTTTCTAAATTTGGGCTTACTATTTTAAGATGGTGATTAAACAAAAACTGAAATAAATAGTCTATATATATATTAATTAAAATAAATAAACGGAGGAATTATAAATGAGTGAAATTCGTAATTTAGAACCTAAAGCGGTTTGGGAAATATTCCAACAATTATGCGATATACCAAGACCATCGAAAAAAGAACAAAAAGCAGTTGATTTTGCTAAAAAATTTGGTGAAGATCTGGGATTAGAAACAATAGTTGATGAAATCCAGAATGTAATAATCAAAAAGCCTGCTACACCAGGAATGGAAGATCGCAAAATAGTGGTTCTTCAAGGTCATTTAGATATGGTGCCTCAAAAAAATAGCAATATAGATCACGATTTTGAGACTGATCCTATTACAGCTTATGTTGATGGTGAGTGGGTTACAGCTAAAGATACGACTTTAGGTGCCGATAACGGAATGGGTGTTGCTGCAGCATTAGCTGTACTTAAAGCAAAAGATATTGTTCACGGTCCATTAGAAGTGCTACTTACAGTCGACGAAGAAACAGGAATGACTGGAGCTGAAAACTTGAAAGCAGGAGTATTAGATGCAGACATTTTAATAAACACGGACTCTGAAGACGAAGGTGAATTGTATATTGGTTGTGCAGGTGGTATTGACACAAATGCAAAATTTCATTATAAAGAAGAAAATACTCCTGAAGATACTGTTGCTTATAGAATTGATATAAAAGGATTAAAAGGCGGACATTCTGGATTAGATATTGCCTTAGGTCGTGGAAATGCAAACAAACTTCTTAATAGATTCTTAAACGTAGTAAATAAATCTTTAGATATTCGTTTAGCTGATATACAATCAGGAAGTTTACGTAATGCTATTCCTAGAGAAGGGTTTGCTGTTGTAACAGTTCCTACTGCTCAGGTGGGTGAATTTAAAAGCTTTATTGATGAGCTTGTTCCACAAATTAAAAGTGAACTTTCAGTTACCGAGCCTGACTTAGTGATAGAATATAATGAGACTCAAATACCTACAAAAGTTATTGATGAGAAAACGCACAATAATTTAATAAAAGGAATTTATGGAGTTCCAAATGGTGTAATTCGAATGAGTGATGCTATGGAGGGACTTATTGAAACTTCAACTAACCTTGCAATTGTAAAAAAACAAGACGGATTTATTGAACTTGCAACATTACAGCGTAGTTCTGTAGAAAGCGCAAAAGATGATCTTGCAAATATGATTCGTAGCGTATTGGAGTTAGCGGGTGCAGAGGTAGTTCACGAAGGAGCATATCCTGGATGGAATCCAAACATCAATTCTCCAATCTTGAAAACGATGCAAGATGTTTATAATAATAAATGGGGCAAGGTGCCGGAAATTAAAGCGATACACGCTGGTTTAGAATGTGGTATTATTATGGAAAATTATCCAAATTTAGATACTATTTCATTCGGACCAACAATTCGTTTTCCACATTCTCCAGATGAGAAAGTGAATATTAAAACTGTAGGAATGTTTTACGATTTTTTAATTGAAACACTTAAAAATATTCCAAAGAAATAATTTAAAATACTATAATTTAAAAGGTGTCTTCTGATAGTTATCGGGAAGGCACTTTTTTTATGCATAGAATTTTTCTAAAAAGGACGTATCTTGTAATTTCTATTAAAGAATACAATTATGGCGAAGAAAGATGAAATAAGTAAAGTTGAGTTTAAAGATCAAGAAGTTTCTAAATACGATTTTATAATTTGCCCAAATTGCGGTACAGAAGAAGTTGGTAAATATTGCCCAAACTGTGGACAGTCAAACAAGGATTTTAATAAACCCTTAAAAGAAATTGGGGGCGATTTATTAGATTCTATAAATCTTGACATTCGATTATTGAATACCCTGTTTCCTTTTTTTACTAAACCGGGTTTTTTAGCACAAGAATATTTTAAGGGTAAACGTAAGAAATATGTTCCTCCAATACGAATGTATATGTTTGTTAGTATAGTATTCTTCTTTTTAGTTCAAATTAACAATAAAGCGAATTTTTCTGACATTACCAAGATTGCTAATACCCCGATTCCAGATTCAGCAAAACATGAATTTGAACTTGCATTTAATGATGTGGATAGTAGTTTAACTAAATCATTAACCAATCTCTCTTTATTAGATAAAGAGGAATTAAGAAAGAATGTTGAATCCGATTCAACAATGAAAGCTGGTTTAAAAGAAATTATTATTGGGGGACTAAATGTGACAGAAAATCCGGATGTTTTTCGGAATAAATTTTTAAAGAATATTTCGTATGTTTTATTTCTTCTTATGCCTTTTTTCGCTTTCATATTAGCATTAATACTTCGAAGGTCAAAGAAATTATATGTACATCATCTTATTTTTTCGATAAATCTTCATTCATTTATTTTTGGCTTCACATCCTTATTGCTTGTTTTTGAGATGATTTTACCAAATAACACATTTAATGTTTTTACACTTTTAATAGTTGGTATTCCTTTATATCTTATGTTTGGGATAAGAAATTTTTATAATAGATCATACATTAGATCGTTTTTCAAGACATTTGGGATCTCTATTTTATATTCATTTGTTATATCTATAGTTTTGCTTTTAATTGTAATTGTTACAGCTCAAGGATTTTACAAGGGATAAAATGATGTAAGATCTGTTTTGTAACTTGTTCTTGTTTATAATTAAAAAACAGCCTATGAAAAATATTTCGTATCTATTAAGTATTTTACTTCTAATATCATCATGTTCCGAAGATGAAGATAATACTCCAAATTACAACTTGGATTTTAAACAAGAAATGTGTGATTTCGTGATAGAAATAAGTGAGTATGCTAAAAGTAAAAAACCAAACTTTATTATTATTCCTCAAAATGGGCAGGAATTAGTTACTATTAATGGAGAAGAAGATGGGACACCCTCAGGTCAATATTTAAATGCAATAGATGGTGTTGGGCGAGAAGATCTATTTTATGGATACGATAAGGATGATATTGCTACTCCTGAAAGTGAAAATGAATATATGATGTCATATCTATATATTTGCGAAAGCAATAATGTAGAAGTGCTTACAACAGATTATTGTTCAACGGAATCAAAAATGGATGATTCGTATGCACAAAACAATGCAAAGGGATTTATTTCATTTTCTGCTCCAGATCGAGAATTAAATCAAATTCCTGATTATCCGACACAAGCCTATAATTCTCATGAGTATGGAGTATATTCATTGGCAGATGCTAAAAATTTCCTTTATTTATTAAATCCGGAAAAATTTTCAAACAAACAAGATTATATTAACGCTATTTCAAATACATCATACGATATTATAATAATAGATTGTTTTTATAACGGAGAGCTCTTAACCACAAATGATGTTGCCCAATTAAAAGCCAAACAAAATAGTATTCCACGATTAGTTATTTCGTATATGAGTATTGGCGAAGCAGAAGATTACCGTTATTATTGGCAGACAGGATGGGATTCTTCAAAACCTAATTGGATAGAAGCAGAAAACCCTGACTGGGAAGGTAATTACAAAGTTAAATATTGGGAAACCGATTGGCGAAATATAATTTACGGCAGTGTAGATTCCTATTTAGATAAAATAATGACCGTTGGCTTTGATGGAGTATACATGGATATAATTGACGCATTTGAGTATTTTGAATAAGCATTTAATTTACGATTAACTGCAAAGCGTGGGTAATCTAAAAGTGATTAAATGAATTATATTATGAGTCTGACTGTCGTTTAAACTGTCTTAAGGTAGGCAAGCTCAATGCGTCAAGATTCTGGAATACAGCTTGTCACACTGAGCTTGTCGAAGTGTTTTATATAACTAGATAAGTTCGGACACCCACTTTTAATAGTTAAGAATAAATAATTATTCGTATCGTAAACTTTCAGTAGGATTTTTAGATGCAGCACGGTATGCTTGAAAAAATACGGTTAATACTGCAACAATAAATGTAATAATCATTGCCATAGCAAATAAAAACACCGAGATCTCAATTTTATAAGTAAATGATTCTAACCAATTTTTAGCAAAATAATAAGCAACAGGCCAAGCGATAATATTACTTATTACAACCCATTTAATAAATTCCCTTTCAAGAATAAATACAATAGATGAAATAGAACCTCCCAATGCCTTTCTAATACCAATCTCTTTAGTTCGTTGTTCTGCCGAATATGCCGATAAGCCAAATAAACCTAAACAAGATAAAAGTATTGCAAGAATTGCAAAATAGTTGAACATTTTTCCAATTCGTTGTTCGTTGGTATATAATTCATTATACTGATCTGTTAATGTTTTATACGAAAATGAGTAATTTGGAAAATTTTCACTAATCCTTTTACTTATATCTTGAATTGTTGATTGAATATTTTTTGTGTCGATTTTAAGGATTAAGAAATCTGATGATTCTACTCTAGAAATAACCAATGGACCTATAGAGGAGTGCATTGAGGTGAAATGAAAATCTTTTATAACACCAATAATTTTAGCGGTTTTACGTGCTACAGTTATTTCAGTTCCAATAGGATCTTCTAAATCCATAAGCTTTACGGCAGATTCATTGATAATATATGAGCCTGTATCAACATTTAAAATTGGACTGAAGTCTCGCCCTTCGATAAGTTCAAGTTCAAGTGTATTTATAAATTCATGATCAACTTCGCAAGTATTTATTAGATTCTGTGATTCAGGATCTTTACCGGGCCAATCTCCTCCATAGGTACCTTGTATTATGTTAACAGGAAGTGATGATGAAGAAGTAACATTTTTCACATCAGGATTTTCTAGCAATTTTGCTTTAATACTGGTAAAGTCCTTTGTAAAATCGCCTCCTAAATCGAGAACTAATTGATTCTCAATTTTGTATCCTAGATTTTTATTCTGAATGTAATGCAATTGGTTTTTGACAATTAAAGAAACAATTATTAATGCAATAGAAATTGTAAATTGTGTTATTACCAGTGCTTGTTTGAAATATTTACCGCTTTTCCCTCGTATAGGTTCTTTTGATAAAATCTGTGTGCTTTTTATTCCGGATAAATATATTGCTGTATAACTCCCTGAAATTAAACCAGTAATAATTGTGATAAATACAAGCCAAATAATCTCTTTAAAAGAAAATACTTCCATCGTAATATTTTTCTGACTAATAGTATTAAATACCGGGAGCATAAAATCTACAAACAATAATGCAAAGAGCATGGCAATAAATGCTATAAAAAGAGATTCTCCTAAATATTGAGCAATTAATTGACCTCTTTTTGCACCTACAACTTTTCTGATTCCAACATCTGTAAGCCTCTTGGCAGCCTTAGCAGTAGATAGATTCATAAAATTTATACAAGCAATTATTAATATAAAAATCGATACCAAAGCAAAAATCTTAACATATTTTATATCACCTAAAGTGGCGTATAATTCTTGAAGATGACTTGATTTTAAATGAATATCTTCAAGTGACTGAAGCCCAATGGTTCCTGCTTTAGTATCTTCACCATATATTTTATTGAAATGAAATTCAACTTTCTTTCGTAATGTGTCAATATTAGTTTCAGCATAAATTTTTATATAAGGAAAACACATAAATGTACCCCAATTGTCTTCTGAAGCTTTTAAATGATCATTAGAAAAAATATCAACAATAAAATCAAACTCAAAATGAGAATTAGAAGGGTAATCTTCAATAATTGCACTAACCATGTACTCTTTATTTATATTTACTGTGATCGATTTGCCAATTGGATTTTCGTTTCCAAATATTTTTTGTGCAAGACTTTGGGTAAGAATTATTTCATTTGTGTTTGAAAGTAATGAATCGGTTTGCTTTTCAATAATTTTAATGTTGAAAATTTTAAAGAACTCTGAGCTAGTATATAAACCAATATTATCTTTTAGAATAATTTCATCAACTCTCAGTTCAACGTCATTATTAAAATTCAAATTGACAGCTTCTTGAATTTCAGGGTATTCTTCTTTTAAGGATTTTGCTAAAGGTATCGGCCCTACTGCAATATGCGTTTGTGGTAATCTAGCTATAATTCTGTAAATCATGCTTGAATCTTCATGAAATCGATCGTAACTCACTTCATCGTATACCCATAGCATAATTAATATTGAGCAACTCATTCCCATAGCTAATCCAAGAATATTAATTCCGGAATAAAATAAATCGCGTTTTATATTTCTAATTGCAGTTAATAAATAATTTTTAAACATGGCAGATTTTTTATTTTAATACTTTAATGCTATACCCAATTTAGATGCCATTGTTTATAATTATCTATAGTTAAGTTACTTGGCATGGTTTGAGTAAGATGTTTAATATTCAAAGTGTCCATGAGTATACATATAAGTGTCCATGAGTGGACAGTTCTGATATTTTTATTTACCTTTGATAAAGCTTACAAATTGCAAATATATTATGAACGATCAAAATAATAGAATCCTTATAGTAGATGATGATGAATATATTCTCTTAAGTCTAAGAGTACTTTTAGAACCCGAGTTTGGAGAAATTATTTGTTTAACTGATCCAAATAAAATTCCGGATACATTAAAAGAACATAATATTGATACAGTTCTTTTAGATATGAATTATTCGCAAGGAGAAACGAGTGGTAAGGAAGGGATTTTCTGGCTTAAAAATATTTTAAATATTGATCCGGATATAAATGTATTACTTATTACTGCATATGGAGATTTAACTACGGCAGTAGAGGCCTTGAAATACGGCGCTATTGATTTTATCGTTAAACCTTGGAACAACGAAAAGCTGATAGCAACAATAAATTCAGTTTTAAAGTTTAGTAGTAATAAACGAGAAGTAAAAAAGCTAAAGTCAAAACAAAAAGCATTAATAACTGCCTTGGAATCAGATCTTCCTGAAATTATTGGACAATCGGCAATCATGAAAGAATTGTACCAATTTATTGATAAAGTTGCTAAAGCAGATGCAAATGTATTAATACAGGGAGAAAATGGTACTGGGAAAGAGCTGTTTGCACGGGCATTACACAAAAGATCTCAAAGATCAGAACATCCATTTATAAATGTCGATTTAGGCGCTATAACTGAAACATTATTTGAAAGTGAAATGTTTGGTCATAAAAAAGGAGCATATACCGATGCAAAAGAAGACCGAATTGGACGTTTTGAAGCAGGGAGTGAAGGAACAATTTTTCTGGATGAAATAGCTAACTTACCAATAGCACAGCAATCAAAACTTTTGTCGGTTATACAAAACCGCGAAGTATTTCCGGTTGGGAGTAACACAGCAGTTAAAATTGATGTAAGATTAATTTGCGCTACCAATGCATCTTTAAAAGAATTGATCGAAAAGAATTTATTCCGTCAGGATTTATTATACAGAATTAATACCGTAGAAATAACTATTCCTCCACTGCGCGAAAGAATTGATGATATTCCCTTATTGGCAAATCATTTTATCGAAAAATATTGTAAAAAATATAGAAGACAACACATCAAATTACCCGACTATGTGGAAAGGAAATTGCAAAAATATCATTGGCCGGGAAATATTCGGGAGTTGCAGCACACTATAGAAAGGGGAATTATAATGACTACCGATAATATATTTAAATCATCTGATTTTGATTTTTTGGAAGGAAAGGAGTCAAACGAGAATCCTTTTGAAAATTATAGCTTGGAAAATCTTGAAAAGTGGGCAGTGTCAAATTGTTTAAAGAAGCATACAGGAAACATTTCACGAGCGGCAAATGAGTTGGGTTTAACACGTGGTGCTTTATACAGGAGGATAGAGAAATATGATATTTAATAACTTTAAAATTAAATTTTTTATTAGGATTTTAATTTTAGCACTGGCTATTTTAGCCTTAGTTTATTCAATATTAATTCTGAATAGTTTTATTAGATCCCTATTTGCTTTTGCATTTTGCATATTAAGTATTTCTGAATTATTAAAGTTTACCAATAAAACGAATAAAGATTTTAATTCATTTTTAAATGCACTTATCTACGAAGATTTTACAAATTTATATTCCAAATCTAAAATACGTGAGTCAAATGTATATGAGTTGTTTAATAAATTAAACGAAAAGTATCGAAAAATTGCATTTGAAAAAGAAGTACAACATGCATTTTTGCAAACAATTGTTAAGCATATTAACATTGGTATTATTGTATTAGATAAAGAAAATAAAGTTGTATTAATAAATAGCTTTTTACTCGAATTATTAAAAGCTAATACAATTAATACATTAGATGAATTAGGTCAAAAATCAATATTATTAAAAAATGAAATTGAAGGCATCTCAATTAATAAGCCAAAACTTCTTGAATTAACTCTGTATGGCGAGTTATTCCGGCTTTCAATTAATAGTTCAAGTTTTAAACTTGAAGGTAATCAGTATAAACTTGTATCAATCCAAGATATTAATATGGAGTTGGATGAGCAAGAAATAAGCTCATGGCAAAAACTAATTAGAGTATTAACGCATGAGATAATGAATTCTGTCACACCCATAAGCTCTTTGTCGTCAAGTTTAAATAATTTATTAATAAAAGCGATTAGCGAGAATAAGGTAGATTCAAAACACCTGGAGTATTTATCAAAAGGATTAAATGCAGTGCAGGATAGGAGTGAAGGATTGATTAAGTTTACAGAAGCATATAAGAAACTTACCCAAATAAAACATCCGGAGTTTACGAAAGTGAATGTTAAAAAATTATTTGAAAGCATTGTTTTATTGCATAAAGCAAAAATCGAAGAACATAAAATTTTAATAAATATATCAGTAAGTAATGATGCTAATTTATTAGCAGATAAGCTGATGTTAGAACAGGTATTAATAAATTTGGTAAATAATTCAATACAGGCAATAGAAAATTTAGATAAACCTCAGGTTAATTTAAAATGTTTTGAAGAAAAAGGTCGTATTTCTATACAAGTTATAGATAATGGAAAAGGAATTGATGAAGATAAAATTGATAAGATTTTCATACCGTTTTTCACTACAAAAGATCAAGGATCAGGTATTGGATTAAGTTTCGCACGTCAAGTAATGAGATTACATAAAGGAAGTATTAACGTAAAATCAGTGCCTGAAGAAACAATTTTCACAATAAAATTTTAATAGAATAGTAAACTAATAAAATCGCCTTCAATTGTAAAAGCAGCAGGGACAAAAGAAAAAATCATATCATCAATTTGATCTAATTCACCCTTCCAGATATTAAATTAAAATTCCGAAACCAATTTCAGTTTTGTGTTTGCTTAAGTAATAATTTCTAATCATATTTAATTTTCAGAAATTTTAGCAAAATTGCTATTGTAAATATTGATAATTTGTTTTGTCATTGTTTTTTAATAACTTACGTAATATTCATGTTTAATATTTTTTAAAATGAATAAAACAGATATATTCATATCTTACACCGAGAGATTAATTCATGATGGAATATACTCATTAATTACTACTCATGGAGGATATAATATTGTTGGATCATCTGAAAATAATGATGAAATTTTCAAATTACTTAAACAGCATTCTTTTAAAATTTTAATTATTGAATTTAGTTTCCCCAATCGGTGCAGTTTAAAATATATTTCTAAAATAAAAACTGACTTTCCCGATATTAAATTACTCTTAATTTCTTCTCTTTTTACGCAAGGATTAATACATAATTTTATTGAGTTGGGTGTAGATGCTTATATCCTGAAAGGCTGTACTCAAGCTGGTTTATTTACAGCACTTGAAAAAATAGAGAATAATGATAAATATTACTGTCCTACTATTACACATTTGTTACTTGATGAGTTTAAAAATAATAACGAAAAAAAGAGTGAAGTGCTAACATCAAGAGAAAGTGAAGTTTTGAAGTTTTTAATTGATGGACAAGCTAATACTCGTATTGCTAAAGGATTAAATATTAGTTTACATACTGTAAAAACACACCGTAAAAATATAATGGATAAATTCGGGGCAAATAATTTAATTTCAGTTCTTCGTTATGCTTGTAGAGAGCAATTAATAGATCAGGATAATGGATTCTTCTGTGCTTCATGTCCGCATAAAATTGCCACCTGCAATTAACTCCTATCTTCTTTTATATTATTTAGAGATTAGAAAAACATCCTAAATTACTACATGAATAATCGGGTTAGATAAGTTAATTCATCTTTTCACTAGTGGATATAAGCTTTTATTGTATTGACAATAAACGAATTAGTGACGTACCTTTATTGTTAATATAAAACTAAGAAAGGAGGTTAAGCTGATTTTATTATTATAAACCTAAAAAAAACGATATGAAAAGGAAAAATTATTTACTTGGTATTGGATTGTCGGTTATTATTGTTGTGTTTTTTCAATGCGAAATGCAGGAAAGACTTGATGACTTAGATTCTATAGATGATAGTATAGAGAGTTCTTCATTACTAAAAGGAGGCTCAGGAGATCAAGAGTTCGGAAATAATTTATCATATCCGGTAATATGGTCAGATGGTGTAACAAAAGTATTAAGAGGAGACCCCGGTGTGGAACCTATGCTATTAGGTGAATGGTGGTATTGTTGGGGTACTGAAGCTGCAGAACCTACCGATATTGCATTAAGTTGTTTGCCTGATCCTGACAATGAGTTGTTTTGTGATAATGGTGTCGCAGGTACGGTTGACTCAACAAATGTTCCTGGCGAAGACTGGCTTAAAGCTTATATACAAAAAGACGCATCTAATGTTTGGCAAGCAGGAACAGCAGACGGAAGTGCAAGCCCTGTTATTGTAGATTTTATTGATTGGGGAGATAATTTGGAATCAGTTGATTGGTATACTCGATCTCAAGTAAGAACAGAAGTTGTATTGTTTAAAACACTAGACCCTGCAATGCTTGAATACACAATGAGGCATGTTACCGGTTGGGGAATAAACGAAGTACACGGGCTTGCAGTATCACAAGAAAACGCAATAATTGAAGGAACAGGTCTACAATCAACAATTTATTCAGGTTGTGCTCGCTTAACAATTCAAAAACTACTTGTTGATAGAGAAGATCCTAATCTGACGAATTTAGTTTGGGTTCAAAATGAAGGTTGGACAAAGGATACAACCTATGTTGGAGAATTGGTAAACCCACCTATTTTTAACTTACCAGTATATGAAGGCGAGGATGGACCCGGATATTACGCAGCAGAAATAAATGTAAAAGGGAAAATAATATATGGATATACATGGAATGTTAAGAAATTAAACGATCAAATAGTGAATGGAGGAGAAGCAGCTGGTTGTTATCGTATAACTTTTAGTTTTGATAAAAATGCACCAGTCCAGCTTAATACTTTTTTTGAAGAAGGCATTACTGAAATACTTGTGCCTCTTGAGGAAGAGGAAATTGCAACAAAAAGCAGTGATGGCGAAATTAATGGGGGAGCAACACCTGTTGTTGACTTCAATAAAAACATAAGCTATATTGATATATTGATACACGAAAGATCTGGCGGAGGTCATCGATAATAGATTGTAATTTTAGTTCGCAGCCAATAAATAATTTATTGGCTGCGAATTATAATTAAAATCTAATGCCGATAAAAATTAGATCATCAATTTGATCTAAATCACCTTTCCAATTATTAAATCGGTCTTCTAAAATTTGCTGTTGTTCTTTCATAAGTTTGGTATTAATCTCAATTAAAAGCTTTTTCAAATTCACACTTTTAAACTTGGTCTGAGCTGGCCCTCCAAATTGATCAACAAACCCATCGGAAAATATATAGATAACATCTCCTTTTTTAATTTTAATTTCGTGATTTGTAAAACTATCCTTTTCTACATGATATATACCAACAGGCATTCTGTCAGCTTTATATTCCAGTAATTCACCATCTCTAATTAAATACAAAGGATTATAAGCACCAGCATATTCAATAATGTTTTTCTTTTTATGGAAAATACAAAACGCCATATCCATGCCATCTTTATTTTCTCCTTCTTTTCCTGTTTGATGTAAGGAAAATTTTATTTTTTTTCGTAATAGGTTAAGTATTCTACTGGCAGTAAGGTGATTATTATCGCTTCCAAAAATTTCATTTAGTGATGATATACCAAGCATGCTCATAAATGCGCCGGGAACACCATGTCCGGTACAATCAGCAGCAGTAAAATATAGTTTTTCTTCATCTTCAGCAATCCAATAAAAATCACCACTTACAATATCACGTGGTTTGAACAGTACGAAATAATCACTAAAAGCCTTTTCAAAATGATTTTTTATTGGTAAAACTGCATTTTGAATTCGACTGGCATAATTTATACTATCCGTTATTTCCTTTTTCTGTTCTACAATTTCATCGTGCTGATACATAATCTCGTCACGCTGAGTTTCAATCTCTTCAGCTTTTTCTTGAATTTCAATAGTGCGTTCTTTAACTTTTTGTTCTAAAATATTTTTATCGCGAATTAATTTACGTTCTCTTATTTTTGAGATAATGATGAAAGATGCAATAAGAGCAACCAATATTAAAACATAAAACCACTTACTTTCTGTAAAGGGAGGCTTAATTGTGAATTGCAATGTTTTAATATCACTTCTATTACCCCAAATATCTTTTGCACGTACATTTAGTTTATATTTTCCTGATTCAACAATTAAATTTATTTCCTGAATTGTACTCCAATCAGACCAATCTTTCATGAGTCCTTCTACAAAATATTGAAAAAGGGTTGAATTTTTCTTTATATAATATGGAGCTATAATTTTAACATTAATAGCTTTGTTTTCAGGATCAAATTTTAAATCTGTAAGTTCAAATGATACACCTTCTTCATTTTTAATCTGATTAAAAAATATGTTAAAGTCAGGTTCAATAATTTTAAATTTCGAATGATTTATTTTATATAATTGATTATTATTATTTATTACCCAAATATTGTAATTATCATCCGTAATAATTGATGAAATATCATCGAAAAGCTTTAAAATGGATATTTCATATTTCGACCATAATTGATCGCTTGCTAAGCACATCCATTCATTTTCATTTTTTACCCAAGGTAATTTTTGTTGATTTAATAAATATTTAGATTTAGAATGTTTATTAAAATAATCAGAGCGATTAATTTTAAAAGAATCTAATTTTGAATCGTAGTAAAACAATCCGGATTCTAAAAATAAAAATAGTGAATCGTTAAAATAATCAAGTTTATATTGCTCCGGAAAATCAGTATTAATACTATAAAATTTAAGATGCTTAAGCTCTCCAAGTGAATCTGTTCTGAAATTATATACTTTATCATTGCTTCCGAGCCAAACCTTATTTCCATCTAATACAGTGATAGAATACACCGGTTCATTAAAATCAATAGATTTAGGATCCATTAACCATTCTTTGTCATTGTAAGTTATCGAGAAAAGACCGTCAGTAGTTGAAACATAATAAGCACCATTTTCTGTACTGGAACTTATTTGATTTATATACCGATTGCCAATAATTTCTGTAGCCGTATAATCTTTTATTAGAAAAAGACCATTATTCGAAGCAGCTAATATTCCATTCTTGGTCGATTTAAGTTGAGTGCATTTATCATTAAAATCTTCTACTTTTTTATAAATATAATTAATTGATTTTAATCTACTTTCAGTTCTTTTTACATATTTGATTTTAGATTTTACCGGAGTTTTTTGTGTAGATACCTCTACTTCTTGCTTCGTTTGACTAGTTAATTCATCCTTACTAAAAAACCTTGAGAAAAGTTTTTTTACCGATTTTTTCGTTTCCTCCTGCGGGTCTTCTTTTATTGTAGTTTTTTGTTTTACAGGGCTAGATTTTACTCTGGTTTTAACCCAAACATCTACTTCATTATAATCTTTAATTTCCGAGAGATAATAAACACCTTCGTTTGTTGCAACGTATAATTCATTATTATGCCAAACAGATGACAATAAATTCCCTTTTAATCCGGGGTAAGTCGTATAATTTTGCAATGGCAAGTTAAAATCTACCCGACTCACACCAAATTCATGTGACACCCATAATCCGTTATTATTGTCAAGTCCTAATGAATAAATTTCATCATCAGGTAATCCGTTCTGATAATTTACAGTATAAACAATTTTACCCGTTTTTTTATTTACTAATTCAACACCGCCATATAACGTACCGAATGCATATAATGTATCCGATATTATTTGTCCATCGGCCAAAATACTTTCTTTTAGGTAGCCATCATCATTAATATCATAATTATAATATTTTATTCCATCGAAAGTATACAATTCACTATCATCAGTACCAACTAAAACTCTTGATTTACTATAAGGAAGACTAAAAAGAATTTCGCTGTTTTCGGTATAAAAACCAGTTACAATTGGAAAAAGCGTGTCGCTTTCTAATCTATATAAACCTTCACTACTAACGTTAAAAAATGTGTTTTTATGCGTAGTAAACATTCCGGTAAAAGGTTTGAATTTTTCGGAATACCATCTTTTAAATTTTTCTGGTTGCGTAATGGAATGGCGTGATATTGAATTTTCTCCATAAAAGAAAATTTTTGAGTCTGCAAATATAATTTTTGAAATAACTCCAATGTTTGCAGTATCAGATGATAAGGATTTGTATTTTATCTCACCTTTTGAATTTCGTTCCAGATAACCATAATTATTATTTGCACCAACATAAACTTTGTTATCAATAGGATTCTTATTTAATGCAAAAGGTATATAAGGAATAGAGATCAGATCCCATTTTGTCCCATCGAAAGAAAGAATGCCTTTTCTATTTGCAAATAACATTACATTCTGATTATCCTGACTAATAGCCCAGTTTTGAGTTTCGAAATCTTTACTTTCCTTAAAATGGGTTATAAATGGAGTTCCGTTTTGGGAAAATAATCCCATACGACTTATAAGCATTATAATAATTATCAATATATATCTTAAATACGAAGGCATGTTTTAGATTTTATGTATTTTGAAATAAAGGGGATAAGTTAAGGAAAAATATAATATCTATGGATTATTTAGTGCAATAATTAGTATAAATCGTATCTAATTAAGAGCATAAATCATTATTGTGATTTATGCTCTTAATTAAAAAAGAAGGCTGTCCAAAAAGTCATTATCTGTCATCCCCTCCCGATAATTATCGGGATGATTGGGGATCTAATAACTTACTTTGTACGATTCAAGAGATTCCCTTTTTCAAAGGAATGACACTAAAGAGACTTTTGGGACAGCATCTTTTTTATATATTTTAGAATTTCGAGATTTCATTAAGATTCTCTCTATTTGTAATCTCTTTAGCATCGGGAGTGAACAAATATTCAAGTTTTTTGCTGTGATATTCTACAATTTTACCGCGTACCATCTTCATTGTTGAGTTTATTAATTTGTTTTCTTCTGAAAAAGCTTCCGCTATAATTGCAGTAGCTGCGGGTATCCATCGTTCAGGAAATTCACCTTCGAATTTACCACCCTTCTTATATTCATCAATTTCTTGTTGAATTTTCTCTAGTGCTAATTTTTGTCCTTCTTCCGAAGTAAAATCTACATTATTTGCAGATACGTACCTCTTTAAGGCTTCTTTTCGAGGAACAATTAGTCCAACTGTATATGCGTTTTGTTCATTATAAAGCATAACCTGATCAATGAATTTTGATTGCTCTACCAAAGCCTCTTCAATGGATTCAGGACTATATTTTTCGCCATCATTACCAATTAGTAAACTTTTAAATCGACCCAAAACATATAAGAATCCGTGTTTATCCATATAACCTAAATCACTCGTATGTAACCAACCATCTTTAAGAGCTTCTTTTGTAGCAGTTTCATTTTTCCAATAACCAACCATAATATTTTCGCCACGAACAATTATTTCTCCTTTTTCACCTACCGGAAGTTCATTTCCATCGTCATCACATATTTTAAGATCAAGATTTGAAACTAAATAACCAGAAGAGCCCAGTTTATGCTTCTTCATCGAGTTAGACGAAATAATTGGTGCCGATTCTGAAAGACCATAACCTTGAAACATTGGCATTCCTATGGCATAAAAAAACCGCTGTAATTCAATGTCTAATAATGCACCACCACCAATAAAGAATTCTAGTTCACTGCCGAATCCATCGCGAATTTTGCTAAATAAAATTTTGTCGAATAAATTAAGCAATGGTTTTTTCCAAAAATGAAGTATGCCACCTTTATCAAATCCTTTTTTATTATAACTGTAAGCAAGGCTTAAAGCAAAATTGAATAATTTTTCTGCAGTGGCTCCTTTGTCTTGTATTCCTTTTTCGATATTCTTTTTAAAGTTCTTAGCAAGCGCAGGAACACTTAATAATATATTTGGTTTTGTTTCTTTAATATTTAAAGGAATGTTTTTTATGGTTTCCATAGCAGATTTACCCGATTGTATAAATGCAAGACTAGCACCATAAGCCATAAAACTATATATTCCTGCTGTGTGAGCAAAAGAATGGTCTAAAGGAAGAATTAAAAGTGTTTTATAAGTATCAGGGATATCCATTAAACTGCATGCTTGTTCTACATTAGCAGTATAGTTTCTATGCGTTAGCATAATCCCTTTTGGATCTGCAGTAGTTCCCGATGTATAACTAATATTTGCAAGATCATTCGGTTTTATACTTGATTTTACTTTATCAAAATCATCTTTATTAGATCTTATATATTCAGTACCTGACTTAAAAACATCTTCGATAAAAATTTCGTCTTTCTCATATGATTCCTGAGGATCAAGGTAAATTACCTTTTCAAGATTTGGTAAATCGTTTTTAATTTGTTTTATCTTATGTGCTTGAGCATTAGAAACCATTATCATTTTTGTACCCGAATGTTCTAATCTAAATTTTAGATCGGTTCCCGCATCTAACTTTACCGATAAAGGAACATTTATTGCTCCTGTATACAAAATAGCTAGTTCACCCATTACCCAATAATTTCTACCTTCCGATAATAAAGCTATTCGGTCTTCTTTTTGAATATTGAGACTCATTAGTCCAGCTGCCAATACATGAGTTTGCTCTAAAACTTCCTTATACGTTAAAGATTCATATTTATTCGTTTTCTTTTCACGTAAAAAGGGATTGTTAGAAAACTTATTAACGCTATTTTCAAAAAGATCAATAATAGTTGTCATAATATATATATTGTTTTTACCATCACAAGATATAAAAAATCGTTTAAATATAGTGATTCCTGTTTTTTATAATTAACATGCATTTTACTAATGTGCACTAAGATAGGTTGTTATATCCGATTAAATTAATAGTATTTTTAAATATTAGTTATAAATGTTTTAATTTCAGATTTTTATGCTAATTTTTCTTGAATCTCATAAGTATTTTTACATATCTTTGTATTATAAACTCAAAATCAACATTTAAACAGAATAGTATGAGAAATTTAGTTATAGTATTAAGTTTGTTAGTAGTTCTTAGTTCAGGATGTGAAATGTTTGGTAAAAAGAAACGTGAAAAACAAGAAGCAATTGAGCTACAAGCAAAGAAAGATAGTACTGCTAAGGCAAATAAAGCTACAAAAACTGCAAAAATAAAAAAGCAAAAAGAAGCAAAAGTTAAGCAAGAAGCCATTAGAAAAGCTGAAGAAGAAAGAATGAAATTATATAAGTTTCATATCATAGTTGGAAGCTTTAAAACTCCTAAATATGCATCAGCATATAATGAACTTATAGCAACTAAAGGCTATCAAACAGAAATGATGTCAAACAATTACAATTTCCAAATGGTTAGTATTGGTGCTTTTAAATCATGGAGAGAAGCTGTTGTCGAACTTAAAAAGACAAGGGAAGCTATAGAACCAAATTCATGGATATATATTAGAGAGAATTAATTTGTTTATATTAGATATTAAAAGAGCTGACAACCTTGTTAGCTCTTTTTTGTTGTTGTTAACAATTCAACTTTTTTTTTTAGCTAATTAAATGTTAGTTTTGGTTTTCAAAAATAAAAAAATAAAGAAAGATTAAGATGGGACAGGTTAAAAGAGTGTTAAATGAATCTGCTACAATGAGATGGGGAGCTTTGTTGCTTATTAGCGTTGTAATGTTTTCGAGTTATTATTTTTATGATGTTTATTCAGGAATAAAAAGCACATTACAGGCGGAAACCGGATTGTCAAATGCCGACTATGGGACTATGTATGGAGCATATTCTTTTACAAATGCTTTTCTCTTAATGGCATTTTTTGGGGGGATTCTACTTGATAAATGGGGAATAAGAAAAACAGGATCATTATTTATAACTTTTTTAACTATAGGAGTAATTCTTACAGCTTATGGTGCTAGTTATATTTATAAAGAAAGTTCAGTGTATAATTTTATGAATTCGTTTTTAACAAATTATTCAGCCGAATTAAAAATGATGATTTTTGGGCGTGTATTGTTTGGATTGGGAGCCGAAACATTTTACGTTGTAATTAATAAAGTAATAGCAAAGTGGTTTAAGGGAAAGGAACTTGCCTTAGCATTTTCAATTAGTTTAGCTTTCGGACGATTTGGAACAGCTGCAGTTTTTATGTTATCACCTCGCTTAATTGATGATGGTGCAAGGTGGACTAATGCTGGGTGGTTTGGAGTAATGCTTGGATTAATTGCTTTTATTACTTTCTTTATATATATGATTTTTGATATTAAATTTGATAAAGTCGCAGGTGATCAAAGTGATGATAACGAAGAGCCTGAGGTATTTAGGTTAAAGGACTTTGTTTTACTGATGAAAAACAAATCTTTTATTTACATTACATTATTATGTATTTTATTCTATTCAGCCGTATTTCCATTTTTAGGTTTTGCTGCCGATTTTCTGCAGAATAAGTTTGGGTTTTCAGAAAAAATAGCAGGTGATATTACAACCATATTACCTTATGGTACAATATTATTTACACCATTATTTGGTTGGTTCACCGATTTTAAAGGAAAAAATGCTACAGTAATGATTATTGGATCAATCCTTTTAATTGTCGTGCATTTAACATTTTCATTAACAAGCATATCTCCTTATGTGCCTTTGTTCTTATTAGGTGTAGCATTTTCACTTGTACCTGCTGCAATGTGGCCTTCTGTGGCACGTATAGTCGATGAAAAAAGACTAGGTACAGCTTATGGATTTATGTTTACTGTTCAGAATTTTGGTTTAATGGGAATTCCTATTATTATGGGGAAAGTACTTGATGCAACAAATGTAGGTATTACAGCACAAATGGTTAAAGATGGAGTAGCACGCTATGATTATAAATATACTATACTGATGCTTGCTGTATTAGGTATATTCGGAATTTTATTTGCTCTTTTATTAAAGAGAGAAGATAAAGTATCAGGATTTGGATTAGAATTGCCAAATAAATCTGAGGGTGAAGTGTAATTAATTTCACACTATTTATCTAAGCAAATAAGGGCTAAGCTTAGCTTATTAATAAAAAAATGATTAACTGTAGGAAAAATCATTTTTATAAACCATTAATTATTTTAAATTCGCAAGGAAATCTAAGAATAAATTTAATATATATAAAATTATTATGACAGAAACGATTAAAAAAACACTTAAGGATTCGGCTGCCATGCGGTGGTTGGTTTTAATATTAATTAGTGGATTAATATTTAGTACTTATTGGTTTCAGGATTTTTACGGTGGTCTGAAAGGCTTAATGGAAAGCGAATATGGCTTTACCAGTGAAGAATTTGGACGAATGATTGGCTTAACTACAATAGCTAACATGTTTGGTATGATTATCGTTGGTGGTATTATACTTGATAAGTGGGGTGTTAGAGTAGCTGGTCTTATTTTTGGTGGTATGGCTGTGTTAGGAGGAGCAATTTCTGCACTGGCATCTGCAGGTTTCTTTGGAGCAGAACATTCTACAATGTTAAATTGGATGATCGTAGGTAGAGTATTTTTTGGATCAGGTTTAGAAGTTGTTTGTGTTGTTGCAACACGAACTGTGGTAAAATGGTTTAAAGGTTACGAACTTGCTCTAGCCATGGCTATTAATATGGGATTTGGTCGATTAGGTAGTGCAATGGGTATTGCTCTTTCTGGTGATATAGCTGGTGGACATGTTTCTACTGCTGTTGCTTTTGCTGCAACATTAATTGCTATTACTTTATTACTTTTTGTAATGTATCTATTTTTTGATATTAAATTAGATAAGCAGTTAAAATCAGATGATGATGTTGCTGGTGATGATTTTAAATTTTCGGATCTTACTAAACTACTTTCAAATAAATCATTTTTATATATAGCATTATTATGTTTGTCTTTTTATGCTGCTGTATTTCCATTCATTCAGTATGCTCCTGATTTATTAATTAATAAATTTAATTTTACAAATGTATTAATTGCAGAAGGTAATATAATTTTATTCGGAAGTACAACTTTAGGTAATGCTAGTGTTTATATAATATTCTTCATTTTTGCAATATTATTTTCTGTAATACCAGGTAAAATAGCGAATAAGTCTCAAAGAATGATATTTATAGCAATAGTAGCTACAGCATTTATTGCATATCTATATGGGATACACACACAATTATCATTATGGTTCCAGAACGGGCAAAAAACTGCAAGTTTAATACCGGTTGGTACAATTTTATTTACTCCAATATTTGGAAATTTTGTAGATAAAAAAGGTAAAGCTGCCTCATTAATGATATTGGGTTCATTGTTATTAATATTTGCACATTTATCATTATCAATATTTGATAATGTGTATTTAGCATATATGGGCCTAGTTAGTCTTGGTGTAGCATTTTCATTAGTTCCGGCAGCCATGTGGCCATCAGTTGCAAAAATTGTTCCTGAATCACGACTTGGAACTGCTTACGCTTCAATGTTTACAATTCAGAATTGGGGATTAGGATTATTTTTCTGGGGAATTGGAGCTGTACTTGATTTTGTAAACAGAGGAAACATTGATGCTATTCGAAGCGGAGAAGCTACTTATGATTATACACTTCCTATATTAATGCTTGTAATATGTGGTGTAATATCTATTTTCTTGGCATTTGCTCTAAAACGTGCAGATTTAAAACAAGGATATGGATTAGAATTACCTTCTAGTGCAATAGCTCCAAACGCAGGAGATGCAAAAGAATAATTTCTATTAAAACTTATATATTTAAAAGCTGCCTTTATAGGCAGCTTTTTTTATTTTTATTTGTATAATTGTGATTCAAAAAATAAATAAAAATTATTATGTCAAAAAAACTAGCTGATAATAAATTTTTAAGATGGGGAATTTTAATTTTGGTAGGTTTTATACTATCCGTTAATTATTATTTCTACGATGCCTTTTCAACATTAAAGGAGTTATTGGTGCAAGAATTTGATTTTACCAATACTCAATATGGTTTATTCGTGGCATTCTATTCAATCCCAAACACCTTCCTTCTTATGGCTGTTATTGGGGGTGTAATACTTGATAAATTAGGTATTCGCAGAACAGGATTTATGTTTATATTCTTTATGGCTTTTGGAGCTTTACTTACCGCTTATGGGGCAAGTGATTTTTATAAAGATGGATTAGGTTATGGATTTATGAGTTCATTCCTACCTAATTATTCACCAGAGCTAAAAATGATGTTGTTAGGTCGGTTCTTTTATGGATTAGGTGCTGAAACAAGTATTGTTGTTATAAGTAAGGTTTTGGTAAAATGGTTTAAAGGAAAAGATTTAGCATTAGCGTTTGGTCTTAAAGTCGCATTTGGACGATTAGGTACATTTGCTGCATTAAATTTATCTCCTGTTTTAGCCAAAGGTGGAGAAGGTTTGAATACGGCAGTTTGGTTAGCTGCTATATTAGTTCTTATAGGTTTACTAGCATTTATTGTATATATATTATTCGATTTACGCTTTGATAAAGAAACGGAGTTTAAACAAGAGAAATTAACTGAAAAGGATAAATTTAAGATATCAGATGTATGGCTTATTCTTACAAATAGGGCATATATATTTATAGCCTTATTATGTGTTACTTTTTATTCGGCAGTATTCCCATTTGTTGCATTTGCGCCTGATTTTTTTGCAAACAAGTTCGGTATGTCTACTGTTATGAGTGGGCAAATTACATCATTACTACCCTTAGGAACAATGATTTTTACACCAATTTTTGGAGCCTTAATCGATAGATTAGGAAAAGCTGCTTCGGTAATGACATTTGGTTCTCTCATATTATTAATTGTACACTTAACCTTTGCTTTAACCGATTTCCCTCCATATGTCCCTATGATTTTATTAGGTGTTTCATTTTCGTTGGTTCCGGCAGCAATGTGGCCTACAATGGTTAAATTAGTTGATGAAAAACAAATTGGAACAGCTTATGGATTAATGTATTCTATTCAGAATTTAGGTTTATGGGGATTTCCAATATTAGCAGGAATAATTTTGGATGCTACAAATCCTGGTGATCCTGCAACATTAAATTATACCTATACAATACTTATGTTTGCTGCTTTAGGTCTTTTAGGACTTTTCTTTGGATTTATGTTAAAACATAACGATAAGAAATATGGATTGGGAGTGGATCAACCATTAAATAAAAAATAAGATTAAAATATTTTAGTAAAAAAAAGGCTCGATTTATTCGAGCCTTTTCACGTTACTTTAAATCTGCAAGGTGTGACAAGCTGATTAATAAAAAGTTGTCATGCTGAGTTTGTCGAAGTATAGACAACTTTTTGACATTTTGGACAGCTCCTTTTTACCCTTACTTTAAATTCCTTAAGCCTTGCACGGATTTATTAATAATCAGCATTTGATTATAATTTCATGTCATCCATATTAGTTAACCGTGGTTTGGCTAATTATACCAATTAAACATCAAAATGCCCCTTATAACGACAGCAAGGAAACGGCTTTTATTCACTTATATTTCTTCAATAAATAATTCAATTTAGTTAAATAGTCGTCGTAGCACGGATTCTCTTCAGAATGAGCAGAACCTTTTTGTTACTGTATAATAGCCATTACCAGATTTGCTTAACAATTTTAAAATCCGTTCAACGACTTTAAATATAAATGCTTTTTGTAAAAGAACTTACGATAAATCAGAAAATCAAAGACTTACAAAACTTATCTCGTAGCATTTGTTATAAATTTCACCAATAATACGATAAATGTTCAAGATATGTTCAAGTAATGGAATTTAAAATAAATTTATTATTATTGTAATTCTAATTAATTGATAATTAAATAGATATTGTAATTATGACTACAAATAGTACAAATATAAAAAAGACAAAAGCAAAAAGATTACCTACTGTAGAAATTGAATGCAGAAAAAGCGAAGCAAATAAGCAAGGTGTACCATTATATATAAGAATCACAATTGATCGCAGACCAAGATACATTAGTTTAAAAGAAAGGGTTAACCCCAACGATTTCGATTTCAAGAAAAAGAAAATGAAACAGGGCGGTTATAAGAACCTTAATATAAACGATTATATAAGCGATGAAAAACGCAAAATAGATGAAATAATAAAAAGTCTGCATAATAGTGAAAAGCAAATCACTTTTGACAATATAAAGGAGCTTTACCTGATTGGAGAAAATAAAGACTTCATTAAGTTTGTTGAACAGCAAATAAAAGAAGAAAAAAAATATAAATTATTTGCAAAAAGAACATTAGAACAACATGAATCATTTTGTAAAATTCTTAAAGAATTTAAACCATCAATAAGCATTAACCAAATTGACATAAAGTTTTGGGAAAGGTTTCAGGTGTATTTAAGAGATGAGAGAAAAAACGGAGTAAACAGAATTAAAGCACAGTTAAAGAATTTTAAAAAGTATTTAAACATTGCCACAAAGTTAGGATTGATTGATGAAAATCCTCTGGCAGAACTAGATCATCAATTGGAAA
>WTBR01000064.1 GCA_013138975.1 Bacteroidales bacterium
AAGATGTAAAGATAGACGCTTTTGCATGGATTGATAAAAATGTTGAGATAGGTGATGGAACATGGATTGGTGCGCATGCCACAATAATGGAAGGTGCAAGAATCGGAAAAAATTGCCAGATTTTTCCTAATGCAGTAGTATCAGCAATTCCACAGGATTTAAAATTTAAAGGTGAAGAAACAACAGCAGAAATTGGTGACAATACCATTTTACGCGAATGTGTTACCGTTAACAGAGGAACTGCTTCTAAAGGGAAAACAGTAGTTGGTAGCAACTGTTTATTAATGGCTTATGTTCATATTGGTCATGATAGTCTTCTTGGTAATAATATAATTATTTCTAATAGCACGAATGTTGCTGGCGAGATAACAATTGATGATTTTGCAATTATTAGTGGAGATGTTCAAATACATCAGTTTGTAAATATAGGAGGTCATGTTATGATTTCGGGGGGTTCATTAGTTCGCAAGGATGTCCCACCTTATATTACTGTAGCGCACGAACCGGTATCTTATGTTGGAGTAAATTCTGTAGGATTAAGACGGAGAGGATTTTCAAACGAGACTATTTTACACATTCAAGACATATACAGAGAGATTTTTGTAAAAGAACAAAATGTTGCTCAGGCATTAAAATTTGTAGAATCTGATTTGGATCAATCTAAGGAAAGAGATTACATTCTTAATTTTATTAAGAATTCTCAAAGGGGTATTGTAAGAGGCTATAATGGTTCTTAAGATTTAATCTTTTCGAGAAGTTCAAAATCTTTTTCGTGTCCATTCCTTTTAATTGTTTCCCAATATTTAAGAGATATTTCTCCGACTTTGCCTGTTAGTTTATTTTTAACTTTTAGGCGGGTTTGCTCTTTAATTTTAATTCCTATAACTACAAATTCAAACGGAATATCCACCTCTGATTCTAAATCAGCCCCTACTTCCTGGACAGTATCATCCCCTTCTTCATATGTCCAATAAATTTTCATATCAAAACCTTCAAGATACTTTTCATTAAATAATCTTAAAGTATCGCAGATATGTTTTGATGCACAACTATTTAAATATGAAAAATTAAAATCAAGCTTTGTAAATTTTGCTGGCTTACCAAGATATTTACTAATCCACTCATCAACTGATTTAAAAGAAACCAAGATATTTTCCGGCATTAGTTGGCCTTCCATTTTTATTAAGCCTTCTTCAAGGTGAATGTAAGGAGTATCATAAGTTTTTTTTATTGTGAAGCTCATTCAAATTTAGATATTTGTATGTGTTAATTTATTACGTAATGACTTTTATTTTGTTACCCTTAAAGGTTAATTAAGTCAATTTCTTAATTAATCTTTTTATTTACAAATCGCTCTTGATAATTTAACGATTGAAGATATTTTAATAACTTCCTTAACAAATCAAAAACTAAAATTAAGTAGGCTAGTCCCAAATATATCCACATCATTAATATATTAAACCACAGTGTATCTATTTTTACATTATTTACTATCTTATTTGGAGCATAAAAATGAGCTCTACCAATATTCGAAGTAGGATCCATAAATATTGGATCTTTTTTCTGGATTAATCTTTTATTTGATTGATATACTTTATTTATTTCATTTCTATTTAAAAGAATATCTGACAATTTTTTATTGTAATGACTTTGTTTAAAATCAACAAAACCATCTTGACCCATTTCAGCAATCAACATTTGATATTTTTCATCTTTTCTATCATTTGCTTTTTTGCCTTCTTCAGAAAAACTCTTATCTAACCTTACCAAATATTCATAGGTTTCTTCATTTACACTTTCACTAAAATCGTTATAATTAAGTAACTGGGTATACTGAAAAACTTCAACGCCCCCTCCCAAAGGAATAATTTCCAATTCGTTTTTTATAATTCTTAAATCTCTAACAAACGCTGCTGAATCCAAACCACTATCTTTTCTTCGCATACAAAGATTCAGCTTATTTTGTAATTGAGGAATTAGAAATGATGATTTATACTCAGAATTACTTATTATTTTATCGTCTTCGTAGAATATTTTTTCAAATTTATTTTTCTTAAACTGTTCTACTGTTAAGGCTTCATACGCCCATCTTGTTGTCATAAAAGTCCCTATTAACGGAACATATGTTCTATTTGTAAATCCCTCATTTAAATCATCATAATCAATCATTGCTCCTCCCAACAATAACTGTGGAACAAGTATTAAAGGGATAAGTATATATATAGCTATTACAGAATCGAGTCCGGATGAAATATTTAATCCTATTAAATTTCCCATGCATGAAGCCGAAAATAGAATTAACCAGAAAGGGAAAAGCATGCCCTGAATTTCGAGTATAGCATTTCCAATAACAACATAAAGAAAAGTTTGTAATGCTGATATTGCAAACAATACTACTATCTTTGAATTTATATAACTAAACCAACTTAATTTTAAGAACATTTCCCTTTCAAGAATTTTTCGATCTTTTATTATTTCTTCGGCACTTATGGTTAGTCCTAAGAATAAAGCTACAACTACAGCCATAAAAAGAAATACGGGTAAATTCATATTTTCACCAAAGACATATCCATCCGGAGTGATATACTTGGTAAAAACTCCTAAAATAAGGGCAAGAATTGGAGCTTCGAGCAGATTTATTATTAAATATTGCTTATTGGTTAATTTAGAAAGCAAGTTTCTCATACTAAAAACCTGGAACTGTCTTACAAAATCCGGGATTTTGAAATCGGAATACGGAAGGATATCAAGAGTATGCTTGGGCTCTATTTTCTTTTCAATATTATCGATATACCTGTAGTACCAAGTTTCTGGCGATATTTTACGAGCTTGTGTTTCTTTACCGTATTCGTTTATTTCCTTTTCCTCTACAATTTTAAGAATCTGATCAGGATTAATCGTCCCACAGCATGCACATTCGCTTTCTGCTGCATTAACAAGTGATGTAGCTGTTTTAAAATACTCAATTGCATCAACCGGATTCCCTTGGTAAATAGGGTAACCACCCTTATCAAGTATCCATAATTTATCGAAGAGCTTAAATATTTCGGATGATGGCTGATGTATATTTGCTATAACCAATTTACCCTTATGTGCCTGATCTTTCAATAAGTTCATTACTTTCTCAGAATCCATTGATGATAAGCCGGAGGTTGGTTCATCAACAAAAAGCAGCATAGGCTCTCGCATTAATTCTAATCCAATATTTAACCTTTTACGTTGGCCTCCACTTATAATTTTTTTAAGAGGATTTCCAACTTGTAGATCTCTCGCTTCGTATAAATCTAAATCATTTAATACTGAATTTACTTTTTCTTTTATTTGCTGCTCATCAAAATCGCTAAAGCAAAGTTTTGCATTATAATAAAGGTTTTGAAATACTGTTAATTCTTCAAATAACAAATCATCCTGGGGTACAAATCCTATTAATCCTGTAATTGAATTGTTACCTGAATATATTGCATGTTCGTTTATTTTTATCTTACCTTTTGTGGGTTTTAGTTTGCCACACAATAAATTTAGCAATGTAGATTTTCCTACTCCACTCCCACCCATAATAGCAATCATTTGACCTGAGTGCTCCGAAAAGTTAAATTTCTTAAGTCCGTTTTTACTATTATTAAAATTAAATTCGACTTCGCTCCCCGAAAATGTAATTCGATCTTCCTCGGAAGCCAAAATAAATTTTGATGCTACATCGTAATAATAAATTGATTTAATATTGGGACCTTTAATTATTGCTCCTTTATTAAAAAAGTAAGGTCTGGCATTTATTATTTTTTGACCTTCGACATATAGATTAAGTTCACCAAAATATCTAAAAACAAATGACTGTATTGATTGAATATAAAAGAAAACTAAATTACCATAAAGGTTTTGTCTGAAAACATGCTTATAAGGAATGTCTTGTTTTCCTGCCTTGTTCTTCATTAACCAAGCTAGATTATCTGACCATTCTCTAACTTTATTATCAACTACTAAAACCTTATCGTTATCAAGCTTTTCAGGATCACCATCAAATATGAAGGATTTAAAATTATTAAATTCATTTTCAGATAAACTAAACGATTTTGATACTGCTTTAATAAACTCAAATTCTTGCTCTGTTACAACATGATCTTCGTATACAAACTCAAGAAGTTGTAAGAATACAATAACTCTTTCGTTACGTAATAGTCCTTTTTTAATTTGCGCACAAATATTTGAAATCTGAAATGATATTAACGAAACATTATCTTTTAAATCCTTTACTTCCTCTTGGTCCAATTCACGATTATAAAATTCTAAATAATTATCAAATAATCTCAAATACTCTTGTATAAGTTCACTCGATAAATATCTCAAAAGATAAGCTTCAACAATTTTTCTTCCTTTAGCAGTTACTACATCGCTATTTACATTTGCAACAATTGCAAATAAGTGAATTAGCGCATTTAATATCGATTCGCTCATTTATTTTTATTTGGAACAAAATTTAAGAAATTATTTGAAGAATAAAAAAGGCTCATGCGTAAATAACACATGAGCCATGAATTTTGTTTCAAAATATTAAAGTATAAAACTTTTTCTGATTTCGCTTATTTGCTTAATAATACTTGTTAACTGAATATCTGTTATTCCATTTTCATCAATACTATCATAAACATTTTTTATTGGTTTTAAACTGGCTAAAACCTGTTGGATGTTTTCATGATCCTTATAAGGATCTAATAACTCTAATAATTCTCCTAAAGATGATTTTTGATGTAAGATTACTTTTACTAATTCAGGATTATGATATACTGTCTCAGAAATATTACATGAAATATACAATGCTTCAACCCATGTTCCTGTTAATACTAATAAAGATAAATCTTCTCTTTTATTTTTAACTAAGTATTCGTATGTATCATAAAAAGAGCCAGTTATTAATTCAACTAAAACTTCTTTATTTTTAATATTTTCTTCTACCTTATCAATAAAATCCATAGAAAAAGCACCTGTAATACCTAGCTCTACAACTAAATTCTCAGAAGCTTCCATATAACTCATAACTTCTTGTTTCATGTTATATGTACTTGCATAACTTAAATCGGCACTATATATACCAAGATTTATTGCTTGATCTTTATTGGTAAAATACTTATCTACATTACTTGTTTCATTTGTTAAGCCGATAATGTAACTTGCTTCTATATTATTGATCATATCTGTAACTTCAAAAGCTGTTGGCATAGGATATATCACATCCCTTACTTTTTTCTCTATTTCAGATTTTTCTAGCTTTGCTTCTGTTGACGTATCATCAACCGGTTCGCCTTTTTTACCTCCTGAACAGTTCACAAATGAAATAACAAGCATTCCTGATAAGAATACAAGCGTTGTTTTTCTAATATAAGATTTTAATGTCTTCATTGATTATTATTTTTTAATTCCTTGATTTTTAATTGCTTTCCCTATTATATTTTATCGCTGTAATTTACATATTTTTTATCTATTTTCAATTCCTGTATTAAAATAATTTTTTATACCCAAATCCCCAAAGTTCAATTCTTTTCGCTAAATATCCGAAAAATAAGGTTGAAAAGAAAGTTATTGAACCATACACTACTGCAACCATTGCCATTTCTGTACTATTCAATAAACTTTCGGCTACAAAGATTCCTACGATACTATTTTTTAGTCCAACTTCAATACTAATTGTAAAATTATTTTTCCCTCCTAATCGTAAATATTTGGCAACTACATAAACAACAAACATGGATACAAAGTTCAATGCTAAAGCCCACGGCACAAGATATAAATTATTAAATATCCCATCATCTGACCCATTATCATCGAAATAAATTATTGTAGCAAAAACTATAAATAATATTAAGGGTAAAATAAATCTTAAGGGTTTCTGCATTTTAATTGCAAATCCGTAAAAATAACTTCGAATCATCATCCCAATAAATATGGGTAGAATTATTGTTAATAGAATATTTACAATTGTGCTATAAACATTCAAATGAATGTTTCTTTCAAGCCCTATAAAATAGTTTAATCCAAAATGTACAATTAAAGGTAGTGTAACTAATACTACTAAACTGTTTACTGCGGTTAATGAAACCGACAATGCCAAATTTCCTTTCAGTATATGTGTTATAACATTTGTTGCTGATCCTCCTGCACATGCCGAAATTAGTAAAAACCCAAGCTTTTCAACGGGAGATAGATTCGTGAATAAAATTAATATGAATGCAACTATGGGTAATAATAACTGACTGATAATACCTGTTAATACAGGCTTTGGATATTTTATAATGTTTGTAAAATCCTTCCTTTCAAGGGACAAACCCATCCCCATCATAATAATAATGAGGGATAATGGCAAGAGATATACAGAGAAGAATGTTTGCATCTCGACGAAGTTAAGCAAAAAACAGTATTATAAAATACTTCCTCATTTATAATTAAAAAGAGGAAGCAAAAAAATATGCTTCCTCTTTTATGTCGTTCCTAATATCCGCAAGTAAATTTTCATTCATTTAATTATTAATTAATTAGCCGTGTCACGGTTAACTAATCTAGATTACATGAAATTATAATCAAATGCTGATTATTAATAAATCCGTACCACGTTTTGCGGATTTAAAGTAGTTTATAATATCATTTCTTCACCTTTATTGAACAACCTATGGCTTTTGTCGTATTTGGATCAGGTTTTTCTCCCATAATCAACTTATCAATTCCGTCTGCCAGATATTTTTTCTTAACCAATGTTTCATCCTTATAATTATCATCGATAGTACCGATATATTCAACTGTAAATTTACCCTTACTTTTGTTTAATAGAAATATATGGGGTGTTCTGGTTGCTCCGAATTTTTTAAATACCTCTTGCGTCTCATCAAATAAGTATGGAAATGTGAAGTTTTTCTCTTTTGATCTTTCAATCATTTTCTCAAAGGAATCTTCTGGAAATTGCACAGGATCATTTGGGTTTATAGCTATTACAGGATACCCCTTTTCCTTATATGCTTTATCCAATGCAATAATTCTATCCTCATATGCTTTTGAATAAGGGCAATGATTACACGTAAATATAATTACGGCTCCTTTTGTTGCTTGTTCAAATTCAAATAAAGAAACTTGTTGCCCATTAACATTCTTAAGTTTAAAATCTTCAACCGGATCTCCAATTTGATATCCTTGGGCATATGAACCTACATATGCTAATGTGATTAGGAATACGATCATTAATGTTTTTTTCATCTCTTTTGTATTTTAGTTACTATTTTATTAAAAAGTTCTGTAATTCTTTTTCAAGCTCATCGAACTCAAACGATTGTTCATAAAACATTCTGTTATTCTTATTATAAATAATTGTTGCTGGTATTGCTCCTGACCAGTTCGGACTTACTTTGTTTATCCATGAATTGCCATCAGGATCATCAAGAATAATTACCTTCGGAGTTAATTTATGCGTTTCTATAAATGTTTGTACTCTGTCTTGTACGTTATTTCCAAAATCGAGGCTTACTAATAAAAATTGCACGTTTTTATTTGCATATTCTTTATGCAATTGATTAAAGGCGGGCATTTCTTTTACACAAGGTTTACACCATGTAGCCCAAAAATTTATAATGTATACTTTATCGTCTTTTTGATGTAGTAAAGGTTCAAGTTTATTAAAATCGACTACGGGTATATTTTGCCCAATTATATTTGTAGTTTGGATTATTATTAAAAAAAGAACTGTTCTGAGTTTCATTGTTTTAATTTTATTTAACAACAGTTACATAAGTATAATGTTCTTGCTGAATTATTTTTAATTCGTCTTTGCAAGAAAACACCAAATTACTCACAAGATTAATATTTATAAAATTGTGTTCATGAGCTACGCTAGGTTCTGCATTACTCTCGTAATGAAACCAAGCATTTCTTTTAACAAAACTACTGTAACAAAACATCCCAAATTATCCGTTCAAGATTGAATGCCCATAGCAAGGGACGGCATCGTCCAACAGAATTCTATCAACAATTTCTAGTGGGAATAGGATGGATTGAAGAATGCTAGCGTCGCAAGCTTTGTATTGTTGTTTAATAATTATATTTTTATAGAAACAGTTGATAGAATACTAATACGTTAGGCGCAAGGAGTAAAAAAATTAAAAAAGCAAACTGACACGATTTTCTAAAGTGAATAATTCTACAAAAAAATAAATAATATATTAGTTTTCCTGCGCGCTTTTGCACTTACGTGCAATTAAAAGATTCCTATCGAATATTAATCACATTTGCTCCGTTTCACTTCACAAAAGAGTTTAATTACTTTTCCAAAAAAATAGTAATACTGTTTTTCTATTTTATGTATTAATTATTTTTTCGTATTCTTTCTAAAAGCTGCGATAGTTTGATAGATTCCATAACTAATAAAGATTCTCCCTAAGAAATCGATAAAATAGAAAAAAGATGTAGGATTATAATTGTCTAGAAAATTGCTTTTATGAGTAGGTTGAATAAACGTAAAAAAACAGCTTATTTTTTTTGAAGTAGGTAGTTTTTCGAATGCACTATCAATTAAATATTCTGTTGAGACAAAATAAATTATTGTGGCAATAAAAAACGTAAATAAAACGGCTTTAAACCATTTAGTCCCATGACCGTTTGAAATACCATTTAACACATTGCTTATTAGATCTTGAATATTATAGTTACTTAGCTTTATGAGGCGTGCAGATTTATATTTTAATTCTTTACGATTAGGATTACTTTTTTTTAAAAATATTCTTTTTAAAAAATTTTCAATATTAAAAATCCACCTATAAAGCATTGTATGTTCAATTAGATTATCAGTATATCCTAGTATTTCCAATCTAAGAAATTCCTGAGCTTGAATCTTATTGTTTTGATTTAGTGAATGATTCTTTAATATCCTAAAAGTCTCTTGCTTATTGTTATTAGGTATTTCAAATGAATGAATTAGATCTTTAATATATTCCTCATAATCAGATTTTGTATCTATTGATTCAAAATCTTTTATATTTACTTTAAAAGTATTAATGTTTGATTTTATTATTGCTTGGGATAGATCTAAACCCTTGCTAAATCTTGTCTGATTAAAAACTAGAAGATCATTTATGTTTGAGTATGTAAATAATACATTTTCTTTAAAATTACTTGATGAAAAGAGAGCATTATTTTGAAAATCGGTATAATAAAATGATACAGGTTTTTCAAATGTGACATTTGTAAAATTGGCTACACTTTTAAAATTGGCGTTAGTAAATTTTACTGCGCCTTTAAATATTGCACTTTCAAAATTACATTCTTCGTTAAAAACCGTATTTATGAAATTGACATTACCCTCAAAAATGGTATTACTAAAAAGTGCTTCTTTTTCAAATTTGGAATGATAAAAAGAAATATCCCCTTTAATGGTGCAACCTGCAATCTGAAGTTCTTCTTCAAAACGACGAATTGACAAATCAATTTCTGTTTTTTTATTAAATTCACAATCCCAAATTGTGATACATTGTACATTTCTGTCTAAGGAAAAAGTTCCATTAAACTCACAATCTTCAAAATCGACTTTCTTTTTATTACTTAATATTGGAAAACTAAAAGCTGAAGCAACCCATTGAGTTAGCTCAGCATATATACCACTTCCAATTTCATCTTGATAAAATTCCTTTTCAGTTCTTTCCTTTCTCATTGGTTTTTACAATTTTGTTATAACATAAAAAGCCACGATTATTGATAATTTCTATAACATGAAATATTTCAAGTTGTAATTAATATTCTACCAACTTCACTTTTACATAAAACTGTTAAACCACTTATGTTTTATGAGCATGCATTGTTACCAGCAGTTTTTAATTCATCAGGAAAATAATACTTTAAAATTTCTTGTACTTCAGAATCGGAAAGTAGCAATTTTATTGAGCGCTCTGTAAAATCCGATATTTTAAGATACTTCATTGCAAAAATTCTCAAACCTTTGTTGTTAAATACTGAAATAGTTGCCTTATAGTCCCTAAGTTCAATAATATTAGTCAATTCATTTATCCTTTCATTATACCAATCATTTATTGATATTTTGTCAGAAAAAGTTTGAAAATTAGATTTAACTTGTGCTAAGTCATTTCCTTTTGATACATGAGAATCCTTGAAGTAATAGTTTATTTTAGTGCTTACATAATTAGATGCCTGTATTTCCTTAAACTTTTCAAGTTCAGAAATTATATCTGCTTTTATTTTATCAACTTCACTAAGATCAACAAGTAATTGAGTAGCCATTTTTTTAAGAAACTGCTCATCAAGGAATAAATTTTCAACCTCAGAAATTGAGAAGTTATAAACTTTATCATCTTTTAAACTTGTTAACCTTGCACTGTTATGGTAATCTGAATCTATTAATCCAATTGAAGAGATAGCAACAGAAGTTAATTTATTAAATGCCTTTGTATGATTAATTACATCAAAACAGCTCCCAACAGGCATAATGGTAAGTTCAGGAAATAAAATGGAAAACATTCTTTCGTCAATGCTCCCTTTTTGTCCTTCACAGAATAAAATATTCTTTCTACTGCCGAGTAACTCAAAAAGTAATGTCTCAGGAATTTCATCTGTAGGAATATCTTCAATTTCCCAATTATCAGGATGAGTAAACGATTTTATCCAAATCTTTTTTGCCGTTGCCCTGCTTGTCGCAAAGTCTAAGTCATGAGTAAGATAAATGAATAAACAGTCTTGTCTTTCTTTTTCTAATATATCCCAAAGCTTTTTTAAAATAGTTTTATGAAGATACATTTCAGGCTCATCAATTACTATAAAACCATCCTTGGGAGCCTGAAGTACTTGACCAATCAGATAAAGCAAAACTTTTTCTCCATCACTCATTTGTATTGCAGGATATGATCTGCCATCATCTGAATTTGCAGTTATGTTTATTCCATCTTCACAATCTATTGATCTGTGCTCAATTAAAGCATTCCAAATCTGAAAAGTTTTATCAAGATTAGTAAGGTTAGGTAATTCTGGTTGTTTGCCTTGTTGAACAAGTTCAAGTGCCTTTTTTCGATAAGTATTCCCTGCTGCAATATTATCGGCTAGTAAATTTTTTAAGACAACACCAAACTCCTGTTGTAAATGACCAAACTCATTATTATTTGTATTTGTTTTGTCTCTTGTTTGGGACTGTTTTAATTCTGATGCAGTTTTTACAGGATTAGAAATTGAATCCAACCTTGGAACTAGTAAAATTCTTTGAGCCGATATTACAACACCATTATTTTGTAAGTAAGTTTTAAATTTATTTGATAAAGTTGTTTTTCCACTTCCGTTGGCTCCGATTGCAACAACATTACTATTAAAAAAACCTATTTTTTCAAAAAAGCCAATATTGAAAATTAATTGTTGATAGAAATTTGAAACTTGAACAGTATTATCTTCAAACTGTTTTCTAACCTGTTTCCTCCAGTTTTCATCTTGCCGATTTACAATATTAGGGTCTTTTTGACCTCTAAGGGGAATTACGCTTAGAATACTGTCAATATTTGACCGAAACTGATTTAAATAGTTAATCTTATAACCTTTGCTACTTGCAATAGATTTTATTTCATCTACTAATGCTATAGATTTATCAATTATATCTAAAGTTATAACATTGCATTCTAAATCAAAAGCCATTTGTCTCTGGTTATTTAGATCGGACTTGGCTGTTTCAATATAATCAAGAAATTCTTTTAATTGTAAATCCATATAATTTTGATATAATTAAACTATTTAGTTTGCTGTACTCTTAATTATTGAACCAATGTAAGGTTTAGTTTACTTCTTTCAATTGCTCTTCTAAAATAATAAAATAATCATCAGCGTAATCTTTTAGTTCTTTCAGCCCTAGTCCAGTATATTCTTGTAGATATTTTATAAAAATGAGTTTAGAACTTAACGTTTCTTTTATTGAATTATCTGCAATAAATTTTTCTGATAATCTATCAAGTGTGTCCTTTTTATTAAGAATATTTTCTCGGTATAAATTATCTTGATTTTGGTAAGATAATTGGTTAATCTGTGACTTTAGTTCATCTAATGATTTCAATATGAATGCTTCCGAAGTAACTTCTTTTTCTTCTAATTTTGCAATCTTATATTGTCCGAAACTTTTAAGAAAAGTAGAATAATGAGAGTCATTAACGGATTTATCATAAGTTGCCCTTATTTTTTCTGCTAGCTTTTCTTTAAAGATATTAATTTGAGAAAATCTTAGATCGCTTGGATACATTAGATGTTCAATAATTGACGTGTCAAAGGAAAAATCTGTTTTGCTATCTTTTATAATTATTGTAGGTTTATCAAAAGCTAACCGCATTCCTAATTCAAACATAACATTTGAGTTTTTCGCACTAACATCACAGACAATGATTTCATTAGAATATATATTTTGAATTATTCTCTTTTGGATTATTCCAATGTCATCCGCATCAGAAACAAGGTTTGGCTCAAAGTCACAATCTTTAATTGTATCTTTCAAAATAGATAAGACTTCCGACCAATGTTCAGCGGAATAGCTTCCGATTTGTGAAATTGGCATTATAATTCCACACTTTGGTTTTGTGTTTTTTGCAGTCATATTATTTTATTACTAGTTTTTTAAATTATACCTAAACTACAAATAGAAGTAATATATTTCTCCTATTATGTTTTGTGAATGTACTATTTTTCGACAAAATAATCAAACAAGAAAGTGGTTAGTTATTTAAAGTCCGTTTTCCCAATGTGAATGTAAAATGCTCTAGTTAACCCATCCTTAATTACAAGCACATTTGCAATTCTTCCAGACCTTACACACAATGCAATTGCAAAAAAGCTTGTAATCCCTACCCTATTTTGCCTTGTCAAGCAATAAGAATTCCAACCCTAAACTAAAATATTGGTATTTCATGGATAAAGTAAAACAAACTGACAGGTCAGTATATTAAAACCTCCCAACGCCTAGTCAAGTAGACGGCTGGCGGTCTATTGACCGCCAGTACGCCTCTCACACCGCAATTACTCTCGACAATTACTCTCGTATATGGGTGCTTCGCAGCTTCCTTTCGTTCTAAATGTCTCTTGGACGTTTCTCTCAGCACGCATATGGTGTCAACCTAAAACTAGATTCTTGGGGATTCGCTATCTTTCTTCTATCTTCAAATTTTATTTATTGGGTGATAATGAAATAGGGCGAAAATCCCGCACTTTTTCTAAGCCAAACACAATAGGGTTAAGTAATAGGTCGCATCAGTAATTGACATATTAATTTTTGATTCCTTATATTTGTAAGGAAAAGTCTAAATGACAGAGGAGAAAATTAAAATATTAAATGATCTTAAACTTAGTTTAACACTTAGTTTAAGTGATAATTTAATAGATCTTGTTTTATTTGGATCCCAACTTTCAGGAAACAGTTCGGATAATTCAGATTATGACATACTCATTGTTGTTAAGGATAAAACAGATTGGAAATTAGAAAGGCAGATTTCGGATATTTGTTATGAAATAGATTTAAGGTATAACATTATAACCGATACACATATATTAAGTGAGAATGAATTTGAGACTCCAAGAGGAAAATAGCCTATTTTTATGAAAGCAATTAAAAATGGATATCACGCATGATAAATTATAGCGAAGTACCATCATCAGAAACTGAAAAAGGAAAATCTATTATTTGCAACAATATCATTGCCGGTTACCAAAAAACTCAAAAATCAGTTTTAAGTCCTTATAAGCAAATGCAGGCCTCTTTTGATAGAGATTGTTTAAATGCGGATAATATTTTTATTATTGGGTATTCTTTTAGTGATGAGCATATTAATGAAAGCATTAAGATGGCTCTGATTTTTAATCTGAATCTTAGAATCCATATTATTGACTGTGGTTTTTGGGAAAATGTCTATTCAAAGTATCATTCCGAATTTATTCAAATATCACCCAATAGTGAGAATAATAGCTATTCCTTAAATGTTAGATCAATCAGAAATACAATAATTTACAATTATAAATTCAAAGATTTTCTCATGGAGAAAATAAAAATGCAATTATGACTAATTCCGAAATCCTCCTATACCAAACCTCTGACGGACAAACCAAAATAGATGTCCGCTTGGAAGAAGAAACCGTTTGGCTTTCGCAAGCACAAATGGCTGAGCTTTTTCAAACTACGAAACAGAATATCAGCCTGCACATAAAAAATGTTTATGAAGAAGGCGAATTGGAAGAAAATTCAACCGTCAAGGATTACTTGACAGTTCAAACCGAGGGTAAACGTGATGTTCAGCGAAAAATTAACATTTACAACCTTGATATAATTATTTCGGTTGGATACAGGGTGAAATCACACCGAGGCACACAATTCCGTATTTGGGCAACCAAACAACTTCGGGAATATTTGATTAAAGGCTTCTTGCTGAACGACGAAAAACTTAAAGAAACAGGTTATACAAACCAGTACTTCGAAGAACTGTTTGAAAGAATCAGGGATATTCGCAGTTCAGAGAAAATATTCTATGCAAAAATTAGGGATATTTACACAACTGCTATTGACTATGATCCAAATATAGAAGCAAGCCAACTGTTTTTTAAGTCTGTTCAAAATAAAATGCACTGGGCAATACATGGACATACTGCAGCAGAAGTTATTCATCAACGAGTAGATTCAGGAAAACAGAATATGGGATTGACCTCCTGGAAAAATTCCCCACATGGAAAAATACGAAAAAATGATGTTTCGATTGCAAAAAATTATCTATCGGAGGACGAACTAAAAGATCTAAACCTGATTGTTGACCAGTACCTTTCATTTGCTGAGTTACAAGCGAGAAATCGTAAACCCATGTACATGACAGACTGGATAAAAAAACTCAACGATTTTATGACATTAAATGATAAAGAAATTCTTGAACACGCAGGTCGTATATCCGCAAAAATGGCAAAAGAATTGGCTGAATCAGAGTATGAAAAGTATAGGGTAAAAATTATAGATATTGAGGATGCTAAGGAGATAAAAGAACTTGAGGAAGGATTAAAAAAAATTGAAAAGAAAGATAAATAACATGACTCAAACCCTCACCATCCCTTCGCTTTCAGGCATATTTGGCATTTACACGAGGCTTACCCTCAATCCAAAAATGCCAAAAGAGCCTTCAAGCCCAATCGCACAGAAGATAAATATTGTAGCAAAAATTAGAAATGAAAAACGGACAGTTGGTAGTCGAATAGGTGGCTGATGAGATAATAATCTCGCCAGTGCACCTTTCACACCCTAATTACTTTCGTAATTATTCTCGTAATTGTACGCGTGCTTCGCACCTTCCTTTCGTTCTAAACGTCCCCCGGACATTTCTCTCTCAGCACACATTTGGTGTCAACCTAAAACTGGGTTTTTGGCGGTTCGCAATCATTTTACTATCTTCAAACTTTATTTAACAGTGGATAGGGAAACTGGGCAAAAACCCTGTCTTAGTTTACACAAAGCCCGTTGTATGCAAGTCTACAAGATATTTAGTTAGTGTTTGTCCATAAAGTCCGATATCTGCGTTACGCTCGTTTTAAAAATCAGTCATTTACAAAAGTAAACTCTTGATTTTCTAAACTTCACAAGCCTTGATCTCGAACTTTCTGAATCAAACACCCGACTTTATGGACAGACTCTAGTTAGGAATAAAAAATTATAAATTTTCATAACAGTTTTACAATTAAAATAAATAGAATATTTACGATATGTCAAAAATTATTAAAGATCAACAAGAAATTACCAACGATAAGCTCACCGGCTCGTTTCTCAATAAATTTGGAATTACAGCGCTAAATCCTATGCAGGAAGAGGCATGTGAAACTATACAAATGAAGTCGGATGTGGTATTACTTTCACCTACAGGAACTGGTAAAACTCTGGCCTTTCTATTGCCTTTAATAAAAACACTTGATATGAACTGCGCTGAGATTCAAATTCTTATACTTGTTCCCTCGCGTGAATTGGCCCAACAGATTGAACAGGTAACCCGAAAGATAGGATCGGGTTTTAAGGTAAATGCCGTATATGGTGGACGTGCTGGCTCGCTCGATAAAATCGATTTAAAACATCGACCGGCAATTCTTATTGGCACACCCGGGCGAATAGCAGATAGATTTAGAAGGGATAAATTTTCTTTGGAATATATTAATACCCTTATACTCGATGAGTTTGATAAATCACTGGAAATAGGCTTTGAAAAGGAAATGTCCGAGATTATTGAGGCTCTCCCCAATGTTCATCAAAGGATTCTAACTTCAGCTACCAGCGATGTCAAAATACCGGAGTTTGTAGGCTTACAAAAACCTGTTTTTATCAACTACCTTCAGGAAGGTATTTCTCAACTAACTATAAAAACAATTCTTTCGCCCGAAAAGGATAAGTTAAAAACATTGGTTAAAGCACTTGCTTTTATTGGTTACCAGCCAGGAATTATCTTTTGTAGTTTCAAGGATTCACTGGAACGGGTAAGTGATTTTTTAACTGAGAATCATATTCATCATGAGTGCTTTCATGGAGGTATGGAACAAATTGATCGGGAGCGAGTACTAATTAAATTTAGAAATGGTACAAATCAACTCCTTCTGGCAACCGATTTGGCTGCTCGTGGACTTGATATTCCCGAAATAAAATTCATTCTTCATTATCACCTTCCGCTACGCAATAAAGAATTCACCCATAGGAACGGACGAACTGCACGTATGAACCGCAATGGCATTGCCTATATTCTACACTGGAAAGAAGAGGAACTTCCAGATTTTATTCAGGAAATTGCTCCGGAGAACCTAAATATTGAAGACCAACAAAAAGCTATGCTTCCTTCACCAGTAAAATGGGAAACCTTGTATATTACTGGAGGTAGACGAGATAAAATATCAAAAGGAGATGTCGCTGGTTTATTTCTTAAGCAGGGTCAGGTTCAAAAAGATCAACTAGGTGTTATTGAACTTAAACAGAATTGTACGTATGTTGGTGTACATGCTGAAATAGCGGAAATGCTTATAGAAAAAACCAATAATTCCAAACTTAAAAAAAAGAAGGTGAGAATTAGTCTCATTTAATAATGAATAAAGACCAACATACAATCAAATTCTAATACTTAATCAAATATATTAAAGATTTCTTTTTCAATTTCTCATTGCCGAACAACGACAATCAGCAATTTATAGTGCGAATAGGATGGATTGAAGAATACTAGAATCATAAGCTTGTATTGTTAGTGAATAATTCTATTTTTATAAAAACTGTTGATAGTATACTAATACCTTGCCATTCATTGCTAAAATCCCACTAACAGAAGAATATCGAGGACAAAAAAAAAGATATGCAGATAAGCAAATATATATATTCCTTTAGTTATGACAATGCTGAAAGTGAGTTATGCAAGCTCGAATCGAGATATATTTTTAATAAGGAAGAAAAGAATAAACTGCTTTTTTCCGATATAAAAGCAGAACCTTCAAATAGTGCTTTCGTTAAAAGAAGACTTGATATTATTTCATTTTCTGAAGATTATTCTACGCTAATAAATGATATCAAAAAAGAAAGTATATGCGTTGAAGGTTTCAAAATTGAATATTTAGTTTTTGATGGTGATACAACTGGGTATGCTGAGAGGCTTAATAAGTTAAGAGATATAGGCTACAGCATTGAAGGCATTCCTGATTATTATAGCCCAACAATAACTTATGCCTTATGCTATTACGAGGGTATTTGGTATTTTGGTAATTTGATTAAAAACAATTACGCTTGGTATAAACACAAGCAAAAACCATGCTCATACAGTAGCTCAATAAGTATAAATATTGCCAAAGCTCTTGTGAATATTGCAGCAAAGGCAAACAAAGAGAAAAAGCTACTGGATGCATGTTGTGGTGTTGGAACAATAATGTTAGAAGCCTGTTTTGCAGGAAATAATATTGAGGGTTGCGACATTAACTGGAAGATATGTAAGGATGCACGAGAAAATCTTTCTCATTTCAACTATACTGCAAATATATATCACTCTGATATAAAAGATATTAACAATAGGTATGAGGCTGCCATTATTGACCTGCCATACAATTTGTTCAGCAGTGCAACTGATAATGATATCTTACACATTATTGAGTCGACAGCAGAAATCACAGATCGACTTGTTATTGTATCTACCTCAGATATTACAAACTTAATCAACAACTCAGGATTCAGAATATCAGATTATTGCAGCGTTAGTAAAAAAGGAAAGACAAGTTTCGCTAGAAAAATATGGGTTTGTGAAAAGAATGGATAGGTGGTGGAGATAAAGCTCCTAATAGAAATTATAAATTTGAATATGCCTGTACTGAGCGGAGCGATGTATTGAGCCTGTCGAAATTTCGAAGTGCCTGTGGTGCATTAGAGAATTCATTTATTGATTCTTCGGAAGATGATATACTGCCACTCTAAAAACATGGGATTCAGGAATATGTTTGTGATATTTTAGAAGGAGGCAAAATAGCATTCGAAAAAAGGAAAAATAAATACAATAAAAAAAAGCACGAAATGGCAATTGAGTAGAGAAATATACCCTTACTTGCTCAAGCTTTCCAAGGTAATTGTAGTTCCAAGAATTGGACTTTTAAACTATTGTACTCTAGCTCATGCCGGGCACACACAGCAGTTCAAATTACATGCAGGTTCTTGGCGGTTCGCAAACATTTTGCTATCTTCAACTGTTTTCAACAGGGGATATAGAAATGCAGCAAAATTTCACCCATTTTTATTCCCAAATCCCGTTGGCAACAATTAAAAAGATAAACTCAAATAATAATGAAAATCACCTTATTAAACTTAATCGTTTGTACTCAATTTGTTTTGGGCACAATTACATTAAATGCACAAACAATAGAAAACAAAAACGTTCTTAAAACCAAAATAGATTCTTATTTAAATGCTAGTGTTGCTAATGGGTTTTCAGGAGCTGTTTTAGTTTCAATAAAAGGGGAACTAATTTTATCTAAAGGATATGGATGGGCAGATAGGAAAAATAAGATACCCAACACATCTTCAACAGTATTCAATATAGGTTCTGTAAGCAAACAATTTACTGCGTCTGCAATTTTAAAACTTGTAGAACAAGGGAAAATAAAAACATCAGACAAAATAAGTCTGTTCTACAATCAAGCACCTATTGACAAGAAAGATATAACTATTCATCAATTATTAACTCATACATCAGGTATTTCTCCAAGAACAGGTGGTTTTAGATATGATGAGGCTGATAAAGAACAATTCATAAATGATTTTTTCGAATCAGAATTACAATCTAAACCTGGCACAAAACACCAATATGCCAATGCCAATTATATTATACTAACAGCTATTTTAGAATTTGTTTCAAAACAAAGCTATGCTTCATTTCTAAATGAAAATCTATTTGCACCTTCTAATATGGAGTATACAGGATACAAAAGCATCACTTTTAGCACAGAAAAACTCGCACATGGATACTACTATAATATTGGTGATGAGCAATGGCTTGATTGGGGAACCACGCAAGAACATCTTCCTTATACTAATAAGCATTGGTATAGTATTGGAAAGGGCGATATTCATTCAAGCATTGAAGATCTTTACCTATGGCACCTTTCTTTAAAAAATAATAAAGCTTTAAAGGCTGAATCAAAAGAAATTCAAGAAACACCACACGTTGCTGAAAATGAAAACATGACGTCCTACTATGGTTATGGATGGGCAATATCTAAAAGTGACAGGAACACTAAAATAGTTACACATAATGGAAGTAATGGAATCTTTTTTGCAGATTTCATCAGATTCATCGATGATGATGTTGTAATTATTTATCTAAGCAATGCCTTTTTAGGGAACGATTCTGAAGATGTTGCTTGGGAAATAAGTAAAATGGTTTTTAATAGTAATTATGATGCAACACCTCTCTCTGTTAACATCTATGAATTCATACACGGATTTATGAAAATAAATAATCCAAAGGATGCAACTAAATTACCTGCTTTTGTGAAGAAGCAATTAGGACTTGACTTTAATGACCCTGCGATTTTAAACAGAATAGGATATAAGAAAATGGAAAAAGAGAAAGAGGCTGGTTGGGCCTTAGAGTTATTTAAACTGAATGTTCGATTATTCCCAGAGAATGGTAATCTATGGGACTCACTTGGTGAAGCATATTTGAAGTATGGACAAAACGACCAAGCCATAAAAAGTTATACAAAAGCAGTAAATATGGGTAGTGAAGGCTCAGTGAAAATCTTAAATAAATTATTAAAAGAAAAATAAAAACTGTTGCCAATCAAGAAGGCGGCTGACAGTCTATTGACCGCCAGTGCACCTTTCACACTGCAATTTCTCTCGTAATTGTATGCGTACTTCGCAGCTTCCTTTCATTCTAAATGTCTAGTAGAGAAATATACCCTCGCTTACTCAGCCGTTCCAAAGTAATAGTAATTCCAAGTATTGGGCTTTAAGATAAATGTGCCCCAGATCATGCTAGGCAAACCATTGGGCCATAAAAAATGTGAGTGTTTGGCAGTTCACAATCATTTTGCTATCTTCAACTTTTTTAACGGGTGATATAGAAAAGCGGTAAAATCTTACCCATATTTATACCACAAAAACGTTTTCTACAAGCCGTTTTTTTGAAAAACGGTTTAGCTTTTAAAGAAAATAAAGAAGAAAAATTGAGTCATGGAAACAGAACATAAAAATATAATCAACTTGAAAGTTGGTTTTTACTCTTCTATTATATTGACAAGTTTAACAATTATTACTTTTGGATTCGCAATGATAGCAATTCCCCCATCTGGGCCAAATTGTCCTGGTAATTGTATGGATTATCCGTTTAAAGAGATTCTTTCATATTATCCTAGAGACTATTACTGGATGTATTTTACAGTTTTTCAGCTTTTTGCATATCAAGTTTTCATTATTTCAAATCATTTTATTGCTTCCAAAGAAAGAAGAATATTTAGCACAATCAGTGTCGCATTTGCTTCAATATCTGCAACTGTTCTATTGATAGCATATTTTACTCAATTTGCTGTGGTTCCTATAAGTGTAATGGAAGGTGAATCTGAAGGAATTGCATTACTTACACAATATAATGGACACGGTATATTTATAGTTTTGGAAGAACTTGGATATATATTGATGAGTATAGCTTTCTTATTTTTAGCTCCTGTATTTAATCAAAAAAATCGCTTAGAAAAGTCTATTCGTTTGATACTTATTTTGCCATTTATATTAACTGTTCTTTCATTTATTTACTATTCATTAAAATTTGGTTTAAACAGACACTATAGGTTTGAAGTGGCTACAATTACAGCAAATTGGTTGGTAACAATAATAGCTGGAATTTTAATAGGTGTTTTCTTTAAACGCTTATTGAAAAAGAACTCGTTGCAATAATTGTAAATTTGAAAATTCATCTTACAATCAGGCAGTTAGCCATTAAGCCAAACACTCAAATTTGCAAGGATTTTTTTAATTTCATTTTTAAAATAGACGGAGAAGTTAATTCCGGAATTAGGCACATCACATATTAATCTTGGTTTAATTTTAGAAGCATAGATAAATCTCCTAATTCTATATTTAAACTCCTCCGCCTAATATTGTTCTGTTTATTAGATTAGCTTAATCAAATTTACCCTACTTAGTGTTTGTCCATAAAGTCCGATATCTGCGTTATGCTCGTTTTAAAAATCAGTCATTTACATAAGTAAACTCTTGATTTTTAAAACTTCACAAGCCTTGATCTCGAACTTTCTGAATCAAACACCCGACTTTATGGACAGGCTCTACTTAGTCTTTGCAAGAAAACGCCAAATTACTCACAAGTTTAAAATTTATAAGTTTGTGTTCGTGAGCTTCGCAAGGCTCTGCGTTATTCTTGTGTTGAAAACAGTTACTTCGACAAGCTCAGCACATCGCATTTACAAAAGTAAACTCCTTGGTTTTCAACACTTCGAATTCCGATAGCTATCGGAATGTCTTTGACGCTTTCTTATCAAAGACTTAAAAAAGGCAGTTTTCTTGCTGACACTACTGAAATAAACTTTTTCTTAAATTTCATGTTAGTTATAAAAAGTAAAAGTGTCTAAAAAGGTAATTTGAAAGCACAAACACTTCGACAAGCTCAGTGTGACAAACTGTTTATAAACAAATTGGCATACTGAACTCATAGAAGACAAGCTCAATTAAACTCACAAGTCAATTGGACTTTAGCTCTTTTATTTAACTTTTTTGGATAATATTTATTAAAAAATAATATTATGGCATTCACATTACAAATAGGAGATAAAGCTCCGGATTTTAGGCTTCCCGCAACTGACGGTAAAACATATGAGCTTTCGGATTTTAATGAAGATATACTGGTAATATTTTTCACCTGTAATCATTGTCCTTATGTTATAGGTTCGGACGAAGTAACAAGAAAAACAGCTGAAAAATATAGTTCAAAGGGAGTTCGTTTTATTGGTATTAATTCGAATAGTAAAAACACATACCATGAAGATAGTTTCCCGAATATGATTAAGCGAATGAATCAATATAATTTTCCCTGGCTTTATTTATACGATGAAGCTCAAAAAATAGCTTTAGAATACGGAGCTTTAAAAACACCCCATTTTTATGTTTTTGATGTTAACAGAAAGCTTATTTATACCGGAAGAGCTGTTGATAATCCTAAAGATTCTTCTAAAATTACAATTATTGATTTAGAAAGAAGTCTGGATGAACTCCTTGAAGGAA
>WTBR01000027.1 GCA_013138975.1 Bacteroidales bacterium
TGATGGATACAACTTATTGGGGAAGAAACTTTGGTGTGATGCTTTTTAAAGATGCTTACACCAAAGAAAATCTATTAAAATACTACGTAAAGACAGAAACCAATACCTTGTACATTCAAGGCATAAAGACCTCTAAAAATATCAAAAAAGGAGCTCAATAGAACTCCTTTTCTTAATTAAATAAACTTGTAGAATTGCATTATCGTAATATTTAGATCACTTTTCTCTCAATCTTCAATATCATTTAAAATCTACACGATTTAAATTATAAATACTCCTAACATTAATAATATAACAATACACATTTGTTCGTTACAAAACTTTTAAAATTTAACTAATTTATTAACTTATGAAGTTATATTAATAATCATTAATATTTTCACCAGTATAAATACAATCCTATTAATTTATTCCCCTCCTCTAATTTATTTGTAAAAAAAGGGGAATAAAATAAATTATACAGCAGAAGTTTACTCATATTTTAATGCTTCAACTGGATTTATGTATGCAGCTTTTAAAGAATGATAAATTACTGATATGAATCCAAATAAAAATGTTATTATACTTGATAATATATAAATGCCAATTCCTATGTTGGTTTTGAATACAAAGCTATTCAACCATTGTTTTACAAACCAATGAGATAATGGGATTGCAATAATGACTGCTATTAATATTAAAATAGCAATATCTTTATAAAGCAAAAAGATTATTTGAGAAATAGATGACCCTAATTGTTTTCTTATTGCTATTTCTTTGTTTCTACTTCCAATCATATAAGATGATAAACCTATTAAACCTAGACATGATAAGATAAAACATATAATTGAAAACATTTTTACCGTTTTAAACTGGTTTACTTCTCCATTATAAGCTTGTGATATATGCTCATCAATAAAAGAATATTGAAACTCTACTTCCGGTACTATTTCTTCCCAAATAGACCGTATATCCTGAATTGCATTATCAACTTTATTTTCATTCATCCTTACATGTAAATGTCCTCCTGGATATAAAATCATCACAATTGGTTCTACCTCGTTATGTAATGAATTTATATTAAAATCTTTTAGGACGCCTATTATTTCACCAATCGGCCATGCAGAGAAAGCTCCTCCAATTGCTTTAATCTTTTTTCCTACACCATTTTCCCAGCTCATATGCTTAACAAAAGCTTCATTAACTACATATGCTGAATATGTATCAGAATTAATATTCTTGTCAAATCCTCTCCCCTCAACAACATTCATTTCCATCGTTTCAATATAATCAGGATCTACGATTAACCAATAAAACATTTGAGCTTCAAATCCAGATTCAGATTCGATATTAAAGTTAGCAATTCCAATTTGTGAATTTGGCAATGTATAAGCAGTTGCTGCATTTTTAATATTTGGACTTTTAAAAAGGTTTTCTTTTAAAACAGATATTCTTGAATGATCAATTCCTCTTAAAGGAATTGAAATTAAGTTTTCCTTATTAAATCCAAGATCCCTGTTGTTAATATAATTAATTTGTTTGTTCATTACTAAAACACCAATCAATACACTTATTGAAAGAACAAATTGAACAATTATTAATGATTTTCTAAAAATGGAATCCTTTTTTTTATGTTTATATCCTGAACTAACAGCACCTAATGAAGAAATCATTGATAAACGAAAAGCAGGATATAATCCTGAAAGAAACCCAACTATTAAAGATAATCCCAAAGCCATTAACAGTAATTTAATATTTTCATTAAACTTAAATTGAAGTCTTGAATCCAATATCATATATAAATAATTTGAATCTATAATTATCCTAACTATTACTATCCCAATTATAAATGCAATAAAAGTTAATAACATTGACTCGAAAATAAAATAAATACGAAGTGTATTAAGGTTTGCTCCAAATATCTTTTTTAATCCAATTTCTTTTGTTCTGTTTATTGAAAATGCTGTTGACATGTTAATATAGTTTGTAGCTGATATCAATACTATAAAAAGACCAACAATTCCAAATATGTATATATAAATTTTATTACCTTGAGACAGATCTCTTGGTAACCCTGAATTAAAATGAATATCGGCTAATGGCTCCAAAATAATTTTCGCATCAACTTTTATCCTTTGAGCTGCCTCTGACATATATTTGTCAAATAATTGTGGATACTTTTCATAAATATTTTCAACTTTAGCTTTTTTATTTAATAATACATATGTAAAACAACTTGTATTAAACCAGCCTTCTCCAATTGCTTCATAACTAACTAATGCATCAAATTTTAAATGAATATTTTCAGGCAAGTTCTTTATAACACCTGTAACCTCATAATTTAAAGTGTCAATCATTAAAGTTTGACCAATTGGATTTTTATTTCCAAAGTATTTTTTAGCCAAATTACTCACAATAACAATTGAATTTTTCTTTTCTAAAAAGTCTTCAACATTTCCTTCTAAAAACTCATACGAAAAGATATCAAACACACTTGTATCCGCAAAGAAAATGCCATTCTCTTCGTACGTTATATCATTATATTTTACAATAGCATCATAAATTTTTCTATACCTAACAAATGAGATTACTTCTGGGCATTCATTTTTAATCATAGGTCCCATTCTCTCCGATGACAATGCTTTCTTCATTGATTGACCAGATTCAGTAGTAAATTCTGATCCAATTCTATAGATCTGTGAATGTTTTTTATGATACTTATCGTAGTTTAATGAACTCTCTAAATAAAATAAAATTATTACACCACAAACAATGCCTAATGTGAGATTAATGATATTGAACAAAAAGTATTTTTTATTCTTCATCATAATCCTGAATGCTAACTTTAGATTTTTTTTAATCATTTTTAAACACGGTTTAATTATTAATTATTAATTACTTTATGAAAAACACCACTTATGCATATTACCTTATAATCAGAGTTTTAATTGCAAAAAACGAATCTTAGATTTTAAATATCGTCATCAATTAACTGATTTTAAATACAATTTAGAATTATAAATTAATTTCATTTAACAAAATATCCTCATTCGAAATGATCTTGTTAAATATACTTTTAAAATGATTTCCTAACTGATTTATAAAATCAATAGAATATGCATTTTTATTATATTGGAAAGAAATCTCCAATTTATCGGCATTAAAAACACTTATATCTATGTTATAATAGATTGAATCAATAAGTTTAATTTGATCCAAGCTAATTCTGTTAGTATCAGAAGGACTATTGAAAATATTTTCAACCTCACTAAAATAATTATAACGTTGCATTCCAACGATACTTTTTGTAAATTTTAATTTTTCTGCTTTTAATTTTTTAATTGTATTAATTTGAATATAGCCATGCTTTTTGCATTTTTCAAGATTGGATTCGACAGTTTTGAGCAAATCAATAAATCGAAAAGTTGGGTCAAATTGAATTTTAATTGGGATAATATTACTGAATGAGCCTACTGCACTGCATAGTCCTCGAATTTCATCTTGTCTTCCACTTAAAATCGCTCCAAAAACAACTTCATTCTTATTATATAATTTTGAAAGTATTATTCCCCATACTGAATAAAATATAGTCATAAATAATACATTTGAATTTAAATAAAATTTATTAAGTAAATGTGTTTGTTGTTCGTTTAAAAAATCTTTATAAATTCCTTCCTCAAAAATTGAAGTTTCAGAATTAAGTTTTTTAAATTCTGATAAATCAGTAAAACAATTAACATCTCTCAAATAGTTAACCCAAAACTTCTCGCTTTCAGCATAATCCTGATTTTTGACCCATTCGCAGTATCTTTGATATTGCACAGGTCTCTTCAAAGATATTTCCTTTCCACATAAAATCAGTTGGTATATTTCTAATAATTGCTTCATTAAAATATTGATAGACATCGCATCCATTATTGCTTGATGCGAACTTATAATCATTCTATATTCTTTATTTTTGATCTTAAGAATGGTAACCCTAATTAAAGTATCGTTACTGAGATCAAATCCTTTTTCTTTATCTTTTTGTTCATAATTCATTAATATTGATTCTAAATCATTAATATTATCCTTTTCAGATACATTATGATATAAAAAATCTATTTTACGTTCCTTTAAAACCACTTTTAATGGCTGATTTGAATTACTAATATAAAAAACGGATCTTAATGTTTCATGACGTTTTAATAATTCATTAAAACTTTTCTCAAGAATCAAAATATTAATATCACCAGAAATTCTACAACTAAATTGAATTAAATTTGAATTTCCATAAACGTCCGCAGGTAAAACACTTAACTGCATAGGTGTTAATTTATCAATATCTTCAATTTCAAATTTTGAACTTAAAAAATCAATTTCATTTAATGATATATTTTTATATGTGAAATCTGAAGAAACAGGAATTATTTTAGAATTTCTGGTGGAATAATCAACAATATTGATTAAAGAAACTTTATAATGATTAATTAAATCTGAAATCTGCCTTTCACTATAGTACTTTTTCTTATAATTTAGGGATACTGTTAGTGCCCCTTTAGCTATCATGCAATTAAACGCTAAGTCTATATTGGTTTTTCTATTAGAACTTATAGAATCACCACCATATTCTTTAGCAATACTAAACTGTTTCATTTGTTCAACTTCTGTGTCAAATTGTCCTAAATAGTTAAATATAATTTTTGGCTCATTTTCAAAACAGAGACCTTCTATTAATTCAGTCTTACTCAAGTGTTTTAAAACTCCATATCCAATTCCTTTATCTGGTACTCGTTGCAAATTTTCTTTTATACTATTTATTTGCATCGAAAGATTATCAATATATTTCATTTCAAGTAGTATTGGATACTTTGTAGTAAACCATCCTATAGTCCTACTTATATCAATATCTGGAAACAATTCTTCACGCCCATGCCCCTCAAGATAAACCAGTATATTCTCATTTCCTAAGGCTTCCCTAATTCCACAACCTAATCCGCAAAGAAGAATATCATTTATCTCGGTACTATTTGATCCATTTATTTGAGTTAACAGTTTATTTGTTATTGTTGCACTTAGAGTAAATTGTTTATTTCCTATTTCATTATCACCAATGTTTTCATCATCAATATCGTGGTTTAATGATAATCGATCTCTGTCAAGAATATTTTTCCAATATGTTCTTTGTTCGAGTAATTTTTTACTTTCTGCGTACTCTGTCAGTTTATCAGACCAATCTTTAAACGAATTACTTTTCGGAGGTAATTTTGGCTCATCTCCCGTTGATAATTTTTTATATAGAGTTTCAATATCCTCAAATATTATTCTCCATGAAATCCCATCTGTTACTAAGTGATGAATTACAATTAAAAGTCTATCACCGTCTGATAAATGGAATAAACCTAACTTCATCAATGGTCCATCTTCTAAATTTATGGATCGTTGTATCTGATTTGCATAAAATGTTAAATTTTCATCTACATTACTATTGTCTTCTAGATTATAAACCTTAAGTGAAATTGGAGAACCTTCTGAATCCTTATTATTTAAAACATATTCCCCGTCTTGGTATTTACATATTATTCTCAAAGCATCATGATGTTCTTGCAACTTCAAGATCACTTTTTCCAATATTTTCTTATCCAGCCTTTTAATTGAATGTAGTAAAACTGATTGGTTATGATGATTTAAATCAGTTGTATCTTTAAAGAAATGGTGTTGAGCTGGAGTCTTTTTAATAAGGCCACTTACCGCAACTTGAGAAACTTCGTTCGCTTTTAGTGTAATTCGTGGTGCTAAATCCGAAATAGTAGGGAATTCAAATATACTTTTAACAGTAGTTCTATAGCCTGCTTTATTCATTCTAGCCTGAATCTGTATTGCTTTTATTGAATCCCCACCTATTTGAAAGAAGTTTTTATTAATTCCAATATTTTCTATATTAAGCACTGTACTCCAAACTTCTGCTAATTTTCTTTCAATTTCGTTTCTTGGAGCTACAAAGCCATCATTTATTGATATATTAGGTATAAATAAAGATTCTTTGTCAATTTCTCCCTTTTCATTTCTCGGCATATTTCTAACAACAATAAAATATTCAGGAATAAACAATTCTGAGTATTTTTGCAGGAAAACATTTTTTAATCTTAATACTAACTGGCTTTCCTTTTTTAAATCAGATTGATCCTTAAACTCCACATAACAGTACAATTCACCTGATTCATCATGTAATATAATTACTAAATCAAGAACAAATTCTGATTCTTTTAAATATTTTTCTACTTCATCTAAATAAAAGTAATAATTTCTAACTTTCTTTTTAGAAGAATCTGATTTCAAAAACTCAATATTTCCATCAGACATTAATCTTCCAATATCTCCACTAATATATATTAAATTATCTCCAAAGGGATTAGAAATAAAATTTCGTTTATTTTCATGTGAATATTCACTAAATAGTGTATTTATAGCAATTTTACCTGGCATTCCAATACCACATTTGTTCCTATTTTCATCAAGTATGGTCAGGTTTGAAAAAGAATTTCCTTTTCCAATAACAGGTATTGATATGTTTGAATTCTCCTGTGTAATCTCATAACCTGAATTAATCATTGAAGTTAACTCAGTACCATATAAATTTATAAATTTTGTATTTTTAGAATACTTACCATTCTTTTGTAGAATATCATTTAATGTCAATTGACTATTATAAAAAAATAAATATTGTAAATTGATTATTTGATTATTTGATTCCGAATATAATTTATGAAAGAAAGAATTAGAACAAGTTATTAAATGACTTATATTAAACTTATTAATTAAAAAGGGCAGATCATAATTTCTCAGATTCAAATTTACAGGTTTACCTTCATTCTTATTTATTTTCTGATAATTAAAATCAAAACCTGCACTCCAAAATTTTTCAATTTTTCTGTACAAATATGGTAAATCTGAGTCTTTATTATTTTGATGTTTTGTTAAATCATATAGCGAATATTTAGATTTGTCAAAATTTGCATGTTGTTTTACAAGTTGTATCAGATTTTGTCCAGGGCCAATCTCTAATAATATTAATTTTTTATCTGTTAATATTTGAGATAATCCGGCGGAAAAATTAACTGTTGATCTTAATTGATTAAACCAAAAATCGTTGCTAAGATCTTCTTTCGATTTAATAATAGAACCTTTAAAACAAGTAATATAATCAATTTGAGGGTCTTTAATTGTTATTTCTTTTGAAATTTCCTTAAAATCATCCTCAATCAAATTCATAAGTGAAGAATGGCTAGCTTTGTCAAAGTTCAATCTAATATATAATATTCCACTCTTATTTAATTCTTCTTCCAGATCAGTGATTTCATTTGTTAGTCCAGAAATAATACAATTTTCAGGTCCATTTATAGCTGCTATAGAAATTGAACCAAATAATAATTTGTTTATTTCATCAGCTGAGATGAATACATTTGTCATAGCCCCGTCTGGGGTTTTTAGCATTAATTTACTTCTTGTAACTATTAATTTCAGAATATCCGATAACGCAACCACTTCTGCTATAGAAGCTGCAACATATTCACCAAAACTGTGTCCAATCAAAGCGGTTGGTTTTATTCCCCAACTGATAAGTAATTTTGAAAGGGAATATTCATAGATAAATTTTATTGGAGCACTATAGGTTATAGATTTGAATTTATTCTGACTCTCTTTAAAATCAATATCTATAGGGTATAATACTGATTTAAGATCAACATCCATAATTCTATTTAAAATGTCAAAACAATTATCAATTGTTTCTTTAAAGAAAGGTATATTTTCATATAAATCTCTACCCATATTAACATACTGTGAACCCAATCCAGAGTACATAAAAACAATATTAGTATCAGCAAATTCGTTAGTTGTACTAACATCAGAATCGATATTATATTTCGTTATACATTTCTGCAGATCATTAATACTATTTGATATGAAAGCCTTTTTGAATTGTAATGCTTTACTCTGGCATAAAGTATAAGATAAATCATTTATTTTAAGGTTTCTTTTTCTTTGTATAACTTGTTTTAAATTTTTTATACGATTATCTAAACCTAATTTAGTCGCAGATGATAATGGGATAAAATAATACTTTCCGTTATCATTTTCATAAGAATCTATTTGTGTAAGGACAGGCTCATCGTCCTCAAAACGTAAATTAAAATCTTGTTTTAAGTTATTTGTGTAATCAAGATTTAGATCTGTAATACAAATTACTCCTCCACAAAATATGATTGACATTATTTCTAGTAAATTGAAAGAAACATCAAAATCAGAAGATAAAATGGTTTTTGGTGTAGTTTCAATCTTATATTTTTGAATAAACCAATATAGCAATGATGATAAATTCTCGTTTGTAATAGATGTTTTTATTATTTCATTCTTTTTTGAGTAAGTATTAAATATTGCAATTTTGTCACCAGGTAAATAGTCTATTTCTATTTCAGTAAAATTTACATATGCTTGTTCAATAACTTCTTCGTATATAAATGAAAACTTATGATCTGTTATTGAATTACTAATTACTAAATCAACATCTTCTATTTTGACTGGAATCACATCACTTTTAGGAACATATGCGCATCCCGCCTTAATTACACCAAGTATTGAAATGATCATCTCAATTTCATCACCCAGAAAAACACCTACTTTACTTCCTTTCTCAAAGTTCCTTTTAATGTAATTAGATATTATTGAAGCCCTTTTATTTATTTCAGAGTAAGTTATCTGAATATCATCTTTTATTATTGCAATTCTGCCAGAATGGATATTAAATATTTCTTTTAATTCCATTTGAACTGGAATATTGTGTGTGTTTTTATTTTCGAAACTAAGAAATTCTTGAATAAGGTTTTCTTTCTCTATTGAATTTATTAAATCAATATCTACAATTTTTTGATTCTGGTTAATTAAAATTGAACTAAATATATTTTTAAAGTATGTTATATATCGGTCAATTGTTACGGATTTAAATAGTTTTGTACAATACTCAAAATTTAGTAATATTTGTTTACCATAATCAACTGCTGTCAAGGATAAATCAAATTTTGATAATCTAACCTTATGAACATGTAAGTGGTTGCTAAAATCCGATAAAACCTTATCAGATTTTTCTTTATTAATCATATTAAACTTTACATCAAACAAGGGATTGCGACCAGCGTCTCGTATTACTAAAATTTTCTCAATTAGATCTTCGAACTGATAATCCTGATTTTCATAGGACTCAAGCGTCGTTTGCATTAATTTTTCAAAAAAAACCTTTACAGTATCTTCCCCTTTTACTTCGTTTCGAATAGCAAGTGTATTCACAAACATCCCAACGATTTGGAACAAATCGGCATAATTACGTCCTACTAATGGGGTTCCCACCACAATATCTTCCTGACCACTTAACTTTGATAATAATATTTTAAAAACTGACAGAATTGCCATGGAAATAGTTATCCCATTCTCTTCTGTTAGTAACTTAATAGCTTCTGTTTCTTTTTGGTTTAATATAAAACTTACTGAGGCCCCTTCATGGCTCTGTACAACTGGACGTTTATAATCTGTCGGGAGACTCAATACCGGAACTTTTCTTTCAAATTTACGAATCCAGTAATCTGCTTGACCTTTAATCTTTTTTTGCTGTACCTTACTATTTTGCCACTCACTATAATCTTTATATTGTAATTTTAAAGGAGTTAACTTTTGATCAGAATATAGGAGAAAAAATTCTTTTTCTAAAATACCGTCAGAGAATGCATCATTTATAATATGATGCATATCTAATAATAATACGGATTTCTTTCCTTTTATATTAACTAGTGCAGCCCTTATAAGTGGCGCTTTGTCTAAGTAAAAAGGTTTTTTAAATATATTCTCAATTTCATTTTCTTTGTTCTTATCAATAAAAAATTCCTCAATATTAAATTCCACCTTTTCCTTTATGCATTGAATAGGTTCTTCATCAAGCAATTCAAAGCTAGTTCTCATGCTTTCATGACGTTGTATCAAAATTTGAAATGTTGCTTCTATTTTTTCTTTATCCGGATTCAAGCCTAACGGTATAACATAAGGCATATTGTAAACTACAGACTCCAAATCCATCTGTTGTAATAAAAAGATTCTCCTTTGTGCAAAGGATAAATGATAATATTCTTTTTTTTCACTATTAATAATTAAAGATGATGATTCGCCTTGAAAATCTTTAAGAATCTTAATTACATCGCTTTTCTTCTTTTTTAATTCATTTATAAGTTCATCAATTAAGATTCCCTTAGGTATTTTTAGTTTTAGTTTTTCTTCTTCAACACTTAATATAACATGCTTCTTATTTAATTCCGCCAAAAGTTCTTTAACTTTCATTTCAGTATCAATTTTACTTTACAATAATCTGTTAATATCTCAATAATTATCAATTAAAAATATCTAAATTTCGATTTCATCGTATTCGATTTTTCCTTGACTTACTGTATTCGTATATATTATTAAAGCAAGCATCCTAATTGTTGGATTTTTATAAACTTGTATATATGGTATTTTTATATTTAACTCCTTTTGAATCTGGTTGATCATAATTATAGCTTTAATTGAATGCCCTCCAATTTTAAAGAAATTCGATGTTATACTTATATCTTCTTTTTTTATATTTAATAGTTCTGACCAAATTTCTACAAGTTTTTCTTCTGTATCATTTGAGGGGGCAATATAATCGTCACCTGCTTTTACCTCTGGTAATGGCAGAGCTTTGCGATTTACCTTTCCATTGGGAGTTAGTGGTAAACTCTCCAATTCTACAAAATATGAAGGAATCATATTATAGGGAAGTTGCGATGATATATAAGCTCTTAACTCTTCTTGATTAAGTTCTTCTTTACAAACTACATATGCGCATAGGTACTTTTCATTGCTTTCTTCAATAGCAAGGACTACACTCTCTTGTATATTTTCATGTTTTAATAAAGTACTCTCTATCTCTCCAAGCTCTATCCTAAAACCACGAATCTTTACTTGATGATCAATTCTGCCTAAAAATTCTATATTACCTTCTTTTGTCCACTTGCCTAAATCACCTGTGCGATACAATTTCTCTCCTTCTTTATAAGGATGATCTATGAATTTCTCTTGGGTTAAAATTTGATTTCCTAAATAACCTCGAGCTAAGCCAGCTCCACCAACACAAAGCTCTCCTGCTATACATACAGGTAAAGTCATATTGCATTTATCTAAAATATAAATTTGAACATTATCTACTGGTCTTCCTATTGATACTGTTAGGTTATTATCTTTTTCAAAATTATACTTATATATCATACATCCAACTACTGTTTCTGTTGGACCATATTCATTATATATCTCAATATTACCTTTATATTTATTATGAATTTCTTTAGCTAAATCAGTATTTAACTCTTCTCCACCCACAATTAATCTTTTTATTCTTGAAACATTATTATTTTCTTTTAATAATTTCAAATGTGCAGGGGTTAGTTTTACAACATCAACTTTATTATCATTAAATACGTTCTCAATTACTAATTCATTTTCTTTTTCTTTATATATTATTACTTTATTTCCTGTAATTAAAGGAAGAAAGAGAGAAGTTACAGTTAAATCAAAAGATAATGATGAATATAAAGGAAAATCAACCTTTTCACCTTTTATATATATTTTTGATGCCCAACACAAATAATTCACAACACCACTGTGAGTTATAAGAGTTCCTTTCGGTTTCCCTGTACTTCCAGAAGTATAAATTACATAGATTAAATCACTAATAGAATTTGTTATTTCTATATTTGACTTATTACCTTGGTATAGATTTTTATCATTTAAATTTATTAGAAAAATATTTTTACAATCTTCTGCAATTTTTAAAAATGATTCCTGTGTTAATAAAATTTCAGCTTTACTATCTTTAAGTATATATCTTATGCGATCTTCTGGATAAGCCAGATCAATAGGCAAATAAGCTCCGCCTGCTTTTAAAATACCCATTATTCCAATAATCATTTCAAATGAACGATCAACCATGATACCAACAATTGTATCAGGCTTTACTCCTTTTGCTCTTAATAAGAGAGCTAATTGATTGGACCTTACATTCAATTCTTGAAAACTCATCCCTTCTTTTTCAAATACCAATGCAATATTATTTGGAGTTTTTTCTACTTGTTCTTCAAATAACTTATGAAGCATCTTATCTTTTGGATAATTAGAAGCAGTATCATTAAATCCATACAGTAATTGATATTTTTCAGTCTCAGACAGAATATCTATTTTATCAATGTTTTTATTTGGATCTTTCAAAGAAAGGTTTAAAAGCCTCTCAAAATGTTTAAAGATCTGCTGAATATCTTCTTCAGTCTGAATATTTCTATTGTATTTAATATTACATTCTATATAATTTTCATGTCTTTCAAAGAAAAAGGTAAAATTATTATTAATATTTGTCAAAAAAATTTCATTCTGAATATTTTTAAGGAAAACGACAACATCGAATAAAGGGAAATTGCTATCATTATTATCTATTTTCAACTCCCTTAATAAATTAACAATAGGATAATTAGAATGCTCGATTGCATTCTTAAGAAGAAATTGATTCTTAATTAGTAACTCTTTTAAAGTATTTTTTCCATTCAATTCATTTTTTATTGGCAAAATCGTATTTATAAATTCACCTTCCTTTTCTTGATTTAAAATAGTAGTTCCAATTGTAATATCATTTAATTGAGAATACTTTCTCAATAGAACTACAACTTCAGTCATTAAAAATACTAACAACCTATTATCAGACCCCGAAGTAACTATCATAATTTTATTATAGATATCTTCAGTGATTTTAAAATTCATTTCCTTAAGATTATTGTCTTTATTCTTATGTGATTCTAAATGTGAAAAATTACAAAATCCTGTTTTTTCTGAGAATATATTCATCCAATATCTCTTTTCTTTACCATATTGAGTGGAGATTATATTTAATGCTTTATCATCCATAACAAACCTTATCCTTTAATATTATTAAACTAAATTAAAATCCCAATCTGTATCAAATAAATTGCTTGCTTTATTTATTATTTGCTTATTTCGACATTCCTTTACAACTGAATTTTCTTTTTCAAAATCAATATAGCTTGGTACAGCATTTATATGAAGTTCTTTCCATCTCTTATCAGCATCAATTATTTCGTTCAATGAATAAGGATTAGGAATATTTAATTTCTTACAATGTTCTATAAACCTGTTTACCCGACTATAAATTTCTTCTCTATTTGGTTCTGTATCAAGAAAATACGACTGCCCCAATAACATCTCTTTTTCATAATTATCATATACTTCACCTATTTTGCCATTTTTTATAAAACTATCAGAACCAGACTGTCCAGTATACGAATAAATAAAGGGACAGCAATCTGCTTCATAAATATCTTCACTTAATCTCTCTAACAGGTCCAGTGTCATTTGAAAATCTTCTTCAGTTTCACCAGGATAACCACAAATCCAATATGTTGTTGTTTTAACTCCTGCTTCAGCAAGGGATGAAATCGCAGATATTATTTCATCTATTTTTATTTTTTTATTCATTAAATCAAGTACTTTTTGAGAACCACTTTCAACTCCTATGCGTGCTCTGTAAAAACCACCCTTCCTCCATAAAAAAGAATTTTCAAGATAAGAACCATTCTTATCAACCCTAAGATACCCATCAAAATAAACAGGAGTATTTTCTTTAGCTATTTCTACTGACAGTTCCGTAATTATAGGATTTAAAAGTGAATCACACATAAGAAAAAGTTGATTCTTATGTGTTTTATACATTTCTTTTAAATCATCTAGTACATGCTTTATATTCTTCGTTCTATATTTACCCTTATAAACTGTTTCAGAACAAAATTCACATTGCATATAACAGCTTCTTGAACCCTCATAAGAATCTAACATGTAGAAAGATAAATCAAGATCAGAAAAATCAGGACTTTTCACATCAGAAATTGGAAATACCTCACCATCAAGATCTTTTATAGTAAAAACCCTTTTAGATTCAAGAAATTCATTTCTAAAATATTTCAATAACAATAATTCTGATTCACCTATAAAAATTTTATCAAAAATATCTTCTGTTTTTTTAAGAAAAAATTTAAAATTTGGAGAATTTAATGTCAAGTCTGAAAAAATTGAGCCTCCAATTAACGTCGTAATATAAGAAAATCTCTTTTTAATAATTCGAGCAGCAAAAAGAGAAGAAGGAAATGTATCATTGTAAACAGAAAATCCAATCGTTGTTGGTTTTTCTGTTTCAATTAAATCAATAATATATTTTTCAAAATATTCAAAATATTCTTTTATATAGTCATCGATTTCGTTAATTTGAAGATCATTCAATTTTGTAAAATAAGTCCTCCAAATTAACTTTCTTATTAAGTTTTTATACCTTGCTTCATCTTTTCTATTAATAAAAGCCATCATATGATTTTTTAAAACATCATAGCCTATATTGAGAAAATTTCCTCTTTTTTGTTTTGGTATGATTTTTTTTAAAAGCTCAAAATATAAGGAGATATACTCTTTTAGCTTTACATCAATATTTGCATCAACAATTCTAATATCATATCCATATTGTTTTAAAAAGCTTTTTAAAACTGAAATACCAGTCGGCGGTATCAATGTATCCCAAAAAGGTAACATTAAAAATATATTTTTTTCTTTCAAAATACATCTCCTTTAAAATTGATTATTCTATATATTAAAACCATCATCTAAATTTATATTGGTATTTACTTCTGTATACTTATGAGTAAATTTAATTTCTTCAAGCTTTCTATTTGGCGACTCAATAATTTTAGAAATTATTTCTTTTAAATAATAAGCATACTTTTCTATTGTTTGTTGCTTGAATAATTTAGAACAATAATCTATACTTATAAAAAGATTTTTCTCAAATTCCACACATGTAAATGTTATGTCAAAATGAACTTTAATTAGCTTTCCATAAATAAGTTCATCTGTATAATCATTTAATTGAGCTTGATTTTGATTTAGAAAATTTATAATTACATCAAAAATGGGATTGTGACTTATATCTCGCTTTATCCCTAGTATATTTACTAAATCATCAAATTGATAATCCTGATTTTCAAAGGCTGAAATAGCTTTATTTCTAACATCCTTTAAGAATGAATCAAAACTTTTTTGCCCTTCAGGAAAATTTCGTAGAGGCAACATATTTACAAACATTCCAATAACATTCTGCAAATCATTATGCCTCCTTCCACTAACACTCGTTCCTATAGTGATATCTTCTTGTCCACTCAGTTTAGATAAAAAAATATTAAATACTGCTAAAAGGACTATAAATAAAGTCGAATCACTTTCCCTTGCTATTTTGATAAGTTCTTTAGTTTCGTTTTCATTTAGGTAAAAACTTATACTTGATCCTTCAAAATTTTGTACAACAGGTCGGACATAATCTGTAGGTAAGTTTAAACCTGAAAATTCTTTAACAAATTCATTTAACCAATACTCCTCCTGCTCCCTTATCTCAAATTGCTGTTTTTCTGTATTTTGCCATTCAGAATAGTCCTTATATTGTAGGTTTAAGGAGGGCAATTCTTCTCCTGAATACAATGATTCAAATTCTTCCTTTAAGATTTTCTGCGAAGTTCCATCACTTATGATATGATGCATATCAATCATTAACAAGCTGTCTTCTCCTTTTATATCTACTATAGCTGCTCGTAAAAAAGGTGCTTTTGATAAATCAAAGGGCTTTATAAAATTATTTCGTGTGGTTTCAATTTCTGTGCTTTCTATACTTAGTTCTTCAAACTCAAACTCAACATCCCTACTTATAAGCTGAACAGCCTCACCATCAACTATAATTATGCTTGTACGGAAACTCTCATGACGATTTATTAGTTGTTTGAATACTTCTTCTATTTTTAGCTTATCTGCCTCTTTTCCCAATGAAATTATAATGGGCATATTGTAGGCGGTTGAGGTCAAATCAATCTGCTGTAATAAGTATATCCGCTTTTGAGCAGAAGACATACTATAATTTGTCTTTTTTTCTGTCTTTAAAACTGATATAAAGAGCTTTTCATCACTTGATTTTATGTAATTAGCCTGCTGTTTGATTGTTCCATTTAGAAAAATATCTTTAAGCGAAAATTCTACTCCAATTTCTTTATGAATTGAACCCACTAATAAAATAGCTTTTAAAGAATGACCACCTAAATTAAAAAAATTAGATGTCACACTAATTTCTTCTTGTGCTATATTTAATACTTTTGACCAAATTTCTGCGAGTTTCTCTTCTATTTCATTTGATGGTTTTATATAATCTTCTCCAGCTTTTATTTCAGGAGTGGGTAATTTTTGTCGATCGACTTTTCCGTGATTAGTTAAAGGTAAGCCATCCATCTCAACAAAATATGAAGGGATCATATAATACGGTAAAGATTCTAGTAAATACTCACGAAGTTTTTCTTGATTAAAATTTTCTGCACATACTAAATATGCACAAAGAAACTTATCATCATTTTCTTCCATGGCTAATACAATGCATTCTTTTACATTATTGAAACTGAGTAAGACATTTTCAATTTCTCCCAGTTCTATCCTGAAACCACGAATTTTCACTTGCTCATCCACTCTTCCAATATATTCAATATTACCATCTGGTAACCATCTTGCCAAATCTCCTGTTCTATAAATTCTCTCGTTGTTCTTAAATGGATTTAAAATGAATTTTTCATTATCTAGTTCTGACTTGTTCATATATCCTCGTGCCAAACCAATGCCTCCTATACATAATTCACCGATAACTCCAATAGCAGATAACTTTAGATTTTTTGATAATATGTATATGGCTGTATTGTCTATTGGTTTACCTATAGGAATAGTCCTGCTTTTATCAACATCTTTACAATCATAATATGTAACATCTATGGTTGCTTCGGTTGGACCATATAAATTTGAAATATTAATTTGTTTATTAAATTTGAATAATTCATTGAACTTCAACACATCTTCTTTTCTTAATGCTTCTCCACTGCATATTACATGTCTAAGAAATAATAATTCCTCTGTATTATTTCCAAAATCTGATTCCAATACAATCAAAAACGTTTTTAACATAGATGGAACAAAATGAATTATTGAAACTTTACTATCAGCAATTGCTTTTATAATTTTTCTAGGTTCTTTTTCAGCTTCTGGTTCCAGTAATATTAATTTCGATCCACATATTGCCCATAATAACAATTCCCATACTGAAACATCAAATGTATATGGAGTTTTTTGGATAAAAATATCATCAGAAGAAACATTATAGTAGTTCTTCATCCAACTTAACCTGTTAACCAATGACCGGCTCTCAATCATGGCTCCCTTGGGTCTGCCTGTGGTTCCAGATGTGTATATTATATATTCTAATCTATTCCTTGTTGTTTGTTTACTATCTTTCTTAATATTAATATTTTCTTTATGCTCTATTTCATTTTCCAAGTATAAAGTATCAACTTTTATAATAATACCTTTTGAATCCTTTTGGGTTGTAAGTAAAATTTCAGACTTACAGTCATTTAGAATATAATTAATTCTGTCTTTTGGATCTTTTGGTGAAATTGGTAAATAGACCCCTCCAGCTTTTAAAATTCCGAAAATCCCTACTAGCATTTCAATAGATCTATTTACCATTATTGGAACTACTTTATTTTCCTTTACACCCTTATTTATTAATACTGATGCTAGTAAATCTGTTTTCAATGCAAATTCGTGGTAAGTTAATTTAATACCATTAAACTCTAGAGCTTCATAATATGGATTTACATTTACCTGATCGTCAAATAAATCAATTATATTTTTTACTTTTGAAATATCCTTTTCTGTATTATTGAATTCATATAACAATCGTTGTTTCTCGCTCTCTGTAATAAAATCAATATTTTGAATTTTGCAATTTACATCGTTGACAATCTTTTTAATTACAGCCTTTAATTGAGAAGCAAGGCTTTCTATAAACTCAGTATTATAGTATTTTAAATCGTAATTAAATCTAATCTTATAATTTTTACCTGGAACTATTGCTATCCAAAAATTATAATTAGTTTGCTCATAAGTCTTAATCTTATTAGCTCTTAAATCAAAATCGGCTTTGTTTTCTTGCAGATATTCATTATTAATAATTGGATAATTTTCATATACCATAATATGATTAATGAATTCTCCTTTAACATTAGAATATGTCTTTATTTCTGATAAAAGAAGATATTCATATGCTTTTGCATCATTACTTTTTGCTTGATTCTCTAATAATACCTCTAAAAATGTTTGATCATTGTTTGACTTTACTCTACATGGAATAGTATTAATACATAAACCAACCATCCTTTCTATTCCTTTTATTTCTGATGGCCTACCAGACACAACAACTCCAAAAACCACGTCATTAGTATTATTATAGTTTTGTAAAACTATACCCCAAAGACTTTGGAAAAAAGTATTTGTCGTAACACTATTCTCTTTTGCAATCTTTTCTATTTCTAGTGAATATTGTTCATCTAATTCAAGAGTTATTTCTTTAGGGTTTAAAGGTTCGTTAGTATCATTATTCTTTAAAAGGGGCAAATTCCCAACACCCTCATATCCATTCAGATAATCTTTCCAAAAATTTAATCCATTTTGCTTATTTTGTTTTCCAATCCAATCAATAAAATTAGAATATGGAACAACATTGGATAAATTTAATTTAATAGATTTTTTTAAAGAATAGTATATTTGAAATAACTCCTGAAGTATTAATCCTAAGCACCATCCATCCATTATAATATGATGAAATTCTAATATAATCCAATAAGATTCATTTTCTTTTTGAATTACTGTTAACTGAAACAATATATCCTTAGATAAATCAAATCCTATATTTCTGTTTTCACAACTATATTTATGCAGTTCTTGCTTCTTTTTTTCTATATGCAATTTTGAAAAATCTACAAACTTAACATCAAGACTGCGTTCTTTAACTACAACCTGTATTGGTTTCTCTACATCCTGATATATAAAAACAGTCCTAAAAATATCATATCGTTCAATTAATTTATTATAACTTATATTTATTAAATTGATATCTAATTCACCATTTAGCTCATAAACTGTTTGTTCAAAATATGCCTGGCTATTAGGATCCTCAATATGATGAAATAGCATCCCTAATTGCAGTGGGGACAAAGGATATATTTTTTTTATTTCCATGGTAGAATTATTTATATATTTAAATTTTATTTATAAGATTTTCAATCTGACCTAATTCTTCAATTGATAAATCATTATATCCAACATCATTTGGTGTTATTTCTATTTTATCTTTATTACAACAATGATCAATAATTTCGATTAATGATTTTTCAAATTCTTTAGAAAGTCTTTTAATCGTTTCTTTTTTGAACTCCAAGCCATTGAACTCCATTGAAAATGTAAAAACACCATTCATTAAAATACTGTTAATTTCCAATAAACCATTTCTTTCACATTCATCAGATATCTTTTTCCCAGAATCAATTTTCGAAATAGTAATGTCCTCCTTTGTTAATTCTTTAGAAAACTCCCCTAAATAATTGAAATTAATTTGAGGTTGATTATTAAAACTAACTTCCCGGTCCTTTGATGTTAAATATTGAAGTATTCCATAACCTATACCCTTATTAGGAATTTTTCTTAATGTTTCCTTAATAAATTTAATATTATATGATAAATCAGAATTTTCAACATCCAATACAACAGGATATTGAGAAGTAAACCAACCAACTGTGCGTGAGACATTTACTTCTTTTAAAATATCTTCTCGACCATGACCTTCCAGGCTAATCAGAACCTTATTTATTTTTTGCCATTTTTTAATAGCTAACGCTAATGCTGTAAGCAATATATCGTTTATTTCTGTATTATATGCCTTGTTTACTTTGTACAATAACTTATCTGTATATTCTTTATTAATTTTAAGATATTCTACAGAAGTATTTTTTCTTTTATTATCTATTTTTTCAATCTTGAAATCTGACACTAATTCCCTTGTATTTGTTTCGTCAATTTTTTTCCAGTAGTCCAGTTCTTCCAAAAGTTCATTACTATTAGCGTAATCATTAAGTCTTTCTGACCAATATTTAAACGAATCAGTTTTATGTTTAAGTTTAATTTCTTTGTTTTGCAAAGCTAATTCATAAGCAGTAGTAAAATCTTCTATTATAATCCTCCATGAAACACTATCTATTACGCTATGATGAATTGTAATTAACACATGATCACCTTCCTTTACATTGAAAAGTCCTACTTTAACTAGAGGGCCGTTTTCTAAATCAATTGATTTCTGAATCATGTCACATTCTTTTTCAATCAATTCAACATGATCTTTCTTATCAGTAAAATCAAATGTATATAGATCGTAAAATGGTTCTAAAACAGGTCTATTATATTGTATAGTTTTATTGTTTTGTTTTGGGAAAATCATTCTTAAAGCATCATGGTGTTTAACAATTGTGTCAAATGTTTTTTTCAAAGCTGGAATATTAATTTTATCCTTAGTAAAAAACATCACAGACTGATTAAAGTGATTAATATCAGTTAAAAAATTATTGAAATACCAATACGTTACAGGGGTAAATAATACTTCTCCTTCTATAGTATCTTGAGGAATTATCCTATCAATTTTTGTTACAATGTCTTTTAATTCTGATATTCTAGGATGGACAAACATATCTTTAATTTCTAACTTTAAACCCAGTTCCTGAGCATTACTAGAAATTTGTATTGCCTTTATTGAATCACCACCAATCATGAAAAAATTATCATTAATTCCTATTCTTTCAACGTTCAATACTTTTTGATATATATCTACTAATATTCTCTCAGTCTCATCTCTTGGAGCTATATAATCCTCAGAAGCTAATATTTCCGGTTCTGGTAACGCTCTCCTGTTCACTTTACCACTTTCTGTAAAAGGGATACTATCAATTTTGACAAAATAAATTGGTATCATATAATCTGGCAAACTCTTTGAAAGATGTTCTTTTATTTCATGAAAAGATAACTCCTCTAATGAAACATAGTATGTACATAGGTATTTATCTTCGTTTAAATGTGTGCGTTCAATAACTATTGCATCATCAATTTTAGGATGATTTATTAAACACAATTCTACTTCTCTTAATTCAATCCTAAATCCCCTTATTTTTACTTGTTGATCTTTTCTGTTAACAAACTCAATATTTCCATCAGGCAACCATTTTGCAATATCCCCTGTTTTATATAATCTTTCGTTTATTTCAAAATTATTTGGAATAAATCTTTGATTAGTAAGTTCAATATCATTTAAATATTTCCTTGCTAATCCCACACCAGAGATGCATAATTCACCTTCTATTCCAATGGGTTGTAATCTTCCATTATTATTTAAAATATAAACTTTTTTATTTTCAATTGGTTTCCCAATTACTGGAGTTTTGGATGGATGTGAAGTAGGTAGTAATTCAGCAAATGTTGTCCAAACAGTATCTTCAGTTGGACCATACAGATTATATATTTTAAATGGATATTCTCTTAATGGATTTCTTCTAAAACAATCTCCTGCTGCCCTTATAGCTTTCAATGAAGATCTTTTCCCACTCCATTCATCCTCGAGTAATTTTTCGACCATATAAGTAGGTTGATATGAGATATTTACATGATTTTTAATTAGCCACTTTTTCATTTTAAAAGGATCTTTCTGAATTTCATCATTTGCGATACACAAATTTCCCCCAGAAGTCAAACAAGGCCATATTTCAAATGACATAGCATCAAAACTGCAACTGGAAACCTGACTCATCCTTGAATTATGATCATTTTTAAAAATCCTTTTGTGGGATTGCACCATATTTACACATCCTTTATTTTCAATCAGAACTCCTTTAGGTTTTCCTGTTGAACCTGATGTGTAAATTATATATAACAAAGATTCAGGTTTATTATCATTATTGCCATTTTCTTTAAATTTGTTTTGAAATTCTAAGTCTTCAAATAAAAGAGTATCTTTATTAACAGAACCAGTTAAGTATTGATTTTCTGTAATTAAGATCTTTGCATCACTGTCATTTAAAATAAATTCTATTCTTTTTTCCGGATAATTTTTATCAATTGTTAAATAAGCTCCGCCAGCTTTTATGGTTCCAAGAATACTAACCAGCATATCTATAGATCTATCTAATAAAATAGCTACAATAGATTCAGATTTTATTCCCTTTTCGCTTAAAATATTAGCTAATTGATTTGTTCTTTTATTTAATTCAGAAAATGTAATCTTCAAATCTCCATATTCGCAAGCAATTCTTTCTGGGTTTTTGGAAACCTGTTCATTAAATAATTCAATAATTGTTTTATCTGGAATATTGCAGTTTAATGTACCACTAAAATCATTTAAAACCTTGCTTTTTTCATTATCAGATAATAAATCTACTTCCGAAATTTTAACATCCAAATTAAATATAACTTGCTCCAATAATCTATTAAAATGGCCTATTATTCTTTTAATTGTGCTTCTCTCATATAAAGATGAATTATATGAAAATTCTCCATATAACTCATTCCCTCTATTACTGAATATCAATTTAGTATTTAGTATTATATCTTTAAGATATTTCTCCTCATGAATATTTGAAAGTAATAATGCATTTGAAAATAATGGAAACTCTTTCTCATTTGTAGAAAGATCTAATTTATATAATAATGAATCTATAGAGTAATTTTGATTTTCTATGTCCTTTATAAAATCTTCTCGCACCTTCAATAGAAACTCCTTAAACGTTAATTCTAAATTTATTTTATTTCGAAGTGCCAAAATAGTATTAACAAAATCACCATCAATATCTTGTTTCAAAACAGTTGTACCTATAATAATATCATTATTCGATGTATATTTCTCGATTAAAATATTCATTCCTGCCAATAATATCATATAAAGTCTAAAATCAGAATTATTGCTCAACTTAACTAACCTTTCATAAACTTCTCCTCCAATAACTAATGTTTCAATTTCTATTTGAGGATCAGTCTTCTTTTCTATCTTAAAATCATACGGGAAATATGATTTTGTTAGTTCTCCTGAAAACTTATTTAACCAATATTTTTCTTCTTTTGATCGATTATAAGTGTTGTTATTCTTATCTTCTAAATTATCTTTTTTCGCCATTTTCAATACTTTTTTATGTGCAGTTTCTTTAAAAAAATGTTTTCGAGTTATAATTGTTTAGCTCTTTTACAATCTTTTATTTAATAGAATATTATAGTTATAATATCAATTAAAACAACCTGCTTGTTGATATATTTGTGCTAACTCAATTTTGATGAAATTTCAGAATTATTATTAGAAACTAAAATCACCTTCATCCAATAAAGTTGATTTTAAACTACAAATTTCTTTAAACTCTTTATTTTCAGAAATTATGTCATTTCTATTTTGGAAATCGATTAATGAAGGAACAGCATTTTTATGTAATTTCATCCATCTTTCATCTGCAAATTGAATCTCATACAATGAATAAGGGTTAGGTATTCCAATATTTTTACAGTGTTCAACAAACCTTGAAACTCTATCATATGTTTCCTTTCGAGACGGTTCACAATTTATAGTCCAAGATTCCATCATTAACATATCCTTTGCTTCTGCCGGATAAAGCAATTTTCTTTGTTTAACCCATTTTACTGAATCTGCTTGTCCCGTATATGCAAATATAAATGGGTTGCACTCTGTTTCCCAGATATAATTTCTCATTTCCGAAACAAAATCTAAGGTTTGTTGAAAATCTTTCTCTGTTTCTCCGGGGTGTCCTATGACTATATATGCAGTAGTTTTAATTCCAGCTTTTGCGAGAGCAGATAGGGTTCTTTTTGATTGTTCAACTGTAATATTCTTCCCCATAAGATCAAGAACATTTTGAGAGCCACTTTCAATTCCAATTCTAGCGCGATAAAAACCCCCTTTTCTCCACTTAAGTGTATTTTCAATTTTGCCACTCTCATCATCAACCCTTAAATAACCATCATAATATAACGATACATTCCTTGATATAAATTCTTTTGCCAAATCATCAATAATTGGATTTAACAATGCATCATTCATGAAAAACATTTGATGCCCATACTTTTCATATAATTCAACCATTTCATCTACAGTTTGATCGACTGGTTTCTTTGTATACTTTCCGTAAAATGTTGCTACATTACAAAAACTACATTGAAAAGGACAACTAGATGATCCTTGCGCTGCTAAATACGTATAATTTTGTCTGACATTGAAATTACTCATATCCGGAAAATTCTCAAGAGACTCGTTTAGTTCTTTTTCACATATATCATTTAATGTAAAAACTTTCCGATCGTTAGGCAACTCTCCATTTAATAATTTTAAGAATAAACCTTCACCTTTTCCAATTAAGATATTATCTATAAAAGGAGTTTTATCTATAAAATTCTTAAAATTGGGGGTGTCTTTGATTAGATGATCCGAAAAGATACTTCCGCCCATTACGGTCATTATATTTGGATTTTTTTCCTTTATTAGTTTAAATATATATAATGATGGTGCAATTGTATCACGCAATACAGAGATTCCCAATACATCAGGATTAAATTCATAAAATATTTTTAAAAAATAACTTTCTAATTGTTCAAAAAACTCATCTAGAATATTTTTTAATTCATATAGAAATGATTCATCATTTTTGTAATAAAAGGTGTTAAATATTATAAGATCCAATAATTTGATATATTCGGTTTCATCAACATAATTAATATGAGCCATCATATGATCTCTCATTACATTATGACCTAAATTATATAAATTACTAAGATTGTACTCAGGTATTGCATTTTTTAAGGTATTAAAATACCTGTCGTATATTGATTTAAATTGACTCTCAATATTTGCATCTATTGTATAGACTGAGTGTCCATTTTTTTCGAGAGCACTTTTTAAATATGTAATTCCCTGTGGTGGAATTAATGGTGTCCAGTATGGCAGTAAACCAAGCAGTACCTTCTTTTTATTATGTAACATAAATGCGGAATATTTTTAATAATTCATTAATATTTTATTGATAAGTAATTATTGTTTTAGTAAACTAAGATAGAAGTTAATAGCTTTGTCAATTAAAATACTTAAAATTGAAATTCACCAAATAATTCTGTAGAGTTTTTTACAATTATATCTTTCCGATGTTGACCTATTTTTAAATCTCCGATTGTATCTGATTTTTCTTCAATAATTTGCCTTGATATTTCAATAAAATATTTTAACAAATTTTCTGCTGTTTCTATTTTATAAAGACTTGTAAAATACAATAGATTTAATAATATTTCATCCTTAAACTCTTGAACCCTAAACAATAAACTAAAATCAGCTTTTTTAATTTCCTTTCTAAGATCCATATTGTTTGATGAAAATTGAAGATCACGTGTTTTCGTACTTATATTATTAAATTCTAATACAATACCAAATAACGAATCTTTATACATCTTTCCCTGCTTTCGTAATTTCACAATTAGTTCATCTAACGGATATTCCTGATTATCGTATAATTCAACAAGCTTATTATTTACTTCATTTAAGTAATTTATTATCTTTTTATCATATTTTGGATTAGTCCTTACGGGTAATATATTAACAAAATATCCAACTATATTTAGTAACTCCACAGATCTTCTTCCATTAACTACAGAACCAATAATTATATCCTCTTCTTGAGTTAATACATGAAACATCAGCTTGCACACTCCCAGAAAAAAGGAACTCAAACTAATATTTCTTAGTCTTACAAAAGACCTAATTTTTGATGTCAAATCTTTATCTATAAAATTTTCAACTAACTCATTTTTTAAAAAATGATTCTTTTTATCAAGAATATCAGGTTTCAGATTTAAGACATTACTATTTTCTTTCAATTCACTCAACCAATATTTTTCCTGCTCTAAAATCCTATTCTTAAACAATATACTATGTTGCATTTCCGAATAATCTTTATATTGGTATTTTAATAAGTTTAATTTTTCTTTTTGTAATAGTTTATATAAGTCGTTAATAAGAATTGTAATTGAAACGGCATCTGTTATAATATGATGAATATCAATCAATAATTGCATCTTGTTATTTTCATCTTTTAGAACACCTAATCTAACTAGAGGAGCCTTATCTAATTCAAATGGTCGTATAAATTTTACTAAAATTTCATCAAGCGAATTATTCTTATCCTTTTTATATTTTTCAATATTTATATCTATATTTTCTGATATTTTCTGATATATTTTCCCATTTAAATTAATAAAACTAGTTCTTAATATTTCATGTCTTAATATTAATTTATTAAATACACCTTTTAAAATATTTAAGTCAATGTCAGAATCAATTACAATTCTATCAAATATGTTATATTTTAAGCTAGCTTTATCAAACTGCTGAACAACGTACAATCTCTTTTGTGCAGATGACAAGGAATAATACTCTTTTTTCTCTGTAAAATAATATTGTGATTTTATTTTTCTTTTTTGTTTTACAATAAATAAAGACATTTTTTCAATTGTTTGCATGTTAAAAACATCTTTATATGAAATTTCCACTTGTAACTTTTTATATATTGCGGAAATTAAAATTGTAGCATTTAAAGAATTACCCCCTACATCAAAAAAATTATCTGTAGTTCCTATTTTTTCTATAGAAATCTCTAATACTTCTGACCAAATTGATGTCAACTGTTTTTCGATATATGTTGAAGGTTCTTTATAATCAGAATCCAAATTGACCAATGGATATGGAAGAGCCTTTTTATCAATCTTTCCATTTGATGTTAAAGGTAATTTTTCTAATTCAATAAATTTAGACGGAATCATATAATTTGGCAGCTTTGTTCCCAAATATAATTTAAACTCTGAGATCCCTATTTCGTCAAACTTATTTCTAACGTAGTATGCACATAAATATTTATTTCCGAATTGATCTTCATTTACTGTAACAACTGATTCATTAACTCCTACATATTTTTCTATAAAGCTTTCAATTTCACTTAATTCAATTCTATTCCCTCGAATTTTCACCTGATCATCTACCCTTCCTACATATTCAATATTTCCATCGGGTAACCATCTTGCTAAATCACCTGTTCTATAAATTCTTTCTTCATTCTTATGCGGATTTAAAATAAATTTTTCATTGTCCAGCTCTGATTTATTCATGTATCCTCTTGCTAAGCCAATTCCTCCTATATATAATTCCCCAATAACTCCGACAGCACATAACTTCAGGTTATTTGATAATATATATATTTCTGTATTATCTATCGGTTTACCTATAGGAACTGTCCTATTTTTATCAACATTGTTACAATTGAAATAAGTAACATCGATAGTTGCTTCAGTTGGACCATATAAATTAGAAATGTTTAATTGCTGATTACTTTTGAATAAGTCATTGAATTTCAGTACATCTTCTTTCTTTAATGCTTCCCCACTGCATATTACATGTTTTAAAGTTAATAGTTTGTCTATATTCTTTTCCAGATCCGATTCAATAACATTTAAAAATATCTTGAGCATTGATGGTACAAAATGAATAATTGAAACCCTGTTGTTGGCAATTGCTTTAATTATTTTACTTGGTTCTTTTTCTGCATCCGGCTCCAAAATTCCTAATTTCGCTCCGCATATTGCCCATAAATACAGTTCCCACACCGACACATCAAAAGTATAAGGAGTTTTTTGAATAAATATATCCTCGGAAGAAACATTGTAATAATTTTTCATCCAATTTAACCTGTTGGATAATGACCGACTATCAATCATCACTCCTTTAGGTCTACCAGTTGTTCCTGAAGTATAAATTATGTATTCTAATCTATTATTTTGTGTATTATTATTATCTATTTTAAAATTTCTAATTACTTTACTTTCAATTTCATTTTCCAAGTATATCAGATCAATATTTGAGTTAAAGTCATTCGAATCTTCTTTTGTTGTAAGTAAAACATCAGCCCCACTATCTTGTAGAATATATTTAATCCTTTCTTCGGGATCTTTTGGTGAAATTGGTAAATATGCCCCCCCTGCTTTTAAAATACCGAAAACACCAACTAACATTTCTATAGATCTATTTACCATTATAGGAACTACTGTATTTGGCTTTACTCCCTTTGTTAATAAAATTGATGCCAATAATTCTATTTTTATAGAAAATTCATGATAATTTAAAGTATTACCATTAATCTCAATAGCTTCATGATCCGGATTTACATAAACCTGATCATTAAATAAATCAATAACATTTTTCAGATCAGAAATATCCTTCCCGGTATTATTGAATTCATATAATAATTTTTCCTTTTCATCTGATTTCAGAAAATCAATTTCGGATAAATCTCTTAACGGATTATCTAAAATCTCATTTAGAATATTTTCAAAATATTTGACATATGCTAAAATTGTTTCACTTTTAAAGATTTTACGATAAAATTGAAATCCAATATAAAGACCATTTTTATACTCGGAAATATTTAGCGTAAGATCAAATCTTTTCATATAATCATTGTCGATTATATAGTTTTCACCTTGCTGCTCTATTATTTCATTATTAGAGTAAGAACCTAAATTATTCAGCATAACATTAAACAATGGATTTTGTCCTGATACTCTGTTTATTTTCAGTTCATCCACTAATTCATCAAATTGATATTCCTGATTATCAATTGCACCAACATATTTACTTTTAACTTCTTTTAAAAAATCGACAAACGACTCATTTTCATTTACTTGAACTTTTAGAACCACAGTATTAACCAACATTCCAACTGTATTTTCTATTTCCTCCTGCAATCGTCCATCTACTGACATTCCCATTGAAACTTCATTTTGCCCACTTAACCTAGACAATAAAATACTAAATATCGATGCCATCATCATGTTATTTGTTACTTTATTTTCTCTAGATATTCTTGATAAAGAACTCATTATACTTTCATTCAAAGTAACATGAATTATCCCTCCATCATTACTCTCAAGTAGTGGGCGAGAATAGTCATATGGAAGTTCTAACATTGTTATGTCAGAGTTAAATTCCTGCAACCAATATTCCTTTTGTTTTAATATTTGTTGCCTATACTCTTCTGTATCTCTCCAGGTGGCAATGTCTTTGTATTGCACAAATTGAGGCTTTAATATGCTATTATTTAACAATTTATCAAAATCTGAAATTAGTATTTCGTTTGATCTGCCATCTGTTATAATGTGATGCATGTCAATTAATACTACTTTATTATCTTTACCATTTATGTGAATAATAGCCACTCTAAATAAACCTTTTGAATCAAGCTTAAATGGCTTAACAAAATCCCTAATAGTTATATTTAATTGACTTTCATCTATAATGAATTCATCTATATGCAGATTAATAGAATCAGCTATTTTTTGCACAAAATGATCATTTATTATTTCGAAAGATGTTCTAAAGCTTTCATGACGTTTAATTAGTTGATTAAAAATTCCAGTAATTCTTTCTTTATTAATATCGTTTTTTATATCAATCTTACGCAACCTGTTGTAAGCAATTGAATTTTCATCTGCTTGTTGAACTATGTACATTCTTTTTTGTGCAGAAGACATTGGATAATATTCTTTTTTTTCAGTCAACCTAACATTTGATTCTGAATCATGTTCATTACCTTTTTCAATTAAAACGGCAAGTTCTCTAATTGTTGGATTTTCAAAGACATCAGTTAAAGCAAGTTTAACTTTAAGCTCTTTATTTATTTTACTTAATAATTTCATTGCACGGATAGAATGTCCACCCATATCAAAAAAACTATCATTTACACCAATTTTTTCAATTAATAAAGTTTCAATGTATATTTCATGTAACTTTTTCTCGGTCATACCCTTTGGAACATCAAATACATCTGATTTAGTAAATGTAACTAACGGTAATTGCTTAATATCAGCTTTTCCATTCTTTGTTAATGGTATTTTATCAATTTCAATAAAATATAATGGAATCATATATTCTGGCAAATATTCTGATAATCCTAATTTTAGGTTTTCAATACTTATTTTTTGCGAAGTAACTAAATAAGCTACAATAAACTTGTTATCATTTTTTTCGACAATATTAACCAAGGCTTCATTAATATGATCAAATTTTAATAAACAAAGTTTTATTTCGTTTAAATCAATCCTGTATCCTCTAATTTTAACTTCTTGATCTTTTCTTCCTAAGAATTCAATTTTTTCGTTATATAACCAACGTCCAATATCGCCAGTACGATATAAATTCCCTGTGAAATTTGAATTTTCTATAAATTTCTCCATTGTCAACTCAGGATTATTTAAATATCCTTGAGCTAAATTTTCTCCAGCAACACAAATTTCGCCAATTGCACTAAAGGGTTGTAAATTTGCGTCTTCATCACATATTATAACTTGATTATTATTAATCGGTTTACCAATTGTAGTATTAATTTTATACGATTCAAGCTCATTCAAATCAACATCTTGAGCAATAACTCCTATAGTACATTCTGTTGGTCCAAAATGGTTAATAACTTTTATATCCTTATATACTCCTTTTAGTTTTTCTAAATCATCGACATTTATTTTTTCTCCGCCAAAAACGATTAACCTCAACGTTTTAATATTTTCATATTCAAAAACTGGTGAAGTTATAATAGGGTTGAATAGAGATGGTGTTAATTTCAAATATGTTATCTCATTTAACCGAATATAATTAATTAAATCTTCGGAATTCAAATATATTTTTGACTCAATAACATGAAGTTCAGCACCATTTGTTATTGAAGAAAAAATTGAGGTATATCCTAAATCAAATGCATATGATGAAGTAAGCAAAGCTTTATCGTTAAATTTAATATCAAAATCTGATGAAACCCAACTTATATAATTAAATAAACTGCGTTCTTTTACCAGAACTCCTTTAGGTAAACCTGTTGATCCTGACGTATATATTACGTATGCAAATTCTCCCTTCTCATTTTCATCTATTCTAACTTGCTTATCTGTATGGATATGAGAATAATTTAACAAATCCAAATTCACAGCATTATACGAATAATTAACCTTTTTCAGTTCATTAGTTCTGGTGATTATTATTTCTGCATAACTATCCTTTAACATGTAGTTGATTCTATTCTTGGGGAAAGTTTTATCGCAAGGTAAAAATGCAGCTCCTATTTTTAATATCCCAAGGATTGATATGATAATGTCAATATTTTGATCTAATAAAATCCCAATTATCATATTCCTTTTTGCACCCAATCTTATTAATTCATTCGCACAATAAATTGCTAAGTTATTAAGGTTACTGTAACTTAATTTTTTATCATTAAAAACAATGGCGATCTTGTCTGGATGACAATTAACCTGATCTTCAAATAACTCAATTATAGATTTATCTATATTATATTCACATTTTGTATCATTAAGCTTATTTAATAGATAATCACGTTCATTATATGATAAAAAACTAATATCCTTTACATTAGACTCTACCTTTACTATTATAGAATCAATAATTTCTTCAAGCAATTTTGATATATGATTAACAGTTCTCTGATCATATACATTACTATTAAATTTATAAATAATATTGAGTTCTGAAGAAGGTACTATCAATACTTCTAAATCATAACTATTTCTTGAAATATTACTTAGGTCTGAATTATCACTAGTAATTGTATCGGATTGATTTGTAGGTTTACTTGTTTTTAGAATCTGATGGTTCTCAAATACTATAATATGGTTAAAAAGATTATTTTTTAACGAAGTTCCAGTTTGAATTTCTGCCAGAGAACATTGTTGATGATTCAGGCTTTTTACTGCATTGGCTTGTACTCCTTTAACTTGTTCAAGAAACTTAATATCTTTATTAAATTTAATTCTAACTGGTAAAGTATTTATAAATAGACCAATTATTGAATCAACATCTTCCAGTTCTGTGGATCTTCCAGAAACGACAGCACCAAAAACAACATCCGAACTACCACAATATTTAGATAACATAAATCCCCAAATAGTGGTAAAAAGGTTATTCAAAGTTATTCCATATTTCTTTGAAATATTTATTAATTCCTGATAATTAATGTTAGAAATAGTTTGTATGTGTTTTTTATAAGAAGCTTTTCCAGACCAACTCTTTTGTAAAAATCCTGTTTGAGTATTAAATGAATCAAGGTAATTTCCCCAGTATTCAATTGATTTTTTTTGATCTTGTTTAGTAAGCCATTTGATAAAATTGCTGTACTGAATTGCTTTTGGTAAATTTAATTTTCTTTCTTCTTTTTTAGAGTTATATATTTTCATAAACTCACTGAATACTAACTGCATGCACCATCCATCCATAAGAATATGATGAAAACTCCATATTAATTTATATTCATTTTCATCCAATTTAAAGATGGCCATTTTGGTAAGTAAGTCTTTACTTAAATCAAATGAATTCGTCTTATTTTGCTTTTTAAATGCATTAATATATTTAGTCTTTGAATCTAAATCAGCTATATTGCTAATATCTTCATAGAATAATTCGTGTTTTCTATTTTTTAATACTATTTGTAAAGGTCGCTCAAGGTTCTCATACTTAAATATAGTTCTAAAAATATCATACCTATCTATTAATTGTTGGAAACTTTCTTTCAAATAATCAAGATTCAAATCGTCATTGATTTGATATGTAAACTGCATAAAATAAATAGAATCGGATTCATAAATACTTTGAAATAACATTCCTTCCTGCATTGGACTCAAAGTATAGATATCCTGTATATTTTTTTTATCAAGCATATTTAAAATAATTTAAGTGCTAAAATCTGTTAAGCATCAAATAAAGAATCTAATTCGTTTTGAGATATCTCTTTGTAAGTAAAGTCACTTGGCGAATATTCTCGGTCATCTTTATTTAAACAAAAATTTATAATGTTATTTAGGCTTACATTAAAGTTTTGTATTAAGTTATTAATTACTGAATCAGAGAACTCTTTTTTACTGAATGTAGCACTAATTTCTAATCTATCTTTTATAATTATTCCTGTAAATCCAAGTTTAAATTGTCTTTTTTCATTATAATTTAGTAAATCCCCCATGTTTTCATACGATACTTTAAATGGCAAATTGCTTATATCTTCACCAAACTGCCCTAAGTAATTGAAAAAGATTTCTGGCAAAACAGTAGTACTATTATTATCTTTTTTCTCTGGAGTTGTTAAAAAGTTTAATATACCATAACCAATACCTTTATTAGGAATTTTATGTAAGTTTTCCTTAACGTTTTTTATGTGATCCGATAAATCATTAGATTCTTCAACATCAATAAAAATTGGAAATAATGATGTAAACCAACCCGTAGTTCTACTTAAGTTTAATTCCTTAAAAATATCTTCTCTGCCATGCCCTTCCATTGCAATTGCTATTTTTTGCATTTTGAAAGTTTTGTTTAATCCTAAGCATAAACCCGTGATAAGTATATCATTTATATTTGTTCCAAAAGCATTATTTACTTTTGTTTTTAAATGGTGAGTAGTTTCTTTTGAAAGTGAAAAAGATATAGATCTTGAATCCAAAACACCGCTCTGTTCACTATTATTAATGTCTAATTTAATGGGATGAATTAAAGGTTTACTATTCCAATAATCAATTTGTTTAGAAAATTCTTCAGAATTAGCATAATCCTTTAATTTCTTTGCCCACAATCCGTATGAGGTTTCTTCTGAAATTATCTCTAGTTTTTCTTTGTTCATATACTGTTCATACAACATTCCCATATCTTCCATAAGAATTCTCCACGATACTGTATCAATTGCCAGATGGTGAATAACGATAAGTATTCGGGTTTCTTTATGCAAATGAAATAATCCAATTTTCATCATCGGACCTTTCCCCAAATCTATTCCTTGCTGGATAATGTTGGATTTTTCTTTTATATATTCCTCTGTATTTTCACATCCAACACAGTCAAATTTCAACAAAGATAAAGGAAGATCTCCTGAGAGAATTTCCGGTTGTATTATCCCATTAACATTTTTATATACCGTTTTTAAGCTATCATGTGTATTTTGAATTTTAAAAAACATTTCCGTTACCATTTTTTCGTCTAAAAAACCTTCTTTCGAAATAACAATTGATTGATTGAAATGATTTTTATGAATAATATGATTACTGAAAAAATATTCTTGTATAGGAGTTAATGGTATTTTACCAACCATTTTAGAATTTGTGGTCTTTTTTATATTATGTAATATCTTAGATAAGTCTCTAATTGTTGGATATTCAAAAATATCTTTTATTTTTATTTGGTATCCCTCTCTATTTATTTTTGAAATCAACTGAATTGATTTTATTGAATCTCCGCCCAATCTAAAAAAACTATCATCAATTCCCACTCCTTCTATTCCGAGTGTAGATTCATAAATATTAATGAGCATCTGATCACGATCGTTTCTTGGGGGCACATATGTATCTTTTTTCAATAAATTTGGTAATGGCAAAGCCTTTTTATCCACTTTCCCATTAGAAGTTAAAGGAAAAACATCAAGTTTTGTAAAAAAAGCAGGAATCATATATGTCGGAAGTTCATTTAATAGTTGGCTTTTTAAAACTTCCTCGTCAATTTGTAAATTTGAGAGATAATAAGCACTTATATATTTATCACCATGTGCATTGTATTTAATTGATACGGCGACATCTTTTATATCAACAAATTCCCTAATACGTTTTTCTATTTCGCTGAGCTCTATTCTATAACCTCTAATTTTAACTTGCTCATCTTTTCTTCCTAAAAATTCAATATTACCATCATCTAACCAACTAACGATATCTCCAGTTTTATAGATAATATCATTATTCAAATAAGGGTTTTCTATAAAATTAGTTGATGTTAATTCCGGATTATTTAGATATCCTTTTGCAATTCCTATTCCTCCCAAACACATTTCCGCTGCAACACCTTTAGGTACCAATTTTTCATTTCGAGGATCTAGAATATAAACTTTTGCGTTTGATATCGGTTTTCCAATTGGTATATTTTTAGAGTTTTTTTCTACTTTAAAACTTGTACTTACAACTGTTCCTTCTGTTGGTCCATAATTATTAAATAATTCGTATGTAGAATTGATAGTTTGTAGTTTATCTCCTCCTGTAAGCAAACACCTTAAGTAATTTCCTTCTGAATTTTGAATAAACTGCTCACATATTGGAGTTGGTAAAAAGCTTATAGTTATTCCTCTTTTTTTAAATGTTTTATGAAGTAGATCAACTTCCAATTTTATAGATTTATCTATTAATAAGATAGAAGATCCTTTTATTAAGTAAGGAAAAATCTCCCATACAGAAGCGTCAAATCCCAAACCTGCATATTGAGTTGTTTTATCAAGGCTAGAAACTTCATAATAATCATTATGCCAGTGACATAAATTTGCTAATGACTCATGGCCAATTATCACACCTTTTGGAGTTCCAGTTGTTCCAGATGTATACGTTATGTAAGCCACGCTATTTTTATCATAATTTACAATTACATCATGATTTTTGTGTTTATTCAGTACTGATAAATCGTGTCTATTTTTATTCCTTTTAACATTTTTCTGAGTAATATTATTTTTATCAATCTTTAAAATTACATCATAACGATATTTTGTAAGTTCATTTTCTATACAAAATATCTTATCTGAGAACTGAATATTATTAATTTCGGAAAAATCAATAAATAAATCATTAAAAAACTGACGAGATAAAAATAATTCTTCTGAAAAACTTAATTTTGTTCTATAGTCTTTATCTTCATTATTCTTTTTAAAATTTATTAAATCCTGTATCATTCTATCTTTCTGTTCCAGATCCATTATATCTCCCAGAAATATCAATCCTTTGTTGCCTGTTAGTTTTATACAGCTTTTTATTACATTCCTTAAATAATTATGACCATGAAAAGCTTGAATAACACTATTTATAATAATTATATCAAAATCATTTTCCAGTATTTTCTCAATATCATGAGCGGGCAAGCATTCTAATTTGATATTAACAATTTTATTTTTTACAATATATTCCCTATTCCAATCTAGAATACTTTCAGATAAATCTGTTCCATAATATGATTTCACTTTAGGAGAAATTCTGTACATACTGATACCAGAAGCACAACCAATTTCTAAAACTTTAATGTTTTCATTTAAATATGGATCTATTTTTTTTAATACGTTATCACCATACTCATCCATTTCATCTCTGGAAAAAGGTTTACCTGTAAAACTATTTAACCAACCTCCTCCTGTTATATCATCTATTGCATTTTCACCTACATGTTCCCAAAGTTCCTTATTCATTAAATTACTTTTATCACTTTCTTCAACAGCATCTATATCATAGGTATCTGTACATAAAAATGTTTCTAAACAATTGCATTGCCATTGCAACCTGTTTAAAAGCCTTATATGCATTTTTTGAGAAATGACAATACGAATATTAGCATCATCTATCATGAATTTCAACCTGTTCTCTGGCAAATCAGTAGGAAGAGGGACAAACGCACCTCCTGACTTTAAAATACCAATAAGTGCAACCATTCGGTCATATTCACTATCCATTAAAACTCCAACAGGTTGATTTTTTGATAATTTATGTTCATCAATTAGATAATTGGCCAATTTATTAGAATCTGAATTTAACTGAGTATAGGTCCAAAAATTATTATTCTTTATGATTGCAATATTATCTGGAGTTTTTAACAATTGATCATAAAACAACTTTACCCAATTTTCATTATCTGAATGTTTAATCTTGTTTTCATTTAGCACAGTCACTAACTCATTCTTTTCAAATTCATTTAGAAAATCAATTTCATTAATAGTTAATTCATCAGGATTAGCTAATCCTATTTCGAGAATATTAATGTAATGATTTACAATTTTATCAATTCTTCTTTCATTATATAATTGTGGATCATATTCGATATTTAATTCCAGATTCTCTGATTCACGAAAAAAAGAAAAAATAAAATTTGACTTTATGGAATTTAAAGATTTTCTATCATGTATATTTTCTAATAAAATACTAACAGAAACTAACTCTTTAGTAAAATTCTTATTTTGTTTTAAAAAAGCTATTACCGGAAAATTCTGATTCTTAGTAGCTTCAATGATTAATTGTTTTGTTTTTATTAACAAACTTTTAAATGTTTCATCCTCATCAATTCGGTTTCTCACAATTAAGATTGAATTTAGAGCTTCTTTTAATTCTTTACGTTCAAGTACAGGACAAGTAATACTTATATCATTTTTTCCTGAGTATCTATACAGTAAGATATTTAATATATTAGTAAGAATAGTAAATAACAAATGATCAGAATTATTACTTAATTTAAAAATCTTCTCAGTAATTGTTTCATTAAATATGAACTGTTTCAGTTGCAAAGAATCTGAACTTTTATAAGAATTTCTGAGAAAACTACTAAATAAAAAATCCCCTGAAAGTACATTTTTCCAAAATTCCTTTTCTTGTTTTTTTTCACTAATCACCAATAAATCATTACCCATGTTATTTTCACTTTTCATCATTCACAAAAATTATTTATCAAGACATTTATACTATAGATATCTCACAGTAAAAATTAATTTTTAGTATTAAGTGTATTAATCTAAAAAGAGAAGTTCGAATCTGAAAAAGATGAATCACTTACTATCATTTCTGTTGATAGCTTTATATCCTTCAGTAAAATATTTTTATCCTCAATAACCTGATTAAAAATCTTTTCTAAATAATTTCCAATCTGCTCTATAAACAATTGCGAATAAGCATTTTTATTATATTTAAAAGATACTACCATTTCATCTTCATCAAATATTCTAATATCCATATCATAATTTGTTGGATCAGAAATTTCAATTTTGTCAACTTTAATTTCGTTATTGGCTGAATTGTATAAATTAGTATCAGAAATATCTAATTTCTGATAATTTTGAAATCCCAAAATATGATCAAAAAGTTTTTCTTCAGAGGATTTCATCTTATTAATTTTATCTAATGGGAAATGGTGATGAATTTCACTTTCTAAAGCTTTTGACTGAATCTTTTTAATCAATTCAATAAAACTAGATTCTAGTTCTAATTGAATTCTTACTGGAATTGTATTAATAAATAATCCTAAAATTGATTCTACTCCACTAATTTCAGAGGATCTACCTGAAACAACTATTCCAAATATAACATCTAATTTATCATTAAGCTTTGAAAGCAATAATCCCCACACTGCATGAAATAATGTATTTAGTGTTACTTGAGCATTATTAGAAATCTGTTTTAAAATCGTTGTATTTTGATTTCCAAGAGAAATCTTATAATTCCCTTCATCATAAGCGATCAATTCAGGTTCTGTTTTCTTATAATGTGATAGACTAGAGTTTTGTTTAAAGCCATCTAAATATTTACTCCAAAATTGTTCACTTTCGTTACTTTCAAGTTTATTAATCCATTTAATATAGTTTTTGTATTGTGTTGGATGTTCTAGACTAATTTTTCTACCAAGAGTTAATTGCCCATAAATCTCAGTTAATTCTTTTACAATAATTCCAATACACCATCCGTCCATTAAAATATGATGAAAACTCCATACTAACTTATAATTTTGTTCAGCAGTTTTAAAAACATATACTCTCATTAGAACGTCCTTGCTTAAATCAAATGATTTTTCCTTATCATTCTTCATCAATTTATCGATCAATAATTCTTTCTCATTTTTATCATATATTTCAGTCAAATCTTGATAATTAAATTCAATTTTTCGTTCTTTTAAAACAACTTGCAAAGGAAGATCAACGTTTTCGTGAACAAATACAGTTCTTAATATATCATGTCTTTCAATAATTTTATTAAAACTATTTCTTAGAACTTCGATTTTTAGATCCCCAGAAAGTGGTATCACAGATTGAATATTATATGAAGGAGATGTTTCGTATAATGAATGAAATAAAATACCTTCTTGTAATGGTGCTAACCTATAAATATCTTCAATATCAAATTTTGCACTTAAGTGATCCAGATCGTGAATGGGTAATCCCTTATAAGTTAAATCTGATGGTGTTAATATTTTATCAGGAACATTAATGCAATGACTTATAATATCTTCCAAAGACTTCTGGTAATTATTAAGTAAGCTAAGAACAAATTCCTCAGTGTAATATTTCTTCTTATAATTAAGAGAAATTGATAATTTACCACCTGCAAGTATACAAATGACTGAAAAATCCGAATTTGTAGTTCTATTTAAACTAACTGAATCACCGCTACTTTCATCTGCCATTCTAAACTTAGTCATTTGTGCAACATCTGAGTCAAATTGACCTAAGTAGTTGAACTCAACACCCATTTTATCATCAAACTGCATATCTTCCTTTAATTCTTCTGGCGTTAAGTATTTTAGAATACCATAACCAATCCCTTTTTGAGGCACTTGACGCAAGCTCTCTTTAACTTGTCTTAATTGTAATGATAGGTTATCTATTTGTCTCACATCAAGCAATACAGGATAAGCAGATGTAAACCAACCAATTGTTCTACTTACATCAATATCTGGAAAAATATCTTCGCGACCGTGTCCTTCAAGATAAACAAGTACTTTTTCATTACCAAAAGTTTTTCGAATACTAGAACCTAATCCACAAAGAAGAATATCATTTATTTCTGTTCCATACGCTTGGTTTGTTTGAGTTATTAACTGAGTAGTTGTTTTCTCATCAAGAGAAAACTGCATGCTCGCTCTTTCGTTAATTTTTATATTTTCATGATTAAGATCTCGTTTTAACGGTAAAACCTCTTGATTAACAATTTCATTCCAAAATTCTTTTTGTTTTAGAATCTGATCACTTTCTGCATATTTTGTTAATTTTTCAGACCAATCTTTAAATGAGTTGTTTTTTAATGGTAATGAAAGTGCTTGTCCTTTTTTTGCTTGTTCGTAAAGCATTTCTATATCTTCAAATATAATTCTCCATGAAACTCCATCAGTTACAAGATGGTGAATTACAATTAATAATCTATCTCCATCATCTAAGTGAAATAATCCTAACTTCATTAGCGGTTCATTTTCTAAATCTATTGATCTTTGAATTTGATTAGCATAAGCTGTTAATTTCTCTTTAGCTTCACTCTCACCTTCAAGATTGTATATGTTAAGTGAGATTGGAAAATCTTCTATTCCTTTATTATATAAACTAAAGCTTCCCTTATTTCTTTTACTTACAATTCTTAAAGCATCATGATGATCCTGTAGTTTTCTAAATACCTCTTTTAAAATATTCTCATCAATTCTTTCTTCTGAAAACAACATTACGGACTGATTAAAATGGTGCATATCAATTTGATTTTCAAAGAAAAAATGCTGTATAGGAGTTGGCTTAATATCACCACTTACATTATCTTGTGAAACTTCCTTTGTTTTCAATTTTACCTTAGTTGCCAAACATGAAATAGTTGGATTTTCAAATATTTCATTAACTCTAATAAGATAACCTTTCTCACTCATTTTTGCTTGTAACTGAATCGCTTTTATTGAATCACAACCCAAATTAAAAATATTATTATTAATTCCAATTTTATCAATACCAAGCACAAACGACCACGCTTCTGCTAACTTCTTCTCTATTTCATTTCTTGGAGCAACAAAATCATCTAATGCAACTTCAGGTTCAGGCAATGAATTCTTATCTACCTTTCCATTAATTGTTACAGGAATATTATCCATTTCAACAAAATATGTTGGAACCATATAATCAGGCAACATGCTGCTCAAATGTTTCCTTAAGCTAGCTGCGCTTATTTCTGTAGTACTTTTTACTTCGGTAGCACCTTCTAATTCATGATATAATCCTTTATAAAACTCATTACTTTTATGTGATTTAATAAAATGAGACATGTCGCAATTAAAATTAATATTCTCATCATTTTCCCTATGTAATGTTCCTTTAATTTTATAATCTGAATTTAATTCATTCTCATTAATATTACGAATTATGCTAGCTCTTATATAATCATTTTTAGATACTCTTATACCATCTTGGAAAACTGGCACATAAACAGGTAACCAACAATATTCATTCTCAATAATATTTATTATTTCTTCATTTGTAATATGTAAATTTAACCACAATAAAAATCCATTAATGTTAGAATCATTTTCAATAACTAAATGAATTTCATGTGATTGATTTACATCAATAATTTTCGTGTAATCAAGATCCTCAAACACATCAACACTTGAAATTATTCTTTCTTTAGGGAAATTACGAACACATAATCTGATATCACTTTTATATTCTAAGTAATTGAAAACTTTATTGAAATATTCTTTCGTTTGAGAAGTTAATAAATGATCTTCATTCCAATTTACCGGAAATGTGACAGCAGCAATTTTTGTTACACTTCTTTGCGGAATGATTTGTGCATTTTCTTTTATCAGATGACGTGTTTTATTTAAAATTATAGATGCACCCTCCGATCCTCCAATTGATCCAACGATTTCGGATAAGTGTACATCTGCTTTTTCAGGTAATTCAACCTTTGTTGCATCACCATGTATAATTATTATTTTATCTTGTAGTCCTAATTTTTCAATTTGTCTTTTTGCTTCTTTATAACTCTTCTCAAGTAATTCTATTGCATATACTTTCTTTGCACCAGCCTCAATACAAAATCTAGCGAGAATAGCATCTCTACCTGTTCCAACATCTACGACAATTTTATCTTTAACACATTTCTGAATACCAATCTGATAACTCTTATTTCTTAACTCATCATTTGTCATTGCATGATAAAGTAATTCATCGTAAATATAATATTCACTAATAGATGGCCATATTTCAATATCATTTGTAACATACTTTGTAAAATAAGCGCTTAAATAACTTTGTTTTTGATTGTCTTCCTTAGCTACCACAACAGCTTCTTTAATATATGGAAGTTTCAACATTTGATTCTCAATTTCTCCTGTTTCAATTCTAAAGCCTCGTATTTTTACCTGTTGATCAATTCTACCTACCAATTGAATATTTCCATCAGATGACCATTTGGCTTGATCTCCCGTTTTATAGAGTATTCCTTTGCCAAATGGATTTTTTATGAATTTTTCTTCTGTTAACTCAACATTATTCAGATATCCTTTGGCCAATCCTACGCCTCCAATACATAGTTCTCCTGATACACCAATAGGTTGTATATTTCCACTCTTATCAAGTATAAATAGAGATGTATTTGAAATTGGCTTCCCAATTTTAATAACACTATTGAGTTCCTGATTTCGATACATTGCAGATAGTACAGAACTCTCAGATACTCCGTATTCATTTACTATTTCAATATCTATGTTCTTTTCTTTAGTTTTTTCTATTGTACCATAATTTAACATATCCCCAGCCAGTGTGACAACCTGCAAGGAACTATTCGTTCCATCAGACATATTTTCAATTATTGTATTATAGAGCTGAGGTATGCTAATAAAGTGTGTGACTTGATGTTGCTTTAGTATTGAATTTATATATTCTGGTTCAATAATTTTATTTTTTTCAATAAATATTGTTTTCGAACCAGAAATCATAGGTGTAAAGAAGCTTGTAATAAATCCATCGAAGCCAAACGAAAACAATTGAAGAGAAACAGATTTTTCATCCATTTTATACTCATTTTTTCGGTGTAATAAAGTATTAACTATACTGTTATGATCTACAATCGTTCCTTTTGGGAATCCTGAAGTTCCAGATGTATATATACTATAAGCTGTATTTGTAGGTTCTGAATCAATACCAATTTTATTAAAATCTAAAATATCGTCATTCTCAAAATCGAACAAATCATAATATATAGGTTTCACATTTTGGTCTCTAATTTTCTTTATATCTTTCCTAAATATTAATCCATTTATTTTTTCTAATTCATCTACATTCGGCAATTGTTTGTTATTTTCAATTATTTTCCCAATTAATTCTGAAAAAGTTATTTCCCCTTCACCGTATACAACTACATCAACATTAGAATCTTCAAGTAAAGTATTATAATCACTTGAAGCATATGGCCCTCCAGTAATAATTGGTACATTATAACCGAGATTTCGTATAATAGATATTGTTTTATGAAAAAACTCTTTAAAATATGTTAAAGTTCTTATTCCGATCACGTCAGGTTTAAACTCATCTAATAATTCTCTGAATTCCTGATAACTATCAAAATCTATCCTAGATTTTAATATTTTACCATTTACTTTTCTTCCAAATTCTTTATTTATTTGAGTTAATAAATACACTAAACCTAATGGAGGATCCACAACATCATCAATATTCTTTGAATTGCTAGTAAAAAATTGAGATAAGTCTAAGAGTAAGACTCTTAAAGCATCCTTATCTTTATCTTTATCTTTATGAATAAATAACTTCGTTTTAATTAACTCATCCAAATTTGGTACTAGATAAGTATCATCAGGCAATGGTTGTAGTCCATTCAATTCACTTTCTTCAATATTAAATATATCTAACAAATCACTGAACTTCTTAATTTTGTTCGGTAAATAACTACTATAAACTTGGATAAGTTCTTTTTCAGTAAACGCGGCTAATTGATGAGGGAGAACAGCCAAAAGTCTATCTTTTGACAAAAAATAATTGTTTAAAAAATCTCCTTGATATTTCTTAGTAAAAACCTTATCGAAAGGTAATGTGTCGGGTAACTCATTATATGCGAATTTTACTGAATTTTCAATATCAATTTTTCTAACGCCATTTTCTAGTGCTAGTTTTTCCATTTCAGTATTAGGAAAAATCTTTAAGATAAAGATAAATGGAAAATGTAATGTTTTAATACTTTTAATGAAATTAAGTGTTTTGGTTGCTTCTTCTTCCGTTTCAGAAGGGAATCCATGCATAGTATACAACCTCAAAATTACTTGAGGGTATTTTGATGTAAAATATTTAATATTTTTATATAACTTATCAATATTAAGATTCTTTTTTATTAATTTCTGGAGTCTTGGAGAAGCTGTTTCAAGTGCAAGAGCAAGACCAACTAAACCAGCTTTGACCATTAAATCAATGTAGTCCTCAGTTAAAATATCGCCCCTCAAACCATTCGGAAAGAAAAGTTGAATCTTTAATCCATTTTCTATTATTAAATTAAAAAACCTAGTACTATTTTTTATATTTAAATTAAAAATATCATCAATAAAAGAAAATCTTCGAACTCCAATATTGTAATACATTAAGACTTCTTCAAATATATTTTCTGCTGAACGAATAATATTTTTCTTTGGCCAAATTTTATGACAATAAGTACATTTGTAAGGACATCCTCTTGTTGCAAGAATATTAATTCCGTTATTAATCATTCCTAGACCTATGTATTTACTGTATTCATTATTATTAATGAATGATCTATCCGGAAACGGTAAGGAATCTAAGTCAGTTATTTGCTCTCTGTTATTTGTAATTATTATATCCTCATTCAAACTTTTTTCTTGATATAAACTTGAAGGTATTAAATCGCTTTCAGACAACAAAAAATTCACATTTGCGTCTTTTAACATATATTTTATCCTTTCCTCTGGATAATCAGAATCAATTGGCAAGAAAGCATTTCCTGATTTTAAAACAGCAAATAATGAAATTCCTATTTGTAAGGGATTTTCAAGTATTATTGCAATAATTTCATTTTTAATATTTTTTTTACTAATAAGACTAGCTAATCGATCAGATTTAACATTTAATTCTCTATATGTTAGTTTTTCATTTTTATATAAAAGAGCTTCTCCATCTGGATTTTTCTCTACCTGCTCTTCAAATAATTGATGAATTGTACTTTTTCTAGAATAGTCATTATTAGTATTGTTAAAATCAAATAACAACTGTTGTTTTTCTTCATTAGAAATTATTACAATCTCAGAGATTGGTATATCTATTCCACTATTTATTTGATTTATGATATTTTTAAAAAATATGATAAAGCGATCAATGGTTTCCTTTTTAAATAATTGAGTGTAATATTCAAAATTTAAGACTAAATAATCATCAAACTCTGATACCGACAGAACTAAATCAGCTTTTGACACACTTTCTACATGCGAACCTATATTTTTTAATGTAAATAAATTATCAGGCTGATTATCATTATTATGAAAATTAAACCCTATTCCAGAAATGGCATTATTGCTTTCATTTCTTTTTATTGCTACTTTAGTTACTAAATCATCAAGGGGGTATTCTTGATTTGCAAAAGTTTCCAGAGTATCGTTTTTTATTATTTCAATAAACTCCTTAATAGTTATTTCTGGAGACAAGTTATTTCTAAAGAATATAGTATTAACAAACATTCCTGATATTGAACTTAGCTGTGCATGTGTTCTACCATTCGTTACTGAACCAATTATAATATCTCTCTTTCCACTAATCTTTGACAAAAAGATGTTGTAAATTGCTAACAAACTCATATAAATAGTAGTACCGCATTCTGTAGAAATTTGTCTTATAGAATCGGTTTCTTCCTTATTTAATAAGAAATTAACATTAGCTCCATTATAATTTACTGTTTTCTTGGTTTCAAAATTATCAGATAAATTAAGAGTGGTCCATTCTTTCGAAAATTTGTTCGTCCAGAATTTTTCTTGTAATTTAATTCGATCCTTTTGTTCTTTGCAATTTAACCATTCCGAATAATCAATATATCCCAATGGTAACTGTTTCAATTCTTTATTATCAAATAATCTGGTAAATTCACGTTTAACAATATTAAGCGAAAAGCTATCACTTATTATATGGTGCATATCAACAAACAATATTTTCTCATTCGAATTACATGTAATTAGTTTAGCTCGAAATAAAGGTGCTTTGTTTAAATCGAAAGGTTTAATAAATTCAAGTTTTGCCTTCTCAACATCTTCCTTTTGCAAAAAGCTCTCAATAATCTCCAATTTAACGTTCTTGTTAATTTTTTGAACAATTTCACCATCAATTATATCAAAACTTGTTTTAAAACTATCGTGTCTCGAAATCAGCTTTTCAAATACTTTTATTACCAATTTAAGATCTGTATTAAATGGAAGATTTATCGCCTTTGATATATTGTAAGCAATACTTTGTAGATCTTGTTCCTGTGTTAAATACAATCGTTGTTGTGCCGGGGTTATTCTATAATATTCTTTTTTTTCAGCTTTTTTAATTGTTTTAGACAATGCTTTGTTTTGTCTTTGTTTATTAAGATAACTTATCAATGAATCCCTATTTTCAGAGATCTCTTTTTTAAGTGCATTATTAAGAACTCCGCTAGGAGCAGTTACATCTATTTTATCATTTTTTATATTCAACTGAATATTCAATTTATTCAATTTAATTAAAAGGTTTGAAGTACTCATAATTCAAAATTTTCTATATTAGTATCTTTAATAATATTTTTTTGTGTAATAGATCCTATTAATGCTGAAATCTCACTAATAGTTGGATGAGCAAAAATATCAGCCAATAAAAGAAACACTTTATATTTATAATTAATTTTAGAAATTACAATGTTAGCTTTGAGAGAGTGACCTCCCAAATCAAAGAAATTAGCATTAATACTAATTTTTTCTTTAGGTATATTTAAGACTTCGGACCATATTGCTATAAGAGCTGATTCAATTTCATTTGTAGGTGCAATATAATCATCTCCAACTTTAACCTCTGGTTTAGGTAAAGCAGTTTTATCTATTTTACCATTTGGAGTTAATGGTAATTCTTGAATTTCCACATAATAAGAAGGAATCATGTAGGTAGGAAGGTTTTCCTTAAGATAATCATGTAATAATTGTTTTAAGCCAGGAATAGAATCTTTTGGAATATAATATGCACATATTAATTTATCTTCATCTTTCTCTCCAACAACTGTTACAACTACATTATCTAGTTTTCCATGAGTAAGCATTACCGAACGAATATCTTCTAGTTCTATTCGAATGCCCCTTATTTTAATTTGATTATCAATCCTTCCTAATAATTCTATTTGTCCATTCTCAAGCTCTCTACCTAAGTCCCCTGTTTTATACAAAAAATCAGTTTCATCTAGGTTAAATGGATTTTTTATAAAATATTGTATATTTAATTCTTTTGCATTGTAATATCCTTTGGTTCTATAAGGAGTACGAATATGCACCTCTCCCTTTACTCCTATTGGGCAAATATTTAAATATTTATCCAGGATTATAAATTTTGATCCTTTGATAGGATTCACGGGTATTAACGAACGATTAACATCTTTTGGCTTTATTCTGTAAGCAGACTTTGCAAGTGTGGTTTCAGTTGGCCCATAAACATTTAACAGTTGAATTCGATCATTATAAATCTCATACCAATCTTTTAATTCCAATGGATTTATTTTTTCACCTGCCAGTAAAATATATTTTAAAGATTTAAAATTATCTTTATTTAAGTTTGCTTGATTTATTAATTTAAAGAGACTTGGAACACAATGTATTAAGTTGATTTCGTTATCATCAATCCATTGTACTAATTTTACAGAATCTTTCATTGATTCTTCTTCAATAATACAAATAGTACCACCTGAACACAAAGGAACAAAGATGTCTCTTAAAAAGACATCAAACCCAATGCTAGTAAACTGACTAATATTATATTTTTGGGTTATATCTAGTTCATTTATTTCCCAATCAATAAAATGTAATAAACTTTTATTTTCTCCTATTATCGCTTTTGGAGTACCAGTTGTACCAGAAGTAAAATAAATATATATCGAATCATCAGGTAAATATTTTATGTCTTCCAATATATTTTTCCCACTAATCGATTCGATAAAGGTATTGTTTTCAATATCTATTATTTGAATTGATAAATCATTAATATATTCTTGTTGCAGTGTTTGATAATTTTTTTTATCAGCAAAAATGCAGTTAATCGCTGTTAATTTAATCATCCTTTTTATCCTGTTTAAAGGATATGTATTATCAAGAGGCACAAAAACACACCCTGATTTAATAATTCCTAATATTAAAGATATTACTTCTACCCTGTCGGTTACGTATATTCCAATAAATGTTTCTTTTTTAATTCCAAATTTCTGAATTAATGTAGCAATACCAATGGCTTTACTATATAATTCGCTATATTTTACATCTCCATTTTTAGCTCGTATCGCAACATTTTCTGAATAAGTAGTAAAACTTTTATCTAAATGATTCTGAATACAACACGATTCTATTTCTTTTTGTTTCAAATTAGAATTAAAGTCCCTTATTTTATTTTCTTTTTCTTTTTCTTCAATTACATCTATTTTTGATAATAAAACTTGTGGGTTTTGGAGTATTTGTTCAATAATCCTCTTAAAACATCCAATTATTCTGTTTATTGTTTTATCCTTAAATAGTTTTGTTCTATACTCTATGTTAAGTGAAATTATATCAACACCTTCAATTACACGAAAATATAAATCAAATTTAGTACTTCGCATACTATGCACATATTTCTCTTCTTCCGTATCACTATTAGAAATTATATTGTATTTTTCACTTTTTATTAAATTAAATAGCACATCGAAAACCGGATTTCGACCTATATCACGAGGTGCATTAAGCTGATCAACAATATCTTCAAATTGATATTCCTGATTCTCATAAGCCTGTAACGTGTTATTTTTTACTTCTGATAAAAACTCATTATAACTTTTTTCGCCTATCGGGAAATTACGCATTATCAAAGTATTTAGAAAAACTCCAATAATCTTTTCTAAATCCACATGATTACGTCCGGCAACTGGTGTCCCAATAATGATATCTTCTTGATCGCAAATCTTAGACAACAGTATATTGAACACAGATAATAAAAAAATATACAATGTTGTTTTGGTTTCTTGTACTAATGCCTTTATCAAATCAGTTTGTTCTCTATCTACTATAACATGTACATATGCTCCCTCAAATTCCTTAACCAAGGGTCTTGTATAATCAAATGGTAAATCCAAAACCTGAAGCTCCCCTGATAACATATTAAGCCAATACTTCTTCTGCTTATTTATTCGTTCTTGTTGTTCCTTACTATTTTGCCATTCACTAAAATCCTTATATTGTAAACGTAATAGATCCAACTTTTCCCCTAATAATAATTGATTGAACTCTTCTTCAAGTACAGTATGAGAATGCCCATCACAAATAATGTGATGCATATCTACAATTAGTACTGATTTTCTCCCTTTTATTTGTAATAACTCAACCCTAAGTAAGGGAGTTTGTGATAAATCAAATGGGCGAATAAATTCTATCCGTTTATTTTCTAAGAAATTTTCTTCTATAGTTTCTTCAATTATTTTAAAGTCCACCTTCGAATGAATTCGCTGAACAAGAGATTCATCTTTCATCTCAAAACTGGTTCTGAAATTTTCATGCCTACTGATAATTTTGCTAAAAATTAATTCTAACCTTTCTTTACTTATTATTTCTGGCAAGTGAATTTGCATTGGCATATTATAAGCCGTATTTTTCGGCTCCATTTGTTGTAAAATAAACAAACGTTTTTGGGCTGAGGATACATCATAATACTCTCGATGTTCTGCTTTTGATATGACAATAAAATCTTTCATATTGCTTGCCCCTATATTGCAATACAGGTCTCTAATAGTTGAATGTAAAAACACTTCTTTTAAGGTGAATTTAACACCCATTTCTTTATGGATTTTTCCCATTAACATTGAAGCTTTAAGTGAATGTCCACCTAAAGCAAAAAAATTATCCTTAACGCCTATTTCTTCTCTTGGAACATTTAATACTTCTGACCAAATTTCTACTAATTTTTCTTCTACTTTATTTGATGGGGCAACATATTTGTCGCTCGCTTTTACTTCAGGAAAAGGTAATACCTTACGATTTAGTTTCCCATTAGTAGTTAAGGGTAATTCATCTAATTCTACAAAATAAGATGGAATCATATAATCTGGCAAAAAATCTTTTATATAACTTCTACACTCTTCCTTATCAAAACTATTTTCACATATTATATAAGCACACAAATACTTTTCGTCATTATCTTCCCGAGCTAAAACAACACATTCTTTTATATTTTCATATTTCAGCAAAGTGCTTTCTATCTCGCCTAACTCGATCCTATAACCCCGAATTTTTACTTGTTGGTCAATCCTGCCTAAAAATTCAATATTACCATCCGGCATCCAACGAGCTAAATCACCTGAGCGATATAATCGTTCCCCTTTTTTAAAGGGATGTAATATAAACTTCTCTGCTGTTAGATTATCATTATTTGCATAACCACGACTTAAGCCAGTACCTCCTATGCATATTTCACCAGCGACTCCTACTGGTAATAATTCTAAAGAATTTCCTAAAACATAAACAGAAGAATTCAATATAGGACTCCCAATAGGAATATTGTCAACATAATCCTTTTCACATTCATAGTACAATGCACATACGGTTGTTTCTGTTGGACCATAAGTGTTGTAAACCCTAGAAAATGCTATTATATTATTAATATAGGAATAGCGCAATTGATCTCCCCCACTTATAAAGAGCCTTACATTAAGTAATACATGAGAAGGAAATAAATTTATCTCATTTAGCAATAAAGGAGAACAACTTATAACCGTTATATTGTAATTCAATATTAATTCACCAATCTTTTCTACATCTAATATCTCATCCTTTCCCATAACTGCAAGCATTCCTCCTTGTGTTAGAATTGGATATACTTCCTCTACAAATGTATCAAATGAAATAGATGCTTGTTGCATCATAACATCTCTAGAATTAAGGCAAAACTCTTCCTGAAAAGCGCTGATGTATGAAACTACATTTCTATGTTCAACTATTACACCTTTAGGTTTACCTGTCGAGCCTGACGTGTAAATTATATATGAAAGATCAGATGGTTTGTTAATGTTCTCCAAATTACTTTTAGACCCTTGATATATTCTTTTATCATCTAAATCAATACCAATTCCTATATTTCTAAAATTGCTTAAATTAACTTGTGAAAAAAATAAAATATCAATTTCAGAATCTTCAACAGTATAATGAATTCTCTCTTCAGGATAACTACTATCTATCGGAACATAACACCCTCCTGATTTCATAATCCCTAACATCCCTATTAGCATAAGTAATGAATGATCTGCTAGTAATCCTATTTTGCTTCCGTTAACAACTCCCTTATTTCTGCAATATCTAGATAATTGATTTGCCCTACTATTTAATTCTCGATATGTTAAACATCCTTCTCCTTTTAATACCGCAATATTATCTGGCGTTCTTTTTACTTGCTCTTCAAATAATTGATGAATAACTTTATCTTTAGGATAATCTCTTGCTGTATCATTAAATTCATAAAGCAACTGCCGTTTCTCAGATTCAGTAAGGATATTCAATTCACTGATAGTTTGGACAGAGTTGTCAGAGAAACTCTTAACTAATTCTTTGAAGTATCCTATAAAGCGTTCTATCGTTTCAGGCTTAAATAACTTCGTGCTATATTCAAATATCAATTCTATGCCCGATCCACAATCTAATGCCGTTAAACTTAAATCAAACTTCGAAATATTTTTTATATGATGTAATTCTTCATCTATCAAATTTATTGTTTCATGTTGTGTTACTTCACTATAATTGAACATTACATCAAACAAAGGATTACGGCTTGTGTCACGATCTTTGACAATTTTTTCTACTAAATCCTCAAACGGGTACTCTTGGTTCTCATATGCTTCAAGAGTATTCTCCTTTAATAAATGGAAATAATCTCGTATACTACTTTCTCTATTTACCTCATTGTGTAAAGCTAATGTATTAACAAACATTCCTGTAACACAATCCAATTCAGCATTGCGACGAGCAGCAATTGGAAGGCCAACAATAATATCTTCTTGACCACTTAACTTTGATAAAAGAATATTATATATAAACAATAGTGACATAAAAGGAGTTAAACCATGCTCCTTACAAAGATCTCTTATGATACTTGTTTCTTCTGAACTTAGCATAAAACGCACACTCGAACCAGTAAAATCCTGCATTTTAGGGCGACTAAAATCAGTTGGCAGTTGCAAAACAGGAATTTCACCACTAAACCTCTCTAACCAATACTGTTTTTGTTCATTTATCTGATCCTGTTGTTCTTTGCTATTTTGCCATTCACAGTAATCTTTGTATTGTAAACGTACAGGTTTTATTTCTTCTCCATTTAATAATTTTGTAAATTCTTCTGCTAGAATTGCATGAGAACGACCATCACTGATGATATGATGCATATCTAGCATTAACATATCAGAACCATCGGAGACTTCCAAATAAGCTATCCGAAATAAGGGAGCAATACTTAGGTCAAATGATTGAATAAACGATTCACGAACGCTCGATATTTCTTCTTTACTTATTTGGTATTCTGATAAACTAAAAGAAACTTCTGGATGGATTCGCTGAATAAGTAAATCTTCAACAGCTTCAAAACTTGTACGGAAAATTTCATGACGAGAAATTAATATCTTGAAAACTCTTTCGATATCAGACTTACTTAATCTATCAGGTACAGAAAAAATATTTGGAATATTATAAGCTATACTATATAAATCCATTTGCTGTAACAAATACAAACGACGCTGAGAAGATGATAATTTATAAAAAGATTTTAATTCACAATTCCTAATAACTTCAAAAGAATCACTTTTATATCTCTTAAGATAGCTTATTATATCATCCTTTTTCATTTTTAAGGATGATAGTAAATCATTAGTTAAAGCGGTTTTATTACCTTTAACTTTAAGTTGATCATTAAGAAGTTCAATGCGTATACCTTTATCCTTAAGATCTATAATTAAATCAATAATACTCATAATAATACTTCTATGTCTTCTGAATCAGAATTGATTTCTTCAACATTAATAGAAATCAGTGAAACAATTTTAGCTAATTTAATAATTGATGGATTTGAAAAAACTTCTTGAAAAGGTATCTTTATATTAAACTCCTTATGAATTTGATATACTAAGGAAGTTACCTTTAATGAGCTTCCTCCCAATTCAAAAAAGTTAGCATCTGTACTAATTTTCTCTTTTGAAATATTTAATATATTTGACCAAATATTAGAAAGTTTTTCCTCTATTTCATTAGAGGGAGTAATAAATTCTTTATTATACTTTAAATCAGGATCCGGTAGAATTTTCTTATTAATCTTTCCATTTAATAATAAAGAAAAAGTATCCATCATTATAAAATAAGAAGGAAGCATATAATCCGGAAGGAACTTTAATATATGTGATCGTAGTATTTCCTCTAAGTTAACTCCTTTCTTTTTAGGAATAACATAAGCACAAATATACTTTTCGCCTGTATTATCTTCACGTGAAATTACAATCGTATCTTTTAATGCAGAATGTTTTAGTAAACAATTCTCAATCTCGCCTAACTCAATCCTAAATCCGCGAATTTTTACTTGATTATCCAGACGATCTAAAAATTCAATATTACCATCCGGTAGCCATCTTGCTAAATCACCTGTTTTATATAACAGTTCTTCTTTTTCAAAAGGATTTAAGATAAGTTTTTTATTTGTTAGTTCTTGGTTATTTAAATACCCTATCATCAATCCATCTCCACTTAGACCTATTTCTCCAGCTACACCTATGGGTTGTATATTATTCCACTTATCCAATATATATGTTCTTGTATTTTCTACATTTTTACCAATTGGAATATTCTTGTATTTTTTTTCAACTTTGAAACGCGTTGCTAATACTGTATTCTCTGTAGGTCCATAATTATTGTATAACTCATATGATGTATTTATGAATGTTCTTAATTTATCTCCTCCAGTTAAAAGTATACGTAAAGAAGTATTATTGTATTTTATAAACTGCTCACATATTTGTGTTGGAAGAAAACTAATTGTAATATCTCTTTCTTCAAAAAATTCATTCATTTTAGCAATATCAAGTTTACAATCATCAGGAATTATATATAATGATGCTCCTATTATCAATCCTGGAAAAATTTCCCAAATTGAAGCATCAAAACTCATATCAGCATATTTACTTATATGATCTTTTTTATTTATTTCAAATTTATTAATATGCCCCCAGCATAAATTAACAAGTGATTGTGTATTTACTAAAACACCCTTTGGAATCCCAGTTGATCCAGATGTATAAATAATATAACTATATTTATTTTCTCCTTGTTTCGATTTTGTTTTTATCTGAGTTGAAAAATTTTTATTTTTTATTAAATCATCAATTATCAACACAGTACACAAATCATGATTTTGTTTTATTTTTTCATTTGATAATAATACTTTCATATTACTATCCTTAATTGTATAATTTAGTCTAGCTTCAGGTGTTTTTAATGATAAAGGAATAAAACATCCTCCCAGCTTAGAAATTGAGATTATTCCAATTATAAAATTAATAGATTGTTTATAACATATACCTACTATATCATCATTTCTAACACCATTTTCTTGAAGTATATTAGCTATAATATTAACTTTCTTACTAAATTCTAAATAAGTTATAACTTGATCATTATGAACCAAGGCTACAATATCTGGTGTACTTTCTACTTGTTCCTCAAATAAATGATAAATAGTCTTGTCTTTTGGATAATCTGTCCTTGTATCGTTAAAATCATATAATAATTGCTGTTTCTCAGATTCAGTAAGAATATTTAATTCACTGATAGTTTGAACTGAGTTGCCAGAGAAACTCTTAACTAATTCTTTGAAATGTCCTATAAAGCGTTCTATCGTTTCAGGTCTAAATAGTTTCGTACTATATTCAAAACTTAACTGTAATTCAGAACCTAGCTTCAAAGCTGTTAAACTTAAATCAAATTTAGAAACCCCTTTTTTATGATTTAAATTTCTCTCTGTTGAATCTTGTCCTTCTTGCAATCCTCCTTCCAACAAATTAAACATTACATCGAATAACGGATTGTGACTAGTATCTCTATTTTTTACAACAAGATCTACTAAATCCTCAAACTGATATTCTTGGTTTTCGTATGCTTCTAAAGTATTCTCTTTTAAATCTTGCAGATAATCAATTAAACATTTATCTCCTGAAACATCATTACGTATTGTCAGGGTATTTACAAACATCCCTACTATAACATCCAAATCTGCATGGCGTCGTGCTGCTATCGGACTTCCTACAATGATATCTTCCTGACCACTTAATTTAGATAGCAAGATTGTGAAAACTGATAACAATGACATATATAGTGTGAGACCTTGTTCCCTGCAAATGTCTTGAATTATTACTGTTTCTTCTGCTGACAATATAAAACCTACTCTCGCTCCTTCGAAACTCTGTATTACCGGACGAGAATAATCCGTGGGAAGTTCTAGTACAGGAAGTTCGTCTGTAAACTTATCTAACCAGTATGCTTCCTGTCCTTTTATTCTTTCTTGTTGCTCCAGGCTATTTTGCCACTGTGAATAATCTTTATATTGTAAGCGTAAAGGCTCTAATTCTTTTCCTTCTATTAATTGATTAAACTCTTCTTCCAAAATGGCATGAGACTTTCCATCACTTATGATATGATGCATATCGATAAGCAACATATCATCGCCATCACTAATTTCTACATATGCCACGCGCAATAAAGGTGCTAAGCTTAGGTCAAAGGCTTGTACAAAATTTTTGCGAACATTAGATAGTTCAGCATTTGTTATCTTGTATTTATCAATCCAAAATGAAACCTCTGAATGGATGCGTTGCACCGGTAACCCATCTTCTACTTCGAAACTCGTCCTGAAGTTTTCGTGTTGTGAGATCAATTGATTAAAAGCATCTTCAATTTGGTACTTTTCGTGACCTTCGGGTACAGCTATTAATCCCGGCATATTATATGCCGTACTCCCTAAATCCATCTGTTGCAATAAATACAAACGGCGTTGAGATGAGGATAAGGGATAATATTCTTCTATTCTTGCCTTTGGAATTGAAAAGTACGATATACTCTCTGATGAATTTATCAACTCTGCTTGCCCTTGGACGGTCGGATATTGAAAAACTTCACGCAACTCTAAACGTACATCTAATTCTTTATGGATTCGGGATACTAAAACCGTTGCTTTTAGGGAATGACCTCCCAGCTCGAAGAAACTCACAGTGGTACTGATCTCTTTCGATGCTATAGCTAATACTTCTGACCAAATCTTTATTAATTTCGTCTCTATTAAGGTTTTTGGAGCCTCATATGATGATCCTGCTTTTATTTCCGGTGTCGGCAAAGATTTGCGGTCTATTTTACCATTACTGGTTAATGGTATCTTGGCTAATTCCACAAAATATGTTGGAATCATATAATCTGGCAATAAGCCAGATAAATAAATCCGTAAGGCTTGCTCTACTTTATTTTCCTGACTCTTGATAACTACATAAGCACATAAATATTTCTCCCCTCTCTGGTCTTCCCTACACAATACAACACACTCCTTTACACCTGAGTATTTCAATATGCTGCTTTCAATCTCTCCTAACTCGATCCTAAAACCTCTAATTTTTACCTGAGAATCAATCCTTCCAAAAAATTCTATGTTGCCATCGGGAAGCCAACGAGTTAAGTCTCCTGTACGATATAATCGTCCACCTTTTATAAATGGATGTTCTATGAATTTTTCTGATGTTAATTTCTCCTGTTTCAAATACCCTCGTGATAACCCTACTCCAGAGATCATCAACTCCCCTACAACCCCTATAGCCTTAGCATTTAGCGTGTTTTTATCTAGTATATACAATTGTATATTATCTATTGGTTTCCCAATTGGAATGTTTTGAAAATCAATACCCCTTTTACATTCGAAATATGAAACATCAACAGTAGCTTCTGTGGGTCCATAAAGGTTAACTAACTTTGTATTAATATTCTCTTTGAATAGGTCATAAAATCCTTTCACTTGATTAGCCTTTAATACTTCACCACTTGAAAATACATATTTCATACTTCCAAGATTAAATTCAGGAGAATCTTCACTTATTACATTAAAAAAAGCTTCTAACATCGATGGCACAAAATGCATCACATTTATCTTGTGTTCGTCAATTGTATTTGCTATTATGACTGGATCTTTTTCTCCTTCCGGTTCTAACATAAAAACACTAGCTCCTATAAACGACCACCAAAACAACTCCCAAACTGAAACATCAAAAGTATATGGCGTCTTTTGCATTACTACATCATTTAGTTCAATTGGATATTCCTTTTGCATCCACATTATTCGGTTGACAACAGAATGATTTTCAATCGGCACTCCTTTTGGCTGTCCTGTGGTTCCTGATGTATAAATTATATATGCCAAATCATTAGGCTGCCTTGTTACATCCTTTTGTTGTTGGAAACAAGGAATTGATTCTAAGACATCCAGATTTATAATTTCAATATGTGTTGTTAACTTCTCCTGATATTTTGTTTGAGTTAACACCAAATTACATTCACTTTCAGCCATAATATATTCAAAACGGGATATAGGCATATCTGGCATCAACGGTAAATAACAACAACCTGACTTAAGAACTCCCATTAATCCAACAATCATCTCAATAGACCTATCAAGCATCAGTCCTATTACTCTTCCTGAATGAATTCCTTTCGATCTAATAATTTTAGCTAATTTATCAGATCTATTCCATAAATCAGTATAAGTTATTGATTGGTTTTTTGTTGAAACAGCAATATTTTTTGGAAACCTTCTCGCCGACTCTTCAAACAGCTGATATACAGATTTATCTGATGGATAATCTGTCCGTGTATCATTAAACTCATATAACAACTGCTGTTTCTCAGCTTCAGTAAGAATATTTAATTCACTAATAGTTTGAACTGAGTTACCAGAGAAACTCTTAACTAATTCTTTGAAGTATCCTATAAAGCGTTCTATCGTTTCAGGTCTAAATAGTTTCGTGCTATATTCAATATTTAACTGTAATTCAGATTCTAGGTTTAGTGCTGTTAAACTTAAATCAAATTTTGAAATCCCTTGAATATGTTTTAACTCTTCTTTTGATGAATCTTTTACTTCTTGGAATTCGCCTTCCAATAAATTAAACATTACATCAAATAACGGATTACGGCTAGTGTCTCTATTTACAACAAGCTTTTCTACTAAATCTTCAAACTGATATTCCTGATTTTCGTATGCTTCTAAGGTATTTTCCTTTAATTCCTGCAAATAATCAATCAGTTGCTTATCTCCTGAAACATCAGATCGTATTGCAAGAGTATTTACAAACATTCCTACTATATCTTCCAAATCCGAATGACGACGGGCAGCTATTGGGCTACCTACAATAATATCTTCCTGACCGCTTAATTTGGATAACAAAATTGTGAAAACTGATAACAAGGACATGTATAATGTAAGACCTTGTTCCCTGCAAATGTCATGAATCATTGCTGTTTCTTCCGGGGGCAGTACAAAACGCACGCTGGCTCCTTCAAAACTTTGCATAACAGGACGTGGATAATCAACAGGAAGTTCCAATACAGGAAGTTCGTCTGTAAACTTATCGAGCCAGTAAGACTCCTGCTCTTTTATCCTTTCTTGCTGACCTGAACTGTTTTGCCACTCACTATAATCTTTATATTGTAACCGTAATGGTTCTAATTCTTTTCCAACTAGTAATTGATAAAACTCTTCTTCTAAAATGGAATGTGACTTTCCGTCACTTATGATATGATGCATATCTACGAACAACATATCATCACCATCACTGATCTCTAAATACGCTACTCGTAACAGGGGTGCATGACTTAAGTCAAAGGCGTGTACAAAGTTTTCGCGAACATTGGAGAGTTCTGTGTTTGTTATCTGGTAGCTTTTTATCGAAAAGGATACTTCTGAATGGATACGTTGAACAGGGAATTCATTCTCTACTTCAAAACTAGTCCTGAAGTTTTCGTGTCGTGCAATCAACTTATTAAAAACCGCTGTAATTTGGTGCTTATTTTGTCCCTTTGGAACAGCTAGTAATCCCGGCATATTATAAGCCGTACTTCCCAAATCCATCTGTTGCAACAAGTACAAACGTCGTTGAGAGGAAGATAAAGAATAATATTCCTGAGTTTTTGCCTTAGGTATGGAGAAATACGAAATATTTTCTGAAGAATTTATGAGTTTTGATTGTGCTAGAATAGTCTGGAATTGAAAAACTTCTCGTAATTCTATTCGTACATCTAATTCTTTATGGATACGCGATACCAAAACCGTAGCTTTCAATGAATGACCACCTAGCTCAAAGAAATTTGCATTTGTACTTATTTCTTTGGAAGCTACATTTAATACTTCGGACCAAATCTTTACAAGTTTGGTTTCTATTAAGGTTTGTGGAGCCACATAACCTGAACCTGCTTTTATTTCGGGTACAGGTAATGATTTGCGATCAACCTTTCCGTTACTTGTTAGAGGGATTTTATCCAACTCTACAAAATATGACGGTATCATATAATCGGGAAGGCTTTCCGATAAATAAGTACGTAATTCTTCTTCCTTGAGATCTTCCTCTGTGACTAAATAAGCACAAAGGTATTTATCTCTGTTTTCTTCTCTGGCTAATACTTCACATTCTTCAATGTTTTCATGTGCCTTTAATACATTCGAAATTTCTTCCAATTCAATGCGATATCCACGAATCTTTACCTGATTATCAATTCTACCTAAAAATTCAACATTACCTTCTGGCAACCAACGTGCTAAATCTCCCGTTCGATACAACTTCTCACCATTTTTAAATGGGTGAGATATAAATTTCTCATCTGTTAGAGATAAGTTATTTAAGTATCCTTGTGCTAATCCTTCACCACTAATACATAATTCACCTGCTACTCCTATTGGTAATAAATTAACAGATTCATCAACAATATAAGCATTAGTATTATGAATAGGATTCCCTATAACTGGTCTATCTAAAAATGAATTAAGATTCTCTTTACTAATAGGATAAGTAATACAACCTATCGTTGCTTCTGTTGGTCCATAATGGTTTATAATTTGAATATCTTCATTTAAAGATATAGTTTTTTCAACTACATAGGTATTAATTGACTCTCCTCCTAACAATAAAAGTTTCAGATTTTTAATCGCCATTGCAAATAAATCACAATCAACCATCGATGAATATAACGAGGGAGTTGTTTTTAAATAACTGATTTTATTGTCAATTATATAACGATTAAAATCTCTTGTCGATAAATATAATTCTTTGGGTAAAAGATGCAACTCATAACCATTTACAAGAGATGAGTATATAGATGTATAACCTAAATCAAATGAATAAGAAGTTGTTAATACTGTTTTTTCTTCATGACCTAATTGTTTAAAATTGTTAAACCAACTAGTATAATTAATCAGATTTTCATGTTTTAAAATAACACCTTTTGGTTTTCCTGTTGTTCCTGATGTATAAATTACATAAATTGGATCTGCAACGGTATTTATGCATTCTGGATTACCACTCTCTTTATTGAAGAAATTATCATTTATATGAATTAAGTTAATGTTAAATGGGTTTTCATTATACGAAGAATTGTTTGTCAGAATTAACGAACTTTCTGAGTCACTTAATATATAAGAAATTCTATCATTAGGTAATTCCAGATTAATTGGTAGATAACAAGCACCTGATTTTAACACACCAAGAAGACATATTATCATTTCATGACTGGGTTCAAAGATTAAAGCTACAACAGAATTTCGAGTTACTCCATTGTTCCTTAAATAATGTGCAATTTGATTGCTTTTCTGATTTAAGTCATAATAGCTAAGACCTTCTTGTTCAAAAATAAGAGCATTCTTTAATAGAGTTCTTTCTACTTGCTCTTCGAATAACTGATGAATCGTTTTATCTCTTGGATAATCTCTTTTTGTATCATTAAAGTCATATAATAATTGTTGCTTTTCTGCTTCAGTTATAATTTCAAGCTCTGATAGCTTTTCATTTAATTTTTCTGGTAGTTGATTTATAATTTGTTTAAAATAACTGATAAATCTATCAATCGTTTCTGATTTGAAGAGTTTTGTGCTATATTGAAAACTTAACTGTACACTTGAACCCGAATCTAAAGCTGATAAACTTAAATCAAACTTCGATACCCAGTCTTCATGTATTGATTCACCCTCTTTAATCTCTTGAAAATCCTCTGAATCTATTTCCAATAAATTAAACATCACATCAAATATCGGATTACGGCTAGTGTCTCTATTTACAACCAGCATTTCTACTAAATCTTCAAACTGGTATTCCTGATTTTCGTATGCTTCTAGAGTATTCTCTTTTAATTCCTGCAGATAATCAATCAGGCATTTGTCTCCTGATACTTCATTACGCAAAGCAAGAGTATTGACAAACATTCCTACTATATCTTCCAAATCCGAATGGCGACGTGCAGCTATTGGACTTCCTACAATAATATCTTCCTGACCGCTTAATTTGGATAACAAAATTGTGAAAACTGATAACAAGGACATATACAATGTTAAGCCCTGTCCCTTGCAGAGATCATGAATAATCTTTGTTTCTTCTGCTGATAATACAAAACTCACACTAGCTCCTTCGAAACTTTGCATTACAGGACGAGAATTATCTGTTGGTAGTTCCAATATAGGTAGTTCTCCAGTAAACTTATCCAACCAGTAAGACTCTTGTACTTTGATCCGCTCTTGTTGTTCTTTACTGTTTTGCCACTGTGAATAATCTTTATATTGTAAGTGTAAAGCTTCTAATTCTTTTCCTGCTAGTAATTGAGAAAAATTTTCTTCTAATATAGCATAAGACCTTCCATCACTTATGATATGATGCATATCTATCAGCAACATATCATCGCCATCACTGATTTCTAAATATCCTACTCGTAATAAGGGAGCTAGGTTTAGGTCAAAAGCTTTAACAAAGTCTTCCTTGATATTGGATAACTCAGATTTTTTTATTTGATATTCTTTGATAGAAAAAGCTACTTCTGAATGAATGCGTTGCACTGGAATCTCGTCCTCAAATTCAAAACTCGTCCTGAAATTTTCGTGACGGGCTATCAACTTATTAAAAACTTCTTTTATTTGATTCTTATCTTGTCCTTTGGGAACAGCTAATAGTCCCGGCATATTATAAGCCGTACTTCCTAAATCCATTTGTTGCAACAGATACAAACGTCGTTGAGAAGAAGATAAGGGATAATAGTCCTGTTTTTTTGCTTTTGGTATAGAGAAATATGAACTACTTTCTGATGAATTTATTAATTCTGATTGTACTTGGATAGTCTGGTATTGAAAGATATCCCGCAATTCTAATCGCACATCTAATTCTTTATGAATACGAGATACCAAGACGGTAGCTTTCAAGGAATGACCACCCAACTCAAAGAAACTTACATTCGTACTTATTTCTTTTGTAGCTATATTTAATACCTCTGACCAAATTTTTACTAACTTGGTTTCTATTAAGTTATTGGGAGCCACATAATCTGATCCTGCTTTTATTTCTGGTGCGAGTAATGACTTCTTGTCAATCTTTCCATTACGGGTTAAAGGTATCTTTTCTAATGCCACAAAATAAGTTGGAATCATGTAGTTAGGAAGATGCTCTGATAAATAATTGCGTATTTCTTCTTTATTAAATACCTCTTCAACAACTACATAAGCACACAAGTACTTGTCCTCCCCTTGTCCCCAGACTAATACTACACTCTCTTTTATATTTTTATACCTTAATAAGGTGTTTTCTATCTCGCCTAACTCGATCCTAAAGCCCCTGATTTTAACCTGATCGTCTATACGACCTAAAAATTCGATATTACCGTCATCTAACCATCGAGCTAAATCACCTGTTCGATATAGCTTTTCTCCTTTTTTATAGGGATGATCGATAAATTTTTCTGATGTTAATTCTTCCATCCCTAAATATCCTCTAGATAAACCTACACCTGAAAGACAAAGTTCACCAACAACTCCTATTGCCTGAAGTTGTCGATTCTCTCTATTTAAGATATAAACTTGAGTATTAGCGATAGGTTTTCCTATTGGAATACTATTATATTGATCTTGATTACAATTAAAATAAGTAACATCAACTGTTGCTTCTGTTGGTCCATATAAATTAACTAATAAACAACGAGAATCTGTCCCAAATATTTCATAAAACTTTTCTACATGTCTAACTTTCAACTCCTCTCCACTAGCAAACACAAAACGTAAACTGTCTAACCAAGCCACATTTTTATGCTCTATTAAGTAATCTAAGAAAACATCTAACATTGATGGTACAAAATGAATAATACTCACTTTATTCTCTGAAATACTTGAAGCTATCTTTAAAGGATCTTTTTCTCCACCTTTTTCTAATAAAAATAATGAACTGCCCTCAAAAGACCACCAGAATAATTCCCATACTGATACATCAAATGTATAAGGAGTCTTTTGTATTAAAATGTCATTCGATCCTATCGGATAACTATTTTGCATCCATTTCAATCTGTTAATTACAGAATGATGTTCAATCATAACACCTTTAGGCTCACCCGTTGAACCTGATGTATAAATAACATAAGATAATTTCTGAGCATTCGTTGTTTTTCCCAGATTTAATAATTCTTTTTTTGCCGTTTGATCAAGATCAATTGCAAGTACCGGTAAATTATAATTATTCCCTTTCTTCTTATCTTTGTGCAATAATAGAACCTTAGAATTACTATCATTTAAAATATAATTAACTCGTTTTTCCGGAGCTTCAGAGTCGATCGGTAAATAAGTCCCTCCTGCTTTTAATATCCCCATTATTCCTACCATCATTTCAACTGAACGATCTATTTGCAGACTTACAATACTCTCAGAATAAACACCCAATTCAACTAACACAAGTGCTAACCTGTTACACATTGTATTAAATTCACGATAGCTTATGTGTCTTCCTCCAATAATTAAAGCATCACTATTTGGAGTACGTTCCACTTGTTCTTCAAATAATTCGTGAATACATTTATTCTTAAGGTAATCTGTTTCTGTATCATTAAAATCATACAATATTTGTTTCTTTTCTTCTTCAGGTATAATATTTATATCTTTTATGTAGCGTCCAAAATTATCGGGCAAATCTTTCAACAAGTGCTTAAAGTAACTAATAAACCTGTTTATGCTTTCTGTACGAAACAGCTTAGTACTGTATTCAAAACTTAACCGTATCACTGAGCCTAAATCTAAAGCGGTTAAACTTAAGTCAAATTTAGAAATCCCTTGAATATGTTTTAACTCTTCTTTTGATGAATCTTTTTCTTCTTGGAATTCGCCTTCCAATAAATTAAACATTACATCAAATA
>WTBR01000168.1 GCA_013138975.1 Bacteroidales bacterium
GTCGGATCTTAGCTGTTTTAATAATTACTTATTATCTGCAAATATAGCTCAGTTTCCATTACCAGTTTTAACGGGTATAGGTCACGATAAAGATGAATCAATTGTTGATTTAGTAGCTCACAAAAAGCTAAAAACGCCAACTGCCGTTGCAGAATTCTTAATTGAAAAGATATCTGAGTTTGAAAACAATTTGATATTTCTAAAAGAAAGTATATTAGATATAGTTACATCTAAAATACAATATCAAAAAACCAAATTAACCCATTTTCATGCAATTATAGTTCCTATAATTAAAAACAATATTGAAAAATCAAATTACCAATTAGGTCTCCTGATTGAAAAACTAAAAAATGAAATAAGTCAATTAATAAAACAAGAAAGGATGTTGTTGGTAAACCTTTCAAATTCAGTTGAAAAAAAATCTACAAAAACAATCTTTAATACTTCTCAAAAAATACAACATTTAAATAATAAGATTAGGAATGGTAGCTCAATGTACATTCAATTGCAAAAGCTTTTTGTTAATAATACAGAAAATAAATTAACCTTATTAGATCCAAAGAATATTCTTAAAAGAGGTTATTCCATTACTTACTTTAAAGGAAAATCAATAAAAAGTATAAAAGACATTAATGAAGATGATGAAATAATTACAAAACTATTTTCAGGCTTTGTACGTAGTAAGATTGACGAAAAATATTAAATGTAAATTAAGAAAACCCTATTGTCTTATAAATTAGATATTTATTGACATGGTAGTCATTTAAAAATTTGACGTTTAATTAAAAATAACGAAAACAAAATGCATTTTATCAAATTATATGTTTCATCCATATTACTATTTTTAAGCTTGTTCGCATTCTCACAAGAAGACAAAACTACTATTGATAGTTTATTTAATAAAATAAAAACCGCTACTGATAAAAATAAAGTTGAAATTCTCAACGATCTATCACAAAGTTATTGGGAATATTCATTAGATAGCAGTATGTATTATGCAAACGAGGCTCTTAACCTTGCCCATATAGTTAAGGACAAAAAAGGAATTTCTGATGCATATAACAGAATTGGGAATGTTTACCACTTTAGAAATGAAGCTGAATTAGCATTAGAATTTTATCAAAAATGTCTTAATATAAGACTTGAAATTAATCACTCAAAGGGCATTTCAAATATTTGCAATAATATAGCCAATTTATATGTTTCAAAAAGTGATTATCAAAAGGGCATTTTATACTTTAATAAATCACTGAACGAAAGCATTAAACGCAAAGATGACGAGGATATATCTGAAAATTATAGAAGAATTGCAAACACTTATTTAGAACAAAGTCGATATAAAGATGCTTTAGAGAATTACATGAAATCTCTGGAAATTGCTCAAGGGTTAAATGATGACATAGCCATTGCAAGTACATATAATGGAATAGGTTATGTATACTTAGAAATTTCAAGTTATGACAAAGCTTTAAAATATTTCTTAGATGCGCTTGAGATTTATAAAAGAGTCAATCATCCCTCTAGCTTATCAATGATTTATAATAATATTGGCATATTATACCAGTCATTTAATGAAATAGATAAAGCTCTTGATTATTTTCAAAAGGCTCTTGAAATAGATACAAAAAGTAATCAAAAAGAAGGACAAGCAAGTGCGTATAACAATATTGGAATATCATACGATATAAAAGGGGATAAAGAAAAAGCTCTTGAATATTATAATAAAGCACTAATTTTAAATACTGAATTAGAATTAACAAAAGGGATTTCTTCCGCGCTGAATAATATTGGACTAATTTATCTACATATGGGTGATTATAACAAAGCCTACTATTATATACATGAATCTGCAGTTATAAATGAAGAAACAAATAACACATATCACTTAGCAAATAACCATAACAATTTAGCAAAACTCTTTTTGCTTCAAAAGAAATATCCTAAAGCACAAAATAGCTTAAACCTTGCCATTAAATTATCAAAACAAATAAACATAAAAGAATGGCTCGTAGAATCTTATGATCTTTATTACCAATTACACTCAGAACTAAATAATTATAAAAAAGCTTTAGAGTATTACAAGTTATATTCAGAAATGAAAGATAGTATCTTTACAAGTGAAAGTACTGATCGAATAACGGAAATGAAAATAAAATATGAGACAAATAACCTTGAAACTGAAAATGAATTATTAAAAAAAGATAATAAAATTCATTTACTTGAACTTAATCGCCAAAAAAACATCAAAAACTATTGGATTGCTTTTTCCATTTTAATATTAGCCTTAGCAATTTTAAGTTTCCGTCAATTCAGATTAAAGAAAAATATTAATAATTTATTAAAATCAAAAAATGCTCAATTAAGTGAAACAAATCAAAAACTAATAATATCTGAGAATAATTTAAAAGAACTAAATGCAACCAAGGACAAGTTTTTTTCAATTGTTGCACATGATTTAAAAAATCCTTTTCAATCTCTTTTATCATTTTCTGAGGCTATGTATAATCAAACTGAAGAATTAAATAAAGATGAAATTAATAGCTACAATAAAATTATTTACGAATCATCCCAAAACCTTTTTAACTTATTAGGAAATTTATTACAATGGTCAAAATCTCAATTAGGAAATATGAAATTTTCACCAAAACAAATCAATATATTTGAATCTGTAAATGAAGCTTTAACTCTTAGTGAATTATTAGCTCAAAATAAAAATATAATAATTGAGAATTTTATCTCGAAAGAAAAAACAGCTTTTGTCGATAAACACGTATTATCAAGTGTATTAAGAAATTTAATTAGTAATGCTTTAAAATTTACTAATCAAGGAGGGAAAATAGAATTGTCTACTTTTCAAACAGGTAATTCTATTACAATTTCAGTAAAAGATAACGGTATAGGAATTAGTGAGGAAAATATTGAGAAACTTTTTAAAATTGATGAAGGTTATTCGACTAAAGGAACTGAAAAAGAGTCTGGAACAGGTCTAGGGTTAATGCTTTGTAAAGAATTGATTTCTAAAAGCAATGGTGATGTTTCTGTAAAAAGCACATTTGGAAAAGGCAGTGATTTTCAGATTACTTTACCAATTTCAGAAGAGTAAAAGATGAATTTAAGATTTAAATACTAAGCCAATTATTATTCATTCACTATTAATTAATGACGCATTAGTGTATGAGAGTTGTAAATTTATATTTAATTATTATTATTATTTCATTAATTGGTACAAAGTCATCTTTATGTGCTAATCAATCAACTATTGACAGTCTAGAATTAATTTTAAAAAACACTAAAGAAGAAAAAACAAGCCTAATTTTAGGACAATTATCAAAGGCCTATCTTTCTGTCAATTTAAATGAGAGTTTAAATTATGCTAATAAGGCTCTGGAATTATCTGAAAAATATCAAGACGAACTACAAAAAGCTTTATCAAAAATTTATATTGCTGATGTTTATTACGAATTGAGTCGTTTCCAACTAGCCATTGAGTTTTATGAAAAAGCATTGGATTATTTCTACGAACAAAAAGATTCCAACTATAAGATATATACTTACACAAAATTAGGTCATGCTGAAAAAATGTTAGGCAATTACAACAATGCTCTTTTCTACTATCAAAAACCTCTTAATTTATATTTAGCAAAAAATAATAATAAAATATCTAAAGCTTATAATAACATAGGTATAGTTTACAAGCTACAAGGTAATTTTAATGATGCTTTCAATTATCATCAACAAGCACTTAACGCCTCTAATTTGAACCAAGATGAAACTGAAATTGCTAATACCCTTAATTATATTGGCCAACTTTATTGGAGTAATAGGCTATACGATAGCTCTTTGTTCTTTTTCGATAAATCCTTAGAAATTTATAGAGAATTATCTGACACCCTTGAAGAAGCTAATGTTTTAACAAATATTGGTACTGTATACAAAGATATAGGTGAATTTAAAAAGGCAATTGATTACAATAAAAAAGCACTAGAATTAAGAATAAATAGTGGACTTAATAAAGATGTTGCTAAATCTTACAATAATATAGGAAGTGTTTATCTTGCCATTAATAATATAGATAAAGCCTTAGAATTTTATTTATCATCCTTGAGATTACACGAAAACATAATCGACATATTAGGTTTTGCACATACTCAAAACAATATCGCACTTGTTTATAAAAGACTTAATAATTATGATAAAGCACTAAGTTATTTTAACAAATCTCTTGAAAACTATTATAATATTGGAAATTTATCATTTATTGCAAACTCCTTAAATCAAATAGGAAGTATTTATATAAAACTAAATCAATATGATCTGGCACTTGAAAATTACCTGCAGGCTCTTAAAATTCAACAAGAATTAAATAATCAGGATAAAATTGCTGCGATATTAAATAATATTGGCATTATATACGATGATATAAAAAACTACTCTAAGGCTTTAGAATCTTATTCGAGTGCTTTAAAAATAAAAAGAGAAACCGGTAATAAAAAAGATATTTCATATTCTCTTCATATAATGGGAAATGCTTTTCTTAAACTAAAGAATTACGCAGAAGCATTAAATCATTATAATGAATCTTTAAATTTAAGACTAGAAATTGGAGATAAAGTAAGTATTGCCAACTCATATAAAAGTATAGGAAATACGTATCTAGAACTTGGCGATTATAATAATTCAATAAACAATTTAAACGAAGCACATAGAATTAGAGAAGAAATTGGGGACATGAAAGGATTAAGTGATATTCTTAATGATATTGGTAATTATTATCTCAAAACAAATGAGTTAGATAAATCCTTAAAACATTTCTATAGAGCTTTAAGTATCTGTAATAAAACGAATGACCAATTCTTAAAAAGCCTTTGTTATAGAAAAATAGGAACCATCCAATTGATTAAAGGTTCTGAAACAGATGGTTTAGAGAATATTAATAAATCACTACGAATTGGTCAAGATATTGACAATCTCGAATTAATAAAAAATGCATACTACGAGTTATTTAATTATTTTTACAATAATGGATTAAAAGATAAAGCTTTAGAAAATTATTTAAATTATACGATAGTCAAAGACTCAATTAATTCGAAATTAAATTCGCAAAGGCTAATTGAGATTCAAATGAATTTTGAACTTGAAAAAAGCTATAATGAAATATCTCGAATTGAAGATGAAGTTGATGAATTAACAGCCAAGAATAAAATAAGAGATATTGAACTTAAAAAACAAAAAAATTTTCGGAATTTCCTTCTAATTATTGTTTTATTAACTCTTACTTCAGGAGCTCTTATTTTAATTCAATTTTTATCAAAACGTAAAACAAATGTATTATTAAAAGAAAAGATTTTAGAAGTTGATCAGTCCAATAAACTGTTAAAGGACTCTGAAGAAAATCTTAAAATTTTAAATGCAACAAAAGATAAATTCTTTTCAATTATCGCACATGACCTTCGAAATCCATTTAATGCATTACATGGTTTAACTAAACATTTATTTACAAATTATGATGATTTTGATACAGAAGATATTAAACAATCACTAGAGTTAATTTATAATTCTTCTGACGATCTACTTGAATTACTTGAAAATCTTTTACATTGGTCAAGAACCCAACGAGGTAAAATGCCGTTTACACCAAAAGAAATTAATTTATCAGATATAGTAAATAAAACAATTAATCTTTTGAAAGTAAATGCCGATAAAAAAGATATAAATTTAATTAATGAATTAGATAAAGATGAATTAATATTCGCTGATTATGATATGCTTGCAGCTATATTAAGAAATTTAATATCTAATGCAATCAAGTTCTCACATAACAATAGTTCTGTACGTATTAATAGCAAAAAAATTAAAGAGTACACCGAAATTTCTGTTATAGACAATGGTGTTGGAATAAGTCTTGAGAATATGAAAAAACTCTTCAGAATAGATTTACATCACTCAACTTCCGGCACTTCCAAAGAACAAGGTAGTGGATTGGGTCTTATTCTTTGTCGAGAATTTGTAGAAAAACATAATGGAAAAATATGGGTAGAAAGCGAAAAAAATAACCTTTCCGACGGCAAGGCAGGAGGAAGTACATTTAAATTTATCATCTCAAAAAACATTTAAGCTTAAATTATGGCAAAAAAAGAAATATCATACAGTGAAGCAGTAATAGAAGTTGAAGAAATATTACAGCAATTAGAAAACGAAGAATTAGATATTGATATCCTATCAGAGAAAGTGAAAAAGGTCTCTTCATTATTAAAAATATGTAAAAAGAAGCTTCATCAAACCGAAGATGAAGTTCAAAAAATATTGGATAATATGAATGAAGAATAAAAAAAGAGTTACTTTATTAAAAGCAACTCTTTAACCTAAACCATCCTACATTAAGGGACTAAACATCAATCTGTTATTTCATCGAAGATTGCGAAATCTCAGCATCAATGAATTCTTTAAAAAGATCATGTACATATGAAATATTTAATGCATAACCCATACTCATTGTTGCATTCTTATATATTTCATTTGTTATATATTTAATCTGATTCTGATTTGCTATTAAAACCTGAATTGGATCAATTTCTTCTATATTAAATACACCTTGCGACTTCTTTAATATTGCAAGATTATTGTTAATAATATGTTTCATTTTTCGGTGTGATTGTGTTATTGAGGTAAGATTCTGTCCAATTATTCCAATAACCTCTCCTGTTTCAGTATTTATTAAAGGACTTCCTGAATTTCCCTGATTTATATTTGACTCAACTTGTAAACACTTTAAACCATCATCATTCACAAACGACGAAGAAATAATTCCTGTCTTTATTGAAAGATTATCATGATCCAATTGATACCCCAAAACAGCTATACTATTTCCTATATCATTATTTTTATCATTACTTATTTTAAGAGACGGAATGTTTTTAAACTCCTCGAAATCAATATTTATTGCAGTAAATGTTGTGGTTTCCTTATCAATTCCTTTTATAATTCTTCTTTTTAGTTCTTCCATTGAAATTTCAACACTCTTATTTTCTGTGTATCCATCAGGTTTGACAAAAACAATTTTAACCTTAACCGCTTTGTAAATTTTTAATATATGATCATCTGTAATTACATACTGATCATTAACTTTAAATCCTGTCATCGACAATAGTTTTATACCTGAAGAGCTATAAAAACTTAGTTGACAAACACTGCTCTGACATTTATTCCAAACGGTTTTATACATGGTAATAAATTTAATTGTTATCAATAATTTATTTTAAAATTTTTGGAAATGAAAACTTTCATTTCTATGCAACTTCTTCATCATTTGATCTGCTATATTCCATTCATCATTTAATATACTAAGCGATTTAGTAATTTTCGATGGATTAATTGACAAATCATTTTCATCAATTATTATTTCTAATCTATACTCCGAATTGCTATTGGTTGCCCAGTAGTTTACAATCCCCAAATTTGTAGAATATATTTTTTGAAATAAAACAAGATTCACCATCTCCGATTTATTTTTAACATTCACAAAAATATCTATTGTATTCATACCTTAATTTACTATTACTGTTTAAACAACCATGTCAATTACTAAATATATACGTTAAAAAGAGAGATTAGAAAAACGACGCTAACTATAAAAAATAAAATTAGAACACCTAAATCGATATTATATGTTAGTGCAACCTTATCCTTGATTACGTAAAATATTCTTTTCATAAAATTTTCTTCTCATATTATTTATGGTGCTAAAGTATATTTTATTATTTATTACTTTTTTATAACTTTTTTATCGCATGGATTTGTTAATTTATCGTCCTACTTTCGTAAATTAACGTAATCCGGTAAAAAAAATGAACTAAACTTAGCTGTTCGTTTTCGCACATATGGTGTTTCATAATCGTTCACCTCTTTATTAACTACTAAAACAATGAAATTGGTTAAGCTATTGCAAACCTTACAATTACGTCATATGGCATAATATATGATAACTTAGAAACAATTTTAAATAGAAAACAAAAATTAAAACCTATAAAATGAAATTAATTCAATTATTAGTATTAACAGTTCTTTCAATTACTCTTTCGATAAGTTCACAAGCACAAAAAGTATGGACATTAGAAGATTGTATAAATCATGCTATTGAAAATAACATTACCGTAAAAAGGCAAGAATTATCTGCTGATGCAGCTGGCAAAACACATTTTCAATCATTAATGGAAATATTACCTAATGCAAATACAAATGGAAGTCATTATTTAAACTCAGGTAAAACACTAAATACAGAAACTTATACATATGAAAATCAAACTTTTCAAGGAGGAAACTTTAGTTTTTCTTCAGAAATAACAATTTTTAATGGATTACAGAATTTTAATACAATTAGAAAAAATAAGCTTAATCTCTTATCTCAATTAGAATCTGTTAAAAGAGTAAAAAATGACATAACATTAAATGTTTCAACCTCGTATTTGCAAATTCTATTAAGTAAAGAACTTCGAGATAATGCTCAACAACAAGTTGAAATAACAATTGAACAAATTGAAAAAACAAAAAAATTATTTGAAATTGGTAATGCCTCCAAAGGAGATTTATTACAAATTCAGTCTCAAGCAGCTGGAGAAGAAGCAACATTTACAAATGCTAAGAATGATTTAAAAATTGCATATCTAGATCTTGCTCAGTTGCTATACTTGGAGAACCCAGATAATTTTGAAATTGTTATTCCCGAAATACCAGACATTACTCTGGAAGATAGCATAACTTCTGTTGTTACAGTTTATAATGATGCTTTAGGGTTTCTTCCTGAAATAAAAAGTGCAGAATTATTTCTAAAAAGTACAGAAATGGATTTAGCTATTTCATATGGTAGAATAAGTCCACGTTTAACTTTTGGATATCAATATCAGTCAAGATATAATGAGTTAGCAACAAATATTTCTGATCCGGGTTCAAACTATCCATATATGAACCAAATTGGAGACAATGCATCCCAATTTATATATCTTGCATTAAGGATTCCTATTTTTAATAATTGGCAAACTGGAAATTCAATTGGTCAAGCAAAAATTGCTCTTTCAGATTCAAAATTAAATTTAGATCTTCAAAAACAAAATCTTTACAGAATTATTCAACAAGGAAGAACACAGGCAATTGCATCATTGGATAGATATAAGGCCAATCTTGAAGCAGTAAGATCAATGGAAGAAGCTTTTAGATACACAGAACAAAAATACCAAGTTGGTTTAGTTGATATATTAGAATATAACACATCTAAAAATCTATTAAACAGAGCTAATTCTGATTTAGCACAAGCCAAATACGAATATATTTTCAGAACAAAAATATTAGATTTTTATAGAGGAGAGCAAATTACACTATAACCAAAATCATTTTTCAAGGTTAAATTTTAGGGTTAAATAAATATTTATTGATTTATTTATAGTTTAGGATTAATTGTTGGGTTTTAATCTTTGCTTTTAATGCGTCCGGATGTTATCCGGACTTTTATTCATAAAAAAAGGAGCTAAATGCTCCTTTTTAAATTTTAACCAATATGTTATATGACTTTCTCTAAGCATTTAAATGTTTCCTTTTGTTTAGGATAAAGTATTTCTCCTGCATGCGCATATCCAATACTTTCGTATAACTTAATTAAATGCTCACTTGAACTTGCTACATCTAATCTAATTGAATTAAACTTATTTTCCCTAGCAAAATTTTCAACAAATTCTATAAGTTTCTTCCCTATTCCTTTTTTTTGCCAAGTTGGAAAAACTGCAATACGATGAATAACAATAAATTTATCCGATTTATTTTTCCATTCAACCGAATCAAAAACCGATTCCTGTTGCTCATCAAATGTAATTGTCCCAATACAAACACCTTTATTTTTTATAATATATAATGTGCTATTTTCAACTTCTTTTTGCAATTTAAAATGATCTGGATATGACTGATTCCATTGATATACACTGTTATTATTAAAATCATCAATACATTGCTGAAGCAAGTACATTACCTCTAATACATTGCTGCTGGTTGCTTTTTCTACTTGCATATTAAGATAAGGAATATTAAAATTTCAAATATTAACAAATGTAATCAATTATTTAAATCTGCACCTCAAAATTAATTATAAAACGCTCTAAATTTTGATAAAAAAAAGATATAAATTAAAATTTATCATAGATAGTATCGTTTATTTTATGTTATTTCGTAATATAAATTTAACTCACAGGAATGTTTAAATCATTAAAATATATTATTATTTCAGTAATACTATTCCATGTATTTTATTCATGCGAGAAAGAAGAATTTTACAATTCAATTGATGCCAATTTAAAATTTTCTTCAGACACTGTGCTCTTTGATACGATATTTACAACAGTAGGTTCTTCAACTCAAATGTTGAAAGTGAAAAATCCATATAACAAAATTATTAAAATCTCTTCAATCGGTTTAGCCGGAGGTGAGACTTCTCCTTTCAGACTTAATATTGACGGGTATGCCGGTGTAAGATTACAAGATATTGAGCTTAGAGAAAAAGACAGTCTATATATATTTGTTGAAATAACTATTGATCCAACCAATTCCAACTTACCTCTTGTTGTAAAAGATTCTATCATTTTTTCGTTCAATGATAAAGAACAAGATATTAAATTAATCGCATTTGGGCAAGATGTTCACAAATATGGTCATGAAGTTATTGGTTCAGAAACCTGGATAAATGACAAACCATATTTAATATATGACACTTTAGTTGTTGATGTAAATAGCACCTTAACAATTGAACCAGGCGCTATACTTCATTTTCATAAAAACTCAAGATTATTTGTTGCAGGAACAATTGAAGCGAATGGAACATTCGATTCTCCAATTGTATTTCAAAGTGACAGATTAGAAGACGAATATGAAAACATTCCCGGGCAATGGGATGGAATTTGGCTCATGAGCGGTAGTAAAAATAATGTATTCAATTATGCAGAAATTAAAAATGCAATAATTGGAATTCAAGTTGACACTTTTGCAAATGAGATAAATCCTACATTACTTATTTCAAATAGCAGAATTGAAAATATGACTTCTACAGCAATTTATGCGCAAGGATCAACAATAAAAGCCTACAATAATATTATATCAAACTGTGGACAATTTGGTGTGGCATTAACCATTGGAGGATCATATGAATTTTACCATTGCACTATTGGAAATTATTGGGGATTTTCAGCAAGATCGACTTCTTCACTTTTAATTAATAATTACTATATTGATATAAATGGTACAATGCATACCAGACCTCTAACAAAAGCCTTATTTGGAAATTGTATTATTTATGGCAATAAAACATCTGAAGTTTATATTGATCTACACGATAATACAGAACTAAACTATAAATTTGATCATACTTTAATTAAAGTTGATTCTGATTTTTCAACATCAGATCCAAATCATTTTGAAAATGTAATAACAGAATACAGTCCCAATTTTATTGATCCATACGAAGGGAATTTTGAACTAGACACACTTTCTGCAGCTAAAGATTTTGGGAAAGATGAATATGGAGATCTATATCGCTTGGACATAAATTTACAAAATAGAACTTCTGATTCAGGACCAGATCTGGGTGCCTTCGAACGTGTCGAAACTCCATAACATATTTATGAAAAACTTCCTATTCTCGTTTTTATTATTCTTCATTATTTTCTCAGGGCAATCACAAATTAAAAGTGACACCTATAAAATTATGTTTTATAATGTTGAAAATCTATTTGATACATTTAATGATAGTTTAATAAATGATGAAGAATTCTTACCAAAAGGAACACGTTATTGGAATCAATATAAATATTATTCAAAAATTAATAATATTTACAAAGTAATTATTGCTGTTGGAGAATGGAATCCGCCAGCAATAATTGGCTTATGCGAAATTGAAAATAAGAAAGTAATTAATGATATAGTGAATAACACACAATTAGTTAAATATGAGTATAATATTATTCATCAAGAATCACCAGATCGAAGAGGAATTGATGTAGCACTTTTATATAGAGAAGAGCTTTTTATACCAATTAATTACGAAGCAATCCCCATAAACTTCCCTGATAATCCAGACAGCAAAACTCGCGATATTTTATATGTAAAGGGAATTGTAAAAAGCACAGATACACTAAATGTTTTTATCAATCACTGGCCTTCTCGCTGGGGCGGGCAACTTGAATCAGAAGAACGAAGATTATATGTTGCAAGTGTTTTAAAAGCTAAAGTAGATTCTATTTTTAAATCTAACTCAAAATCTAATATAGTTATTATGGGTGATTTTAATGATTATCCTGAAAATAAAAGCATAAATAATATTTTAGATGCTTCCCAAGTATTTAAACAAATTACAGAGAATAAGCTTTACAATTTGTCTTCAATAATTCCTAAATCAAAAAATATCGGAACTCATAAATATCAAGGTGAATGGGGAGTTCTTGATCAATTTATAATATCTGGGAATCTTCTGAATAACAAGAATAAGATATTTACTTCTATAAATGATATTCATATATTTAATCCTGATTTTTTACTCGAACCAGATGAAAGTTATTTTGGGTACAAACCGAATAGAACATATGTAGGTTATAAATATAATGGAGGTTATAGTGATCATTTACCAACATATTTAATTATAAATTTTAATAAATAGCTCACAAAAAAAGCTCCTAATAGGAGCTTTTTTTTATTGTAACCAGTTAAAGTTTAATCTAAACTTCCCACTACTTTTTCAACTTCTTCAAGAATTTCACACGACTTAACTAATTCTTTCATAGCTGTATGATCAGGATATAATGGTCGATCAATTTCTAAGAAATCAACATGCTTTCTAACAACTTCTTTAGCTTTAGTAACACCTTTTCCGAAACCATACTCGCGGAAATCTAATGCCTGAGCAGCAGCCATGATTTCAATTCCAAGTATTCCATAAGCATTATCCATAATTTGGAAATTCTTAATTGCAGTATTCATACCCATTGATACAAAATCTTCTTGATCAGCTGCAGCAGGAATAGATTGAATTGAAGCAGGTGCAGAAAGAATTCTTTGCTCAACAATCTGCATGTCGGCAGTATACTGACTTAACATTAAACCTGAGAACATTCCAGCTCCCTTTGTTAAGAATGCAGGTAAACCAACACTTAATGCAGGGTTATTTAAACGATTCATTCTACGTTCAGACATTACACAAACCATTGTAATAGCAACACCTGCCATATCCATAGGTAATGAAACAGGAGTACCTTGGAAATTAGCTCCCGATATTTGCATATCCTTTTCTGGGAAGAAAATTGGGTTATCTCCTACTCCATTCAATTCAATTTCAACCTGAGAACGAGCCCAACGTAATGAATCACGTGCAGCACCAATAACTTGAGGAGTAGAACGCATTGAATAAGCATCCTGAACTTTACACTTAACTTTACCTTCTTTTAAGTCACCACCAGCAACCATTTTATTAATTGCATTCGCACTTCGAACTGCTCCTTGGAAACCACGTACTTCATGTAATAATGCTGAATAAGGCTTCATATTAGCTTTTAATGCCTCAAGCGACATTGAAGCTGCAATTTCAGCTTGCTTTAAAAAGTTATTAGCATCAAATAAGAAAATAGCACTCATTGCAGTCAATACATTTGAGCCATTTATTGTTGCCAATCCATCACGTGCAAATAATCCAGGAACAGAAATCCCAGCTTTTTCCATTGCTTCTTTTCCTTCCAAGAGCTCACCTTCATAATACGCTTGGCCTTCGCCCATTAATAATAAAGCTATTTGCGACATAGGAGCTAAATCACCACTAGCACCTACAGATCCTTTTTGACATACAAAAGGAGTAACTCCTTTATTAAGCATATCAACTAAAGTTTGAGTTATAACAAGACGGCAACCTGAATTACCATGAGCATGAACATTTATACGTCCAAGCATAGCTCCACGAACATATTCAATTGGAGCAGGATCACCAATACCTGCAGCATGGTTATAAACTAAATATTTTTGAAAATCTTGTACTTGATCATCATCCAAAACTACTTCAGAAAACTCCCCGATACCGGTGTTTACACCATACATAATTTCTTTTGCTACGATTTTTCTCTCGAGCATTGCTCGACATACATTTATTCGTTCAACAGCATCTGGATGTAATTCTACTTTTTGCCCGTTACGAGCAACATTTACAACATTCTCGATAGTTAATCCACTACCTTTAACAATTAATTTGTCCATAATAATTTTAATATCTATTTGGTTAAATAAAAAGATTCATTAAAAAATTCGATATATATATATATATATATATATATATATATCGAATTTGTTTTAGGGACTAAAACATTGCAGATCTGTTAATTTTAATAAGAAAGTTAAGAATCCAATGTTTCATAATCTTGAAGATTAATTGCACAATTTAATAAAAGCAAATTGAAGTTCCTAAAATTTTATAATTTTTACGATTTAAACAAAAAATGCGCCCCAGTAATTTGAGACGCATTTCAAAATTTTATTAAAAAAAATATTTAATCTTCTGGCAAATTCAATTCAACCTCTTGTAAATACTCAACTGATTTTGCAATATCATCATACATGGTTTTATCTTCATCGATAAACTTGACTTTTTTACGATAACCTTCTACAAATTTTTCGATAAATGGCGATGATTTTGCAGGACGCTGAAATTCTAGAGCCTGTGCAGCATTAAATAATTCAATCGCCAAAATACGTTCTAAATTCTGAGCTACCTGGTAAGCTTTGGTTGCCGCATTTGCTCCCATACTTACGTGATCTTCCTGCCCTTGTGATGATTCAATTGTATCAACAGAAGCAGGTGTACATAATTGCTTATTTCTACTTACAATAGATGCAGCTGTATATTGTGGAATCATAAATCCGCTATTTAAACCTGGATTTGCAACCAAGAACGGAGGTAACCCTCGCTTTCCTGCAAGCAATTGATATGTTCTCCGTTCAGCAATACTACCTAATTCAGCCATTGCTATACATAAATTATCTAAAGCTAGGGCTAATGGTTGTCCATGAAAATTACCTGCCGAGATTATTAAATCTTCATCCGGAAATATAGTCGGATTATCAGTTACGGCATTAATCTCATTTTTGAAAACATATGAAACGTAATTAATGGAATCTTTTGATGCCCCATGCACTTGTGGAATACAACGGAACGAATAAGGATCCTGTACATGTACTTTTGGTCGATTAATTAACTCACTTCCATTTAATAAGAATCGTATTCTGCTTGCAGTTTTAATTTGTCCTTTATGATGACGAATTTGATGAACAGAGTCATGAAATGGCTCAATTCTGCCATCAAAAGCATCCAAAGAAACTGCACTAATTATATCTGCTAATTGTGAAAGCTTCCACACTTTTAAGGTTAAATATACACCATGAGCACTCATAAACTGAGTTCCATTTAACAATGCTAAGCCTTCTTTTGATCTTAATCCAATTGGTTCCCAATTCATCTTTTTCAATAAATCAGAACCCGATAATCTTTCTCCCTTATAATTCACCTCACCCATTCCTATCATTGGTAAACACATATGTGCTAATGGAGATAAATCACCCGAAGCCCCTAGTGAGCCATACTGGTACACAACAGGTAGAATGTCGTTATTGAAAAAATCTATTAGACGCTCAACTGTTGTTAACTGAACACCCGAATGACCATAAGATACAGATTGAATCTTTAATAAAATCATAATTTTTACCAAGTCCAAAGATATTTCATCACCTGTTCCACAAGCATGCGACATTACAAGGTTTGTTTGAAGCTTTCCTAAATCCTCGCGAGATATTTTTTTATCATAAAGTGCTCCGAAACCTGTATTGATACCATAAATAGGTTCGTCATTATTAGCCATTTTCTGATCTAAATATTCACGACACTTTATAATATTATTTTTTGATTGCTCTGAAAGAGCCAACTTAAATCCTTCTTTAAGTATTTGATCAATTCTTTCAAAAGTCAATTGATCATTTGATATATAATGTACTTTCCCCATGTTTAATGTATATTAAATATGAAATTATTATTTTATAATTTTTTTCTGAAAAAAACTAGGTGCTTAGCGGATTTACTTGCAAAGTAGTATCTCTATATGAAAATTACTGAAAAATCTATAAAAGATAGCCGCTTAGCACCTTCTTCTAAATTATCCAAATCAATAAATATTTGATTAGTAAATAAACGAAATACTCCCGTTTAAGTTCAAGGAAATCTAATATCGCCACCAGCAACGAAGATAGGTCGCCTTGGGCATATTTTATTGTTATTTTGATCTTGATATTCCATTATAATGAAAATTTATTCAGCAATTCATCAAACGTCATTTCAGCTTGATCACCACTTACCATATCCTTAACAGTTAATAAACCTTTATTCATTTCATCCTCACCAACCAACACTACAATTGGAATGTTTTTGTTATTAGCATAAGTCATTTGTTTTTTCATTTTAGAAGATTCTGGAAATATCTCTGAATTAATTCCATTATCTCTTAACTTTTGAAGTAAAGGAAGACAATACTTCTCTTCTTTATCACCAAAATTAACAAACATAACTTTTGTTGAAGCTACAATTTCATCTGGGAATATATTCAATTGTTCCATCACATCGTAAATACGATCAGCACCAAACGAAACACCAACACCCGAAACATCTTTTAATCCAAACATTCCGGTTAAATCATCATAACGGCCGCCACCACATATACTCCCTATTGCAACATCTTTGGCTTTTACTTCGAAAATTGCTCCAGTATAATAATTCAATCCTCGTGCTAATGTTAGGTCTAAATCCAAATCAATATTTAATGGTAGTGTTTCAAAATAATTTATAACTGTTTCAACTTCTTCTATTCCTTTTATACCTGTTTCTGAATCTTTTAATATTTCTCTTAACAAAGTCAATTTTTCTTGATTTGTTCCTGCTAAATCAAAAATTGGTTTCAATTTTTCAATAGAATCTGCACTTAAACCTTTTAATAAGAGTTCCTCATTAACTTTTTCAAGTCCAATTTTATCTAATTTATCTATCGCTACTGTAATATCAATAAACTTTTCAGGTTCACCGATATATTCAGCTATTCCAAGCAAAATTTTGCGATTATTTAATTTAATAACAGCATTTATATTTAACTTTTGAAAAATCTGATCTATTATCTGAATAAGCTCAACCTCATTTAACAGAGAGTTACTTCCAATAACATCTACATCACACTGATAAAATTCGCGATAACGTCCTTTTTGAGGTCTGTCTGCACGCCAAACAGGTTGAATCTGATATCTTTTAAAAGGGAATGTTATTTCGCTTAAATGTTGTACAACAAATCGTGCAAACGGAACCGTTAAATCGTATCGCAAACCTTTTTCTGAAATTTCTAAGGCAAGCTTTGATGATTCTGCTTTTGTTAAATCTGATTTTACTTTTGAAAGATAATCTCCAGAATTTAAAACTTTAAAAAGCAGTTTGTCACCCTCATCGCCATATTTCCCCGTAAGAGTTGAAAGGTTCTCCATTGAAGGAGTCTCGATTGGTAAATAGCCAAATCGTTTAAACACTCCTTTAATAGTATCGAAAATATAATTACGTTTCACCATTTCAATTGGAGAAAAATCACGCGTACCCTTTGGAACAGATGGTTTTTGCACAGCCATTTTTGTTCTTGTTTTAAATTAATTTCTGCAAATATAGAATAAAAATAAAGTGATCTAAAATGAAAGTCTTAGAATAGTCCTAAAACATAATCGAGTAGGTAGGAGGATTACTCCTCCGTCCTCTCACACCACCACGCATGCTCTCGCACGTGGCGGTTTCAGTTAATAGTTCAACCTTTCGTAATTTAATGACAAATTAAACAAGTTTTGCTC
>WTBR01000205.1 GCA_013138975.1 Bacteroidales bacterium
CAACTCCTGATATCTGAATGTTTAACTGCTCATTATCATTATCCAAATTCTCAATCTTTTCTGCAATTGGAAAATTTTCAAAAACAATTATATGATCAATTAAATTTTGTTTTAATATACTTTGTGCCTGTATTTCTGCCAAGGAAATATAATGATGCGTTTCTGAATCCAGGTTTGAGTTTTGAACCCGCTTTATTAATGTACTAAATTCAAGATCTTTTGAAAACTGTATACGTACGGGAACATTATTTATAAATAAACCTACGATACTTTCAACTCCATAAATTTCTGATGGTCTTCCTGATACTACACTTCCAAATACAATATCTTCTTTATTACTATACTTAGCTAAAAGAATTGCCCATACACTTTGTAGTATTATACTCGCTGTTACATTATTATCTGAAGCAATTTGCTGAAATTTAGCTGATAGCTCTTTAGATAATTGCATGTGCTCTTTTTGCTGAACAAATTCATTTCCTTTTTCCGGTAATTTAGGAAGTGATGCTTGCTCCTCATATCCTGAGAGATAATTTTTCCAATATTGTAAAGAAGAATCTTTATCTATTTTATCTAACCATTTTACATATTCTTTATATGGTGTTACGCTATTTAATTTTGAAGTTCTATTATTTAATAAACTATTATATATTTCAAAAAAATCATTATTTATTATACCTATACACCAACCATCCATCAAAATATGGTGATTCGACCAAATCAGTTCGTATTCGTTATTATCTAATTGGATTAAACTTACTCGCATTAAAATATCTTGATCAAGTCTAAACCCTCTATCTCTATCTGTTTTTTTATATTTTAAAATAAATTGTTTCTTCTCTTCTGCACTAAGTTCTCTTATGTCCTTATAATCAAATTCATTTTCTCTATCTTTTAATACAAGCTGTAGAGGAATTTGCATTTCTTTATATATAAATACAGTGCGCAATATATCATGTCTTGTGAATAGTTCATTTAAGCTTTTACGCATTAAATCAACTGATAATTCACTTTCTATTCGATAATTCATTTGTTCAAAATATGCAAAGGAACTTGAATCATGCATTGCATGAAACAACATTCCTTCTTGCATAGGTGTTAACTTATAAATATCTTCTATTTGATATTGTTTAACTAATTTATCAACTTCTTTAATTGAAAGACCTTTATAAGTAAAATCTGATGGGCTTAATTTCTTCTTCTTGATTTCTGAAGCTTTTTTTAAGTATTCAATCAGATTTGCTTTTTCCCTTTTTAACTTCTCTATAATATCTGAAGGTAACTTTTTATTTAGTCCTATAATTTTGATATTGTCACCTTCTAATTTAATTTTTATATCTAAGTTTTCTAATTCCTTTAAAAGCTTTATCATATCTTAATTTTAATTTTAATTTAACCTTAAATCATATGCAAATAACTAGATGGTAATTTCATCAGCAACATTCTCAATATCATTTTCACAAATAATATTATCCAGAAATGTTACATCTTTACAATGATTAATTATTTCTAATAACGAGTTCTTATAATTTTCAAGTAAATTATCTATCAATTCTTCTGAATAATACTTTTTCTTATAAGTAATATTAACGGATAATTTTCCATTGGCTATCATCCCTCCTATTGAAAAGTCACATTTATTTTTTCTTTTGGAACCTACAGAATTTCCCCCAGGTTCTTTAGCAATTTTAAACAGGCTCATCTGGTCAACATCCGAATCGAACTGACCCAAATAGTTAAATTCTATTTGAGGTTCAATATCGTAATCCTCATCATCTTTTAATTCTGGCGGTGTTAAATATTTTAATATGCCAAAACCTATTCCTTTATTTGGTATTTGACGTAAATTCTCTTTTACACTTCTTATTTGTTGTGTGAGATCATCTGTTTGCTTCATATCCAGAAGTACAGGGTAGACGGTAGTGAACCATCCGATTGTCCTACTTATATCTAATTCAGGGAAAATATCCTCTCTACCATGACCCTCTAGTAATATTAATATTTTTTCGTTGCCTAAAGTCTTTTTAACTCCAGCCCCTAATCCACACAATAGAATATCATTTATTTCTGTACCATAAACTTCATTTGTATTGTTGAGTAAATCTGTAGTTGCAATATGATCCAGTATAAATTGCTTGTGGCCTAAATCATTATCTTCTAAATTTTCACTGTCAATTTGCCTATTCAATGAACACTCTTCATTTATAACAATATCTTTCCAGTAGGATTTCTCCTTTAAAAACAGACTAGTCTTTGAATATTCTGTTAAATTAGCTGACCATTCTCTAAATGAATTACTTTTTAATGGTAAGCTTAGTTTTTCTCCTTTATTTACTTGATTAAAAAGCGTTTCTATATCCTCAAAGATTATGCGCCACGAAATCCCATCAATTACAAGGTGATGAATAACTATTAATAATCTGTCTCCATCTGATAAATGAAATAATCCTAACTTCAATAATGGCCCGGTTTCCAAATCTATCGATTGCTGAATTTGATCTGCATAAGTTGTAATTTTTTCCGAAGCTTCTTTTTCTTCTCTGAAATCATAAACTTCAAGGGAAACAGGAAAACCGCCAATACCATTATTGTATAAGCCGGTTACCTTTTTTGCATTGTCAAGTTTACAGGTAATTCTTAAAGCATCATGATGTTCCTGTAGTTTTCGAAATACTGCCTGTATTTTTTCTTCTTCCAGGTATTCTTCTGAATGTAACATTACAGATTGATTATAATGATGTTGCTCTATTTCATCACTCAAAAAGTAATATTGTATTGGGGTAAATTTAAAATCTCCAATAATTACTTCCTGAGATACTTCATTCGCTTTAAATATCATCTTTGTTGCCAAATCAGAAATTATAGGATTTAAGAAAATATCTTTTACACTTATTATAAATCCGGCAGTATTCAGTCTGGCCTGTATCTGAATTGTCTTTATGGAATCTCCTCCTAAACGGAAAAAATTATCTGTAACTCCTATTCCTTCAATCCCTAATACTTTTTTCCAAACATCAACTAATATGCTTTCTTCTTTTGTTTTCGGTGCAACATAATTATCTCCTGCTTTTATTTCCGGGGAGGGAAGAACTTTTCGGTCTATCTTACCATTTGTAGTTAGTGGTAAACTCTCCATCTCAACATAATGAGAAGGAACCATATAATCCGGGATTTGTGATGACAAATAAGCTCTTAGTTCGTCATGATTGAGTTCTTCTGTACAAACCACATATGCGCATAGGTACTTATCTCCATTTTCTTCTCGGGCAAGTACTACACTCTCTTTTATATTTTCATATTTTAATAAAGTATTCTCTATCTCGCCTAATTCTATTCTAAATCCTCTAATTTTTACCTGGTGATCTATCCTTCCTAAAAACTCAATGTTACCATCGGGTAACCAACGTGCTAAATCGCCTGTGCGATATAAGCGTTCTCCTTTTTTGAAAGGATTGGGTATAAATTTCTCTGCTGTAAGTTCCGGATTTTTTAAATATCCTCTTGCAAGTCCTTCTCCTGAAAAACACAATTCTCCGGAAATTCCTATTCCTTGTAATTGCAAATGCGAATCAAGAATATACGCTTCAATGTTTTGTATTGAACGTCCAATTACAATTTTACCAATATTATTAAATTCAGATGTATCCCAATATGTTGCACAAATACTTGTTTCTGTAGGTCCATATGCATTAATGTACTGCGCTTTTTTATTTATTTTTTCAATCAGTTTACTATTTGTCTCTGATCCTGCTGTTATTACTAATCGAAAGTTTTTAAATACACTTTCATTCAGATTATCTGCAAAAGGAGGCGGGAATGTAGCTACTGTAATCTGATTTTCCTCCAGGTATTCCTCAAATAAGCCTATATCTTTTTTTATGTTTTCATCTGGTATATATAAGCTGGCTCCATTAAATAAACATGAATATATTTCCGCAACTGAAGCATCAAATGAAATGTTTGCGAACTGTAAACATCGATCTGTGGGATGTATTTTAAAACCTTCTTTCCAGAAAATATTTTCACTCACAATTCCTTTATGTTCAAGTAGTGTTCCTTTGGGTTTTCCTGTTGATCCTGAAGTATATATTACGTAAGCTAAATTTGACGAATTAATCTCAAGCGAAGGATTAGTTTTTGGATAGTTCCGAACATCCAATTTCTCAATATTGATACTTTCTATATTTTCAGGAGCATTCTTTTCATAATTATTATCATTATGAATTAATATTTTAAGCTCACTATTTTCTATTATATACTCCTTACGTAAATCAGGTAATTTTTTATCTATTGGTAAAAATGCTCCTCCTGCCTTTAGTACTGCAAAGATACTAACTACGTACTGATAGGATGATTCCAATACAATTCCAACTATATCTTCTCTTTGTAATCCTTTTTCTATTAAATAATGAGCTATTTGATTGGACTCTTCATTAAGTTCCTGATATGTAACCGTTTTGTTTTTACACTCCACTGCAAGTTTATCAGGATCTTGCTCTACTTGCTCCTCAAATAACTGATGAATTGTTTTATCTTTAGGATAATCTGTTTTTGTATTGTTAAACTCATACAATAACCGGTGTTTCTCTTCTTTGCTTAGAATATCAATTGCCGAAATTTTAATCTCAGGCTTTCTTGCTAATTGACTTAGTATCTGTTTAAAATATATTATAAATCTATCTATTGTTTCGGCTTTGAATAATTTGGTGCAATATTCAAAGCTTAACAAGATTTGATCTCCATAATCAATAGCTGTTAATGTTAAATCAAACTTCGAAACTCCTTTAGTATGAATACGATTTTCATTATCTATTCCTGATAAATCTCCACTATGTTCTGCCTGATTCAATATATTAATTATCACATCGAAAATAGGATTGCGGCTAGCATCTCGCTCTACGGATAAATTGCCTACTAAATCTTCGAACTGGTAATTCTGATTTTCGTATGCTCCAAATACGGTTTGCTTTAAGCTTGATATGAACTCTTGTATTGTTTCTCCTGCTTTTACTTCATTTCGTATGGATAGTGTATTAACAAACATTCCTACAACATTCTCCAAGTCTGCATGATTCCTTCCCGCTATCGGTGTTCCTACAACTATATCATCTTGTCCGCTTAGCTTCGATAGAAGTATATTAAAAACGGATAACAAGGACATATACAAGGTAAGGTCATTTTCTTTGGTGAAAATTCTTATCTCTTTGGTCTCTTCTTTGCTCAGCACAAAACTTACTGTTGCTCCTTCATGACTTTGTAATGAAGGTCGAACATAATCGCTTGGAAGGTTCAATACCGGTATCTCTCCTTCAAATTTAGTTAGCCAATATTGTTCCTGATTTTTTATATGTTCTTGCTGCTCTTTACTATTTTGCCACTCACTATAATCCTTATATTGTAAAGATAATGGAGGTAATTCCTCTCCTGAAAGCAAAGCCTGAAATTCTTTCTCTAATATTGTATGCGAGGTTCCATCACTTATTATATGATGCATATCAATCATTAGCAAGCTGTCTTCTCCTTTTATATCTACAATAGCTACTCGCAATAAGGGTGCTTGGGATAAATCAAAGGGCCTTATGAATTTATTTCGTGTGTTTTCAAGTTCTGTGCTTTCTATACTTAGTTTTTCAATCTCAAACACAACATTCTTACTTATAATCTGAACTGATCCACCATCAGCAACAATAAAGCTTGTACGGAAATTCTCATGGCGATTTATTAATTGTTTGAATACATCTTCTATTTTTGATTTATCGGCCTCTTTCTCCAATGGTATTATATTGGACATATTGTAGACTGTTGATGTTAAATCAAACTGCTGTAACAAATGCAATCGCTTTTGTGCTGAGGATAATGGGTAATTTGATTGTTCCTTTGCTTTTGGTATGGATACAAACTCTTTCTTTGTACTTTTTTCTATCCGGCTTGCCTGAGATTTTACAGTGGAATGTGAAAATACTTCTCGTAACGGGAATTCAACTCCTATTTCCTTGTAAATTTTTCCCGTTAATATTGTAGCCTTTAAAGAATGGCCTCCCATTGAGAAAAAACTATCATTTATACTTATATCTTCCTTATTAATATTTAACACCTCTGACCAGATTTCAAGCAACTTTTCTTCCATTTCTGTGGATGGTGCCATATAATCGTCTCCTGCTTTTACCTCCGGTGCAGGCAGTGCTTTGCGATTTACCTTGCCATTTGCAGTTAATGGTAAACTCTCCATTTCAACAAAATAAGAAGGAAGCATATAATCCGGGATTTGTTCTAACAAATAAACTCTTAGTTCTTCATGATTGAGTTCTTCTTTACTAACGATATATGCGCATAGGTACTTGTCTCCATTTTCTTCTCTGACAAGTACTACACTCTCTTTTATGTTTTCATGTTTTAATAAGGCACTCTCTATCTCGCCTAATTCTATCCTAAATCCTCTAATTTTTACCTGATGATCAATGCGGCCTAAAAACTCGATATTACCGTCGGGTAACCATCGGGCTAAATCGCCTGTGCGATATAAGCGTTCTCCTACTTTGTAAGGATGAGATATAAATTTCTCTTGTGTTAGTTCTGGATTTCTTAAATAGCCTCTTGCTAAACCTGCTCCACTTATGCATAATTCTCCTATTACTCCTATTGGCTGTATCTTATCTGAATTATCTAATATATAGATTTGGGTATTACTAATTGGTTTTCCAATATTCAATGCTAAATCCTTTGAAACATCTTTAAAGGTAGACCATATAGTTGTTTCTGTTGGGCCATACATATTGTATATTTTCCCTTTATAAATATCTCGTAAAGCGGTAAGTAATGTTATGGGTAATTCTTCACCTCCTACCAGTACCACTTTAATATCTTCAAATATATCTTTTGAGTTAACATCTGAAAGAATCAGACTTAATCTTGAGGGCGTTAATTGTAATACGCTAACTTGTTCATTTTTAAGTATTGAACCTAATAATTTAACTTCTGTACTTTCCTGATCTTTTGCCAGAATCATTGGCATCCCTTTTAACAGAGGAACATAAAGCTCTAATCCAAATATATCAAATGAGATTGTTGTCATTGAAAGTATAGCTCCTTTTTCATCTTCAGGAAAGATACTTGACATACCTGTTACAAAATTAACTATATTTTCGTGCGAAATCATCACTCCCTTTGGTACTCCGGTTGATCCTGAAGTATAAATTACATAAGCTAAATCTGAACTCTCAACGGTATTCGAAACGCTTGTTATATTCTCTTTATATATATTTTCATCTCTAAGATCAACTCTCTTTAAACCTTCAAATGAAAATTCATTGCTATCTACAATTATTACTTCTGTTTGACTCTCCTGTAAAATTTTATTATTCCTATCAAATGGTTGTTTTGGATCCAATGGTAAGTATGCATTACCTGATTTTAAAACTCCAAAAATACCTACTATCATATCAATAGAACGATTTGACATAATAGCTATAAGTTTCTTATTATGTACATTACTTAAAAGATAATTAGCTAATTGATTGGATTTTGTATTTAAATCTCTATAACTAATCTCTTCTCCGCTACAATGAATTGCTACATTTTCAGGTGTCCTTTCTACCTGCTCCTCAAATAACTGATGAATGGTTCTATCTTTTGGATAATCTACTTTTGTATCATTAAAATCATATAGCAACTGTTGCTTCTCTGATTCTGTTAGAATATCAATTGCTGATATTTTAACTTCTGAATCGGAAACAATATGATGAATTACATTCTCAAAATGTATTTTTAACCCTTTTATTATTTCTGAATTAAATATGTTGGCATTGTATATAAAATCCACATGCAATACATCACTTAAAGAAGCACTTATTGTTAAATTATAGTTTGTCTGTTCAAAGGTATCAACTCCTGATATTTGAATGTTCAACTGCTCATTATCATTATCCAAATTCTCCATCTTTTCTGCAATTGGATAATTCTCAAAAACAATTATATGATCAATTAAATTTTGTTTTAATATACTTTGTGCCTGTATTTCTGCCAAGGAAATATAATGATGTGTTTCTGAATCCAGGTTTGAGTTTTGGACTCGCTTTATTAAAGTACTAAATTCCAGGTCTTGTGAAAATTGAATACGTACGGGAACATTATTTATAAATAAACCTACTATACTTTCAACTCCATAAATTTCTGATGGTCTTCCCGATACTACGCTTCCAAATACAATATCTTCTTTATTGCTATACTTACCTAATAGAATTGCCCATACAGTTTGTAAAATTGTATTCGCTGTTACATTATTCCCGGAAGCAATTTTCTGAAATTTAGCAGATTCCTCTTTAGATAATTGTAAGTGTTCTTCTTGCTGAACAAATTCATTTCCTTTTTTTGATAATTTAGGAAGTGATGCTTGCTCCTCATATTCTGACAGATAATTTTTCCAATATTGTAAAGAAGAATCCTTATCTATTTTATCTAACCATTTTAAATATTCCTTATATGGTGTTACACTATTTAATTTTAATTTTCGGTTATTTAATAAACTATTATATATTTCAAAAAAATCATTATTTATTATGCTTATGCACCAGCCATCCATCAAAATATGGTGATTTGACCAAATCAGTTCATATTCATTATTATCTATTTGGATTAAACTTACTCGCAATAAAATATCTTGATCCAGAATAAAACCTCTTTTCTTATCCTTAATTTTATAATTGCTTATATATTCCTCTTTTTCATCTAAATTAAGATGTCTTATATCTTCATAATTAAACTCACATTCTCTATTCTTTAATACAATTTGAATCGGAATTTCAACTTCCTTATAAATAAAAACAGTACGAAGTATTTCATGCCTGTTAAAAAGTTCGTTTAAACTTTTTTGCATTATATCTACAGATATTTCACTATTCAGGAGATAACTCATTTGAACAAAATATGCAAAGGATTCTGAATCATGCATTGCATGAAACAACATTCCTTCTTGCATAGGTGTTAACTTGTAGATATCTTCTATTTCGTATTGTTTAACTAGTTTATCAACTTCTATAATTGAAAGGTTTTTATAGGTGAAATCTGACGGTGTTAATACCTTATCCGTGCGTTTTGTACAATGATTTAAGATTTCTAATAATGATTTTTTATAGTTTTCAAGTAGGTTCATTATTATCTCATCACTATAATACTTTTTCTTATAAATAAAAGTAACTGATAACTTTCCATTGACTATCATCCCTCCTATTGAAAAGTCACATTTGCTTTTTCTTTTAGGACTTACAGAATCTCCTTCAGATTCTTTGGCAATGTTAAATAGACTCATTTGCGCAACATCCGAATCGAACTGTCCCAAATAGTTAAATTCTATTTGAGGTTCAATATCATAATTCACCTCATCTTTTAATTCTGGCGGTGTTAAGTATTTTAATATGCCAAAACCAATTCCTTTATTTGGTATTTTACGTAAACTCTCTTTTACATTCCTTAATTGTAGTGAGAGATCATCGGTATGTTTCATATCCAGTAGTACCGGATAGGCGGAAGTAAACCATCCGATTGTCCTGCTAATATCTAAATCAGGGAAAATATCCTCTCGACCATGCCCCTCTAGTGATATTAATATTTTTTCGTTGCCTAAAGTCTTTTTAACTCCATATCCTAATCCACACAGTAAAATATCATTTATTTCTGTACCATAAACTTTATTTGTATTGTTGAGTAAACCTGTAGTTGCAATTTGATCCAGTGTAAATTGCATTTGGCACAGATCATTATCTTCTAAATTTTCATTTTCTATATGCCTATTTAATGAAAATTTTTCCTTGCTGACAATATCTCTCCAGTAGGACTTCTCCTTTAAAAATATACTAGTCTTTGAGTATTCTGTTAATTTAGCTGACCAATCTCTAAATGAATTGCTTTTTAATGGTAAGCTCAGTTTTTCTCCCTTATTTATTTGATTTAAAAGTGCTTCTAAATCTTCAAATATAATGCGCCACGAAATCCCATCAATTGCAAAATGATGAATAACAATTAATAATCTATCTCCATCCAATAAATGAAATAATCCCAACTTCAATAAGGGCCCGGTTTCCAAATCTATCGATCTTTGAATTTGATTTGCACAGCTTGTTACTTTTTCTGAAGCTTCTTTTTCTTCTCTGAAATCATAAACTTCAAGGGAAACAGGAAAACCCTTAATTCCATTATTATATAAGCCGGTTATTTTTCTTGCATTGTCAAGTTTACAGGTAATTCTTAAAGCATCATGATGCTCTTGTAGCTTTCGAAATACGGATTGTATTTTTTCTTCTTCCAAATATTCTTCAGAATACAACATTACTGATTGATTATAATGATGTTGCTCTGTTTCATGATTCAAAAATTGATATTGTATAGGGCTTAATTTAAGATCTCCAATTATTACTTCCTGAGATACTTCATTTGCTTTATGTATCATCATTGGTGCCAAATCAGAAATTATTGGATTTAAAAAGATATCTTTTACACTTATTTTAAATCCGGCAGTATTCAGCCTGGCCTGTATCTGAATAGTTTTTATAGAATCGCCTCCTAAACTGAAAAAATTATCCGTAACTCCTATTCCTTCAACTCCTAGTACTTTTGACCAAATATCAACTAATAAGCTTTCTTCTTTTGTCTTAGGCGCGACGTAATCGTCTCCTGCTTTTATTTCAGGTAATGGCAGTGCTTTGCGATTTACTTTTCCATTTGTGGTAAGTGGTAAACTCTCCATTTCAACAAAATGAGAAGGAACCATATAATCGGGGACTTGTGCTGACATATAAGATCTTAGCTCTTTATGGCTTAATTCTTCTTTGCAAACTACATAAGCACATAGGTACTTTTCATTATTTTCTCCAATGGCTAATACTACACTTTCTTTTATGTTTTTATGTTTTAATAAAGTGGTCTGAATCTCGTTAATCTCAACCCTATTTCCACGAATCTTTACCTGGTGATCTATCCTGCCTAGAAACTCGACGTTTCCGTCGGGTAACCAACGTGCTAAATCACCTGTACGGTATAGGCGTTCGTCTTCTTTGAAAGGATGATTCACAAATCTTTCAGAAGTCAGTTCTTCATTATTTAGATATCCAATTGCCACCCCATCGCCACTAATATACAGTTCTCCTGGAACCATAATTGGTTGAACTTGTAGAAATTCATTTAAAATATAGATTTCAGTATTATCAATTGGTTTACCTATATAAGAACATTCTGTATAGCTAGATAAATCGCTTGTATTTATAATAGTTGCAATAGAACCAACTGTTGTTTCTGTTGGCCCGTAATGATTCATTATTATTGTTTCTTTGTTCTTTTTATGAAATTTTTCAACATCCAAAACATTGATAGCCTCACCTCCCAGCATTAAAAACCTAAGGGTCTTTAAACATTGTTTATCAAAGAATTCATTTCCTAATACCGCATTAAACAATATGGGTATCATCTTTATTACAGTGATATTTTCTTTATCTATATAGTCTATTAAAGAATTTGGATCTAAGTAAACTTGTTTAGGTATTATATTTAATCTTCCTCCATAAAACAAAGTGCCAAACAGCAATGTATATATGGCATCGAACATGTATGTTGTGTTTAAAACGGATCTATCAGATTTATTAAAGGATATCGATTCCCCAAACCAATTAATATAGTTGACTATATTTTGATGTGAAACTATAACTCCTTTTGGCTTACCGGAAGTACCGGAAGTGTAAATAATGTATGCCGAATTAAAACTATTTTCCATATTCAGCAGATCATTCAAATTATCTTCTTCTAATCTATCTACATCAATAATATTTTCAAGTTTTATATCAGCAAAATCAGTTTTACTATTTTTTAGTACTACTTCACTTCCTGAATCTTCAAGGATATACTTTATTCTTTCTTCAGGGAAGTCACATACAATTGGTAAAAATATAGCTCCCGATTTCAATACTCCAACAATGCTAATTAGCATATCCAATGATGGCTCAAAAAATAAACTTACAACAGAATCTTTATCTACTCCTTTTCGTCTTAAATAATGCGCCAAACGATTCGCTTTTCTATTTAATTCAGAATAACTAATTTGGTTCGCTTCAAATACAATTGATATATTATCCGGATTTATAGTGACTTGCTCTTCAATGAATTGATGAATTGATTTATTTTTAGGATAATCCTTTTTCGTGTCATTAAACTCATACAACAAGCGGCGTTTTTCTTCTTTCGTTAGAATATCTATTGCAGAGATTTTAACTTTCGGATCTGAAACAATATGATGAATTACATTCTCAAAATGTATTTTCAAGCTCTCCATCATGTCTGAATCAAACATATTGGCATTGTAAATAAAATTCACGCGTAATACTTCACTTAAAGAAGCATTAATGGTCAAATCATAATTTGTCTGCTCAAAGGTATCAACTGCTGATATTTTAATATTCAATTCCTCATTATCATTGTCCAAACTCTCCATCTTTTCTGCTATTGGAAAATTCTCAAAAACAATTATATGATCTATTAAATTTTGTTTTAATATACTTTGTGCCTGTATTTCTGCCAAAGAAATATAATGATGTGTTTCTGAATCAATATTTGAGTTTTGAACTCTCTTTATTAATGTGCTAAATTCAAGATCTTGTGAAAATTGTATACGTACAGGTACATTATTTATAAATAAACCTACCATACTTTCAACTCCATAAATTTCTGATGGTCTTCCCGATACAACGCTTCCAAATACAATATCTTCTTTATTGCTATACTTTCCTAAAACAATTGCCCAAACAGTTTGTAGAATTGTATTGGCAGTTACATTATTTTCTGAAGCAATTTTCTGAAATTTAGCAGATTCCTCTTTAGATAATTGTAAGGATTCTTTTTGTTGAATAAATTTATTTCCTTTTTTTAATAAATTAGGAAGTGATGCCTGTTCCTCATATCCTGACAGATAATCTTTCCAATATTTTAAAGAAGTATTCTTATCTACGCCATCTAACCATTTTACATATTCTTTATATGGAGTTACACTATTTAATTTTAATGTTCTGTTATTTAATAAACTATTATATATTTCAAAAAAATCATTATTTATAATACTTAAACACCAGCCATCCATCAAAATATGGTGATTTGACCAAATCAATTCGTATTCGTTATTATCTATTTGGATTAAACTTACTCGCATTAAAACATCTTGATCAAGTCGAAACCCTCTTTCTCTGTCTGTTTTTTTATAATTTAAAATATACTCTTGCTTCTCTTCAGTACTAAGTTCTCTTATATCCTTATAATCAAATTCGCATTCTCTATCTTTTAATACAAGCTGCAGAGGAATTTGCAATTCTTTATATATAAATACAGTCCTTAATATATCATATCTTGAGAATAATTCATTAAAGCTTTTACGCATTAATTTAACAGATAATTCACTTTGTAATCGATAATTCATCTGTTCAAAATATGCAAAGGATTCTGAATCATGCATTGTATGAAACAACATTCCCTCTTGCATAGGGGTTAACTTATAAATATCTTCTATTTCATATTTTTCATCTAATTTATCAACTTCTTTAATTGAAAGACTTTTATAGGTGAAATCTGACGGTGTTAATACCTTATCCGTGCGTTTTGCACAATGATTTATGATCTCTAATAATGAGTTTCTATAATTTTCAAGTAACTCTTCTATTATTGTTTCTCCATAATACTTTTTCTTATAAGTAATATTGACTGATAGTTTTCCATTGCTTATCATCCCTCCTATTGAAAAGTCATATTTAGTCTCACTATTTGGGCTTACAGAATTTCCTCCTGACTCTTTGGCAATTTTAAATAGACTCATTTGGTCAACATCCGAATCGAACTGACCCAAATAGTTAAATTCTATTTGAGGTTCAAAATCATAATTCACCTCATCTTTTAATTCAGGCGGTGTTAAGTATTTTAATATGCCAAATCCTATTCCCTTATTAGGTATTTGACGTAAATTCTCTTTTACACTCCTTATTTGTAGTGAGATATCATCTGCGTGTTTCATATCCAGAAGCACAGGATAGAGGGTGGTAAACCATCCTATTGTCCTACTAATGTCTAAATCAGTAAAAATATCCTCTCGACCATGCCCCTCTAGTGATATTAATACTTTTTCGTTACCTAAAGTCTTTTTAATACCATATCCTAATCCACACAATAGAATATCATTTATTTCTGTTCCATAAACTTCATTTGTATTGGTGAGCAAATTAGAAGTCGCAGTTTGGTCCAGCGTAAATTGCAATTGTCCTACATCATTATCTTCTATATTTTCATTATCAATTTGCCTGGTCAATGAAAATTCTTCATTTATAACAATATCTCTCCAGTAGGATTTCTCCTTTAAAAATATACTAGTCTTTGAGTATTCAGTTAGTTTAGCTGACCAATCTCTAAATGAATTACTTTTTAAAGGTAAGTTTAACTTTTCTCTATTATTTACCTGATTAAAAAGCGTTTCTATATCTTAAAATAGTATACGCCACGAAACCCCATCAATTACAAGGTGATGAATAACAATTAATAATCTATCTCCATCTGATAAATGAAATAGGCCCAACTTCAATAATGGTCCATTTTCTAAGTCTATTGATCTTTGAATTTGATCTGCATGGCTTGTTATCTTCTCCGAAGCTTCTTTTTCTTCTCTAAAATCATGAACTTCAAGAGATACAGGAAAATCTTCAATACCATTATTATATAAACCGCTTACTTTTTTTGCATTGTCAAGTTTACCGGTTATTCTTAAGGCATCATGATGCTCCTGTAACTTTTGAAATACGGATTGTATTTTTTCTTCTTCCAGGTATTTTTCAGAATACAACATTACAGCTTGATTATAATGATGTTGTTCAGTCTGATCGCTTAAAAATTGAGATTGTATTGGGGTTAATTTAAAATCTCCAATTATAACTTTCTGGGATACTTCATTCGCTTTAAATATCATCTTTGGTGCCAAATCTGAAATTGTTGGATTTAAAAAGATATCTTTTACACTTATTATAAATCCGGCAGTATTTAATCTGGCCTGTATCTGGATAGTTTTTATTGAATCGCCTCCTAAACTGAAAAAATTATCTGTTACTCCTATTCCTTCTACTCCTAGTACTTTTGACCAAACTTCTACTAATAATCTTTCTTCTTTTGTTTTCGGTGCAACATAATTTTCTCCTGCTTTTATTTCCGGCGCCGGCAAAGCTTTACGATTTACTTTACCGTTACTGTTTAATGGTAAGCTGTCCAATTCAACGAAATAGGATGGTATCATATAATCGGGAAGGCTCGCCGATAAATAGGTCTGTATTTCTTCTTCGTTAAAGTCTTTTTCTTTGACTATATAAGCACATAAGTATTTTTTTCCGTTTTCTTCTATGTCTATTACTACACTATCTTTTATGTTTTCATGTTTGTGTAATGCATTTTCTATTTCGCCTAATTCTATTCTATAACCTCTTATCTTAACCTGATTATCTGCTCTGCCCAAATATTCTACTTTTCGATCTTTGGTCCATTTTCCAATATCACCAGTTTTATATATTCGTTCTCCATGAATTATTGTAAATTTTTCGGATGTTAATTTTTCATCGCCTAAATAACCTCGAGAAAGACAATCACCGGCTATACATATCTCGCCAATTGCACCAAATGGTACCATTTCGTTATATTTATCTAAAATATAAACTTTTGTATTTGCAATGGGTTTTCCTAATGATATTGATTCTGAAATCAAACATTGATCTGATAAACAATCGACAGTTGTTTCTGTTGGACCATAATTATTATAAAGATTATACCCTTTAGCCAAAAGGGCTTCTTTAAGGTTTATATCTAAACTTTCTCCTCCGGATATAACCGTTTTCAAACTCTCTTTTTTCGCTCCTGCCAATAACTCTTTTAATAACGAGGGAACTGTATTCATCATTGTTATTCCAAATTCATCAACCACTCTGGAAAATTCATCTACTTCTAACACACACTCTTTATCTGCAATATAAATGCTTCCTCCCACTGTCAAACTTCCAAAAACATCTTCTACGGATGGATCAAAAGTAAAATCAGTTGTTTGAAGTATTCTGGAATTAATATCTATAGAAAATTCTTTTACAAACCATGTTACTAAATTAACGACACTTCCATGTTCTACCTTTACTCCTTTTGGTTCTCCTGTTGATCCGGATGTATAAAAAACATAGGCTAAATCAGAAGGTTTAACTTCACAAGTTACATTGGTTCTATTCCTATCTATATATTTATTTTCATAAATATTGATCGTATTTATTTTGTCTACAGAAATACTGCTTTCTTCAGGTTTTAAAAGTAGATTTATATTGCCATTTTTAATTATAGCTTCTAATCTGTTTCCAGATGTAGTGTTCGCTATTGGGACATAAGCAGACCCTGTTTTCAGAATAGCTAAAATCCCAATTATCGTATTTACAGAACGTTCTGCAACTATACCTACAAGTTGTTTTAACGAACAAGCATTAGTTAATAGCACATTCGCTAAATGGTTTGATCTTTCATTTAATTCACTATAAGTAATTTCTCCATCTCTGGTAATAACAGCAACAGTATTTGGAGTCCTTTCTACTTGCTCTTCAAATAACTGATGAATTGTTTTATCTTTTGGATAAAATGCTTCTGTATTGTTAAAATCATACAATAACTGTTGTTTCTCGTCTTTACTTAATATTTCAATATTGGAAATCTGCATTTCCATATTATCTGTTAACTGATTGACTATTTTCTTAAAATAAGCTATAAATCGATCTATTGTTTCGGCTTTAAGTAGTTGAGTACAATAACTAAAATTTAACAACAGCTGTTCTCCACAATCTAAAACATCTAAGGATAAATCAAACATTGAAACTCCTTTGGTATGAACAAGATTTTCATTATCTATTCCTGATATATCTCGACTATTTTCTATCTGATTCAACAAATTGAACATTACATCGAAAATAGGATTGCGGCTGGTATCTCGCTCTACGGATACCTTGTTAACTAAATCTTCGAACTGATAATTCTGATTCTCGTAAGCTCCCAGTACGGTTTGCTTTATGCTTGATACGAACTCTCGTATGGTTTCTTCTCCTTTTACTTCATTTCGTATGGATAGGGTATTAATAAACATACCTACAATATTCTCCAAATCGGAATGATTCCTACCGGCTATTGGTGTTCCTACAATTATATCATCTTGTCCGCTTAGCTTCGATAGTAGAATACTAAAAGCAGATAACAATGACATATACAATGTAAGGTCATTTTCTTTGGTGAAAAATCTTATCCCTTCGGTCTCTTCTTTGCTCAATACAAAATTTACTGTTGCTCCTTCATTACTTTGAATTAAAGGACGAACATAATCGTTTGGAAGGTTCAATACGGGTATCTCTCCTTCAAATTTACTGAGCCAATATTGTTCCTGGTCTTTTACACGTTCTTGCTGCTCTTTACTATTTTGCCACTGGCTATAATCCCTGTACTGTAAGGATAATGGAGATAATTCTTCTCCTGATAGCAGTGCCTGAAATTCTTTCTCTAAGATTGTATGCGAGGTTCCATCGCTTATTATATGATGCATATCAAACAATAACAAGCTATCCTCTCCTTTTATATCTACGATAGCTGCTCGCAAAAGCGGTGCTTTAGATAAATCAAAGGGTTTTATAAATTTATTTCGTGTGTTTTCAAGTTCTGTGTTTTCTATACTTAGCTTCCCAATCTCAAACTCAACATCCTTACTTATAATCTGAACAGGCTCTTGATCGACTATAATTATACTTGTACGGAAACTCTCGTGTCGTTTTATTAGTTGATTGAATACTTCTTCTATTTTTGATTTATCAAGCTCTTTTCCCAATGGAATTATATTGGGCATATTGTAGACTGTTGATGTTAAATCAAACTGTTGCAACAAATACAAACGCTTTTGTGCCGAGGATAATGGGTAATTTGATTGTTCCTTTGCTTTTGGTATGCTTACAAACTCTTTCTTTATACTTGTTGCGATCTGACTTGCTTGTAATTTTATAGTTGGATGTATAAATATTTCTCGTAATGGAAATTCAACGTCAATTTCTTTGTGTATATTACTTGTTAACACGGTAGCTTTGAGCGAATGACCTCCCATTGAGAAAAAATTAGCATTTACACTTATTTCTTCTTTATTTATATTTAACACCTCAGACCATATTTCAAGCAACTTTTCTTCTATTTCTGTGGATGGTGCTACATAATCGTCTCCTGCTTTTACTTGCGGTGAGGGTAGAACTTTCCGATTTACTTTGCCGTTAGAAGTTAAAGGGAGTTTATCCAACTCAACAAAATAAGAAGGAACCATATATTCCGGAAGTTGTTCTAACATATAAGCTCTTAGCTCTTCATGATTGAGTTCTTCTTTACTAACGATATATGCGCATAGGTACTTGTCTCCATTTTCTTCTCTTGCTAATACAAGGCATTCGTTTATTCTTTCATGTTTTTGCAGTGTATTCTCTATCTCACCCAATTCTATCCTAAATCCCCGGATCTTTACTTGATGATCAAGACGACCTAAAAATTCTATATTACCATTGGGTAACCAACGTGCTAAATCGCCTGTGCGATATAAGCGTTCGCCTTCATTGAATGGATGAGAGATAAATTTCTCCTGAGTTAATTCAATCTGGTTTAAATATCCTTGTGCTAAACCATATCCACTTATACATAACTCTCCTGCCGTACCTATTGGCTGAAGCGTATTAAAACTATTAACTATAAAGACATTACAATTCTCTATTGGTTTCCCAATTGGAATATTTGTCTCTGTTTTTAAAACTTCATATCTACTGCTTACTACCGTGTTCTCTGTTGGTCCGTAATTATTATATAATCGGTACTTTCTTTGCTTAAATGATTTTAGTTTATCTCCTCCTGTTAATAATACTCTCAAGGAATTATTTTCATATTCCATGAAATTTTCACAAAACTGTGTCGGTAGAAAACTTATTGTTATGTCGTTCTTATGAAAATACTCGTTTAAACTTTGTGAATCAGTTTTTATTTCTTCATCTATAACATATAAGGATGCACCTTTTATTAATCCGGGAAAAGTCTCCCAGACTGAAGCATCAAATCCGAATCCGGCATACTTACTTATTCGATCTGTTGAATTAATTTTATAGAATTCATTATGTCCAAAACATAAATTAACTAATGCTCTGTGATCAATTAATGTTCCTTTTGGTAAGCCTGTGGATCCTGATGTATAAATAATATATGCAGTATTAGATGCTTGAACTATTACATCAAGATTACTTGATTCAAGTAAATTCATATCATTTGTATAAATATTTTCTATACAAATATTTTTATGACTTAGATATTCTTTTGTAGTATTCCCGGTGAAAATTGTTTCTATACAACTATCATTCAACATAAATTGAATTCGAGAATCTGGTAAAGAATAATCTATTGGAAGGTAAGCTTTTCCTGATTTTAATATTCCAAAAACTCCAATATATAGCTCTATTGAGGATTCATACAATATACCAATAATTCCCTGTTCATTCCCATTCAAGCCAATCAAATATCGAGCAAATTGATTGGATCTTTCATTCAATTCATTATATGTTATTAACTGATTCCCAAAAATCAATGCTATGTTATCAGGGGTTTTCTCTACTTGCTCCTCAAATATCTGATGTATTGTTTTATCTTTTGGATAATCTGCTTTTGTATTGTTAAACTCATACAATAACTGATGTCTCTCTTCTTCCGTTAGAATATCAATAGCAGAAATTTTAATCTCAGGCTTTCTTGCTAATTGACTTACTATCTTTTTAAAATAAACTATAAATCGATCTATTGTTTCGGCTTTAAATAATTGAGTGCAATATTCAAAGTTTATCAACAACTGTTCTCCATAATCTACTACACTTAAGGATAAATCAAACTTCGATATCCCAATTTCATGCACCTGCTCCTGATTATTAAATCCAGATAAATCTCCTCCATATTCCGCCTGATTCAATAAATTAATCACCACAACGAAAATAGGATTGCGGCTGGTATCTCGCTCTACTGATACCTTGTTAACTAAATCTTCGAACTGATAATTCTGATTTTCGTATGCTCCAAGTACCGTTTGCTTTAAGTTTGATACGAAATCTCGTATGGTTTCTTCTTCTTTTACTATATTACGTATGGATAGTGTATTAATAAACAGACCTACTACATTCTCCAAATCGGCATGATTCCTTCCAGCTATTGGTGTTCCTACAATTATATCATCTTGTCCACTTAGCTTCGAAAGAAGAATATTAAATACAGATAACAAGGACATATACAAGGTAAGATCATTTTCTTTGGTGAAAAATCTTATCCCTTCTGTCTCTTCTCTGCTTAGTACAAATTTCACTACTGCTCCTTCGTTACTTTGCATTAAAGGGCGGGCATAATCGCTTGGAAGGTTCAATACAGGTATCTCTCCTTCAAATGCATTAAGCCAATATTGTTCCTGATTTTTTATAAGTTCTTGTTGCTCTTTACTATTTTGCCACTGACTATAATCCCTGTATTGTAATGGTAATGGAGCTAATTCTTCTCCTGAAAGCAGAGCCTGTAATTCTTTCTCTAAGATTATATGCGAAGTTCCATCACTTATTATATGATGCATATCGGTCATTAACAAACTATCCTCTCCTTTCACATCAACAATAGCGACTCGTAAAAAGGGTGCTTTAGATAAATCAAAGGGCTTTATGAATTTATTTCGTGTGTTTTCAACTTCCGTAGTTTCTATACTTAACTCTTCGATCTCAAACCTTACATTCTCACTTATAAGCTGTAAGGGCTCTTGATCAACTACAATTATACTTGTACGAAAACTCTCATGACGATTTATGATTTGTTTGAATACTTCTTTTATTTTTGATTTATCGACCTCTTTTCCCAATGGAATTATACCAGGCATATTATAGGCGGTTGAGGTTAAATCAAATTGTTGCAACAAATACAATCGCTTTTGTGCTGAGGATAATGGGTAATTTGATTGTTCCTTTGCTTTTGGTATGCTTACAAACTCTTTCTTTGTACTTTTTTCTATCTGACTTGCCTGAGATTTTATTGTTGGATGTAAAAAGACTTCTCGTAATAGAAATTCAACTCCTATTTCTTTATGTATTTTACTTGTTAACACGGTAGCTTTAAGCGAATGACCTCCTATTGAGAAAAAATTAGCATTTACACTTATTTCTTCCTTCTCAATATTTAATACGTTTGACCATATTTTAACCAGCTTTTCTTCTATTTCATTAGATGGCGCTACATAATCGTCTCCTGCTTTTATTTCCGGTGATGGAAGTGCTTTGCGGTTTACCTTTCCATTTGAATTTAATGGTAAACTATCTAACTCTACAAAGTAAGACGGAAGCATATAATCGGGAAGTTCTGCTGACATAGAAGCTCGTAACTCTTCCTGATTAAGTTCTTCTTTACAAACCACATATGCGCATAAGTACTTATCCCCATTTTCTTCTCGAACAAGCACTACACTCTCTTTTATGTTTTCATGTTTTAATAAAACACTCTCTATCTCACCTAATTCAATCCTAAATCCTCTGATTTTTACCTGATGATCAATCCTACCTAAAAACTCAATATTACCATCGGGTAACCAACGGGCTAAATCGCCTGTGCGATATAAACGTTCTCCTACTTTGTAAGGATGAGATATAAATTTCTCCTGTGTTAGTTCTGGATTTCTTAAATAGCCTCTCGCTAAACCTGCTCCACTTATGCATAATTCTCCTATTACTCCTATTGGCTGTATCTTATCTGAATTATCTAATATATAGATTTGGGTATTACTTATTGGTTTTCCAATATTCAATGACAAATCCTTTGAAACATCTTTAAATGTAGACCATATAGTTGTTTCTGTTGGGCCATACATATTGTATATTTTCCCTTTATAAATATCTCGTAAAGAATTAAGTAAGCTTATTGGTAATTCTTCGCCTCCAACTAGTACCACCTTAATATCTTCAAATATACCTTTTGAATTAACATCTGAAAGAATCAGACTTAATCTTGAGGGTGTTAGTTGTAATACGCTAACTTGTTCATTTCTAATTATTGAACCTAATAATATAACATCTGTACTTTCCTGGTCTTTTGCCAGAATCATTGGCATCCCTGTAAAGAGAGGAACATAAAGCTCTAATCCAAATATATCAAATGAGATTGTTGTCATGGAAAGTATAGCTCCTTTTTTATCCTCAGGAAAAATACTTGACATACCTGTTACAAAATTAACTATATTTTCATGGGAAATCATTACTCCCTTTGGTACTCCGGTTGATCCTGAAGTATAAATTACATAAGCTAAATCTGAACTCTTAATTATTTTAGAAACACTGGTTACATTCTCTTTATATATATTTTCATCTCTAAGATTAATACTCTTTATATCTTCAAATGAAAATTCATTGCTATCTACAATTATTACTTCTGTTTGACTCTCCTGTAAAATTTTATTATTCCTATCAGATGGTTGTTTTGGGTCTAATGGTAAGTATGCATTACCTGATTTTAAAACTCCAAAAATCCCTACTATCATATCAATAGAACGATTTGCCATAATAGCTATAAGTTTTTTATCACTTACATTGCTCAAAAGATAATTAGCTAATTTATTGGATCTTATACTCAAATCTCTATAACTAATTTCTTCTCCGTTACAATGAATTGCTACATTTTCAGGTGTCCTTTCTACCTGTTCCTCAAATAACTGATGAATGGTCTTATCTTTTGGATAATCTACTTTTGTATCATTGAAATCATATAGTAACTGTTGCTTTTCTGATTCTGTTATGATTTCAATCGTCGATAGTTTACTATCTAACTTACTTGGTAACTGATTTATGATTTGCTTAAAATAAGCTATAAATCTATCAATCGTTTCTGCTTTGAATAAGTTCGTACTATATTCAAAATTCAATTCTAATTTCGAACCTAGATTTAAAGCTGTTAAACTTAAATCAAATTTCGAAACGCTTGATATGTGTATTAACTCTTCTTGGGATGAATCACTAATTTCATGGCTTTCTCCTTCCAGAAAATTAAACATAACATCAAATATTGGATTACGGCTAGTATCCCTATTTTTAACTACTTGCTCTACTAAATCTTCAAACTGATATTCCTGATTTTCATAAACTTCTAAGGTATTTTCCTTTATTTCCTGTAGATAATCAATTAGTTGCTTATTTCCTGATACATCAGATCGTATTGCAAGGGTATTAACAAACATTCCTACTATATCCTGCAAATCCGAATGACGACGGGCAGCTATTGGACTTCCTACAATTATATCTTCCTGACCACTTAATTTGGATAACAGTATTGTAAAAATTGATAATAAGGACATATACAGTGTTAAGCCTTGATTCTTGCTAATATCATGGATTATCTTTGTTTCTTCTGTTGATAATACAATACTTACACTCGCCCCTTCAAAACTTTGCATTACCGGACGAGAATAGTCCGTGGGCAATTCCAATGCATGTAGTTCACGTGCAAACTTATCTAACCAATAAGTTTCCTGTCCTTTTATCCGCTTTTGTTGCTCCTTACTGTTTTGCCACTCACTATAATCTTTATATTGTAATCGTAATGGTTCTAATTCTTCTCCTACGAGTAATTGATAGAACTCTTCTTCTAAAATAGTATGAGACCTTCCATCACTTATAATATGATGCATATCTACAAACAACATATCTTCACTATCGCTGATTTCTAAATATACTACTCGCAATAATGGTGCAAGGCTTAAGTCAAAAGCTTGCACAAGGTCTTCCTTAATTTTGGATAGTTCAGATTTCGTTATCTGGTATTCATTAATAGAAAAGGATACTTCTGAATGGATACGCTGCACCGGTGTCTCGTCCTTCACTTCGAAGCTTGTCCTAAAGTTTTCGTGACGGGCTATCAGCTTATTAAAAACATCTGTAATTTGGTTCTTATTTTGTCCTTTTGGGACAGCTAATAATCCCGGCATATTGTAAGCTGTACTTCCTAAATCCATTTGTTGTAATAAATACAATCGTCGTTGAGAGGAAGATAAATGATAATACTCTTTGATCTTTGCCTTAGGAATGGAAAAATACGAACTGCTTTCTGAAGAATTTATGAGCTCTGCTTGTGCTTGAATGGTCTGATATTGAAAAACATCATGTAAATTTATTCTTACTTCTAATGCTTTATGTATTCGCGATACCAATAAGGTTGCTTTTAATGAATGCCCACCCAACTCAAAAAAACTTACATTCGTACTGATTTCTTTCGACCTTATATTTAATACTTCTGACCAAATTTTTACTAATTTGGTTTCTATTAATGTATTTGGAGCTACATAACCAGCTCCTGCTTTTATCTCTGGCTCAGGTAAAGATTTACGATCTACTTTTCCATTACTGTTTAAGGGTATATTTTCTAATTCTACAAAATAAGATGGAAGCATAAAATCCGGTAATAATCCTGTTATGTGTTCTCTTAATGAGCGCTCAAGATTACCATCATGTGCTTTAGCAACTATGTATGCACATAAATATTTCTCCGCCCCATGATCTTCCCAGCATAATACAACAGTCTCTTTTACTTCTGGATGTTTCAATATGCTGTTTTCAATTTCGCCCAATTCAATTCGGAAACCACGGATCTTGACTTGTTGGTCTATCCTGCCTAAAAATTCTATATTACCATCGGGAAGCCAGCGTGCTAAATCGCCGGTTCTATATAAGCGTGCTCCTTCTATAAAAGGATGAGCGATGAACTTCTCTGATGTTAAATCTTTATCATTTAAATAGCTTCGCGCTAATCCATCTCCACCTACTAGTAATTCTCCTGCTACTCCTATTGCTTGTAATTGATTATTAATATTGAATATATAAGCTGTTGAATTACTAATTGGTTTACCTATTGGAATATTACTTTTATAATCCTTTTCAATTCTAAACGTAGTTGAAAAAGTCGTATTTTCTGTAGGTCCATAACCATTAATTATTACTAATTCAGTATTTCTATTTCGGATCTTTGAAATATGTTTTACTGACAGTACATCCCCACCAACTAATAAATAATCTAAAGAATCAAAAATCGTTTCATCACTTTCAACTAATTGATTGAATAAGCTTGATGTTAACCATAATGTGGTAATACTATTTTTACGTATACATTCCCCCAATAAAACAGCATTGGTTATAACGCCATTATCAGCTACAAACAAGCTCCCCCCATTTAATAAAGCTACCCATATCTCAAAGCTTGTTGCATCAAATACCGGAGCGCCGGTTAGTAGAACTTTATGTGCAAAATTCGAAGGAACATAGTTTGTATTCTTTACTAAACGTACTACGCTCTTATGCTCTATCTCTACTCCTTTTGGCTTACCCGTTGAACCTGAAGTGTACATTACATAAGCCAGTGCTTGAGAATTTACTCTTTCTAAGTCAATATCGCATTTCGATTCCTGAACTTCATCTCCATCTATTAAAATAACTTCTCCACTAAAGGAATTATCTAATTTAGCTTCTCTTGTAGTTACTATCAAATTTATTCCACTTTCCGATAAAATTTTGTAAATTCTCTCGGTTGGATATTGATCATCGATAGGAACATAGGCACAACCAGATTTTAAAATACCTAATATACCAACAATCATTTCTATCGAACGATTTGTTATCAGGCCTACCAATTGATCTGAATTTAAACTTCTTTGTTGTAAACAATTTGCAAGCTTATTCGATGCTTCATCCAAATCTTTATAGCTAAATGAATTATTTTCATCCTCTATAGCTAATTGGTTTGGTGAGAGTTTGACCTGATCTATAAATAATTCATGAATAGCCTTTTTATCAGGATAATCAGTTCGTGTATCATTAAATTCATTCAAAATCTGTTGCTTTTCAGCTTCAGATAGTAATTCTATTTCTTTAATATTTGATTCTTCATGATTTATAATCGAATCTACAATCGTAACAAAATGTTTGTTTATATTTTCAATTTCAAGTCTGTCAAATTCCGAATTAGTATAGTTAAAATTAATTTCAATTTCATTAGAAAGAAAAGCACTTACTGTTAATTTATAATTTGTTGATTCCTTTATATCGAAAGACTTAATTGCAAGACCATCTTCTTGCTGCAAACTACTTTTATTTAGAGGATAGTTTTCTATCACAAAAATAGATTCAAATAATTCATCGCCTTTATATACTGAATCATTTAATATCTCATGTAAAGGTACATTCTCAAAATTTACCCTTTCTCTTAATTGATTGGCATTCTCTTTTATAATTTCAACCAAGGGTTTAACCGGAGACAATCTGATTCTCAGCGGTATGGTATTTATAAATAAACCCACCACCTGTTCTATTCCTTCAAGCTTAATATTCCTTCCAGATACGGTTGTTCCAAAAAGAATGTCTTCAATGCCCGAATATTTGCTTAGTAGAATCCCCCAAGCATTATAAAGTATATCTGCTGTTGTTAATCTGTGTGTTTCGCAATAAGTCTTAAGAAATTGTACCTTTTCCTCCGAAATTACATGCTTAAAACTTTCATTTGTTTTATCCGATAATAAATTATTGCGCCCAGATCTAAAAACTCTATTGGTTTCGTATCCATTTAAATAATCTTTCCAAAAAGTTTTATCTTCAATTGAAGGCTTACTGATCTGTTTGAGATAATTCTTAAATGATGTTTTTTTATTTTCTTTTAATGAACTTCCATTAACAAGCTCGTTATAGAAATTTAAAAACTCTTTGAGTATTATCCCATTACTCCATCCATCATAAATTATATGATGATTACTTATTAATAATCTATACTTATCAGTTTTGTATTTACATAAAGTGAGTCTAAAAGGAACTTCTCTTAAATCAAAACTTTCCTCAGAATCTTTATGTTTGATTTTTTGATATTCGGATTCTAATATGTTCTCTTCTTTTGATAAATCATAATATCTAATATCAAGGTTTTTTTCTTTTAAGATGACCTGCACCGGTTTATTCAATTTTTCCCACCGATATGCAGTTCTTAACATTTCATTATTAGCAACAACTTTATTCCATGCGTTCTGGAAATAATCAAACTTAACAGCACCTTGAATTTCTAAAGATAATTGAACAAAATATAAATTTTTACTTACATCCTTAAGATAATGAAATAAGATCCCCTCTTGTAAAGTGGTTAAATCTACAATATCTTCAATATTTGTTTTATCTAATTTAAAATCTTTGTTCATATTTAAATTATTGCTAGTTTTTATTTTTAATAGTGTCAGATAAAAGTATATGGACTAAAGTCCATCAATAAGTTACGTTCTGCAACCCCAGCCTAAAGGCTGGAGTTAGTCATACTCACAACCCAACTGAGCTTCAGTCCTTTTATTTAATCTTAATTCGAACACTAATGATTTCTTTTAAAAAAAATCTAAAAAATATTAGATTGATTTATTTCTATTAAATTTTGGAAATGATTTCTGCTTTTCCTTTTAAGGGACTATCTATTGCATTATGAATTGAAATTGTAGTATAAAAAAGTCTTCTTTTAAATGGTGACTTTGTTTTATTTTATAAAAACAAATGTTCTAAAAAAAGTATTTCCAAACGCTTCTTTCTACTTTTTAATAATTATATGTGACAATCCATTTCTTCGTAGAATCATTTTTTTTCGGTACATCAATATGAAATTTATAATTACGACTCATTTATCAAAAAAAAAGAATTGCTAAAATATTATATAGACCACACGATAAAATCGTGCGGCAGCGGGGTTTAGTTAGCAAATCCTTCGATAAACTCAGGATGACCAATCTATCAATGTCAGGCTGAGCTTGTCGAAGTCTTTTTATAAGAACAATTTTTAGTTACTTAACTAAACGATATTGCTACCGGACTCTGACAGGTTTGAAAAACTCTGTCAGGTCGACCCGAAACTTAAAGCTTTTGCTTTTTTTTATTAAAACAAATGTTCTATTAAAAGAGAAATAACCTTATAGTTCTAAAATAAAAGTATTTCCAAATGCTTCTTTCTACTTTTTGATAATTATATGTGACAAACCATTTCATCGCAGAACATTTTTTTTTGGTACATCAATATGAAATTTATAATTACGACTCATTTATCAAGTATAAAGAATTGCTAAAATATTATATAGACCACACGATAAAATCGTGCGGCAGCGGGGGAATATGTTTTACAATCTAACATACCAAGTAATAATTAAGAGAGTAATTTAGGAAATGGGGAATGAACTACCCCACCTCAAGCGAACGGAGTATCAGCTAAGGAATTATTCTTAAATCGCCCCAAGGGGCGGAATAAGACCCAATAGATCCCTCGACTGCACTTCGACAAGCTCAGTGGAGCCCGCTCGGGATCAGTTCAACTATATGATTTCAGTTCACTATCGTTCCTAAATTCATAATCTCACTGATTTAATGAGAGAAATTCTAGATTTAATAAGATATTAGTAATTGTTAAAATTATTTAATCAGACACAAGACTACTTTTTAAACAATTACGATGATTAAATGGTCAATAAGGTTAATAAAAAAACAATTAAACGTCAATTATATTATAGCTTCGCTATAAAAACTCACAAAATTAAAGTTTAATTACTTTATACTTTAAAAAAAATCAAAGGCTAAAGTATGTTTTTTTAATAGAAATGCAAGAAAAATAAACAAGATACACTATAATCTTACATCTAATTAAAAAAACTATTATCAACTAAAATCATATTTTTTCAATGAATACCGAATATCCGCAAGTGCATTTATATTCATTTGTATATTAAGCAAATAGCTATGACACAACTCTCTTAAACAGATGACAGTAAATTGCAATTTATTTACTGATTATCATAAAAGTCGTACCATACCTTGCAGATTTAAGGGAATAAAAGAATACATATTTTATAAGCTAAAATTGTTTATATCTTAATTTACCTATTGATCATATCACAGATTAAATCTCTATTTGAACACCTTTCTATTATTAAAAATTTCTTAATGATTTTCAATTACAAAATTCTTTCAACTCCCGCCAGCTCGACTAAAGTAAATCACAAATAAATTAAAAAAAAGACCTAAGACTATTTTTAACGTAATTCGGAATACTACAAAATTAAAGTCGTAGAAAATAGAAAAGCCTCATTCCGAAAGTAAATTTCGAAATGGGGCTTTTAGTATTATATTTAATATAATTAAACATGTTTTAAATATATATATTAAAATAAAGTCAGTTTATACTATAAAAATTATGATTCCAGAACTCGACCCAATATAATTTTTCCATTGATTAATTTATACTCTTGCTAGTGGTGGATTAGCATATTCAGGCTTCATATTTCCATCATCGTCGTATGGCCATTCATAGTTATACTCAGGATATTCTCCTTCATCATTGATTCCCGGTTTGTATTCAGTAATCCAGGCTTCTTCTTTTGCTTTTCTTTCTACTTCAGATAAATCCGGAAGCAATTCATAACATAACATTTGAATATGTGGGCCTTGCATAAATTTCTTCATCCCTTCGCCTTCCTGATTCTCAAAAACATCACGAACAGCTTGTCTTAAATTATCTGTAGAGATAATATATCTTGGGTGAATAGGAATTTCGTGAATAATTCCAAAAATAGCAGGCTCTTCCGGCAATTCATCTATGTTATCTTTTTTATCTAAATTATAATCTTTGTGATAAACTTCGTGTTTAACAACTCTTTCATTAAAAATTGGATTCATTTAAAGAATTTTTTAAATTAATAATAAGTTATTTATCACTTTGTGCCATCATTTCTTCATAATCTTCATCGCTTACCGATTCCAGATGTCCTTTGCCTTCACAAGTTGTTAAATCAACTTCAGCAATACATTTAACTTTATCATAATTCAATGTTAAGCCTCCTACCAAATTCACTTTCCCTTTGGCATTCTCAAAATCTGCTTCTTCAAAATTGCAAAATCTTCGATCTAGTTGTATTCCTAATTCTGTTCCCGTTTTTTTAAACATTACATGTACATAATCTCTATCTATACACTCTTTTAATGCTGCTGCTGTTTTTCAGGGCGAGCACATTCTACTTCTTGATCTTTTGTTAATCTTACTACTAATTCGTTAAGTTCTTTTTCCATTATTCCTAGTTTTTCTTTATTTCTAATTATAGTTCAAATCCTTTGTTAAATTCTACTCTCCAAACTAACTGAGACATTTATTTTTCTTCATTCAATCTGTATTGCAACATTTTATGAGATTCAAGTTCTTTCCAAATTTCTTCAAGTTTAGAATCATCGGTTGGTGTTAAAAAGAAAATAGCTGCTGTAAGTCTTGTTAATATATTTTCATAAGGCAATTCCCATGCTGAAAATAAGTCCTTTTTCTTTTAATTCTTCTAAATGTTTTTTTACTGCTTTAATTTCAGGAACATTTCCTATTTGTACCATAATATTTATTTTTAAAGATTAATATTTAAATTATACTTATAAAGTTTATTACTATTTTTATTTAATTTTTGGCGTAATAGACAAATAGTAGGCTAAAAACCTTTGAAAGTCTTATTATTGCTAAGCTTAACGCAAATTAAAGGTTTTGAATAAAAAAAGTGCTTTTATTGTCAGAGTGCAATAATCAAGAAAAACGGATTTCTTAGAGGAAAACAGATGTATAAATGTTATGTCTGTAAAAAACAATTTACTGAAGGAATAAGACTGAATCCTGCAACTATTTGAGAAGAATATACTAAAGGAAAACAGGCCTATAAACAACTTTCAGAAAAGTATAATTGCTCTAAGAGAACCATTCAACGAAAAATAGATTTTCACAAAGTTATTATCCCCAAAAAAGAAGCAAGAAGAGTTGTTGTTTTGATGGATACAACTTATTGGGGAAGAAACTTTGGTGTGATGCTTTTTAAAGATGCTTACACCAAAGAAAATCTATTAAAATACTACGTAAAGACAGAAACCAATACCTTGTACATT
>WTBR01000018.1 GCA_013138975.1 Bacteroidales bacterium
TACGAGTAGCTATAGTAGATATAAAAGGAGAAGATAGCCTATTAATGATTGATATGCACCATATAATAAGTGATGGAATTTCGCATACAATCTTAGAGAAAGAATTTCAAGCCTTGTTTTCAGGAGAAGAATTAGCTCCATTACCTTTACAATACAAGGATTATAGCCAGTGGCAAAATAGTAAAGAGCAGCAAGAGCTTATAAAAGATCAGGAAGAATATTGGCTTACTAAATTTGAAGGAGAGATACCTGTATTGAACCTTCCCACCGATTATGTTCGACCATTAATACAAAGTAATGAAGGAGCAACAGTAAAATTTGTACTGAACAAAGAAGAGACCGAAGGGATAAGATACTTCACCAAAGACAATGACCTTACCTTGTATATGTCCTTGTTATCTGTATTTAATATTCTACTATCGAAGTTAAGCGGGCAAGATGATATAGTTATAGGAACACCAATAGCCGGAAGGAATCATGCCGATTTGGAGAATATTGTTGGTATGTTTGTTAATACATTATCCATACGTAATGAAGTAAAAGGAGAAGAAACCATACGAGATTTCGTTTCAGACTTAAAGCAAACAGTACTTGGAGCTTACGAAAATCAGAATTACCAGTTTGAAGATTTAGTAGACAAAGTATCAGTAGAGCGAGATACCAGCCGTCATCCAATTTTCGATGTGGGGCTTAATTTACTAAATCAGGCAGAATATAATGGCGATATTTCAGGAATAGATAATGAAAATCTCATTCATACTAAGGGAGTTTCCAGATTTGACTTAGCTTTAATGGCAGTAGATTATGGAGAACAATTGATGTTTAGTTTAGAATATTGTACCCAACTATTCAAAGCCGAAACAATAGATCGATTTATAGAATATTTTAAACAGATAATAGCTCAATTAGCAAGAAAGCCAGAGATTAAGATATCTGCAATTGATATTCTAACAAAAGACGAGAAACATCAGTTATTGTATACATTTAACGATACAAAGCTAGATTATCCAAAAGATAAGACCATTCATCAGTTATTTGAGGAGCAAGTCGAGAAAACACCAAACAACTTAGCCCTAATTTTTGAAAATAAGCAACTAACATATAGAGAATTAGAAAAAAAAGCCAATCAGTTAGGACATTATTTAAAAGCAAAAGGAGTTAAGCCAGAATCATTAGTGGGAATTAGTGTAGATCGATCATTTGATATGATAATAGGAATACTTGGAATTCTTAAATCCGGGGGTGCTTATGTACCTATTGATCCTGCATATCCAGACAATCGTATAGCTTATATGCTTCAAGATAGTGAATGTAATATTGTTTTAACCCAAGCGCATTTAGAATTGCCTAAATTTAATTCATCCCTGGTTTATCTTGATAAAGATTGGGATAAAATTAACGAAGAAACCTGTGAAAAGGTGAACTCAGAAGTGCAAAGTAATAATCTTGCTTATGTGATATATACATCAGGTTCAACGGGAATGCCCAAAGGAGTATTAGTAGAGCATAAATCTGTAGTTAATTTTATACATTGGAGTATAATAACTTATCAATTTAATACAAATGACATAGTAGGAAAATATCTTAATATTGCTTTTGATGCTTCCGTTGAGGAATTATATCCTACTTTACTTTCAGGAGCAACATTAAATATTATTCCCAAAGAATATTTAGCCGATATTAAAGAGATGAAATATTATATAGAAAAAAATAATATTTCAATAATGGTATTACCTGCCACACTAACAGAACAGTTTTTAAAAGAGGAAATTAGAAGTTTACGATTACTTATTTCAGGAGGAGATAAGTTGCAAGCAATACCCAAAAGAAATTTTGATGTATATAACCATTACGGGCCCACAGAAGCAACAGTAACATGTTTAAATCACAAAGTTACACATACATTAAAGAATATTCCATTGGGTCGTCCATTAGCAAATGTTATGATTTTTATTACAGATGAAAATACAAAACTTGTTCCAATAGGAGTACCGGGTGAACTTTGTATTTCTGGAGCAGGTCTTGCCCGGGGCTATTTAAAGCGTCCGGACTTAACAGCAGAAAAATTCATAAAAAATCCGTTTAGTAATGATCCTGATTCAAGATTATACAAAACAGGCGATTTAGCACGTTGGTTACCCGATGGTAACATCGAGTTTTTAGGAAGGATTGATCACCAGGTAAAAATTCGTGGATTTAGGATAGAATTAGGCGAGATAGAGAGTGCTTTATTAAAACATGAAAACATAAAAGAATGTGTACTAATAGCTATAGAAGAAAACGGAGATAAATACCTGTGTGCTTATCTTGTAATAAAGAAAGATTTCAACGTGGAAGAAATACGCACATATTTATCATCAAGTCTTCCTGATTATATGATTCCGTCATATTTTGTAGAGTTGGAAGAAATTCCATTAACAAGTAATGGAAAAGTAAATCGCAAAGCACTACCATCCCCCGAGATAAAAGCAGGCGAAGATTATGTAGCCCCATCAAATGAAACGGAAGAAAAACTGGCAGAAATTTGGTCAGAAGTATTAAATATAGAAAAAGAAGAGATAAGTACAATAGCCAATTTTTTCAGTATAGGAGGTCACTCTTTAAAAGTTTTAAATGTTGTTTCTGCGATTAAAGAAAAATTTGGAATTAATTTACCATTAATGCATATCTACAGAGCCACTAATATTAAGACATTAGCAATAGATATTTTATCAAAAGAGTTTGCATTGAATGATTTTGAAGTGTATAATAATGAAAATAATAATAAAGTATTCTGCTTTCCTCCAATGGTCGGCTATGGATTTTGCTTTGCTGAAGTTGCAAGATTAATTCCAGAACTATGCTTTTATTCTTTTAATTATATAAATACTGAAGATCTTATAAAATTTTATACAGATAAAATAATTGAAGCAGATAATCAAGGATCATATAAATTATTAGGCTATTCGGCTGGATGTAGTTTAGTTTCTCTTGTAGCCAAAGAATTAGAAAAAAGAGGTATGATTGTTTCCGACGTAATTTTAATTGACGGGTATTGGAATGAAAATGATTTAAACCAATTTGAAGAAGTAAAAGAAAATGAGGTTAATAGTGAATTGGAGAAATTCCTGTTTCATATAAAAGAAAATTTAAAAAAAATGAATATGAATTTTCTAATTGATGAAACTCGTGAAAAGATTATTGACTATTCCAGGTTTCTTAGCAATATAAATAGCTTTGAAATAATAAATGCTAAAGTACATTTAATACAAGCACGGTTAGAAAATGAAGTTAAAGAAGAAAAATTGGAGAAAGCCCATCAAATGGAACAATACACAAATGATAAAATGCTTATTTATTCAGGAAATGGAGAGCATATGGACATGTTAGATCCTGAATTCATTGAGGAAAACGTGAAAATTATACGTAAATGTTTAAGCTTAGTTAATTGTAATACCAATTAAATTTCAAAATGACCAATAAATAATTTGAATTATTTTTTGTCTGGATCATTTAGTAAGTCGTGCTACGGATTTTATAATTATTAAACAAACCTGTTAATGGCGGTTATACATAAATATAAGGCTTTGTTCTTTCTAAGGAGTATCCGTGACACGACTACTATTTAAATTGAATTATTAATTGAAAAAATATAAGTGAAAAAGAAATGAATTATATAGGTTATTTTGGTGTTTAATTGGTGTATTTTGAATGTTAACGACTGTAGTCAGTTAATATGATTAAATAAATTTAAATATAATATTAAAAAGTCCCATTTCGAAAGTAGATTTCGGAATGGGGCTTTTTTATTTTCTACGACTTTTATTTTGTAGTATTTTGGATTGTGTTTAAAAAATAGCTATAAATCTTTATTTTTGTTGTTTAATAGGTATAACTAAGATGTTGATTAGTTCATTGAAATTTGAATATAATTAGGTCTAAGATTATAGTCTATCTTGTTTATTTTTCTTGCATTTCTATTAAAAAAACATACTTTAGCGTTTATTTTTTTTTAATTAAATGTTAATTAAACTTTAATTTTGTGAGTTTTTATAGCGAAGCTATAATATAATTAACGTTTAAGTATTTTTTATTAACCTTATTGACTATTTAATTAGCGTAATCATTTAAAAAGTTGTCTTTTATTTGATTAAATAATTTTAACAATTACTAATGTTTTATTAAATCTAAAATTACCTTCATTAAATTCCCATTTCCTAAATTACTCTCTTAATTATTCATTGGTATGTTAGATTGTAAAACATATTTTATATTATAAATTTTCAATATTTCAATTAAGTTTTTTTGGAATTTTTAAAAGTCATATTGATGTACCGGATAAAAATTTTTTACGTAGAAATGGTTTGTCATATATAATTACCCAAAAGCTTTAAGTTTCGGGTCGACCTGGCAGAGTTTTTTTAAACCTGTCAGAGTCTGGTAGTAATGTTGTTTATTCGCCTAGCCGCTTCAAGCGGCTTGGCGAATTTCACTATCTCAAGCTCAGCCTGACATTGATAAATTGGTCATCCTGAGTTTATCGAAGGATTTGCTAACTAAACGACATTGGAGTCTGGTAGTAAAACTCTGATAGGTCATTCTGACTCTGTCAGGATTTCAAGATAGCCCCTTAAAAGGAAAAGTGGAAATCATTTCCAAAATTTAATTATAATAATTCAATCTAATATTTCTGGGATTTTAAGATAAACCTGATATCCGCAGATATTTTCTCGATAAGTTGATTATCAATTAAACAGACCTAAAAGGTTTCGCATTAATAAGTGAATGTCGATTCGATATAATTGCCTGTCAATCTAAAACCTAACAGGTCTTGCGGATTAAGGTATAAAAGAAATATTTAACATAATTTTAATATGAATAAAGATTTTAAATTAGATAAAAAAAATATTGAAAATATTGTAGACTTAACATCTTTACAAGAAGGAATCTTATTTCATTATCTTAAAGATGTAAGTAAAAATCTATATTTTGTTCAACTATCCTTAGAAATTCAAGGTGTAGTTAAGTCCGATTATTTTCAGGAAGCATGGAATAAAGTTGTTGAAAATAATGAAATGTTAAGAACATTATATCGGTGGGAAAAACTGAATAAACCAGTACAGGTTATCTTAAAAGAAAAAAAACTTGATATTAGATATTATGATTTATCAAAAGAAGAGAGCACAATAGAATCCGAATATCAAAATATCAAACTAAAAGATTCTGAGGAAAGTTTTGATTTAAGGGAAGTGCCATTTAGACTCACTTTATGTAAATTCAATACAGATAAATACAATTTATTAATAAGTAACCATCATATAATTTATGATGGATGGAGTAATGGAATAATTTTAAAAGAGTTTTTAAATTTCTATAATGAGCTAGTTACCGGAAGTTCTTTAAAACTTAGTAAAAAACCGTTATTTAAGAATTATCTTAAACTTAACCAGAAGCCTTCAATTAAAGATGAATCATTTTGGAAAGATTACCTAAAAGGATTTGAACTTAAAAATGTTTTTAGCTTTAAGAGTTTCAACACTTTGCCGGATAATTCAAATAATCAAAGTCATAGTTTTTCTATTACAGAAGATAAGTTTTCGATACTTAAGCAAATTTGCAAATCGCAAAAATTAACAATTGCCGACATATTATATAGTGCTTGGGGAATTCTTTTAAGCAAATACTCAGGAGAGTCCGATATACTTTTTGGAACTACTATATCCGGAAGGAATATAAAGTTTGAAGGTATAGAACAAATGGTTGGTTTATTTATTAATACTATTCCTATAAGGATAAGAATCACACCAGATAAACCCTTAATTTCCGTATTAAAAGAGAATGCAAACCAAACATTAGAGAGAGGGCGATTTGAAAATGTTCCTTTACTAAATATTTTAGATTATTCAGGATATAAAGAAAATGACTTAATAGAGTCCATATTTGTAGTCGAGAACTATCCACTCGATAAAGAGAATTTACAACAACAAGATAAGCTTGCCTTTAAATCTTTCTCAATACAAGAAACAACAAATTATAAACTAACAGTAAGTGCTTTAATATCTGAAGAAATAGAAATTAGCTTTAATTATATCAATGCCTATTTTCATAGAGAATTAATAGAGAATATAGAGAAGCATTATGTAAGGATAATTGATACGATAATAGATGATAATAAATCGGCAATACAATCATTGGATATTCTTTCAGAAGAAGAGAAACATCAGTTATTGTATGAGTTTAACAATACAGAAACAGATTATCCAAAAAATAAAACCATTCATCAGTTATTTGAGGCGCAGGTAAGGAAGGCTCCTGATAAAATTGCTATAGTTGATAATGATAAGGAGTTGACATTTAATGAATTGAATACAAAGGCTAATCGCCTGTCTACTACCTTAAGAGAGTATGGGGTTATACCCAATAGTATAGTGAGTATATATGGAGAGAGATCGTCTGATTTAATTGTCTCGCAATTTGCTGTTTTGAAAGCCGGAGGGGCTTTTCTCCCAATTGATAGCTTAACGACATCGATTAGTCGTTGCGAATTAATTTTAGAAGAGAGTAACACAGTATTGTTGCTTTCGCAAAATAAATATATTGATAAAGTAAGGTTTACAGGTGAAATATTAGATATTGAAAATGATCTTATTTATAGTGATAATATAGAGAACATTACAAATTTAAATAAAAATGATGATCTGGTTTATGTAATTTATACTTCAGGATCTTCGGGTAAGCCAAAGGGAGTTATGGTTGAACATAGAAATTATGTCAATGCATATTATGCCTGGAGAGAAAAATATAATCTGATAAAAAGGGATATCAATATTCTTCAGATAGCAAGCTTTGGATTTGATGTATTTGCCGGTGACATTGCCCGATCATTGCTGAACGGTGGAAAATTAGTTATATGTAATAATGAAGAAAGATCTGATTTAGGTAAATTGTTAAAAATCTTGGTAAGCCAAAAGATTAATATTTTTGAATCTACACCAGGCTTAATTATCCCCCTATTCGATTATGCAGCTGAAAGTGAAAAAGTTTTTAATGACTTAGAATTAATAATAATAGGATCAGATATTTTAAAAACTCAAGATTATATAAATATACAATCGAAATATGGAGAGAAGATAAGAATAATAAATAGTTACGGAGTTACCGAAGCAACTATTGATACAAGTTTTTATGAAGAAAAAAACAATATCCCACAAGAAGGAAATATACCAATAGGTAAACCGATGCCTAATATGGAGTTTTATGTTCTAAATAACAACATGCTACAACCGGTAGGGGTGTCCGGAGAATTGTGTATTGGAGGAGACGGGCTTGCGAGAGGCTATTTAAATAATCAGACTTTGACTTCTGAAAAATTCACGCCGCATCCCTTTAAAGAAGGCAATCGTTTATATCGAACAGGAGATTTAGCACGATGCTTACCCGATGGTAATATAGAGTTTTTAGGAAGAATAGACCACCAGGTAAAGATTCGTGGATTTAGGATAGAGTTAGGCGAGATAGAAAATGTTTTGCAAAAGCATGTAAGCATAAAAGAAAGTGTAGTAATAGACAGAGAGGAAAACGGAGAAAAATATCTGTGTGCTTATCTGGTTAAAAAGGAAGACTTAAATCAGGAAGAAATACGCACATATTTATCGGTAAGCCTTCCCGATTATATGATTCCATCTTATTTTGTAGAGTTGGAAAATATACCATTAACCAGTAATGGTAAAGTAAATCGCAAATCACTACCATCCCCAGAGATAAAAGCAGGAGACGATTATGCAGCACCGTCGAATGAGAAGGAAGAAAAACTTGTAAAAATATGGTCAGAGGTATTAAATGTGCCACAAGAAGAGATTAGTACAACAGCGAACTTCTTTGCTATTGGAGGACATTCGCTAAAAGCAACCATATTGGTATCAAAAATACATAAGGAATTTAGTGTAAAACTTCCATTAAATGAAATCTTTCAGCAGCAGACTATAAAAAAGATGGCTTTATGTATATCTGAAGTTTCAAGACTTAATTATTCATCTATAAAATTGGTAGAGAAAAAAGAGTACTATGCACTTTCTTCAGCTCAAAAACGCCTGTATTTTATTCAGCAATTGGATTTTCAAAGTTTATCCTATAATATGCCAATAGTAATTCCTCTGAGCCTTGACATAAAAATAGATAGCTTAGAGAATGCATTTGTAGACCTTGTGAGCAGGCATGAAAGTTTCAGGACATCTTTTATAACATTAAATAATGAACCCATTCAACGAGTATATGATCAAGTTGATTTTAAATTAGATAATAAAGAAACAACAAGAGAAAATCTTGAAAAGGATATAAAAGAATATATAAAACCATTTGATCTTTCAAAAGATATTTTAATACGAGCTTGTTTAATGAATGTTTCTAATGAGCAATATTATTTAGTATTTGACATGCATCATATCATATCAGATGGGACTAGCAGTAATATTATAAGAGAAGACTTTCATAACTTGTTCAATGGAGAAAAGATAGCTCCATTGAAATTGCAGTATAAAGACTTTTCAAATTGGCAAAACAAGTTAATTGCAAAAGGAGGATTACAGAGTCAGGAAAGTTATTGGAAAGATTTGTATTCCGGAGATATTCCAGTGCTTAATTTGCAAACAGATTATAAACGCCCCGAAAGTTTTACATTCAAAGGAGATGTTTGCAGCTTTAGTTTAGATGAAGATGAAACCTCATTATTAAAAGACCTAGGTAAAGGAATGGGGAGTACATTGTATATGAATGTACTAGCCGTTTTAAATACTTTGTTTTATAGGTTTTCAAATCAAGAAGATATAATAATCGGGAGTGGAATAGCAGGTCGTCAACATTCCGATTTGCAAGGAATCTCAGGGATGTTTATTAATACATTGGCAATGAGAAATTACCCCAATGGAGATAAAACATACCTGGATTTTCTGAAAGAAGTTTCGGACAATAGTATAGCAGCTTTCGAAAATCAGGATATTCAATTTGAGGACCTGGTTGATATGTTGAATATTGATAGGGATATATCAAGAAATCCATTGTTTGATATTAATATGGTCGTTCAGAATTTTGAAGATATATCAGAAGATCAAAGGGAAAACAATGTAATAATAGAAGAAGATTCCACGCTAACATCGAATTTTTATGGAGGGACATCAAAATTTGATATGATATTCTTTGTTTCTGAAACAGTTAATACAATTAACATTTCAATTGAATATTATACTGGTATATTTAAACGAGAAACGATTGAAAGATATATTAAATGTTTTAAGAGTGTTGTAAGTTCAGTTATAAAGAACCCTAAAGTTAAATTAAAGGAAATAGAATTATTATCACAGGAAGAAAAACAACAACTCTTACACGAATTTAACGATACCCAATCAGATTATCCCTTAGATAAAACCATACATGAATTATTTGAAGAGCAAGTTGAAAAATCTCCCGATAATATAGCCCTTGTTAGCGGTAAGGAACAAATTTCGTATAGAGAATTAGACAAAAGATCCAATCAGATAGCACAATATTTGCGTTTCGAATGTGAAGTTAGTATTAATGAAAGTATAGGAATATATATGGATAAGGGCGCTAATGCCATAATATCCATGCTAGGGATCCTGAAAACGGGATGTGGATATTTACCATTATCAGTATCATATCCCGAAGAACGTATCAAGTTTATGATAAATGATACGTCTACCCGTATTATTCTTAGTGAGAAGCGATATTTAAAAGAGATGAATAAATTCCAATGGGAGTGTTCTTCCCTGAGGACATATTTATGTATGGATAGTTCTAATATTTATGGAGAACAGGAAACTCAAAGTAAGTTGAATGACAGAAAACTATGGGAGTATGTAGGTGATGAATCTGTAGATGAAATAACAGGAGGAGGATGGAGTAGTAGTTATACAGGACAAGCCATACCACAAGAAGAGATGGATGAATATGGCGATAATGTGTTTAAAAAATTAGAACCACTTATTACTTCTCAAACAAGAATTCTGGAAATAGGATGTGCTTCAGGAATAAGTATGTTTAGGTTAGCACCTAAAGTAGCCTTGTATTATGGTACCGATTTGTCGGGAAGCATATTGCAAAAAAATGAGGAAAGAATAAACTCAGAAGGACATTCCAATATCATTCAGAAGCGATTGTCAGCCGATGAAATAGATCAGATAGACGAGAAAGATTTTGACCTTATCATAATAAATAGTGTAATTCAATGTTTTGATGGTCATAATTATTTAAAGCAGGTAATTCGTAAGGCGATTGATTTGATGAAACCTGAAGGAATAATGTTTTTAGGAGATATTATGGATCAGGATCTTAAACATGAATTAGAAAAAGATCTTGAAGAATTTAAGCGAACCAATACCAATAAAGATTATAAAACCAAAACAGAGTGGAGTGAAGAACTATTTTTATCAAGAGGATTTTGGGATGATTTAAAATACGAGGAAACGTCAATTGAAAAAATTGAATCCAGTCGTAAGATATTTACTCTGGAAAATGAATTAACAAAATATAGATATGATGTACTAATTTCGATTGATAAAAATAAAGAAGAAATAGCTTCCGTTAAAAATAAAAACAAGTTTCAGCACGATCTGAATATATTGAGTAATTATTCAACTGAAAGATTGTCAGAGATTTATAGTTCAGAGAATTTAGCATATATCATTTATACCTCAGGTTCAACAGGCAAGCCTAAAGGCGTTGCAATAAAAAATAGCTCCCTTGTGAACTTATGTATAGGTCATAATAATTTGTATGGCATAAATCAAAAAGATCATATTAATAATTATGCAGAATTTAGTTTTGATGCTTCGGTATGGGAGATTTTTCCGACTATAATTGCAGGAGCAAGTTTATATTTTATCAATGATAGTATAAAACTGAATCCGGAGAAGTTGAATAATTATTTTGAGAAAAAGAATATAACAATCAGCTTCTTGCCAACTCAGTTTTGTGAGATATTTATGGAATATGACAATAAATCTCTAAGAATTTTATTAACAGGAGGCGATAAGTTAAATAGTTTTACTAAAAGAAGATATAAGTTATATAATAATTATGGACCAACAGAAAATACTGTTGTAACCACCAGATTTGAGGTTCAAAAACTGGAAAATAATATCCCCATTGGTAAGCCCATAGAAAATAGTCAAGTTTATATTTTAGATCAAAACAATCAGCTTCAGTCAATTGGAGTGCCCGGGGAATTATGTGTTAGTGGAGAAGGACTAGCAATAGCTTATTTAAACAATCCCGAATTATATTCAGAAAAATTTATAGATCATCCATTCAAAGAAGGAGAACGCTTATATCGCACAGGCGATTTAGCACGTTGGTTACCCGATGGTAATATTGAATTCTTAGGAAGAATAGACCATCAGGTAAAGATTCGAGGTTTTAGGATAGAGTTAGGAGAGATAGAGAGTACTTTAATAAAACATGAAAACATAAAAGAGAGTGTAGTGCTTGCCCTTGAAGAAAACAATGAAAAGTACCTATGCGCATATGTAGTTTGTAAAGAAAAATTCAGCCATGAAGAGCTAAGAGCTTATATGTCATCACAAGTTCCTGATTACATGATACCGGCTTATTTTGTTGAACTGGATAAATTTCTTTTAACTTCCAATGGCAAAGTAAATCGAAAAGCTCTGCCCTCACCGCAAATAAAAGCAGGTGATGATTATGTAGCACCATCCAATGAAATAGAAGAAAAGTTGGTTAAAATATGGTCAGAGGTGTTAAATATTGAAAAAGAAGAAATAAGTGTAAATACTAATTTTTTCTCAATCGGAGGTCATTCGCTCAAAGCAACTGTGTTAACAAGTAATATACACAAAGAAATAGGAGTTGAATTTCCATTACGAGATGTATTTTTACATTCAACAATAAAATCACAGGCAAGTCAGATAGAAAGGAGTACAAAAATAGAATTTGTTTCTATACCAAAAGCACAGGAACAATCAAATTACCCATTATCCTCAGCACAGAAGCGATTGTATTTGTTACAACAATTTGATTTGACGTCAACAGCATACAATATGCCCGGTATAATTCCATTGGGAAAAAAGCTTGATAAATCAAAAATAGAAGAAGTATTAAAACAACTAATAAATCGTCATGAGAGTTTTCGTACAAGTATAATTGTTGTTGATAGTGAGCCAGTTCAACTTATAAGTAAGGATATTGAGTTTAAGCTTGAAGAACTAATGATAGAAAGCTCAGAACTTGAAAACACACAAAAGAAATTTATAAAGCCCTTTGATTTATCTAAAGCACCCTTTTTACGAG
>WTBR01000011.1 GCA_013138975.1 Bacteroidales bacterium
GCAAGCTTCAGAATAAATTGTATTTTTACTCATATTATTTAATTTTTCAATTAATAATACGAGCATTACTGCTTTTTAGTGGCACTGCTCAAAAGCTACCCCGCTTCGGCGGGGTTTAGTTCAACATCGGGTCTTAAAGCATATGGGGGCTTGGTGTTTATCAATCTTTGTACTATCTTCAACATTTTATAACGGGGGATAGAGAAGTAGGGCAGAAATCCCCGTCAATTTTTACCTGAGGATCGTTATGCATTATTAAATAAATAAGAACAAATAAAATGAAAAAATTACAACTATTATTTTTGGGCATCATCTTATTTTCTGGATGCAATACGCCAAAGGAAGAGGCTATCCAATCATCTAAAATTGACCAAGAAATTGAAACAATAGGTCCAGAAAAAGGCACATTAATTATTACTGGTGATAGAATTTATGGAATTTTTAAAGATAAATTCTTGGAGCTCATCGGGGGAGCAGACGCACCAATAATTGTTATTCCAACAGCTGGTTCTTCTGAAGTGCTGTCTGATGAGTTTTTGGAAAATTACAAACAATCATTCATTAATTTAGGTTTTAATAACGTAACAGTATTGCACACCAGAGACCCAGAAGAAGCTAATAAAGATGAATTTATTGAACCGATTAAAAATGCTGTGGGTGTGATATTCGGCGGGGGAAGACAATGGCGACATGCCGACTCTTATTTAAATACAAAGACGCATGATGAACTTATTAAGCTTTTGGATCGAGGTGGAGTTATCGCAGGTGGGTCGGCTGGTGCTACCATTCTAGGTTCTTATTTAACCAGAGGAGATACGAAGGGGAATACAGAGATGATGGGTGACCATGAAGTAGGATTGGGATTTATATCAAATATCGCAATTGATCAACACCTTTTAGCAAGAAACAGACAGTTTGATATGTTCGAAATTCTGGACAACAGACCGGAATTATTAGGGATAGGTTTGGACGAAAATACTGGAATAATTGTTCATGGTGATAAATTTAAAGTTGTAGGCAAAAGTTATGTTGCCATTTATGATGGCACACGTTGGTCACAAGAAAGAGATACAATTTATCAATTACCTGAGGGAAGCAGAGAATACTATTTATTGAAAGCAGGAGATGAATATAATTTGAGAAAGCGAAAGGTGATTACATTTGACGATAGAGAGTTCATCCAGTTAACCGAGATTCAACTTAAAAAATATACTGGCACATATCAATTAAGAGATGATTCTATGAAGGTAGAAATACTTATTGAAAATGGCAGTATTAATGTATTCCAGAATTGGGATAAGCATAAATACCTTATTTTGCCTGAATCAAACACAAGGTTTTTTATTATAAATTCTGATATGTCATTTAATTTTGAAATAAATGACAATGGGGAAATAAATAGGTTTTTAGTGTCATCTCAAAACGGAATATGGGAAAAAATAATAGAATAATAGCTACAGTATGATTAATAAATTTAAAATAAACAATGCATAATAACACATCAAGAAATGTTGCCGAATGTCAATAATATCAAGGGTTGAAGCTCGCATTCGGCAACTATTCTTATGCAAACCTTATAAAACCAGTCGTATTCGAACATAAAAGTCTTTTTAATGTAAATTCATATAATAATTCTTTTGAAAATTGTTTTAGTTTTTTTTGCCGACCCACTTTTGCCTTTCGGCCATTAGGGAAAGTTAATTGCTCTTAAACATATTTGCTAGGTTCCTTTTCGCAAAAAAATTTAAGTTTTCTATTCGATTAATTAAGAGTACTACACAAAAACTCCTAAATTGGACTTAAATCTGTAATAGTCATTTTAAGTTCATTTGTACACATATGTATTAATTTGATTGTTTAATATCCAATTTAGTAATTAAAGTATACTTTTTAATTACATTTGTTATAATAACAAGTTGTATACAATTGCCAAGATTATTACAACTTGCTGAAACAAATTACTTAAAGTGTAAATAGCTTATTCGCTTATCCCAATGTCTATAATAATCTGTCCATATTGCAAAAGTTCTTTATACGATTCTAAAGAAAAAACATATATATGTGAAAATAACCACTGTTTTGATATAGCCAAACAGGGTTATTTAAACTTGTTGCCAGTGAATCAAAAAAAATCTAAGGATCCGGGCGACAATCAAATGATGATTGCTGCCAGAAGAATTTTTTTAGAACTTGGGTTTTACGATCCACTTATAGAAAGCATTAAGAACCTTATTACTGATAAACTCACTTTTGTTACCAAAGATATTATTGCATTTGATGCAGGCTGTGGGGAAGGGTATTATTCTGAAAAAGCTCTAAACAATTTACCTGGTTTAGAAACAGAAATATTGGGTACAGATATTTCTAAATACGCTGTTAAAAATGCAGCAAATAAATATAAAAACAACTTCTACTTCGTAAGTTCAATATATAATTTACCCATTGCCAACACTAGTATTGATCTCATTCTATCCGTTTTTTCGCCAATTATGGTAGAAGAATTCAAACGCATTTTATCTAAACAAGGATATGTTATAATTGTGAGTCCTGCTTCTAATCACTTACGCGAAATAGCAGATTTAATTTACGATACTTTTAGGCCACACACAAGCAATGTTGTAGAGAAGATGACCTCTTTATTCAAGCATGAAATTACAAAAAGAACAAGTTTTAAAATAGATATCAAAAGTGCAGAAGTCTTGCTTTCTCTTTTAAAAATGACGCCTTATTATTGGAGTACAGGGATAGAGCGATTAGAAAATATTACCAATAAAAATGAATTATCCGTTAGCTGTGATTTCAATATTGATATTTTTAGCCAATAGATTAAAATGAAAAAAACGGTTTCTATTATTGGTGGAGGAGCGGCGGCTATTGCATTAGCCGCTTTCCTAAACAATCAAAAATTTGAAGTAACAATTTTTGAAAAAAATGAAGCTCTTGGACGAAAGCTTTTAGTTGCAGGAAAGGGTGGGTTTAATTTAACGAATTCAGAACAGATAGAATCATTCATTGAACGCTATACGCCTTCCTCTTTTTTAAAAAAAATGCTTTTCGAATTTACCAACAAGGATTTAATAGATTGGCTCTATTCAATTGGTATTCCAACTTATGTTGGGAGTAGCAAAAGAGTATTCCCAAAAGAGGGAATTACACCTATTGAAGTGCTCAAAGCTTTTCAAACTGTTTTAATAGAAAATGGTGTTAAAATCGAATACAACAAAATCTGGACAGGTTGGGGTATAAGCAATAATTTAGTATTTAATGACAAAGAGCTTGTTGAATCTGATTATAACATTTTTGCTTTAGGTGGTGGAAGTTGGAAAGTTACAGGATCGGATGGAAGTTGGTTATCTATTTTCGGAAAAAAAGGGATAAATACTATTCCTTTTCAAGCTTCGAACTGTGCTTATAATATTGTATGGGAAAACGATTTTATTCTAAAACACGCTGGTGCTCCACTTAAAAACATTTCCATTTCTTGTTTAAATAAAAAGCAAAAAGGCGAAGTTGTTATTACTCAATTCGGACTAGAAGGTAATGCTATATATGCACTTAGCCCAGAAATTAGATCCGAGCTGAAGAAACAGCAAAAAGCGATTATTTTTATCGATTTAAAACCTACTTTATCATACGCAGATATTGTCACCAAATTGAAAAAATCTAAATTTAAAAAAACAACTGAGATATTAAAAAGAGAGCTAAAACTTAGTCCTGTGCAGATAGGCTTACTGAAAACATGCATTTCAAAAGAAGCATTCTTAAATATTGACACGCTTGCTCTAAAAATTAAAAGCTTAGCTTTTGATATTGTTAATTCAGCTGAATTAGACAAATCCATTTCTACAGTTGGAGGAGTTTGTTTATCAGAAATAGATTTAAACTTCCAACTAAACACTATTGAAAACAACTACTGTATTGGCGAAATGTTAGATTGGGACGCACCCACAGGTGGATATTTATTACAAGCTTGTTTTAGTATGGGTTTTGGCTTAGCGCAGCATTTAAATGCTAAATAGAATTATATTTTTAGTTTAATAATATCCATTGGAATTTCCGAAGTTACTGCAAAAAGTAAGACAGTACTTGTGAGACCTTTCTCCATATTACCACCTTAGTGTTTGGGCTTGTGTATTAAAACCTTCTTACTCAAAACCTCCGATGAGCGTAACTAAGTCGTTTTACTTTTGGTAGCATTTGCTACATAGTGTTTACAAGAATAAATGAGCTATTGTCAAGGAATTCAAATTTGTACAAAAAGAAAAACATATTAAAAATAGTTTTGAAAACGATAAGAATAAATTCGACGTAGAGAGATATCGATAGTAATCGGAAATATAGAGTAGGGAGGTCCTGTAAGGACACCTTCTTTCTGTTAGGTATTGAATATTATTGTTTAATATTAGTTATTTTTAAGTCCACAAAAAATATAAAATTAGAAAGAAGATAATTAGACATTCAATTTATTATGATGAAAACAAACAATTGTTTTTAACAAAACTACATTTAATAAACATCCCCAAATTATCCGTTCAAGATTTAATGCCCATAGCAACGGACGGCATCGTCCAACAGAATTCTATCAACAATTTCTAGTGGGAATAGGATGGATCGAAGAATACTAGAATCACAAACTTTGTATTGTTATTTTTTTAATTGGCATATTTAAATATCTTTAACCTTGAAAGAAATAATTCAGTTATATAAATATATTTTAAAAATACAGGGATGAAACAAATTAAGATTAGCAAATTAAGTATTATCACAATTATTATTGCAACTATCTTTATGGCATGCGATAAAGATACAACAGAGCTAAATATAGAACCGGGTGGAGGATCTGATAATGATATAGTTGAACATTACGTTTCTGAATCTCAGCAACTCTACCTTACTGCAGGTACATATTATGATGGACAAACTACTCACTATTTAGTCTCTTCAGATTTGAGTGAATATGCCATTATAATAGAAAAAGATCATGTACGAATAGATGATATTGATATACAGGGAGAAGATAATATTACAATCATAGAAGGCGAAAATCAGAATCTAACAGTTACGTTAAACACCCAAAGTGCAAGTTTTTTTGAACCAACACATGGTACCGTGACATATATACATTTGCCTACGGTTACTTATGTTCCTCTTTTCGATGGAAATAGTATTTGTGGATTTAATATAATTATTGAGGCTAACTATGAATATGCAGGAGAAAACATGGATGTCTCGACTTCTTACACCGGTGAACTTAAAGAAACTATTGGCGATGGTGAACATATGAGCTACCCACTAGACGAAGGAGTTTGGAAAGCTTATAAGGTCGTAAAACACACAGAATATAACGAAAATACGACTTCGCTAAGTAGTAATGATACTGACTACTATTTAAACCACGAAAATATAAGCCAAAAATTAGATGGTGCAAATAATATTTTCGCATTAAATAATGATTATTTCAACTTCCCTCTTTTGGTTAGAAATGAAATATCTAATGAGGCAACTATTACAAATATAGATATAAACGGATCTGATCCCGAATATATCAGTTATGGGTTCCAAGGACCTAGCTGGATAGATAATTATTATAACATTCCTAGTTTTACAGGCTACCACTATCAATGTTCTGCAGGATTTTATTGCTTTTTTGTTGGTGAAGATGGTGAAGAGCCATTTGGTAGTGAGGCTTGTTATGGCATTATACCTTCTGTAGATATGAACACTCACCAAGTCATTGATCAACCTGTGCATATTATATATTTGTCAGGTTCATTGCCACATACACTATATGAAATTTATGTAAATAGAACTGGTATAGAAAAATAAGTATTTTTATTAGAAAAAACCAAGTATCTGCTTTCGCAAAAGTAGAAGAGTGGATCAAGGACTTCTTTGCCGTAGCCAAGATTTCAATGGAAGATAAACAACCGATATTTGAATCGCTAGGCATTTTAGTTCGCAGCTAGCCAACGCTATTGCAGGCACATTGATAAAATCACTCAAGCCATACACGGTTAGTGTTTTGTCAAAGAGCCTGTAATTTTCATCACACTCATTAACTTTTGTATTCTAATGAATCCCGATGAGCGACATATAAAATAAATCGAAGAAGCTAAGCGGCAATTGTATTGCCGCTTTCTATTTTACTGAATTTGTAATTCTGAAAAATACAGTAGTATTTTTAAAAAATGATAATTTAACAATGCAAAAGGGTGAAGTGTAATTGCAAATTACGCTTAGCAAGGAGATGAGTATTTAAATATAGTTTGGGATTAATAGTTCAGAGTTTCGAGTCATTAACAATTTTATATCTATGGTTCAAGTCTCCAGTTTGTAATAGCATTGTCCAACAGAATTCTATCAACAATTTCTAGTGAGAATAGGGTGATCAGAAGAATACTAGAATCACGAGTTTTGTATTGTTAGTTAATAATTCTATTATTATATAAACAGTTGATAGAATATTAATACGTTGTAGCTCATTTATAAAACACATACAGATCAAAATGCTTTGAAAATTGAGCTTTAAATCATAACTTAGTGAGCTAAATATATTTAATATGCTTGAAGAAAGAGAACAACAAATAATTGACTTTGTAAAAAGAGCAGATGAATGTTCATCAAAGGAAGTGTTTGAAGGAATATCAACCTCAGTTAGTTATGCTACTTTAAAACGGATTCTTACAAAACTGATTGCTGAGAATTACATTGAAGTCAAAGGTCAAGGAAAAGGAACTAAATATTCTATCTCATCGGCCTATGAATTAATTCAACCAATTGATATTAATAAATACTATGAAAAAGAAATTGATGAACGGAAAATAAATACAAGCTTTAATTTAAATATAATTACTGAAGTTTTAGATGAAAATAGTGTTTTTACAGCTAATGAGTTATCTAAACTTTCTGAATATCAAAAGATCTATACTAAAAATGTATCTCGACTTTCAGAAATGGAATATAAGAAAGAACTTGAAAGATTAGCAATTGATTTAAGTTGGAAATCTTCTCAAATTGAAGGGAATACATATTCATTATTGGAAACAGAAAGATTATTAAAGGAAAAAGAAACTGCTGCAGGAAAAACAAAAGAAGAAGCAATAATGCTTTTGAATCATAAGGATGCACTTGATTTTATAATTGATAATCCTGATTATCTAAATCCACTTTCTGTTTCAAAAATAGAAGATATTCATAGTATTCTAATTAAAGAACTTGCTGTAGAAAGAAATTTAAGAAAACAACGTGTTGGTATAACAGGAACTAACTATAGACCACTTGATAATGAATTTCAAATATTAGAAGCATTAAGGCATACTTGTGAAGTAATAAATAGGAAGGAAAGTGCATTTGAAAAGGCATTATTAACACTTGTGTTAATTTCATATATTCAACCATTTATGGATGGCAACAAAAGAACAGCTAGAATTGTAAGTAATGCAATACTAATGAATGAAAACTATTGCCCTTTATCATTTAGAACGGTTGACTCTATTGACTATAAGAAAGCAATGCTATTGTTTTATGAACAGAATAATATTTCAACTTTTAAAGAAATTTTTATAAATCAATTTGAATTTGCTGTTAATACATATTTTTAGATATAAAAAACGAGCGTACAATATGCGCTCATAAATAATTACTATTGCCAATTTTATTCGGTTAATATATGATACTTTTAACTATATTTCGGGAAATTAAAAAGGCTTATTAATAAATGAATAATAAAGCAAAGGATTGTAAGTGTTTGGAGTGTTCTTTTAAGTCAATCCCTGTATCTTTACTTGCTGAAAATGAATTAAATACTCTCTGTAGTAATTGTATCCAAATTGAATTCAAGGCTGGTGAAAATATTATAAAACAAGGAGGTTTTACAACCAATATTGCTTATATGACAAAAGGATTAGCCAAAATTCATATGGAAGGTCCTTTGAAAAAAGAAGAAATAATAAAAATTGTTAAATCTCCTTCATTTATTGGTGTACCTTCAGTTTTTACAGGAAGAGTTTTTCATTATTCGGTAACATCATTAACTGAAACAAGCGTTTGCTTTATTGATTATCCGTATTTTGAAAAGTTGCTTTTAAGCAATGGTGAATTTGCAAAAGAGTTAATTAAAGAATTAAGTTTTGATTTAGTTCAACAGTTTAAAACGGGTGTTAATAAATCACAGAAACGTGTAAATGCTTATGTGGCAGAAGTGTTACTGGATTTTTCAGAAAATATATTTGATGATCAGAACTTTCAACTACCTCTATCCAGAAATGAATTTGCTTATCTTGTTGGATCTTCACGAGAAACCGTAACTAGAATACTTCACGATTTTACAGAAGAAGGATTGATTAATGTAAATGGTAAATCATTTAAGATTCTGAATTCTGAATTACTTCATAAAATAAGTGAAACATAATTTTTTTAAGTAATTCGAAATTTCCCCACCCCCCTTTAATTCTATTATTTTACTTTTTTGATTAAGTAATTATGGAAGTAAATTAAACTATTTGGTTTTGGGAAGGTCAAAATTTCAATCTAAGAATTTTCTTTTTAATAAGATTTTCTATATTTGCAGCACTTTGTATTAACCGATGAAATGAAAAGCAGTTTTAATTATCGAAACTTAGTTGTATTAGTATTACTTCCTGCACTATGCTGGTTGTTTTTTAATTCTGTATATAACAGACATTTTCATAAATCGGCTATAGGAATTACAATTTCACATGCTCACCCATATCATAAAGGCGAAGATTGTTCTAATACTCCATTCGAATCGCATAAGCATACGGAAAATGATTTCATACTATATGATATTATTTCTAATGTGATATTACTTATTGTAATTACGGCGGGTGCTTTTATATTATTTTTAAAAAAATTACAGCCTGAATATAAATTGATTATTCAGGAAAGACTTGATAAATCCTATTACTATTTACTTCAGGAATACAGAGGTCCACCATCTAATTTCTAAAAACTACATTAGATTTTAGCATCAGCTTTTGATAAGTTGTATGCATATACCCACAATTATAATTAATTTTTTTATTCATTAATTCTACGAATGAATAATACTAATTAAATTTCAAAATGAACTATAAATAATTTGAATTATTTTTTGCCTTGGTGATTCAAAAAATCCAAGCATAGCTACCCGTGCTGAGCATTGTCGAAGTATGGCTACGGTTTGATTTTTTGAAGAAATATAAGTGAAAAAGAAACGAATTATATCGGTCATTTTGGTGATTAATTGGTATAATATTAATAACAGTAAAAATGAAATTAAAAACATTTTTAATACTGATATTCTTAATTCAGTATTTGAACATAAATGCCCAAAATCAAAATAATCAGAATTTAAACTCAAGAATAGATTCTTTAGAAAACCAATTAATAGAACTACAACAAAAAATTCTTGAAAAAGAAAAAATAGATAAGCGGAATGCTTTAATGGATAAAGCCAAACAGTTTTCATCACAAAATAAAAAGGAAAGTAACGATATTTCTAAAAAATTCCATAGTGGTATACGAAAGCAGCAAGGATTAAATCCAAATATTAGTGTTGGAGGAGATTTTTTCACATCATTTAGTTCCTCGAACAATGATCTTATAACCGAAATAAGCGATTTCTCTTATGGAAATAACAATTTTTTTATGAGAGAGCTTGAGCTTGGATTTGCTGCTCCACTTGATCCTTTCTCCAGAGGTAAAACATTTCTTAGTGTTACACAAGAAGGAATAGCGCTGGAAGAAGCTTATATAGAGCTAATAAATTTGCCATTACACATTAATTTAAAGGCAGGTATTTTTAAAGCAGAATATGGTTTACTTAACAGGTATCATCCACATGCTCTCCCCCAATTTGATAAACCAAAAGCTTTAATGTATCATTTTGGAGAACCCGGAATTGGTGGAGCAGGACTTGCTGCGAATATTATGTTACCAAAACCAATTTTAGCACATGCTTCAAGCATTGATATCTCTGTAGTAGATGGAGGAAATGATATATCGTTTACGTCAGAAAATAAAATTAATTTATTGTATGTAGGACATTTCAAAAACTATTATGACATAAACGAAAACAGCTATTTTGAGTTTACAATAAGTGGAGCAAGAGGTCATAATGATAGCACAGAAAATTATAATGCTCATATTGGGAGTTTTGGATTACATTATAAATGGGCACCAGTAGGAAGATCTAAATACAGAACTCTCGATTGGAAAACTGAATTTATATATGGCTACCATGAAGGACCATTAAAAGATGTTGAAACTTTTGGTTTTTATTCATCAATACAGAATAAGTTAGGAGCAAGATTTTGGTTAGCCGCACGAATAGGATACACTGAATTGCCTTATGATAAGTCAGATCATGAAATGAACTATGCTGTTTGCCTGGATTTTTGGCAAAGCGAGTTTGTGTTTTATCGATTCCAATATCAATATAACGACAGAAATATAAATAATATGATGGGTTCATTAGGAGAAATGCCAAGCGACCATGTATTTACTCTGCATGTATCATGGGCAATGGGGCCACACAAACACGAAGCATACTAATACTAAAAATCACATATAAATATAAATATGAAAAAAGTAAAAATTTTAACACTCACACTAATATTATTGGCAAATATGTCTTTTGCCGATAATGAGAAATTAAACATAATATGTTCTTTTTCTGATTATCAAACAATTGTGAAAGCTATAGCACAAGATAAAGCCGATGTGCAATATATAGCATCCGGCAAACAAGATCCTCACTTTGTATCGCCAAAACCAAGTTATGCTATGCTGCTAAACAAAGCCGATATGTGGATAACAACAGGAATGGATCTCGAAGGATGGTCAACAACTTTATTGGATAAGGCACGAAATAAAAAAATAATTGATGGAGCAATTGGCTTTGTCGGTGTTTCCGATGGAGTAAAAATTCTAGAAAAAGTTGAAAAAGGAGATCGTACCGAGGGTGATGTCCATTTAATGGGTAATCCTCATGTAAATACCAATCCGGTTAATTGGAAAGTAATTGCAAAAAATATCACCATAGGTTTAAAAAAGGTTGATCCTGCAAATTCAGCATTTTACGAAAAAAACAGAGATGAATTTATTGTAAAAGTTGATAATGCCATGTTTGGAGAAAAGTTAGTTGAGCTTTTTGGTGGAGAGATGTTAACTGAAATGTTGTTAAATCATACACTGTTTGAATTTTTAGAAAGCGATTACGAAGAGCAAAAATTGATTGATATACTTGGAGGTTGGTTAAAAATGGCTTTGCCATTTAGGAATAAAGACATTATAGCTTACCATAAAAACTGGGCATACTTTAGCGATGCATTTGGATTAAATATTATTGGTTATATCGAGCCAAAGCCAGGCATTCCACCATCTGCAAAACACGTACAGTATATGACTAATTTAATAAAAGAACAAGACATTAAGTTAATGCTTGTTGCAAGTTATTTCGAAAAAAAATCTCCTAAAATGATTGAATCAAAAACAGGCACAAAAGCACTTTACCTACCCTTGTTTACAAAAAGTGTAGAAGGCGTTGATGACAACTTCCAGCTTGTAGATTATTGGATTGATCAAGTAATGAAAAATATTAAATAGTTATTATTATGATAGAAAATTTAATTTTTCTTGGGCCTCCTATTGCTGCTTGTGTGGTATTAGCAGGTATACTTAGCTATTTTGGGAATCACATTCTCACACGTGGAATTATATTTATTGATATAGCTATTGCTCAGATAGCTGCTTTAGGAACAATGACCGGTTTATTGTTTGGTTTTGCAGAAGAATCTTTTTCGGTACAGATTATTTCTTATGGCTTTACTATTCTGGTAATATCTCTTTTTGCGGTATTAAAATCACGGAAAATGGCAATTTCACAGGAAGCCATAATCGGAATTTTATATTGTGTAGCCTTGGGGCTGGCATTATTGCTTGCCGAAAAAATTTCAGGGGGATCAAATTATATTACAAAAACAATAACAGGTAATATTTTATGGGTTACCTGGAAACAAGTATTATATACATTAATTGTAGTAGTAGCGGTTGGAGCAATTCATATTTCATATTCTAAAAAGTTTATTCAAATTTCGGAAAACATAAGAGATAAAAAAGGAGCTGAAAACAAAAGATTTTTAGAGCTATTGTTTTATATCACTTTTGGATTTGTAATTGTAAAAGCGGTTTTTATACAAGGGATTTTTCTGGTATTTATCCTACTTATCGCTCCTGCGGCAATAGTAAGGTTATTTACAGCAAACTGGAAACAACGATTTATTTGGAGTTGGGTAATCGGAATATTAGGGTCGATTATTGGAATTTATATTTCGTATGAATACAATGTTTCAAATGGCCCGGCCATAGTTTGTTTGCTAAGTACTTTAGTATTTCTGGCTGCATTTGTTAAGGTCTTTCTGAAATTGTTCAGAAGAGAACCATTGTCGAAAATTGTAAATAATATTAAAGAGTAAACATTATGACAATATTAGAATTTATGCTAGCACCCTTAATGGCTTGTTTATTATTGATATTAATAAATGTTTATTTTGGGATACATGTATTAAAACGTGAAATAATATTTATTGATATTGCTTTGGCTCAGATAGCAGCTTTTGGAACAACAATCGCTGTAGTAATTGAACATATAATGCACGAAGGTCATGCTCAGGATCACGATCATTCCGGCGATTCAATTTTAGCCTATATATTAGCTTTATCATTTATTACAATTTCATCTTTAGTTTTTTCATTCTTAAAGAATAAGAAAATTTCTATTCCATTAGAAGCCATTATTGGGATATCTTATGCTTTTGCAACAACAGCAGCAGTTATTATTTTAGATAAAGCTGCAGGGGGCGATGTTCATATTCACGATATGTTAATAGGATCTATACTTTGGGTTTCATGGGCACAAGTACTAAAGCTTTTAATTGTTGTAGCATTCGTTGGTGGAATTCATTTCGTTTTTAGAAAGAAATTTACGCAACTATCCGATAGCTACCACAATAATAATAGTAAAATAAAAAATTCGTTTTTGTGGGATTTCCTGTTTTATTTAACTTTTGGGATTGTAATTATTGAAGCAGTAAATATTAGCGGAATTCTTACCGTTTTTGCATTCTTAATTTTACCGGCAGCTTTTTCTTCAATGTTTAGTAAAAGTTGGACAACAAGAATTATTGTTGGATTTGTGTTAGGAGCTATTGTTTCTGCTTTTGGTCTTTATTTTTCGTGGAATATGGATGTTCCTGTAGCGCCACTAATTATACTTATGTTAGGTGTGTGTTTGGTTTTAGGAGCATTATTTAAGCGTTTTACTAAAATTAATAAAGTTTAATGGCTTAGTTAAAAGAGGGTGTCCGAAAAATAACTAAAATTATAAAACACTTCGATAAACTCAGTGTGACAAACTGATTAACAAATGATTGTCATGCTGTCCCGATAGTTATCGGGATGTCGAAGCATAGATAACTTTCAGACTTATTGGACACCCTCTTTATTTTAATATATTAGGGTCGTTTTGTGTAATTAATATCAGCAAAATAAAAGTGTTTGCAAAACATATAAAATAATTTGCGTTATGAACATATGTGCATTATGTTTGCAGCAAATATTTATAGCGTATTTTATGCCACAAGCTAAAAATAATAGAATTGTACATGAATCATCTGTTTTTACAGATTTCAAACTTGTTGGTGTAAAAGGAATTTTCTTAGAGCAGGTTCGGTTAAGTCTGGATGAGTTTGAAGCTATTCGTTTAGCCGATCATATTGGCTTATCGCATGAAGAAGTAGCAGGAAGAATGGGAATTTCAAGACCCACATTTCTTGCAGTTCTGGCATTTTTAATTATACCGGCAGCTTTATTTTCTATGTTTAGTAAGAGTTCGACAACAAGAATTATTGTAGGATTTGTATTAGGAGCTGTCGTTTCTACTTTTGGTTTTTACTTTTATAGAATTATGGATGTTCCTGTAGCACTACTAATTATACCTATGTTAGGTGTATGTTTGGTATTAGGGGCTTTATATAAGAGCTTTATTAAGTTTAATAAAGATCAATAGGTTGATTGTAAGGAGTTGTCAATATTGACAACTCCTTTATTTTAATAGCTTCGTTTTTGTAATTGATAAATGCAAAATAAAAGTGTTTGCAGAACATATAAAATAATTTGCGTTATGAACATATGTTCATTACATTTGTAGTAAATATATATTATTTTATGCCACGACCTAAAAATAAAAGAATTGTACATGAACCACCTGTTTTTACAGATTTCAAACCTGTTGGTGTAAAAGGAATTTCGTTAGAGCAGGTTCAGTTAAGTCTAGATGAGTTTGAAGCTTTTCGTCTAGCCGATCATATTGGCTTGTCGCATGAAGAAGCAGCAGGAGAAATGGAGATTTCAAGACCCACATTTACCAGATTAATAGAAAAAGCACGTAAGAAAATAGCGAGTTTTATTATTGAAGGTAAAGTTTTAAATATAGATGGAGGGAATATCCATTTTAGAACTAATTTAATAAAATGTCAAAGCTGCGGACATACGTTTAAAACAAAATTTAGTGACACAATAACAGAGTGCCCGGCATGTCATTCTCAAAATTTATTAAATCTTGCAGGTGGCTTTGGTCATGGAAGATGTTGTAGTCGCAATAACAGTTAAAAGGGAGGTAATTATGCCAAGAGGTAATCAAACTGGTCCTTTAGGATTAGGATCAATGACTGGTAGACGCATGGGGAACTGTAATTCAAATGCGCAGTCGGAATCTAATTCCAATTTTGGATTTGGAAGAGGTTTTCGAGGTAGAAACAATGCAGGATCTAATGCATTTCGTAATAGAAAGAATTCTTTTGGAAGAAATCTTTCTTACCCTCAAGAATCAAATAAAGATTTGATAGAATCTGAAATAGAACAATTGAAAAAACAATTGTTATTTCTTGAAAACGAGTATGAAAAATTAAGCTAAATTATTTTAAAAAGTCATTAGAGTCTTCATGTTTTTGGTTAGAATTAGTAAACATAATAAATAACTCTAATGGCTTTTTTCACGATAATTTTATGATAAAACATAATAAAGGAAAAAATAAAGGAGGGGCTTTGGGTCCCGGCGGATATTGTATCTGTGCAAAATGTGGAGAAAAAATCCCACACGAACAGGGTGTAATACCGATTACTTATCAAAATGCGCTTTATGTCTAAAGCACGTTGATAATGTATCGGCATTAACCATTGTAAATATTTAAAAGCACTTTCAGCGCATTTAAATATACAATTGGTATAAAATGCACAAGCATAAAATGCCCTAAATGCGGGAAAACAATGATAAGAGAAGAATTATTGAATAAATAAAAGTGAAAAAATTAAATAAAAGTATTATGAAAAAGAAGTTTGCCATTCCAACATTAAATAATCAATTAACAGCACATTTTGGGCATTGTGAGAAATTTGCTATTGTTAACGTAGATGAAAATAATATTAGTAAAGAGGAGTATGTAACTCCACCTTTTCACGAACCAGGAGTTTATCCAAAATTTTTAGCAGATCAGGGAGTTAATGTTATAATTGCTGGAGGAATGGGACAAAAAGCTCAGGATCTTTTTTCTCAAAACAATATTGAAGTTCATATGGGTGTTCAGGATGGTTCTCCAACTGAATTAGTTCAGAGTTATTTAAATAATCAACTACAGACCGGACAAAACCTTTGTGATCATTAAATCAAAGAAACTATAATTTCATATCATTTATTAGCTAAGCGTGGCAGGGTTAATTGCTTAATAATGAATCTCCCTGCCGCAAGTGGACGGGGTATCAGTTTCGGAATTATTTATTATTTCACCACAAGTGGTGAGGAATAAGACCCAAAAGATCCTTCGACTGTGCACTTCGACAAGCTCAGTGGAGTCCGCTCAGAATCAGTTCGACTAATTAATTTTGTTTCACAAAATCAAAGGCTCACTGATTTAAATGAATGAAAATTTACTTGCGGATATTAGTAATAATAACAAATTAGTAAATAATGGAAGAAGTTATTTTAAATCCAATAGGTATTATTAATACTCCATATAAAGATCAAAAAAATATTCCAATTCAGGGTTGTTTCGATAACAGCCCTGAAGGAGTATGTAATGTTCTTGATAAATATTCAGAAGGCTTGTCTGATTTGCAGGATTTTAGTCATGCCATTTTAATTTATCATTTTCATAAAACAAAAGAAGAAAAAATAAAAGCAAGACCATATTTAGAGCCGGTTGAACATGGTGTTTTTGCCATACGTAGTCCATATCGACCTAATAAAATTGGGTTTTCTATTGTAAAGATTAATAAGATAATCGGCAATAAATTATTTTTTAGCGAAGTAGATATGCTAGATGGAACCCCACTCCTTGATATTAAACCTTTTGTTAAGCATTTCGATAACAGAGAAAATGTAAAATGCGGATGGATAGATAAGCATTTTGAAAATGGTAATATTCCCGAACAAACAATCTTACATTAAATAATGAAAATAGCTATTGCAAGCGGAAAAGGGGGTACAGGTAAAACAACTTTATCTACAAATCTTGCCGCTCTATTTGCAGAAAAAGTACAAGTTGTATTAGCCGATTTAGACGTAGAAGAACCAAATTCAGGCTTATTTATTAAAGGCGACATTGAAAGAGAAGATATAAAGTATAAAATGATTCCTGAATGGAATGAAAGTACTTGTACACTGTGTGGCCTATGTCAGAAGAACTGTAATTTTCATGCAGTTATACAATTAGGATCACAAATACTTGTATTTCCTGAATTATGTCATAGTTGCTATGCATGCTCAGAGTTATGTCCTACCGATTCACTACCCATGATAAAGCAAAGAATGGGGCAATTAAAGCAGTTCAGAAATAAGAACATGACTTTTATTGAAAGTCGTTTGGATATAGGCCAAGAGCAAGCAGTTCCCCTAATAGGACAAACAATAGAGTATATAGAAAAAAATTTTTCCAGTAGCACCTTGAAAATTTTTGATTCGCCTCCCGGAACATCTTGTCCCGTAATTGAAGCTACTAAAGATGCAGATTTTGTAATTCTGGTAACGGAGCCTACACCCTTTGGTTTACACGATTTAACATTGGCTGTAGAAACGATGAAAGAGCTTGAAAAACGTCATGGAGTAGTCATAAATCGTCATGGAATTGGGAATAATGATGTGCTTGAATATTGTGAAGAAAACAATATTCCTGTACTGGCAAAAATTCCAAATAGTAGAAAAGTAGCAGAACTTTATTCAAAAGGGGAATTGGTTTATACTGAAATTCCCGAGTTTAAGGCCGAACTGGAAAAAATCGAGACTTTTATTTTAAATTTTCAAAAATCATGAAGGAGATTGTTATTATTTCCGGAAAAGGAGGAACAGGTAAGACCTCAATTACAGCAACTTTAGCAGTTTTAGCCGGGAAAAATGCTGTTATTGCAGATTGCGATGTTGATGCCGCAGATATGCATCTATTATTGAAACCTGTTGTTGAAAAATCAGAGAATTTTTTTAGCGGAGTTATTGCTAAAATTGATAAAGACAAATGTATTAATTGTGGCATTTGTGCTGGTGTTTGTCGATTTAAAGCTGTACCCATTGTAAATGGTAAGTATATAATAAACACTTTAAATTGCGAAGGTTGTGGGTATTGCGAAAAAGTGTGTCCGGTTAATGCTATAAATATGCATGAACAAGATGTTGGAGATTGGTATATCTCAAAAACCAGGATTGGAAATACTCTTGTGCATGCTAAATTAGGAATTGCAGCTGAAAACTCAGGAAAACTGGTAGCAAAAGTTAAGAATGAATCAAAAAAAATAGCAGAGAGAGAAAACAAAAAATATATAATAATAGACGGTTCTCCTGGAATTGGCTGCCCTGTTGTTTCTTCTTTATCAGGCGCAAATTATGTTGTGTTGGTTACAGAACCTTCTTTGTCTGGCTTACACGATCTTAAGCGAGTTCACGAATTGGTTAAGAAATTTAATCTTAAAGCAGGCTGCATTATTAATAAAAGTGACATTAATCTTAATGTAACAAACAAAATAATTCAATTTCTAAAAGACGAATCTATAAAACATATTGCTAGTTTGCCTTACGATGAAAATTTTACAAAAGCAATGACTGTGGGTGAAACAATTGTTGAATACGATCATTCAGAATTAAAAGATCTTTTAGTCGAATGCTGGGAAATAGTTAAGCAAGAAGTTAACTAAAAACTAACAGCTAACAGCTAATTGATAGTTGTTTAGAGTTTTTAGGATTGTGAAAATACTTCGTTAATGATAAGTAAGTAATTAAAAAATTAAAATAATGAAAATAGCATTTACAACAAAAGGAATAGAGTGGAATTCAGATATGGATCCACGATTTGGAAGAACTGAATATATATTAGTTTATGATGATGAAAAAGAAGAATTTACATCATTTGATAATCGTGATATTGAAAACGAAGCACATGGAGCAGGGCCAAAAACATCACAGCAATTATTTGAAATGAGTCCACAAGTATTAATTACAGGAAACGGACCAGGAGGTAATGCGGCAACAGTATTAGAAAAAGCAGGGATTAAGATTTTTATCGGAGCAGGACAAATGACAGTTAACGAGGCCTACCAAGCCTATAAAAATAATAATTTAAAAGAATTTTAATAGAATGAAAACAGATGTATTAGTTATTGGAAGCAGTGCAGCAGGATTAGTTGCAGCTACTACAGGTAAAAGGATTTATGCCGACAAAAAAATAATGGTAATAACACAACAAGAAAAAACACTTATTCCTTGTGGTATTCCTTATGTTTTTGGCTCAGTAGGTTCTACCGATAATAATATTTTACCGGCAGAGAAAATGTTTAAAGCAAATGACATTGAATTAATTTACAATGATGTAATTTCCATCGATCGTAAAAATAAGAGTGTAAAACTGGGAAGTAAAGAAGTTGTTGAATATCAGAAGTTAGTATTGGGAACAGGTTCTATTCCTATCGAGCCATTTTGGTTAAAAGGATTTGATTTGGAAAATGTATACTCGGTGCCAAAGGACAAAGTTTATCTTGACGAGATGCATTCTAAAATTGCAAATTGCAAAAAGATTGTAACTATTGGTGCAGGATTTATTGGTGTTGAAATATCCGATGAATTAGTTAAGGCAGGGAAAGAGGTTACTTTAGTAGAGAAGCTACCGCATATATTAGGACTTGCTTTTGATGAAGATATTTCGCTAAAAGCAGAAAGCATTTTAAAAGAAAGAAATGTAAATATTCTTACTGGAGTTGGTGTTAAAGAGATCGTAGGAACTAAAAAAGTGGAAGGTGTTTTATTAGAAAATGGAACGCTGATTGATGCTGATGCTGTTGTTCTTGCAATGGGATATAAGCCTAATTCTTTATTAGCTGAAAATGCTGGTTTAACAATTAGCGAAAAAGGATTTATCAAAGTTGATGAATATATGAGAACCGAAGACGCTAATATTTTTGCTATTGGTGATTGTGCAGAAAAGCGTGATTTCGTAACCAGAAAACCAAGCCCTATAATGCTAGCATCTACAGCATGTGCCGAAGCCAGAATTGCAGGAATGAATTTATTCAAATTATCAGCCATTAAAACTTTTAGCGGAACAATTTCAATTTTTGCTACCGCAATAGGTAATACAGGATTTGGTGTTGCAGGTTTAACAGAAACTATAGCACGACAAGAAGGATTTGATATTGTAACCGGTGTATTTGAAGGTATCGACCGTCACCCGGGAACATTAAAAGATACGCACTCTCAGTTTGTGAAACTTATCGTGGGTAAAGAATCAGGAGTAATATTGGGTGGTGAAGTTAGTGGTGGACTTTCCATTGGCGAATTAACAAATACCATTGGTATTATCATACAAAACAGAATGAGCATTAATTCATTATTAACAGCGCAAATAGGAACTCATCCTTTACTAACAGCTTCTCCTGCAGGCTATCCTTTAATTAAAGCAGCAGAAAATGCTTCAAGTAAAATAATGTTTAACGGAAAAATAGATTAATAATTCTTTAAAAGGAGGATGTCTAAAAAGCTAGTTTTAAAGTAAAAACACTTCGACATCCCGATAGCTATCGGGACAGTGTGACAAGCAGATTAGCAGAAAGTTGTCATGCTGAGCTTGTCGAAGTATAGACAACTTTTTGGACAGCCTCTTTAGTATTTAATATTTTAATTATGAAATTATCTGTTTTAACAGAAAATACAGCATCAGCTAAATTTAAAGCTGAACACGGATTGTCATATTTAATTGAACACGATACTCAAATATTATTTGATTCGGGGCATTCCGATATGTTTTTGCAAAATGCAAAAATATTAAATGTAGATATTAATCAGATTGATACAGTAGTTTTAAGTCATGGACATTGGGATCATGGTAATGGACTTAAATATATTAAAGATAAAAAGCTGATATGCCATCCGGGAATATTTCAAAAACGATACCAAAAAAATGGCGATGAAAATATTGGACTTGATTTATCCTTTGATGAGCTAAAAAAGAGATTTGAAATTATTACATCAACAGAATCTTATAAAGTATCAGAAAATATTATTTTCTTAGGAGAAATACCACGCTTAAATTCTTTCGAATCGAAAACAACAACATTTGTTTTAGAAAATAACGAAGACGATTTTATAATTGATGACTCAGGATTAGTCATACAATTAAATAACGAAATAGTAATTGTTTCCGGTTGTGCACACTCAGGAATTTGTAATATGATAGAACATGCCAAAAAGATAACAGGAATTAGCAAAATTAGGGCAGTAATTGGCGGATTTCATTTAAAATATAATAACTATCAAACTCAAGCAACAATAGAATATCTTAAAACTCAGGATATAGAAGAATTGTATCCGTCGCATTGCACCGAATTGCCCGCTTTAAGCGCTTTTCAAAACGAATTTAATATTAAGCAACTAAAATCAGGAATGATATTGAACTTTTAAAAAGCCTATGAAGACCTACCTAGAATGTATTCCCTGTTTTATGTATCAGGCATACAGAACAGCTACAATAGCTACTGATGATGAAAGTAAAATTAAAAAAGTGCTTGATGACGTCGGTGAAATGATTAAAAATATTCCTATGGATAAAACACCACCCGAGATAGGAAATATTGTTTACCAAAAGATTAGAGAAATAACAGGGAATAACGATCCGTATAGCAAAATAAAAGCTGCTAATATAAATGAAGCATTGGAGCTTTATCCAAAGCTTAAAGAGATTATTAAAAATTCTGACGATAGTTTATTAACAGCCATTCGTATTGCAATAGCAGGAAATGTTATCGACCTGGGAGTACAAAAAGAGTTTAATATTAAAGAGGATATTCAGAAAATCTTAAAACAAGAATTTGCAGTTTTTAATTATGATGAATTTAAGACGCATCTGGAAAAAGCCAAATCGATACTTTACCTTGGTGATAATGCCGGAGAATCTGTTTTTGACAGATTATTAATTGAAGAGATTAATAAACCTGTTGTTTTTGCAGTACGCGAAATACCTGTGATAAACGATTGTATTATTCAAGACGCCATTGATTCCGGGATAGATAAAGTTGCAGAGATAATATCTTCAGGTAGTACTGCACCTGCCACAATTCTAAGTTTATGTAATCCCGAATTTCTCGAAAAATTTAAAAATGCCGATTTAGTTATTAGCAAAGGACAGGGTAATTACGAAGGATTATCAGAAGAGAGTCGATCAGTATTTTTTATGCTAAAAGCTAAATGTAAAGTTATTGCCAGAAATCTGAATGTAAATGAAGATGATATAGTTTTAAAAGGAATTAATTTAAACTAAAACAATATGAAAAAAGGTAATTTAAATTTTCTAATAGATGGAATTATGTTTTTGTTAATGGCTTTGTTAACAGGAATAGGTTTTCTTATTAAATATGTTTTATTGCACGGAGAAGACCGATGGATAAAATACGGCAGGAATGTGGATATGTCTTATTTAGGATTAGATCGACATGCATGGGGTAAAATTCACCTTATAGTTGCACTTCTTTTAATTGCTTTTTTAGCCTTACATATTATTTTGCATTGGAGACTTACAGAATGCTTATTTAAAAACCTATTTACAAATAAGAGCCTTAAACGATCAATACTTATTGTTTTTATAATATTAACAGTGATTCTTACTGTTTTTCCTTTTTTAATTCGTCCTGAAGTTAGTGAACTTGCACCCGGCAAAGAACGATTTAAAATTTATGCAGAACATACAAATGCAGATTCCTCTGTGGTAATAGAAAAATTAAATCATTTTGAAAGTTCTATTTTGGTAAAAGTTGAGGAAAAACATGCAGACGAACATCATCATATTGATACTTCAATTGAAGTTAAAGGATATATGACATTACTAGAAGTAAGTAATAAATACAATGTATCTTGTGATTTAATAAAAGAGAAATTAAAGATTCCTGAATTCATTACCAATAATAGTAAATTAGGATTTCTACGAAAACAATATAATTTTAAAATGAGCGATGTGGAATTAATTATTTATAAGCATAAAAACTAAATTAACTATCATGAAAACAACTAAAATTGGAATAATTATTTGTGATAGATATCACACTTGTGGTGGAGGTAAATGCTTTAAATCTTTAAAAAACAGAGAAGGAGCTTTTAGTATTTATAGCAAAGAAGAAGAACTTGAAATTGTGGGCTATTCAACTTGTGGAAGCTGCCCGGGCGGAAATATAGAGTATGTACCCGATGAGATGATAAAAAATGGAGCAGAAGTAATACATCTGGCAACAGGATTAATTGTTGGCTATCCTCCATGTCCTCGAATCACTCAGTTTAAAGAATTTATCGAAGAAAAATATAAAGTAAAAGTAGTTTATGGTACACACCCAATTCCTCAAAAGTATTTTGAGACACATTCAGACTTAGGAACCTGGAAGTCTGAAAAATGGGCTAAGATTATTGAACCTACATTATCAAATAAGGAAACGCGTTTGTCATATAATTAGTAAATAATTTAATAGGTTGGTTTGCAATTGCCAGTTGCATTGAGAATCTACTGACGGGTTAACCCGTCAGTTTCCAGTCAACGTATATCTAATAACAGGCATATTGCTAATTACTGAGGGGTTTACCCCTTAGTCTGAAATCAAATTATTTGAAAGATGCATTGTTAATGCTACCAACGGGTTAACCCGTTGGTTTGTGTATATCTACTAACAGGTATATTGCCAATCTCACAGTCTGTAATCAAATTAAATCTACCCATGTGTTATTACAGAGGGGTTAACCCCTCTGTTTCTACTCAACGTATATCTAACTACAGACATATTGCTAATCACTGACGGGTTAACCCGTCAGTTTTCTTTCTTCTACTCTGTTTTCTATGATACTAACCCCTTTGTTTTTTCTTCCCCTCTGTTTTCTCTGATACTATGACTCCTCCACAATTTTTATTTCCTCATCGCTTAAGTCATAAAGTTGATATACCATTTGGTCAATTTCTTTATCGGTTTTATCGATATCGGATTTTAGGCTTTGAGCTTCAGCTTTTTTTGTTTCGAAAAGCTCCATCCACTCCATTTCATCCGACTTACTAAGTTTTTCGGCACCTACTTTTTTTATGGCTTTATTAAGCTCAGTAATAAATTCGGCAAAGCTTAGTTCGTGCCAGTTTTGGAGTTTTTTGCAAGGAGGTAGTTCATTTTACCAATGGGTTAACCCATCGGTTTCTTCTAGATATCTGCACAACACTGACGGGTTAACTCGTTGGTGTGTGTATATCTAACTACAGACATATTGCTAATCACTGACGGGTTAACCCGTCAGTTTTCTTCTATGATACTATGACTCCTCCACAATTTTTATTTCCTCATCGCTTAAGTCATAAAGTTGATATACCATTTGGTCAATTTCTTTATCGGTTTTATCGATATCGGATTTTAGACTTTGTGCTTCAGCTTTTTTTGCTTCGAAAAGCTCCATCCACTCCATTTCATCCGACTTACTAAGTTTTTCGGCTCCTGCTTTTTTTATGGCTTTATTAAGCTCAGTAATAAATTCGGCAAAGCTAAGTTTGTGCCAGTTTTGGAGTTTTTTGGGTAGGGTCTCTAGTTGAAATTGGGATTGGAGGTATTTTGTGAAATTAGATAAATTACTTTGTTGTTGCTTTGTTGTATTTATCATATGTTCAACAAACTTTTTTAAATTAGTTTGTGATAAATTGGGTATGGGAATTTGTCCAAAATATTTCCAAATTAGTTGATAGCCATTTTGAATTTGAGTACAATACTTATTGATTAACCACCAACCCAATTTTGAATTAAATATACCTAATAAGGCTTTATTATCTGTTGGAATTATCCACATAGAATCATTACAATATAAGCCCTCTTCATCATAAATAAAACAAGGTTTTATTTGAAATTTTTGATACATTATCTTGGGTTTCATAAACTCTCTATAATATACAATTGCATCTTGAGTTTCAAACCACTTATTATTTGTCTTTTTCCTACTTCCTTTTTCTCCAGATTGTTCTAAACGGTTTTTACCAAAAGTAAGTAAATGTTCTTTTATTGATTGATAATTTTCTATATCTAAATTTAATGCAGGTAAGGTTCCTATTAAATAACTGTTCTTTGAAATACCGTACCATGGAATAATATCCCTACCTCGTAATACGGGTTTAATTAAACATTCGGCTTTAGAGTCTTTGTTAATTATATGTTGCTTTATTTCCTCGTCTATTAGAAATGCTTCCGTTAAACCAGTTAGAACACCTCGATAAGATTGCCCACCAATAAATTCAGAAAGTGTTTGACAATTAATTTTAAGTCGCTCAAGCAAGTCCTTTTCTTTTCCTGAAGAAATTACCCAAGTCTCACCATTAAATGATGATACATCAAAAGACTCAGCATTTTTAGATACATTATAATTAAAATCAAAAGCATTTTTTTTATCTAAGATTGAAACTGAAAATTGTTTTTGCGGTGCGGATTTTTTAGCAATAAAAATGCAAGGATACGTAGTAGCTCCAGCGAAAATTTGAATATCCCCAAAATCAACCAGACTAATCAAATTTTGAGTTAGCAGAAATTCTCTTAATGATTTGCCATAACCAGCTTGTAACCATTTATTTGGCATAATGTATGAAACAATTCCATTTTCTTTTAAAACATCAAAACCTTTCTCAACAAAAATGCTATAAATGTCACCGCGTTTATCGAACGTTTTGTAATTGCTTTTTTCTAGAGCTTTTGAAATATCTTTTATTTTTTCTAAATGTACATACGGCGGATTCCCGATCACCACATCAAAGCCCCCTTTGTATTCGGTTCGGAATGCTTGTTCCCGGCTGCACATTATTTCATTTATCAGATGGCTTAGCCCGTCTGAGTGTACAGGCAGTTGGTGCTTTTCCCTATTTGTTTTTATGTATTTAATCGTATTTTGCATTTGGCTATCATCCGTAATTTCTACTTTGTAGAAACTCTTTGCCCAAAATTTTTGTTTAGTACCATCCGAGTACTCCGGTTTTTGGCTATCTACTGTCGGGTTTACCCGACGGTTATACAAATATGCCGATTGCCCTTTAAGTAATCGCATGGAATTGCTTAGTTCCTCAGGATCGCAAACAATAATAGCATGTACATGATCTTCCGATATATTATATGCAAGAACATTTATTGATTTTTCGTGTGCAACTTGCCTTATACAATCCGTAATAATTTCTTCTTCCTGTAATTCCAATTTAGGATAAGTACGGGCTATAAATCCTTCACCCTTATTATAACGACGGGTAAACCCGTCCGTAGCATCAACATACCTGGAATTATGAATTGCAAAAACCACATGAAATGCTTTTTTCTCTTTTTGTTTAAAAATCTCGGGGAATTCGTTTTGCCAATTAAACGCTTTATCACCCGCAACAGCTTTACTATCGATAAGTGAATTTCCACATTTAATATTATTGCTTAGAATATTTAATTTCCTGCGTGGCTGAGCGGTTCGTAACCATAATGAGAGTTTGGCTATTTCAACGGATTCTTCGTTTAAATCGACACCGAAAATATTATTTTCGAGAACTGTATTTTCAATGTTTGGGAATACAAATCCACCACCCAATAATTTGGTCTGTAACTCATCAATATATTCATGCTCTTTTATCAGAAAATCTAATGCTTGATTTAAAAATGCTCCTGAGCCACAAGCCGGATCGAGAATAGTGAGGCTAAGCATCCATTCACGATAAGTTTCCAGTTTTTGCTGTAAAGCTTGTAAGGTTTTTGTGGGGCGTCCCTTACGACTTTTGAAATATTCTTCTTCATCAATATCAAGCTCTGTTTTTTTCTCAGCACATAATTTACCAACAGTATTATCAACTATATATTTAGTAATGTACTTTGGTGTGTAAAATACACCATCTTTTTTGCGTTTTGTGGTTTGTTTATCAAACTCTACACCCTCAATCTCTGCATTTATACTTTCTATCTCGTTAAGTGAGTTTTCGAAAATATGTCCCAGAATATTAACATCAACCTGACTTTCGAAATCGTAATCGGATAGAGCCTTAGTGTGTTTGTATAAAAGATGATCATCTAAAATTAAGCTGTCGAGCACAGAATCGGGTTTGAACAAACCCCCATTGTAAGCAAATATTTCAGCCTTTTTATCTGTTCCCTTTCTACCTTTGTCAAGATATTTAAAATAAAGCTTGAAACGATTATACAAAGGCACTTCAGCATCTAAATCACTTAACTTTTTCCAATCTTCTAAAATTTTTAAGGTAGAGTTTGGTGGCAGCAAACCCCTATCCTCAGCAAAAAATATAAATAAAAAACGATCTATTAATTTCTGTGATTTTTTAAATAATGTAAGTTTTATATTCTTAGTTGCTCTCTCAGTATCTTCTTTTTGTAATTCGCTTCGAAAAACTTCGTTCTTCATGTTTTCTTTTACCAAATCGCGATAAAGCTCACGTTTGAAAAGTGAATAGTTAGCATAGAATTTTTTGGTAATACTTTCTTCCTCTACAATCGAGTCTTGCTTGATTCTTAAAGGAATATTATTAATTATATTTTCCTTATGTAAACATAAATAGAGAAGTGCAAATTGTTGTTGATTTAATGCGAATAAATCGAACTCCTCAAAATCAACAGCATTATTTATATAAAAACGCAGTTTCTCGAAATTGGAAGTAATAACATAAACACACCCCGATTGATTTGCTTTATAGTCAAAGGCTTGTTGGCGAATCTTTTCCAGATCCTTTGTTTTAGTACTTTTAAGCTCGATTACAGCTAATGCTATACCATCTTTAAGAATTGCACCATCAGCTTTTTTTGCTCCCTTTTCGTTTTTTAATTCTGTAGTAAGATTAAAATTTGGGTTCGGATTTAGTGTATAGTCAAATACATTCACAAAGAGTTCACGCAAAAATCCTTCTTGGAATTGTTCCTCCTTGCTTTCTCTTATATTTTGTTGAATTGTTGGATTATGGAAGTATTTCTGATACCTCTTAAAAGCTTTCTCTACTTCCTTAATATCCTGTAGTTTGATATAGTTTTTCTCAACTGATTTTTGAAATAAGCTCATCTATTGGTTATTTTCTTTAGAATCACCAAATTAATATTTTTTGTGGATGAAATACTATAAAAGTAAAATGCATTTATTTTAGAAATTGTTGGTTTTTTGATTGCGTTTAATTATGGAAGTATAATTCAATGAAATCCAATGAATTAAATCTTGAAAAAATTGATTTATAAAATTGGGTTTCGTATATTTACTACGATGTTCATATCAATTTGTAATGAAAAAGATTCTAAGGTAGATAACAAATATAACGAATTAACAATCTTGTTTAAGAATTATATAAGTTGGAATAAAGTGGTTTTAGGTTCTATGTTTTATTTATATTTTGAATGTGTATGCTGCAAACAGTATCATTTGTAAAGCTTTCTCAAGGATTTGCACAGAAAGCCCCACAAGAATTAAAACAGAGGCGCACTCAGTGCTTTTTCACCGACTTTCTGATTGAAAATCATTTGATTGCCAAAATTGTATTTTCCTTACATTTCCAGATATCTCTTATTAATCTATTGAAAGTAAATCATTCTGGTAAATGAAATGGTATTGTGTATGTATAAGAAAATTAGATTTACTTAAATAGTGGTAAAAAATATAGATTAAATATTAGAATAATTCCTTAAATCCGCAAAGCGTGGTACGGATTTATTAAAAATAAGTAAGTTGATTATAATTTCATGTCATTTATATTAGTTTACCGTGGCATGCATAATTACTTAATATTTAAATAAATGAAAAGTTACTTGCGGATATTAGGTATTTAGAAGATAAAAAAATGGAAGAATAGCAATTTGCTTATTTAAATATGGATTGAATGTAATTGCTTATTTTATTTTAAAATCAATTTATAATCAGGGATTTAAGAGCGGTGTTTAAATTTCGTCATGTGCTTAAATCTTATTAAATAGTGTCAGCAAGAAAACAGCCTTTTTTTCAAGTCTTTGATAAGAAAACGTCAAAGACAAGGCTTTCGAAGTGTTGAAAGCCAAGGAGTTTACTTTTGTAAGTGACTGTTTTCAACGCGAGAGTAACGCAGTATTTGGTGTTTTCTTGCAAAGACTAAATCAACAATAGTTTTTATCTGCTTAATTAAATAATAATAATACAGATGAAAAATTTAAAATTATTAATTAACATTAAAATAAATATTTCTTTTTTAATTCAAGAGATATTCAGAATATTCAGATATAAATATAAAATATTAATTTTAGTATCATTTTTTCTATTATCATCAAATGTTTTATTCTCTCAAAAATTAAGCAAGGATAACTATACCGGCAATTGGATGGATGAAGCATCATGGGTAGATTGGATTCCCGATGCTACTTTTATTAACAGGCCAATACACATTTATGGGACAATTACTCGATACGGCAATTTGAGTTTTTATAATGGTGATTTACATGTATTTGATACTCTAATAATTGAAGGTAATTTAACATTAGAGATGAATTGTGATTTTATAATTGACAGCAATGCAATTTTAATTGTATATGGCGACGCAAGTATTGCTTGGGGGCCAAATGTTCAGGTTTTGGATGGAGGATACTTTATAGTAGAAGAGACATTAAGTAATGATGTGCAAACAGGTTCCTTTTTTACCGAAGATTCTGTTCCAAATATATTCTTTGGTGCAGTTTTTCCAGATACATTGATGAATAATTTTGCTAATTATCCTGCTTTAGATTGTTCATCGCCTGTAGTTCCCTATGCGAGTTCTGGTTGTACGTTTGGCGATATGATTGATTTGGCAGACGATCCTATTTATAATTTTTATCTGGGTGATAATTCTCCATTAATAATAAATCATCCACATGATACTAGTTTATGTTCTACTGAAAATATAACTTTAAACATAGATGCAATTAATATAGAATCTTACCATTGGCAAATTGATGAAGGTTCTGGTTTTATTGATATAGTTGATTTAATACATCATATTAATATAGATAGCTCGCAACTTACCATAGTAAATGTCACAACAGATTTTTCAGGAAATAGTTACAGGTGCCAAGCAGTTGGGGTTAATAACGACACAATTTATTCTGATACAGCAAGCCTAACAGTATTAGAACCCCCAATTGCCAATGCTGGTAGAGATACTACCGTTTGTAAATTAGATTATTCGCTCCGTGCTAATTTAAGTACAGGCGTAGGAGCATGGACAGAACTTTCAGGCCCGGGGGATGCTAGTTTTGCTGATAGTTCAAATCCTAATTCATTAGTAAACGTTACTTTAATTGGCAGTTATCAGTTTATATGGACAGAAACCAATGTAATTTGTGAAGATCAAGATACCATCACTGTGGCTTTTGAAGGGCCTATTGCTAATGCAGGTACAGGCGGAAATTCTTGTGACACAACTTTTAGTTTGGCTGCTACCTTATCTTCTGGTACCGGGGGAATATGGAGTATTGTCAGTGGATCGGGAACAGCAGTGTTTTCTCCTAGTAATACATCTACTAATGCAGTGGTCACAGTATCTGATTACGGAAGCTATCAAATAGAATGGATTGAAATTAATGGAATTTGTGTTGACAATGACACTATTACTGTTGATTTTTATGAGCAGCCTAACGCCAAAGCCGGTAAAGATACTACCGTATGTAATTTAGACTATTCGCTCAATGCTAATTTAAGTTCAGGCATAGGTGTTTGGACAAAACTTTCAGGCCCGGGGGATGCTAGTTTTGCCGATAGTTCAAATTCTAATTCATTAGTAACAGTTACTTTAAATGGTAGTTATCAGTTTATATGGACAGAAACCAATGTAATTTGTGAAGATCAAGATACCATTACAGTTGCTTTTGAGGGACCTATTGCTAATGCAGGTACAGACGGAAGTTCTTGTGACACTACTTTTAGTCTGGGAGCTACCTTATCTTCTGGTACCGGGGGAATATGGAGTATTGCCAGTGGATCGGGAACAGCAGTGTTTTCTCCTAGTAATACATCTACTAATGCAGTGGTCACAGTATCCGATTACGGAAGCTATCAAATTGAATGGACAGAAATTAATGGAATTTGTGTTGACCATGACACAATTATTGTTGATTTTTATGAGCAACCGATAGCCGATGCAGGAACAGGTGGCAGCTCCTGTGATACCACCTTTAAGCTGGGAGCTAATATATCTTCAGGGACTGGAACATGGGCAGTAATTAGCGGATTAGGAACGGCATCTTTTAGCCCAAACAACATAAGCGCAAATGCAGTTGCCACCGTATCCGATTACGGAACTTACCAGTTTGAATGGATCGAAACAAACGGTACTTGTGTGGACAAGGATACCATTAGTGTGGTATTTGAACAACAAGCGATTGCCGATGCAGGAACAAGTGGTAGCTCCTGTGATACCACCTTTAGCTTGGGAGCCAATATATCTTCCGGGACTGGAACATGGGCAGTAATTAGCGGATCAGGAACGGCATCTTTTAGCCCAAACAACACAAGCCCAAATGCCTTAGTAACTGTATCTGATTTCGGAACTTACCAGTTTCAATGGACCGAAACAAACGGTTCTTGTGTGGACAAAGATACCATTAGTGTAGTATTTGAACAACAACAGATTGCCGATGCAGGAACAGGTGGTAGCACCTGTGATACCACCTTTAGCTTGGGAGCCAATATATCTTCAGGGACAGGAACATGGGCAGTAATTAGCGGACCCGGAACGGCATCTTTTAGCCCAAACAACATAAGCACAAATGCAGTTGCCACCGTATCCGATTACGGAACTTACCAGTTTGAATGGATCGAAACAAACGGTTCCTGTGTGGATAAAGATACCATTAGTGTGGTATTTGAACAACAAGCAATTGCCGATGCAGGAACAGATGGCAGCTCTTGTGATACCACATTTAGCCTAAGAGCCAATATATCTTCCGGGACTGGAACATGGGCAGTAATTAGCGGATCAGGAACGGCATCTTTTAGCCCAAACAACACAAGCCCAAATGCTTTAGTAACTGTATCCGATTACGGAACTTACCAGTTTGAATGGACAGAAACAAACAATTCCTGTGTAGACAAGGATACTATTAGTGTGGTATTTGAACAACCACCAATAGCCGATGCAGGAGCAGGTGGCAGTGCATGTAGTCCCACATTTAGTCTGGAGGCTAATATGTCTTCAGGAGCAGGAAACTGGTCAGTAATAAGTGGAAACGGAACGGTATCCTACAGTCCAAACAACACAAGTCCAAAAGTAATAATTACAATTTCCGATTACGGGACATACCAGTTTGAGTGGACAGAAACAAACGGTTCTTGTATTGATAAGGATACTGTTGGTGTGGTATTTAAACAACAACCAATTGCCGATGCAGGAACAGGTGGTAGTTCATGTGATACTACATTTGTATTAGGAGCTAATATATTTTCTGAGTCAGGAAACTGGGTATTAATTAACGGATCAGGAACGGCAACTTTCAGTCCAAACAACACAAGCCCAAATGCCTTAGTAACTGTATTCGATTACGGAACTTATCAGTTTGAATGGATCGAAACAAATGACTTCTGTGTTTACAGTGATACAATTACTGTTAGTTTTTATGAGCAAGCTATTGCTAATTCAGGAAATAACCAATTTCTAAATAATAAAACAGAAACGGAGATGAAGGCAATCTTGGAAATTGGGTATTCAGGTATATGGCAAATTATATCTGGTTTTGCATTTATTGAAGATATTGGTTCCCCAAATACAAAAGTATCAAATATTCAAAGTGGAGAAAATATTTTTCGTTGGAAAATAAATAATGGATATTGCCAGGATTCTGCAGATATGATTATTTCTGTTAATGAATATATTTCACCAACCGTAATAACTCCAAATGGAGATAATAAAAATGATTATTTCATAATTAATAATATTCATGATTATGGATCTATTAGTTTTATTGTATTTAACGGATGGGGGAAAGAAGTTTATTCCAGTTCTGATTACAAAAATAATTGGGATGGATGCGATAAAAAGGGAAATCAATTAGCTGATGGAACTTATTATTATATTATTGATTTTGGTAATCAGAATATTATAAAAAATTATGTACTCATTAAACGATAATTTTTTTAAAATAATTATTTTCTTCTTACTAGCTCCGGTTTCCTTAACCGGACAAGTCAATCAATTTCATGCCTCTGATCAATATATGAATAATCCAATTTTATTTAACCCTGCCTATTCAGGAGAAGATGATGCGCTTAGTATTAATATTTCATGTAAAAATCAGAGCTTTGGATTTGAAGGATCTCCAAAATCTACAATTATTGCTATTCATACACCAATTCAATCCAGAAACATAAGTGTTGGTATTCAATTACATAAACAAGAATACGCAATAGAGCAAAATTTAATTTTAAATGTTGATTACGCCTATAGATTTAATTTTCGTAATGGGACATTAGCACTAGGATTAGCTTTTAATATTACTAATTATGAAACCCGATGGAGTGATTTAATTGCGTATGAAACAGATGATAACAGCCTTGTACCATATGATATTAGTGGATATTATTCAAATGCCAGAATAGGAGCATATTATAAAACAAAACACTTCTCAACTGGATTTTCTGCTTTAAATTTAATACCGAATAATTTGGGAGATGATACATACAATGAAATTGCTAATGATAATATAATTCAATTGTTTTATAATATTGGGTATAAATTTCAAAAAGGTGATCGATTTCAATTTTCACCATTTTTACTATTAAGATACAATCAATTAAATGGCTTTCAAGCAGATATGGCAATGCAATTATTTTATCAGAAAAAAGTAAGTGCCGGTATAATATATAGAAGCGAAGGTGATATAATTAGTCTATTGCAATTACGAATCAATAAACAGATAAGTTTTGCTTATTCTTATGGATTTCAGACTAATAGGAATAATGGCTTGGGTGGTACACATGAAATATTGTTAAAATATGTATTTAAATATGAAAGGAAAGTTGAAAGTTTGAGATAAAAAAAATGTATTGTGTTAATAATAAGAATAATAAATAAAAGCAGAATGGATATTAAACTCAAATTCCAAATATTAATATTAGCATTTATTTTTCTTTTTTTAAGAAGTGAATTTAGTATGTGTCAAGTTGATGTATATTCAACTCAGCTAACTGCATTTAGTTTAGATAAATATGAAGAATTCTCACCTTCTTTTTACAACAATGGTTTAGTGTTTTGTTCCGACCGAGAAAATGTTTCTATTTTTAGTTATCAAGATTCTTCTAAATCGCTTGTAAGTTTATTTTATGCAGAAATTAATGATACAAATAAAACAAACAAAATATCATTCTTCGCCAATGAACTAACTACCCAATTAAACGATGGACCCGTAACTTTTAGTAGAGATGAAAAGACTATTTTCTTTTCAAGAAACCTGTCATCTCACAAAATACTTAAGGGTGCTAAGCGTAGAAATAAACATATCGGAATCTTTTTTTCAAAAAAACATAAAGAGAAATGGAATTCAGTTGAATCATTTCCATATAATAGCACCGAATTTTCCATTAAAACGCCATCTTTAAGTAGTAATGGAAATAGGATATACTTTAGTTCGAATCAGCCTGGTGGATTTGGTGGCTTTGATTTATATTATTCTGATTTTATTGATAATAAATGGCAAAAACCAGTAAATCTTGGAGCAAGCATTAATACTTTTGCAGATGAATCATTTCCATATATTGCAAGTAATAATAATTTGTATTTCTCATCAGCAGGTCACGGAGGATTAGGTGGTTTGGATATATTCTATACACTGGAAATAAATAATACATGGCTTAATCCTATTCATCTTGAATCTACAATAAATTCCACTTTCGATGATTTTGGATTAATTACAAATAATAAACTTATTTCAGGTTTTTTTTCATCAAATAGAACAGGTAACGATGATATATATATATTCAATAAAAACCTAATTCAGTTTGAAAACTGCAATAAGCAAAAAGAAAATAAGTTCTGTCTTCAATTTTTTGATGAAAGGTTTACTGTAAACGATTCAATAGACCTGATTTATGAATGGGACTTTGGAAATAACACTAAGATAATTGGGGAAAAAATAAAATATTGCTTTCCAAAAGAAGGTGAATATTCAGTAAAACTCCGAATTATAAATTTAGTAAGTGGAGACACAATTAATAATCCTGTACCGCATAGTTTTACATTGAAAAAGAAAGAACAGGCATATATTAATTCTGAAACAAACGGATATGTTGGCGATCCCATTGACTTTGATGCCATAAAATCAAATCTACCAAATTTTAATATTGATAAATATTACTGGAACTTTGGTGAAGGATTTTCGCATACAGGAAATCAGATAACATATAGTTTTAAAAACGAAGGAGAATATATTGTTAAACTAGGACTGCTTGGAATTTTCGATAATCTTGAAACAACGACAAAGCTTTGTGTTTATAAAAAAATTGTTATTGATGAAAATAGCAAAAATCAAAAAAGAGAGTGAAATAGTCATATAGAAAACATAATAAATTTGAAATGAGAAAATCATTAAAAATCCTAATAGAGGAAGGCGCTAAGCGGCTAAGCTAAATAGTGTCAACAAGAAAACTACCTTTTTTTCAAGTCTTTGATATGAAAACGTCAAAGACATTCCGATAGCTATCGGAATTCGAAGTATTGGAAACCAAGGAGCTTACTTTTGTAAGTGCGATGTGCTGAGCTTGTCGAAGTAACTGTTTTCAATACGAGAGTAACGCAGAACTTTGCGAAGCTCACGAACACAAATTTATTTGTATTTAAACTTGTGAGTAATTTGGCGTTTTCTTGCAAAGACTAAGCGCCTATTTCTAAGAAATAGTAATAACTTGTAAAATCCGGATAAAGTGAAATACTATCATTATCTAAATTCATAATAAAGTACCATAGATTGATTCGTATGTTTAAATTTAATACCTTTATAGTAATGGGTTTAAAAATAAGGAACATAACATCAAAAATCAGTACCATAAAAATTGTTATTATAGTAATGTTTTGTTGTTTATTACAAGAATTAGATGCTCAGCCAGTACCTTCCATTGATGAAAACATTCCTTATCTTGTAACATTTGGGAAAGATTCCGATCCTATGTGGGGTGATGATGATTTTTGTCAAATATTCTTTTTTATTATTCCGGAAACAAGGAATAATCCTATTTACTTAAGAATTTATGATCCTGATACCTATGGTGAAAACGATGAACCTAAAAATAACTTTAATACAAAAATTAACTATTCTATTTATGGAGGAAATAGTTGTTGGTCAAATAAAGATGCACAACAAGTTCAACCAGTTAGAAATTACAAAAGCGGAGTGCTTTTAGCATCTAAGACATTTGGTAACGAATCTCAATATCACGAAAAATGGTACACCTTTGGACCCATAAATCCCTTTGAAGGTGAATTAATTGAAGAATTTGGAGGGAGAGTTTTTAAAATAATTAGTGAGGGAATATCAGGAGACGATGGAAATCTCTACAAATATTTTCTCTCCTCTAAACCAAACGAGAATAAAGAAGTAGAGGGAGGCAATTTTTTTACTTATGAATACACCTTTCGATTAGAAAATAAAATCTCACATGTATCTCAAATATATCCATACATCGATGATAAAACAACCTCCATTAAAATATGTAGTTTTGATTGGGATAAAGATGGGAAAATCAATATTATATCGGTTGCAAAAAATGGATTGCCTTGTAAAACTTCAGATCAAGGAGATTGGGTAATGATGGAGTTTCCTATAGTTGAAGAAGAAAAAAACACCTCACTTGAAGTGCAATTTGTTAAAAATCAAAACTTTCTAGTGAAAAACAATAATGTTAGCATTATTATACAGAATCAATATGGGGCTTCATTGCCATTTTATGTTATTCCAATAGGAGGTATTCCAATATATAACCCTAAAATAAGAATCACCGAAATAGAATAATAAAATCATGAATGAAAATAAATCATTAGTGGTAATTTTTATTTTTATTTTTTCCTTTACCTTATTAAATACCCCATGCGTTTATTCACAAAATTATCATATCTATAATTTTAACTCCGACCAAGATTTACCACAACCTTACATATATACCATAAATCAGGATACTCACGGATACATGTGGATAGGCACAGGCAATGGTCTTGTAAGATACGACGGGTATAACTTTAAAACCTATACAAGGTCAGATTCATTAGCTGATAATTTTATCAATTGCAGTTTTAGAGATGGTCAAGATATGTGGTTTGGTCATAAGAATGGGGATTTTACATATTATAATGATAATACATTTATACCCTATACAATTGATTCAGAAAACAAATCGATGATAACGGATATAGAAAAGGATTTGGAAAATAAAGTGATCCTTAGCACTTATTCAAATGGATTGATAATCTTGAACAATAACAAACTCATACAAACTATTGCTACTTATGACAGTTCTCTTATATCAATAACTTCATTTAAGTTTATAAATAAAACAGAAATTTTAATTGGATCTGAAAATGGACTATTTGTTTTTGATTATGATGAAGCAAATACCTTAACATTTAAAGCAAAAATTACAGATATTCCAGAAGCAAAAATTACAGATATAATTAAAGTACCAGAGGAGAATTCATACCTAATCGCTTGTGAAAACGAAGGTATTTATAAAGGCACTATAAATAAATTAGGATTTCAGATTGTTAAGTTAAATTTAATTTCAAACATTGAAATTTCAGGAATACAAAATCTGATAATTGATAGTGAACGAAATTTATGGATAGCAACAATGGGACAAGGCTTATTGAAATTTAAATTTACACAAGAAGATAAACTTGTTTGTTTGAAGCAAATTAATAGTGAAAATGGAAAATCTACAGATTACATTAAATCTATATTTGAAGATAGAGAGGGGATAATTTGGAGCGGAACATATGGTGCAGGATTAAGTAAAATATTAAAAAAACATTATTCCTATACTTTCTTTGATGAAAATATAGTTGGAGGTGATGTTAATACAATAAATATCGATAGTTTAAGTATTTGGATAGGTACCAATAAAGGATTATTTAATATAAATAATAAGGTAAATAGAATAATAAATCTAAAAAATGAAACAAATTATTTACCAAATAAAATAATCACTACTGTATTTAATTCAAGAGAAAATCTTTGGATTGGAACAAAAACAAATGGCATTTATAAACTTAACAAACATCAAAAAACCATTAAGTCTTATGATATTTTATACGGTAATCTCGAAAATTCAATTACATCATTAACAGGTAATGAAACAGAATTATGGATAGGTACTTTAAAAGGTGTTTGTCATATCGATAAAAATGATTCAATTAATTGGTACACAATAAATAAAGGAGGTTTACCTAACAACAATATTAATAAAGTAATTCTGGATAAAAATGGGAGAGTGTGGATTGCATCTTCTTGTAATAAGCTTTCAGTAATAGAAAATGGAATCATAAAAAATATTTGTTTATCCAGAGAAAATAAACTTTCCATTATTAAAACTCTAATACAAGATTCAGACGGAAATATTTGGTTAGGAACCTTAGGCGATGGATTGTTTAAATTAGAAAATAATAATATTATTCATCTAACATGTAGTGATGGACTGTATTCAGATTACTGTTATTCAGTTATTTATGATGGCAAAGAAAATATATGGATTGGGCATCATGGAGGAATAAGTCAAATTAATATAAACTCATTAAACGTAAAAGCAATTAAAGAAAAATTTGAGATTCAAAAAGACTATGATTTTAATACAAATGCAATTGCTAATGATAAAAATAATTCGATTTATCTTGGTTTTAATAAAGGCATAATCAAAATTAATATATACGATAAAATAAAAACTACTTCACCTTTAGTTAATGTAACAAGATTAAAAATAAATGATAAAGATGTTGAAATCAAAGATAAAATTTATCTGTCATCTGGAAAGTATAAATTAAGTATTGATTTTATAGGGATTAATTTTAAAGAACCATTGCAAACAAAATATCAATATAGTCTTGAAGGCTACGACGATTCAATTGAAGTGACATCAGATCACCATGCTGTATACCAACGATTATTACCAGGAGAATATATATTTCGACTCCAAGCAAAAAATGGTGACGGAATTGTTTCCAGTAATTCTATTAAGATTGAAATAGTTATTAATCCTCCATTTTGGAAGTTGCCTTCTTTTTATGTGATAATGGTATTTTTAATTTTTCTAATTGTTATTTGGAGGATAAACAGACAAAAAAGAATAATAAAATTAAAAAATATAATACTTGAAGAAACAGTTAAAGAACGTACAGCTGAGATTTCAAATCAAAAAGAACAAATAGAAAAACAAAATGAACTTATAAAGGATACAAATAAAGATATTACCGATAGTATAATATATGCTAGTAGAATTCAAAAAGCTATTTTCCCACGAAAAAAAATGGTAAAATCTATTTTTCCAAATAGTTTTGTACTAAATATTCCTAAAGATATAGTAAGTGGAGATTTTTATTGGGTTCTTGAAAGAAATAATAAATCTATTTTTATTGTTGCAGATTCTACCGGACATGGAGTGCCGGGTGCTTTTATGAGTATGCTCGGTATTGCTTTGTTAAACCATATTGTGATTGAACAACAGATTATTGCACCGCATGATATTTTAACAGAGATGCGGTTGGGAATAATAAGATTGTTAAGACAAGATATAGATTCAAAAAATAAAGATAGTATACATATGGGTATGTGTAGTTTCGACAAAAAAAATATGTCAATTGAGTATTCAGGGGCATTTCATTCTTTAATTCACGTTCGGAAAGGGAAATTAGAAACAATAGATTCGGTTAAACGAACACTTGGGTTCACATTAGGAGATCACATAGAGTTTAAATTAAACAAACTACCAGTCCAAACGGGTGATTGTTTATATATGTTTTCTGATGGATTTCAGGATCAGTTCGGAGGATCGCAAAATAAAAAATTTTCAAAAAAACGATTATTAAATTTACTAACTGAAGTTTCATCATTACCAATTATTGAACAAAAGCAGGTTCTCTTCAAAACTTTTGAAGAATGGAAAGGTAGTAATCAACAAACAGATGATATTTTGATTATGGGAATTCAAATTTAAATCAGTGAGACTATGATTTTAAGAACGATAGTGAACTGAAATCATATAGACGAACTGATCCCGAGCGGGCTCCACTGAGCTTGTCAAAATGCAGTCGCAGCATCTATTCGGTCTTATTATTCGCTTTGCTTATGAGAGAAGTTCCCCGCCCTTTGGGGCAATTTAAAAATAATTCCTCAGCTGATATCCCGTCCGTTTGCGGGGTAGTTCATTAAAGATAAGATCAGTGCACAGTAAATAAAAAACCCTTGAAGAAATGAACTGCACCCCAAAAGTTGGACAAAACATATGGGATGTATTTACGGTCTGGAAAATAAATGAATTTTGTAAATATCTAAAAATGAGCATTAAAACTTTTTAAAGCATTTGTTGCTTTTTCAAGAAAGACTTTGTAAATTAGTGATATTCAACAAGCTTTGATTCTAAATCAGGATATTTAACAAGATAAAATTTATTATAAACGGAGATAGTATTTTTTATAACATGAAAAGTATTTTAATTTTTAATAGAGGCTTTAAAAGAAAATTATATACGTTTTTCTAAGACAAAAGTGGAAGTTATTGCATAGCAGAAAGAGTAATCTGTAATTAGATAAAATGACTTAGCTTAACTAATTACAAGTTATCAAATTAAAAAACAGGACTCGAATAATGGATAAAAACTCAGAAACAGTCCGTATTAAAGAGATGATTGATGTAGTTATGAAAGTAACAAGAGGCGATTACTCGGCTCAGCTTGAACTTTCGGATAGAAATGACAACATCGATTCGCTTGCTAAGGGTCTCAACATGATGATAAAAGATATAAGAACCAGATCCGAAGAACTCATTAAATTCAATAAAAAACATAAAACACAGAATGATAAGCTTTTAAAATCGAAAGCAATAGTTGAAGAAAGTGAAAGAACTCTTAAAAGTATTATAGAAAATCAAGGCGAAGGATTTGGAATAACAGATTCTGAAGAAAATTTTCTTTTTGCTAATGCGGCAGCCGAAGAAATATTTGGTGTTCCTAGAAATACACTTATAGGCGAGAATCTTCGGGCATATTTTGACAAAGAGCAATTTGGAAAAATAAAACAACAAACAGAAATGCGAAAAGCCGGGAACAATAGTACTTATGAACTTACAATAATCCGGCCTGATAAACAAAAAAGGGAATTATTAGTGACAGCAACTCCTGATTTTGACAAAAACAAAAAATTTCAGGGAACAATAGGAGCTTTTAGAGATATTACTAATCTAAAAAATACGGAAGTTACTTTAAAAAATATTAATAAAACATTAGAGCAAAGAGTTGAAGAACGAACAAAACGGTTAACAGAATCAGAACAAAAATTCCGTAATTTATTTAATCAAAATCCAATATCGCTGTGGGAAGGAGATATTTCTGAAATTCTGAAATTTGTAGAAGCTAAAAAGAAGGATGGAATCACCGCTTTTATAAAATACATTGACAACAATCCTGAATTTGTTTTTGATTGCGCTTCTATAATAAAAGTTCTGAAAGTTAATCGAGCCACATTGGATATGTTTAAAGTGCCAAGTGTAGAATATCTAGTTGCAAATATTGCGAAAATGTTTACCATAAGAACAATTGAAATATTTAAAAGAGTGTTGGTTGCTGCAGCTGAAGGAGAAACCAATTTTAGGGAAGAAACGGAATTTTTCAATTTTAAAGGAGAAGTTCTTTCCGTTATTTTACAATTCTCTATCATTGAAAATTCTAATATGTTGTTAATATCAATCACAGATATTACAGAGAACAAAAAAGCTGAATTGAAAATACGGGAAGAAGAAAAAAAATACCAAATTGTTGCTGATTATACTTACGACTGGGAGTATTGGTTAACACCTGAAAATGAATTTAATTATATATCACCATCATGTGAACGAATTACAGGGTATAAACCGAAAGAATTTATTCAGAATCCTCAATTATATAATAATATTATTATTAATGAGGATCAGCCAAAATGGATTGAACATAATCTAAATATACTTAATCATCAAAAAGAAAGTGATTATTTGGAATTTCAGATTAGAAATAAGAATGGGAAATTAAGATGGATTGGTCATTTATGTCAACCAATGTATGATAAAAGCGACAATTATATCGGGGCAAGAGGAACTAATCGAGATATAACCGATTATAAAAATATAGAGCAAAATTTACTTGAAACGGAACAAAAACACGAGAAAATTCTGAATGCCTTTGTTGATTGTGTTTATATAACATCACCAGATTACACAATCGCATATTTAAACCGTGCAATGACTAAAATGATCGGTAACAATAAATTAGGAGCTAAATGCCACAAAGCAATATATAATCGTGATGAAAAATGTGACTGGTGCATTTTCGATGAATTGAAAGAAAAAAAGAATATTACTTATGAATTACAAGATCCTGTTAGAAAAAGGTATTTTACAATAAGAAATTTCTTACTAGATAATAACTCAAAACTATCGATTTATTACGATACAACTGAACTCAAAAAAACAGAACAAAAGCTTAGTCTTCATATTAAACAAACTCCGCTTGGAGTAATTGAATGGGATCTTGATTTTAATGTGAATACATGGAATAAAGCAGCAGAAAAAATTTTTGGTTACTCAAAGCATGAAGCAATCGGAAAATCCGGCGATTTTATTATACCTCAAGATAAAAGAAAATATGCCAAAGATATTCGAAAAAAATTAATAGTGTCTAAACAAGGAAAGCGCAGCATAATTGATAGTATAACAAAATATGGTGAAAGAATTAATTGTGAATGGTACAACACACCGCTTATAGATACAAATGGGGAAATTATTGGTGTTGCATCTTTAATTCATGATATAACTAAACAAAAACAAGCTGAAAATAAGACCTTGTCAAGTGAAAAGAAATTTCGTTTGTTATTTGAAAGTGCAAATGATGCCATTTTACTTATGGATAAGGAAAAAATTATCGATTGTAATAAAAAGACACTAGAAATGTTTGGATGCTCAAGGGAAGATATTATTGGACAAAAATCTTATAAATTCAGCCCTGAAGTACAACCTGACGGAAGAGAATCAAAAGAAAAAGCTCTTGAAAAAATAAATACCTCGTTAAGAGGAGAAATATTAACATTTGAATGGATTCATAGCAAATTAAATGGCGACACTTTTTTTACCGAAGTAAGTTTAAATAGTTTTTATCTAAATGATAAAGAAGTCATTCAGGCAATTATACGTGATATTACAGAAAGAAAAAATGCAGAAAATAAATTATTAAATGCCACCATTATGGCAGAAGAAAATGAACGAAGTATTTTTTCACGAGAATTACATGATGGCTTAGGACCTTTATTAGCAACCATAAAATTATATTTTCAGTGGTTAGAAGATATCGAAGATGATAAAAAAACAGTTAAAATAATAAAAAAAGGCATTCAAAACTCTGTTAGAGCAATACAGACGATACGGGAAATATCAAATCATTTAAGTCCCAAAGTATTAAATGATTTAGGATTTGTTTTAGCAGTAGAAAGCTTTATTGACAATATAAAAGAAATCAGCAAATTGACCATCAATTTCCAATACAATTCACAAAAAAGAATTGATAATTTTTTAGAAATTACTTTATATCGTATTTCTACCGAGCTTATAAATAATACTATTAAATATGCCAATGCAAGCAGTGTTGAAATTGGTTTTAATATCGATGAACAAAGAAATGAGCTTACATTTATATATGAAGATAATGGTAAAGGGTTTGATGTTGGTGTAATTCAAAAGAATAATAAAGGATTTGGTCTGAAAAATATTAACGATAGAATTAAGATTTCTGAAGGACTAATAAACATAACAAGTAGTATAGGAAATGGAATGAAGATTTTTATTAAGCTTCCAATGGGCAAAGTGTAAATTAAGTAGTATTAATAATTAAATTTAAAAAATGGCAACATTATTACCTAGAGTAATTATAGTCGATGACCATGGTCTGTTTCGGGAAAGTATTAAATTACTTATTGAAGAGGAAAATATTGGCAAAGTAATTGGCGAAGCAGAGAACGGGCAAGAATTTCTAAAAATTATTAACAATGAAGAACCGGATATTGTAATTATGGATGTCGATATGCCGGTAATGAATGGACTTGAGGCAACAGAAAAAGCATTAGCAAAATTCCCCAACCTTAAAATTCTAGTACTTTCAATGCATAGTGATATAAATAATTATACCAATTTTATAGAAGCTGGCGTAAAGGGTTTCATACAAAAGACTTCTGGTAAGAAAGAATTTGAAAGTGCAATTGAGAAAGTTGTAAATGGTGAGAGCTATTTCTCAAATGAACTCTTATGTAAAATCATCTCCCACAAAGGAAAAGAAAAATTAATGCATAATATCTGTAGGAAAGAATTTGAACTTACCGACAGAGAAATTGAAATCATGGAATACTTTTGCAAAGGCTTCTCAGCAAAAGAAATAGCAGAAAAACTCTTTTTAAGTATAAAAACGATTGATTCTCATCGTTCAAAACTTTTAAGTAAAACGAATAATAAAAATACAACCAATCTAGTATTGTTTGCAATTAAGAATAAATTGGTTACTGTTTAGTGTAAATAATTATCATTTGTTTTTTACAAATATGGCATTCCGAATATTAAAGGTATAACCCGAAATTAGATTCACCTCTTTTAAAACATTCTTTTAATTTAAATCAAATATAAGCCGCTGTTATGCAGTGTATTAAGCTAGTTATGGGTGGTGTAAACATTTACATAAAATCATAGTTTACCCCGTTAATTTTAATAGTTTACCCTGATGCATTGGATGGCTTTAATATTTAATTTTATCTAATTCTCTCTTTTTCATTTATAAATTTTTAGTCGGAATTATATAAAACATACAATTTAATATGTATTAAAATACAATATAATTTGTATAAAACTACCAATAACTAAACATAGAAGAATATGGAAAAATCAGAAACTGAAAGTAATTCGTATTTGTCGTTTAAGCTAGGAGATGAAGAATTTGCATCACATGTAAATTCAGTATTAAATATCCTTGAAATGACAAAAATTACCAAAGTGCCAAAGGCTCCAGACTATATGAAAGGAGTTATTAATCTTCGTGGAACAGTATTACCTGTAGTCGATACCAGACTTAAATTTGGTTTAACCGAAACAGTTTTCACTGATAAAACCTGCATAATTGTAATGGATATTATAATTGATGATCAAAAAGTCCTTATTGGTTCTTTAGTTGATGCAGTAATATCAGTAATTGAAGTTGATAATAACGAAATTCAACCACCACCCAATATTGGAAGCAAATATCGTTCAGAGTTTATTACAGGAATGGTTAAGATTGATGAAAAATTTATCATGTTACTGGACATGGTAAAGGTATTTACTTTTGATGAATTACATGAATTAAAGGATAAAACAGTAGAAGTAAAAGAAGATTTTTAATAAAGTTTAACTGTAACTAAAATATTATAATATGAAACTGAAATTACATCAAAAACTAGGGCTAATTAACGCCAGTCAGGTAATATCAATAATTTTTCTTGTTTTCTTTTTTATAACATTAAGTAAAGCAATGATTGAAATTCAAGTAAGTACTAATGAATCCTTTAAAGAAATTGCTTCTGTAAATAGAATTACTGAGAATATTGAGAATTATATAGACAATGAAATAAGCTTGCAAGAAATAAAGGATGAGTATAGAACATTTCTAAATAATGACAAACAAAATGTTGAGCTAGTAGAAATATTATCAATCCTCGAAAAGGTTGATAAACTAAAAGCAGACAATATCTTAATAGAAAGCAACGTAAATGAATTAATTAAAACATCAACAGACGCATCTAACCGTTACCTATTCGATATTTCACAGAAACTTGCGGACTCAAAAAGAAGAAATGAAGTAACAACCTTGGAACGACTGGTTATTGCAGGAGCAACAAAAAATACAATAGCAAACTATGAAATTAAAATCTTGTTTTTAAAACTAAAAGAGAATATAAAATTTCAAAATGAATTGAAAGTATTTTTGGAAAAGGCTATAAATAATGCTGCTAGAGATAAGAAATCATTAGCAGGGACACCCTATGTAAAACTAGCAGAAGGAGCACATAGTGCTAACCTGGCTATAAAGAATTTTTCAAATAGATTTATAAGTAATACAGAAAACATGCGTAGTTACGAGAAAAATAATCGAGATAACATAGCACGACTTGAATTACAAATTTTGGAAAATACGAATAAAAAATTATTTAACACATCAGCTACAGTTAAACAAAATCTTGTACTACTAATTATTCTTATGACCCTTGTTGTTTTTATTGTAGGGCTTATAAGCTTTGTGTTAACAAAGAAAATTAGGAAGCAAATCGGAGGAGAACCTGAAGAGATAGTAGAGATTGCAGAAAAAATCGCTTTAGGAAATTTAAACATGGAATTTAATAATTCAAAGCAACAGATAGGAATATATAAATCTATGTTTACAATGTCAAAAAAGCTAAAAGAGATTGTTGAAAATGTGAAAGAAGGAGCAGATAATATTACAGCTGCAAGTCAACAAATGAGTTCTAACTCGCAGCAAATGTCACAAAGAGCCAGCCAGCAGGCTGCATCAGCAGAGGAAGTATCATCATCGATGGAAGAAATGGCATCAAACATTCAGCAAAACACGGATAATGCACAACAAACAGAAAAAATTGCAATAACATCTGCAGAGGGTATTAAAGTAGGAAGCGAATCAACAAATATTTCAGTTAAAGCAATGAAAGAAATAGCAGAAAAAATTACAATTATTAATGATATAGCTTTTCAAACAAATATACTTGCTTTAAATGCTGCTGTTGAAGCTGCACGTGCCGGAGAGCATGGAAAAGGTTTTGCAGTAGTTGCTTCCGAAGTTAGAAAATTAGCTGAAAGAAGTAAGATTGCTGCAGATGAAATTGATCAGCTTTCACGAAATGGAGTTAAAGTATCCGAAGAAGCCGGTAAGCAATTAGTAGAAATAATGCCTGAAATTGAGAAAACCGCTAAATTAGTTCAGGAAATTGCAGCAGCAAGCCTTGAACAAAATTCCGGATCAGATCAGGTAAATTCTGCAATACAACAGCTTAACCAGATAACACAGCAAAATGCCGCTGCTTCAGAAGAAATGGCAACCAGTTCTGAAGAACTTGCAAGTCAGGCAGAACAACTTCAGGAAACAATCTCTTATTTTAGAATTGATGATTCTGATTTAAAAAAGAAGAAGACTGAAATTGTTAAACATGCCGCACTTAAGGAAAACAAACCTAGTGAAAACGCAATTATTGAAAAAGAAGTTAAAATACAAAAGAAAGGCTTTGAATTGGAAATGTACGATGGCAAAGAACAAGACCAAGAATATGAAAAATACTAAATCCTGATAACTTACAATTATGTCTTTCATATCTCCATGACTTATCCCCGGATTATTTTCTCCGGGCTTGGTCATGGGAGTTCTTTCAAATACCGATGAATTAAAATTGTATACTTTGATTAAAAAGATATTCGATTAATTTCGGTTTATTTGGTTTGGTTTGAAAAACAAAAATGTCCTAAAACCTTGTGTAGCTTAACATGGTAGACATAGATTTGATTTAGTTTTACTTGATGGTAAATTTAAATTCACAAAAATCAGTTTTTGAGTTAGAGCACTATACTGATAATACCAATTAAATTTCAAAATGAGCAATAAATAATTTGAATTATTTATTGCTTAGATTAATAAGTCGTACCACGGATTTTATAATTATTAAACAAACCCGGTAATGGCTGTTATACTGAAATAAAAGGTTTTGCTTTTTCTAAGAATATCCGTGGCACGACTATTTATATTTGAATTATTTATTGAAGAAAAATAAATGAAAAAGAAACGAATAATATAGGTCATTTTGGTGTTTAATTGGTATAAAACGCTATCTGATAATACCAACAAATAATTACTAAGTATATGATAAATAAATGTGTGTTTATAATACAAAATATTCATATTTGATTTATACCTTAAATAATATTTAACTTTTTAAGCATTCCTGTATCTTCTTCTCTTCAAGAAATTTTGCAATACATTAAACCATGATTTAGAACACTTTATGTTAATTATGATTAATGTAAATATTTATTAAAAAAATAAATTGCACTGTTGATTTTCATAGTTTACCCTGATCATTTTTATAGTTTACCCTGATTCATTCGATACTTTTAATAACTAAATTTATATACTTTTTTATTTAATTCTTTCATTTTTAGTTTATTAAACGATCATAAACATACAGAAGAATATGGGAAAAGTATTTACTCTTGATGAATTACATGAGTTAAATGATAAAACTTTACATGAAGCAGAAGTAAAATAGAATTTTAATTAATATTTATTTATAAACATAAAATTATGAATTGGAAAAATATAAAATTAGGACGAAAGTTTTTTATTTCTTTTGGTTTAATTATCGCTTTATTGGCTGTAGTTGCAGTTGGGGCAATTCTAGGAATTGGATTAATTGTTGATAATGCAGAGATTGCTATAGAAGGGAATAAACTTCGATCTGATTTAGAACATAAATATGTTCAACACCTTCAATGGGCTACAGAAGTTAATAAGTTCTTAACCGATGTTAATGTAACAGAACTTACAGTACAAACAGATTCTCGTAAATGCGCATTTGGACATTGGTATTATGGAGAGGGGAGGAAAAATGCCGAGATATTAGCTCCGGAATTAAAATCTTTATTTGATGAAATAGAAGAGCCTCATACACATCTACATGAGTCGGCCATAAAAATAGAAGATGCATTTGTTCAAGCAGATTATAAATTGAGTAGCCAATTACGAGAAGCAAAAGCAGATCATTTAATTTTTGCACATTCAGTTAAAGATGTGGCTTTAAATTCAGTGCAAGTTAATAAAGTGGATGTTCAAAAAGACCCACATCAATGTAATTTTGGAAAATGGATATATTCTTTAGAAATAAATACAATAAAGCAAAAATTTCCTGAATTTGCTACGATTGTAAATAAAATTGAAGAACCACATAATAGACTACATAAATCGGTAGAAACATTTGAGCAATTATTTCGACAAGGCAAAGTGGCAGATGGTAAAAGATTCTACATGAACAATATTAAACCAAATACATATGAAGTGTTAGATGTTATTGATGAAATGGTGGCATGGAATGATATGAATTTGGAGGGTATGGAAAAAGCAAATGAGATATATAAAAATGAAACAATGGTTACTCTTAAGCAAGTTGGCGATTTATTTGATAATATTTTTCTAAAATCAAAGGATTATATACTTACAGATGAGGTTATGCTTCATGAAGCAAGGAACACAAAAATGGGTGTTACTATAGCAAGTATAATAGCTGCATTAGTTGCAATTTTATTAGCAGTTGTGATTACACGAGGGATAGTTAAGCCTATAAAAGAATCAGTTGAATTTGCAAAGAAAGTAGCAAAAGGTGATTTAACAGCAACTATTGATATTGATCAAAAGGATGAAATTGGGGAACTAGCCGATGCGATGCAAAATATGGTAGGTGAATTGCGAAATATCGTAGCAAATATTATTGAAGGTTCCGAAAACATTGCCACTGCCAGTCAACAAATGAGTTCAACATCGCAGCAAATGTCACAAGGGGTTAGCGAGCAGGCATCATCAGCCGAAGAGGTTTCATCATCGATGGAAGAAATGGCAGCAAACATTCAGCAAAACACGGATAATGCGCAGCAAACAGAAAAAATTGCAATAAAATCAGCAGAGGGTATTAAAGTTGGAAGCGAATCAACAAATATTTCAGTTAAAGCAATGAAAGAAATAGCAGAAAAAATTACAATTATTAATGATATAGCATTTCAAACGAATATACTTGCTTTAAATGCTGCCGTTGAAGCTGCACGTGCCGGAGAGCATGGAAAAGGTTTTGCAGTAGTTGCTGCCGAAGTTAGGAAATTAGCTGAAAGAAGTAAGATCGCTGCAGATGAAATTGATCAGCTTTCACGAAATGGAGTTAAAGTATCAGAAGAAGCTGGTAAGCAATTAGTAGAAATAATGCCTGAAATTGAGAAAACCGCTAAATTAGTTCAGGAAATTGCAGCAGCAAGCCTTGAGCAAAATTCCGGATCCGACCAGGTAAATAGTGCTTTACAACAGCTTAACCAAGTAACACAGCAAAATGCCGCTGCCTCAGAAGAAATGGCAACCAGTTCTGAGGAACTTGCAAGTCAGGCAGAACAACTTCAGGAAACGATTTCTTACTTTCGAATTGATGATTCTGATTTAATAAAGAAGAAGTCCGAAACTAGTAAACATGTTGCAATTAAGGCAAACAATTTTAATAATATAGAAATTGGTGAAAAAGAAGATAAAGTACAAAAGAAAGGCGTTGAATTGGAAATGTACAAAGCAAATGTACAAGACCAAGAATATGAAAAATTTTAAATTCCAGTAATTAATAATATTGTCTTTTCATTCTCCAAGACATGTCCCCGGTTTTATAAACAAATCGGGGCAGCTTGCACAAGTTTAATATCGATAGATTAAGACTATGTTTTTTGTTTAAAAAGTTAGACTTCTCCAAGGTTAGTGTTTATTAATCATTTAAACTGATTTATTATGAGAATTGAAATAGTAAAAAACGAAATAAAAAATCAGCTAATTAGAAAGAATGAGAAATGTAGCTTAATAGCTGATTACACCAATCATGCATATTCTTTAAATAAAATTATTATTGATAAAGAGAACATGACACTGGATATTATTATTATTGATGTTAATTCAGTATTTGAAAAAATTACAAGCCTGAAAAAGGAGAACATAATTGGGAGAAGATTAACTGAAATAATACCTGATATACAGAAAGAAAGATTTAATTGGATTGATTTTGTGGGAGAAATTGCACTGAGAGGCACAATGAAAAAAACAGAGCAGTATATCGAATCAATGAATAAATGGTTTTCTATATTCATTTTTTCTGAAGAGAAAGGATATTTTGAAGTGTTAATTAATGATATTACTGATCAAAAAGAACGAGAGTTACAATTAGCGGAAACAAAGAAAAAATTAAGTTCTCTTACCGAAAATCATCAAAAACATCAAGAAAAACATGAAAATTCGAATAAAGAACTAGCATTAGGTAAAAAGAAATTGTTTACAAACGAAGTATTATTAAATTCAATTATAAACTCTACATCAAATGGTATACTAGTTGTCGACACAAAGGGAGAGATCTTATTCATAAACCATCTATTTATTGAGATGTGGAAAATACCATATGATCTTTTTGAACTTAAACAAAATCTAAGACTTCTCAAGCTTGCATTGAATCAATTAGAATCTCCGGGAGAGGTTTTAAAAAAGCTAAAAAAACTTTATAAATCTAAAGATAGAAATTTTGACTTATTACATTTTAAGGATGGCAGGGTATTCGATTCTACTTTTATACCATTAATAATAAAAGACAAAATCGAAGGATACGTATGGAATTTTAATGATATCAAATATAAAAAGCAGAACGAAGAAAGATTGGTATATCAAAATGCAATATTAAATGGTATACGTAATGTTAACAAATTGCATTCAATTACGAACGATAAGTGTAAATTAATACACGAAGCATGCAAAAATATTACAAGTTATTTTGGATACTTTAAAGCAAATATTGTTTTATTCGATAAAGAACAGTTGATACATAAAGCACATTCAGGATTTGGAGATGAATACAATCTGTTTGTCAGGGACTTACATGACGGTAAGAAATTTAATTGCTACAATAAAGTGCAGAATAACAATGAAGTAGTAGTATTTAACTCCCCTGAAAATGAATGTAAAGATTGCCCTCTAATAAGATGCAGTCAGAATTATTCTGCTCTGGCAATAGCATTGCAATACAAGAATCGGTTTTATGGCGTTTTTACAGTTCATGTCCCTCGTAAGTATTCAAAAGATAAGGAATCACTCATGTTATTTAAAGAGGTAGCTGATGATATAAGTTTTACATTAAAAAAGATTGAACTGGAAGAAGATCATTTTAGATCAGTAAAAGCCCTGAAAATAAAAGAATCCAGGCTTGATAGCATCTTTAAATCTTCCCCAATAGGAATGGGGCTCCTTTCTAATGGAATTATAATGCACATAAACGATTTGTTTTGCGAGATAACAGGCTTTGAAAAAAATGAAATAATTGGCAAAAATATCAAAATGTTATTCGCTACAGATCGTGAATATGAGAAAATAGAAACTGAAAACTTAAATAATAATAATGGAATTAGTGAAACTGAAATAAAATGGAGACGAAAGGATGATCAAATAATTGATATTTTGTTTCGAGCATCATTAATTGATAAAGATGATTTAACGAAAGGCATAACTTTTACAGCTACAGATATTACCGAAAAGAAAAAAAATGAAGCAGATATTAAAAGATTAAATTTTGCAATTGAAAATAGTAATAATGAAGTTTATATTTTCGATGCTGCAACCTTAAAATATACATATGTTAATAATGGTGCTATAAATAACCTGGGATTTACGTTTGAAGAACTAAAAAACTTAACTCCTACTGATATTAAACCGGAATATTCTATTTCTAAGTTAAATGAAATATTAGAACCTTTAATCAAAGGATCTAAGAGTGTAGTGCAATTCGAGACCATACATAAAAGAAAAAATCAAACCGAGTATCCTGTCGAAGTTCGTTTATCATATATAAAAAGTAAAGATGCGCCATATTTTCTTGCAATAATTCTGGATATTTCAAAAAAGAAAAAATATGAGAAGAAACTTGAAGATTTTGAAACAAAATTTCAGATTGCATTTGAAACAAGCCCCGATGCATTAATCATCAACAGGCTTCAGGATGGCATGTATATAGAAATCAACAAAGGATTTACTCAGTTAACAGGATTTACTGCAGAAGATGTAGAAGGTAAAACAAATAACGACATAAATATTTGGTTAAATACCTATGATCATGAGCAAATGGTAATGAACCTACTAAAATATGGTTCAGTTTCAAATTTAGAAGCCAGATTCAAAAAAAGAACAGGAGAAGTTATTCATGGATTAATGTCAGCTAATATTATCGAATATGATGATGTCAAATATATTTTAACAATAGCCAAGGATATAACAGCATTAAAAAAGGCTGAATCGGCATTAAAAGAAAATGAAGAAAAATATAGGACATTAGTTGAAAACCAAGGAGAAGGGATTATGATTGGCGACATAGAAGAAAATATAATATTTGTTAATCCTGAAGCAGAAAAAATTTTTGAATTAGATAAAGAAAATATTATCGGTATGAACATAGGAGATTTTGTAGGGAAAGATCAATTTAAAATGATTCAGTCTCAGACAAAAAAAAGAATTAAGGGTAAAAAATCATCATATGAAATTAAACTGAAAGTTGGTAAAAATAAGATTAAGACAATTCTAATAACAGCAACACCTTTCTACGAAGAAGGAGTGGTTAAGTATACCTTAGGTATATTTAGGGATATAACAGACTGGAAAGAAGCACAGCTGGCAATAAAAATGAAAAATGAACAATTACAAGCTACTAAAAAAGAACTTAATACTACAAATGAGGAATTGGTTCTTGTAAATAAAATTCTTGAAGAAAAAAACAAGGAAATTACAATTGCTAAGGAAAAAGCTGAAGAATCAGATAGATTAAAAAACTGCTTTCTTGCAAATATTAGCCATGAAGTTAGAACACCATTAAATGGTATTCTGGGATTTTCACAACTCTTACAAGACGAAAAGCTGTCATTGAAAAAACAACAGAAGAGTTGGACAATAATAAATGAAAGTAGTTTTTACCTTATGGATATTATGGACAGCATAATGGATATTTCAAAAATAGAATCCGGAAATGTGAAGATTAGTGAGATCTTGATTTCACTTAATAATTTGTTAAATGATATTTATAATTCTTTTAAACATGAAATACCGAAAGACAAGAATATTAATTTCAAATTTCATATTAAGGATTTTGATAAATCAAGAGATAAGGTTTTTTTGGATAAGTATATAACAAAAACAGTTTTTAAACATTTAATTAAAAATGCAATAAAGTTTACAGAAGAAGGTAATATTGAAATTGGTTGTAAAAATTATAGCGATAATAAATTGTTATTTTATGTTACAGATTCAGGGATTGGTATCCCTGAAAAGCATGAAAATATAATTTTTGAACGATTCAGGCAATCAGACGAATCAGCTACAAGGAAATTTGGAGGTCTAGGTTTAGGTTTACCCGTTGCCAAAGGTCTTGTAAAGAGACTTGGAGGAGATATTTGGTTTACATCTAACAATAATAAGGGAACAACTTTTTATTTTACACTTCCATACAGGCCCGAAATTAAAATGAATAACAATAAAAAGAATAAGCTTACAAATTTAAAATCTTAAAGGAGGTTGAAATTAGTTTTATTATCAATAATACAAATTGGTTAAAATGTAATTAATGAAAATAGTTGAAAGATAAAAAAAATGATAAAGCAACTATGGGAAACTGTTGAACTTCTGAAGCAACATGTTCAAAAAAACTTGAATATCATTTATGAAAATGAAAAAGAGGTTAAAGAATTTTTAAAAGAACCTGTTTCAGAAAGCCGATCACAGAAACTTAAAGTAAAGTTTCAAGAAAACAAATTGCTTATTATTGAGAACAATGACTTTATTAGACTTCAATTATATATTATTCATTTAATAGATAAATACAGAAAACCATTAAATAATGATAATACCGGGGAACAAATAAATGAAGAAAATATATCTGGAAATATTTCAGTATCGGGATCAGGTTCGCAAATAGCACAACAAAATCCTGTTAAAGAAGAGCCTAAAACTTACACAAGAGAAGAAATATTTGATTTAACAATTTCCGGGCAAATACAATACGATTATTTACATCCATTCATTGATGATAATGATTTTCTTAACGAGCTAATGGAATATTTTATAAAAACGGAAGACTATGAAATGTGTAAAAGATTAAAAGCATTTAAAAAAGAGAAGTAGGAAATTTTAACAGCAAATTATTAATAAAAGGATCAAAAACAAATTAGTGCCTGCAAGAAAACTCCACATTTTGAAGTCTTTGATAAGAAAACGTCAAAGACAAGGCTTTCGAAGTTTTTGAAATAAAGGAGTTTACTAATTGTAAATGACTGTTTCAAAAACGAGAGTAACGCAGAACCTAGCGAAGCTCACGAACACAAATTTATAAATATTAAACTTGTGAGTAATTTGGCGTTTTCTTGCAAAGACTAATTAAGTCAGGCTTCTATAAACAGAGTGTAAATACATATACAAATTCAGAGTTTAACCTGTAATTTTTATAGTTTGCCCTGATGTAACTGATGGAATCAATATTTAAATTTGAGTATTATAAATTAATTTTAACATATGAAAATATTAATAGTTGATGATAATGATCAATTCCGTGAAGATCTGAGTTTCTTTCTGGAGCACAATCTTAAACATAAGATAATTGCTGAAGCAGCAAACGGAGAAGAATTTCTCGAATTAGGAAATATTATAGAAGCAGATATTATACTAATGGATCTTAACATGAAAGAAATTAATGGTTTTGAATCGACTAAAAAAATTTTGTGGCAGTATCCATTATTAAATATTATAGCAATTACGATGGATTATAATAACGCAATTCTGGATAAACTTATTGAAACTGGGTTTAAAGGTTTTGTTTATAAAACAAATATATATGAAATGCTTGAAATGGCAATTCAGACAGTTAATTCAGGTAAATTGTTTTTTAAAAAGTTAGAAATATAGATTAATACTTAAAATACGAATCAATTACCAAACTATTTCGGATCACTTGACATTTCCGGTGGATTGATACAGTGCAACACAAATGCAATATAGTAAATAAAAAAAACCTTCATTCTTCAAGGGTTTTTAACTTTTTTACGGTTTGGACGAGACCGTTCTTGATTTTACTCAACTTTACGCATCTTAATCAAAATGTTATAATTCTTGCTTGATTGTATATTTTGGAACATAAGGTAAAAATTATATTACTAAGTATGGATATACACCAGTGTCAGATACAATTATAGAAAAGTAAAGCGCGTTTTATACCCGTAGATATTATAGTATTGACCCTGTTCGTTAGGATTTTAAAGAAGACAGCTAAAAATGCACGAGATGCATTAAAAATAATAGAAAACGATAAAATTGATTTAATTTTTCTTGATATTAATATGCCTGGAAATTCGGACTTAGATTTATTTCAATCTATATAATATCCTCTGGTCACTGATATATGTAGATTTTTAAACTTTATTAAAGTATTTTTGTCTTAGGTGTAATAAATTTCAATATAATAGGTCAAAAACAATTAATAGATATATAGTGGTTCAATAAAAGCTAAAATTAATATTTAGGATAATATAAAATTTAATATGAAACAGATTGATAGAAGAATAGTTATAGTCGCAAGCTTAATTTTCATTATAGGACTTGCAATTGGATTAATGATATTTCTAAAAGCCCAAAAAGCAGAACCATTTCGTCGTCCAGCTGTGGTAACAAAGCGATTTGTTAAGAACGAAAAAATAAAATATAAAACAATAATTTCACCTGTTTCAGCTTCCGGACGATTAACATCAATCTCTGAAATAGATGTTGTTGCAGAAGCATCAGGAAAAATATTAACCTCAAAAATAGCTTTAAAGAAAGGAAGTGAGTTTAAGAAAGGAGATGTTTTATTCACAATTTACCCCGATGAGGCTAAATTAGCATTAAAGGCAAAAAAGAGTAGTTTTTTAAACTCATTAGCAAATTTACTTCCTGATATCAAAATTGATTATCCTGAATACGAAAAACAGTTTAGAGATTTTTTCACTACAATAGAAGTGGATAAAAAGCTACCGGAGTTTCCCGATTTTAAAAGCGAGAAACTCGAAATATTTCTTGCAAGTCGAAATGTATTAAGTGAATATTATGGAATAAAAAAAGACGAACTACAGTTAAGTCGACATACTATAATTGCTCCATTTAACGGCACTTATTCCGATGTATATATCGAGCAAGGAGCATATACAAACATGGGTGGACGTGTAGCTCATGCAATTAGAACCGACATACTGGAAATAGAAGTACCTTTAGATAAATTTGATGCCGAATGGGTAAAAATTAATGATAAAGTAAAAGTATATTCCGATTCAAGAAATGCAGAATGGCAAGGAAAAGTAGTTCGTAAAAGTCAGTTTGTTGATCCGAATACACAATCACAAGGAATTTTTGTAAGAATTAATAATACAGCTAAAAAATCTTTATTAGTTGGAGAATATTTAAATTCAATTTTCCCTGGACATCCAATACAAAAAGCTATGGAAATTCCTCGTAATGTGGTTTTTAATACAAATGAAGTCTTTATCGTTGAGGATGGGAAAATTCATATGGAGATAATAAATGTTTTAAAAATAAACGAAAAATCACTCATTTTTAATGGGATTGATGAAGGAAAAGTACTTGTAATGCAAGCATTAATTAATGTTCTTGAAGGAAGCGAAGTGGAGATAAGCCTTGATGTAAAACCTGATAAAAAAACAGGTCAAGATAAAAAGCAAGCTAAAGGAAAAAAAGAGTAAATCTTTAATCAAGAATTATTATGAGAAAGATTGTAGAGAAATTTGTACAATACCCAATATATGCCAATTTAATAATTGTATTTGTTTTAGTTGCCGGATTAGCTAGTTTATTTAGCATGAAAAAGGCATTTTTCCCTGAAGCAGAAAGCAGGATAATAAATGTCTCGGTATTTTATCCCGGAGCTTCACCTGTAGAAATGGAAGAAGGTGTTACTTCTCGAGTTGAAGAAGCTATTCGTGGATTAGTTGGGATAAAAGAAATCAATTCAACTTCGGCAGAAAACAGTTCAGTTGTAACAGTTGAAACTACTGGAGAATACCCAATTGATGAAGTTTTAATGGAAGTAAAAACTGCAGTTGATGGAATTTCATCTTTGCCAACAGCTGCTGAGCGACCCGTAGTTTCAAAACGAAGATCCAGATCAGGAGCTTTGTACATGACATTGGTATCCAGAAAAGGCTTGGATGTTGATTTAATGACATTAAAAGAATATGGTCAACGAGTTGAAGAGGATTTAATGAATTCCGGAGTTATGAGCCAGGTAAACATATCTGGATTTCCAACACCTGAAATTTCTGTTGAAATAAAAGAAGAAGAACTTCTTCGTTATAATATTACAATAAGTGAGATTATAAGAGCTATACAATTAAATAATCAGGATATTTCAGGAGGCCAGATAAAATCAGATGATGAGGAACTATTAATACGCCTTCGTTCAAGAAGCACCGATCCCGTCAAAATAGGTAATATCATTATTCGGGGAAAACCGGATGGTAGTTTTATAAAAATTAGAGATATAGCCGATGTTAAAAAGAAATTTGCTGATACATCAAATAAATCGTGGATAAATGGTAAAAACGCTGTATTTATTGGTGTTGATAAATTGCCAGAAGAAGATTTAGAGGAGATAACAGAATATGCTGAGAAATATGCCGAAGAATTTAATGAAGCAAATCCGGGGATAAAATTAGAAATATCATTTTCATTTATGGAGATATTAAATAGTCGTTTAGATCTCCTTACAAAGAATGGAATAATAGGTTTAGTCTTAGTAATTATTGTTTTATCCATGTTTCTAAATATACGATTATCACTTTGGGTTTCATGGGGTATACCGTTTAGTTTTCTAGCAATGTTTATTTATGCAAATCTTGCCGGTATTACAATAAATATGATATCCTTATTTGGGATGATCCTTGTAATTGGTATTTTAGTTGATGATGGAATTGTGATTGCCGAAAATATATATTTGCATTTTGAGCGAGGAAAAACACCAATGCAAGCAGCTGTTGATGGAACAATGGAAGTTTATCCCGCAGTTTTAACCTCAGTAACAACAACAATTATTGCATTTGTACCATTATTATTACTGGCCGGTACACGAATGGAAATGATGTATCATATGGCAATAGTGGTTGTGGCAAGTTTATTCTTTTCTTTATTCGAAGCATTTTTTGTATTGCCCGCACACTTAAGTAATGAACGTATACTTAGCCGTAAAAGTCTTAACAATAAAAATAAAGGAATAAAAAAATATTTCGAACGGTTTATTGTTTGGTTACGAGACGATATTTATCATCATGCCTTAAATTGGTTGTTAAAATGGAGACATGCAGTAATAGGAATTCCCGCCGCATTATTTTTAATAACAATCGGGCTGGTTTCCGGGGGCTTTATCAAGAATACATTCTTTCCTATGGTCGATTTTGATAACTTTCAAGTTAATATAGCTTTTACTCCCGGCGATGGGGAAAAACAAACCAAAGTGTATATAGATAAATTTGAAAAATCGGTTTGGGAAGTAAATAATGAGCTAGTACAAGAGTTTAATCTCGAAGAAAATATTATTGATTTTGTAATGAAATCAATTGGTAATTCATTTAGTGGACAAGAGAGAGGATCACATGCTGGAAATTTAAGTATATATCCCATTAACTTAGAGGGTATCGATATTAGTGGACATGAAATTGCTAATCGGGTTAGAGAAAGGATTGGAAAAATTCCTGAAGCAAGAAAATTTACAGTAGCAGGACGTAATCGATGGGGATCGCCGGTATCAATAAGTTTAATGTCCAAAAATTTACGTGAATTAAATGAAGCAAAAGATTATTTAATGAATCGTTTATCGGAGCTGCCACAGTTAAAAGATATAAACGAGAATGTGGCATTAGGTAAACAAGAAGTAAGATTAAAATTAAAGCCAAAAGCATATTTCCTTGGGCTAGATGAAAGTACTATAGCGCAACAAGTTCGTCAAGCTTTTTATGGAGGACAAGCTCAGAGATTACAAGAAGGACGTGATGAGCTCCGAATCTGGGTTCGTTATCCAAAATCGGATAGAATGACACTCGGACAAATGGAAAATATGAAAATAAAAACGTCTGCAGGTGAATTTCCATTAACAGAACTGGCAGATTATCATTTGGAAAGAGGCCCAGTTGCTATAAAAAGATATCAAGGATCAAGAGAAATAAGAGTTGAAGCAGAAACTATTGATCCTCTTGCTCCGGTTCCAGAGATATTAGATCAAATTAGTCGTGAAATTATGCCTGATGTTGAAGCTCATTTTGCAGGAATCCGATATGAATATCAGGGGCAGCAAAAAGCAGGAAATGAAGCGATGTCTAAAATCGTTCCATATTACGCCGTAGCCTTTCTACTCATCATATTTATAATGATACTTCACTTTAAAAGTTTTAATCAAACTTTAATAATATTGGCAATGATACCTTTATCAATGCTAGGAGTATTTTGGGGGCATGGAATCCATGGAAAACCACTATCATTAATGAGTATGTGGGGAATGGTTGCTCTCACCGGAGTAGTAATTAATGATGCAATTGTCTTTCTCTCGAAATACGATAGTAGTTTACTTAATGGAAAAAAAGTTCGTGATGCAATTGTTGAAGCAGGAAAACTTAGGTTGAGACCAATTATTTTAACCACAGTAACAACGTCAGTAGGTTTGTTCCCAATAATTTTAGAGAAAAGTATTCAAGCCCAATTTCTTATTCCAATGGCAATTAGTTTGGCCTATGGAGTTGCAATAGGAACCGTTTTTATTTTGATATTTTTCCCAGTATTAATAATGCTGCTAAATGATGTACGGGTTTATTTAAAATACTTCTGGACAGGTATAAAGCCGGAACGTGAAGATGTTGAAGTAGCTATTATATTGCAAAAACGTAAATTGAAATATGAAAAGAATAGTCAGGCACAAATAATAGAAATAAAAGAGTAATTACTTTATATACGTAAGACCTCTCAGGGTTTATGTTGATTATAGTGAACCCTGTAAGGTCAATCTGTTTAAAAATAAAAAGTATATAAAAAGCTTTGTGAATTTTTGAAATTGGATTAAATAATAAAATTATGAACAGAATAGGTAAATATATAATAGCTGTCCTAATTATCGTCATTTCTATTAAGGCAAATGCACAAGAAAATGTATTATCCCTTTCAAGTGCAATTGAAAAAGCATTAGAAAAGAATTATGGAATAGTAATATCAAAATCGGCAATTGAAATTGCCAAGACAAATAATAATTGGGGAACAGCAGGTAGAATTCCAACACTTGGTTTTAATGTTTCTTCAACAAATAATAAGGAGCTAATTAACAATACAAGTACAAATAGAATCTCAGGAGGAATAGGTCTAAATTGGACTATCTTCAACGGATTTAGGGTAAATATTACTAAAGATAAGCTAGAGAAACTGGAAAATCTTACAAAAGGTCGTTCAGCAGTTGTTGTAGAAAGTACAATTCAGGATGCAATAATGAGCTATTACAATATCCTGCTTCAGAATGAACAACTGGAGGTTCTTAAAACGCTTATGCAATTATCAAAAGATAGATTCGATTATGAGCAAACCCGTTACGAAATAGGAGGATCTGTTACATATAATGTTCTGTTGGCAAAAAATATTTACCTGAACGATAAAGCTGCATATTTAAGTCAAGAAGTTGTTGTACGAAATACTATTCGGAATTTTAATTTCTTACTTGGAGAAGAATCTCAACAAATATGGACTTTTGCTGAAGAATTTAATTCAGATACTAATGTATACGTTTTAGGAGATTTAATGGATAAAATGATGGCAAACAATCAAGTTTTGCAAAATCAATATGCAAACCTCTTACTACAAAAAAATGAAATTGATTTACAACGAAGTAATCTATATCCACGTTTGAATTTATCAGTAGGAGTTGACAATTCATATTCATGGATCAATTCTGAAGCCCAAGGGGAAGTTTATAATGAGGCATTTACTCCATACGGAAACGTATCATTATCCTATGATATTTATGCAGCAGGGAATCGCAAAAGAGCTATTAACATTGCAAAAATAAACGAAGAAATAACTCAGGTTGAAACTGACGAGATGAAACATAGCTTAACAAATCAGCTGTTTAATGAGTACGATGTTTATAATTTGCGAAAAACACTGTTAAACGTTGCCAACGAAAGTTTGGAAGCAGCCGAAATGAATCTTCAAATTGCTGACGAAAAGTTTAAATCCGGAGCAATAAATTCATTTAACTATCGCGATATACAGTTAAGTTATTTAAGATCAGCTCTAGCTCAATTGCAATCAGTTTATAATCTTATAAATTCAAATACTACCTTAACTCGATTAACAGGGGGATTTTTGGGTGAAATAGAATAAAATATATTGACAATATTAGAAAAAAAGATCATCTATTTAGATGGTCTTTTATGTTAAAAAAAGAATTCCTTACAGATTGTTGCTGGAGGTTTAGATTTTTAGTGAAAAAATAAACATCAATATAAAAGCAATGAATGCAAATTACTGAGTATAGTCATCTGCATTTCAAATTATCAAATTGTATTTTTTAGCATAATTGATACTGTGAGACTTAAAAGGTATTTTTTGGTTCTTAAATTTCTTCCATTTAACGATAATAATTATGACCAGAACTTTATGCAGTTTAAAATTGCATGACAAATTATTATATAATGCAATTCCATTTTTAAAAAATATAAAAGATAAATTGATGTTATTGGAAACTGCTATAATAATTCAATAATTTTATATGTAAGGATAAGGTAGAAGGATTCTTTTTTTTTTTACTAAAAAGCATGTTTAAGCCTTTCGTAAAAAGTGAAAAACAAAATGATAAAGAATTCGAACTTCATTTTTATTTAATAAACTTAATTACAAAAGCATATTCAGGTAAAGAGGAAATTAACAACAATAAATATATTGGTGCTTTAATTATGTTTATCTTTCTAAAGCTTATAATTAAATAAAGAATTATTATAACTTTAACCGTTTAAGAAAAAGCGTCATTTTTTTAAATAAAAGTTATAAACACCCAATTGAGGGTTAAAGAGTATAAATCATGTGATTAGAGTAATTAATTGGTTAAATCAGAGTAATTTATGTTAACTAAATAACGGTGATTTGTAAATTATTTATTATAATTGCATCAAATTAAGATATACATGCTAAAAATTATTATTGTTGAAGATAATAAGCTCACGGCTGAACTGATTGTAAATATTTTAGACTCTTGTAAAGATGTCGAAATTGTTGGTATTGCTGGAGATATAGATACCGCTTTGCATATTATAACAGAGAATTCACCAGATTTAGTATTCTTTGATATAAACTTACCTGGAGGTACAAGTTTTGATATCCTTCAGAAATTGGATGAGATCAATTTTAAATTTGTTTTTATTACAGCATATGACAAATATGCCTTAAGAGCAATTAAATTAAGTGCTTTGGATTATCTTCTTAAACCTGTTAATTCTGTAGAACTTATTAATGTGGTGAAAAAGGCTAAACTGTTAATTAAAAATGAAAATTCTGATGTACAGATAAGTGCTCTTAAAAATAATATGCAAAACAGTAAGAATGATAATGAAAAGATAGTATTAAAAACTTTTGAATGCATATACCTAATAGCCATTAAGGATATAGTTAGATGTGAAAGTGGAGGAGCCTATACTTTCTTTTATCTAAAGGATGAGAAAAGAATAACAGTTTCACGATTATTAAAGGAATATGATGAATTATTAAAGGATCAAGGATTTTATAGAGTACATCAGTCTCATTTAGTTAATATTAATTATATAGACAGATTTGATAAAAAGCAAGGTGGCTTTTTAATTATGAAAGACGGAGCGAGTGTTCCTGTTTCATATCGAAAAAAAGATAATCTTCTAAAAATGTTTAGTAACTATTCCTAAAGAAAATCTTGTAATTAATAATTATTCATTTTTTTTACCTAAAATCTTATATTAATTTATTTGGATGTAGATGAAAAGGCGATTTTACTTTATCTTATTTATTTCTTGTTATTCCTTTGTTCTATCTGCACAGGTAAATAAATTAGACAACCTAGAGTCTCTATTATTAAATGAAGAAAAAAATTCCTTAAAAGTAAAGCTTCTTAACGAGATCTCAGAGGAGTACTTAAAAAGCGATTACGAAAAATCAATTTCTTATGCTAAGCAAGCATTAGATTTGTCCGAGCTATTAAATTCTAATACAGAGAAAGCTAAAAGCCTTAGTCTTTTAGGAAAAGGTTATATGTATTTAGGATTGAACGAGCAAGCCATAATATATTTTTTTGAGTCCTTAGATCTTTATAAAGAATTACAAGATTCAATTGGGATTACTAGATCATATTGTTCACTAGGTACTGTTAACTGGTTTTTAAATGAATTCGACCAAGCTCTTAGCTATTTTAAGGAAACAAGTATATTTTATGAACAAAAAAAAGATTCTGCAGCAATAATTAGTTCTTATTTGAATATGGGAATCTGTTACTATGTAATTCAACAAAATGATTCAGCAAATTATTTTTTGGATAAAGCATTAGGATATTCTATAAAATTAAAAAAGCATAAAACAATAGGAGTAGTTTTAATGCAAATGGCTTCAATTACTTTTAAAGAAAGAGATTTTAAAACGACTTTTGAGATTCTTCAAGAAATAGAAAATAAATATTTAAATCTGCTAGATATTGCAGATAAAGGAGAATTCTATTGTTCAATTAGTGATTATTATTTGGCTATAAGTGATTATCAAAACGTAGAAAAATATCTATTAAAATTACACTCAGTTGCCAAGCAGTCAGGAAGCATGGAACTCCTTAAATATTATTACGATAGTAAATTTAAATTGGAATCACATACGGAAAATTACAAAGAGGCAATTCAAGACTTGATTAAATTTAATCAATATCAGGATAGTCTTATAGATTTAAATTATAACAGGAAAATTGAGAACCTGGGAAAACTCAGGGAAGTTGAAAGGAAAGAATCAGAGATATCATTATTAAAAAAGAATAATCAACTCCAGAATGTAAAAATCGCTGAAAGTAAAAAGCTTCAAAGGCTTTATATTCTTGTTTCTGCCTTACTTTTTATTTTAGTTATAATTATTTATCGTTCATTTCATTTAAATAAGAAAAGAAATGATTTACTGAATCTCAAAAACAAAGAGTTAAATTCTCAAAAAGAAAAAATTGAAACAACCGCCGAACAATTAATTGAAAAAAATAAAGATTTATTAAAATTGAATACCGTAAAAGATAAATTCTATTCAATAATTTCGCATGATTTACGTGGTTCAGTTGGAAACATAAAAGGCTTTTCAGATTTACTTAAAGAAAGGTACGATGTTTTACCGGAAGATAAAAAAAAGAAGTATGTATCATTGATATCAAAATCGGGAAACTCAACATTAAACTTATTAAATAATTTATTAGATTGGAGCAGGTCTCAGCAGGATAAAATAGCATTTAATCCTGAAAAAATTAATTTACACGATTTAGTGTCAAACGTACTGTATTATACTGCTCCAATTGCTGCCAAGAAAAATATTTCAACTTTTAATAAGCTTGATGAAAATACATTTGTGTTTGGAGATAATGGGATGATATTTACAATTCTTAGAAATTTAGTTTCAAATGCAATAAAATTTACTTCAACCGGAGGAAATATTAACTTTTTTGCCGAAAAGAAAGAAGATTATATAACTATACATGTAAAAGATAATGGAGTTGGGATATCTGAGGATGTACTAGCAAAACTTTTTAAAACTGGAGAAATGTGCAGTACATTGGGTACAGAGAATGAATCTGGCACAGGAATGGGACTATTGTTGTGTAAAGAGTTTATTTCAAAACATGATCAAAACATTGGTGTAGTTAGTTCTCTGGGCATAGGAAGTGACTTTTGGTTTACTCTGGAATTTCCTGAAAAAGATTAAATCAGTGAAACTATAATTTCAGGAACGGATAGTGAACTGGAACAATCTAGTTGAACTGATCCCGAGCTAAGTCGAGGGATCTTTTGGGTCATAACTTGCTTGACGGCAGTCGGGTTTCCTTCTCTCGGGGCGAAATTAAAAAGAAATCTTTTGTTGATACACCGTCTGCTTGCAGTGGGATAGTTCATTACGAATTTGATTCAAGCAGCAAAAAGTCTCTCAAATAAATGAACCAATAATACCTAGGCAGATCACACTTTATGGGCTTTTAGTACATCTTTGTTTTAATTAACCAGTTGAACAGTGCCTTAATAGGTTGTCTAAACCGAGAGCTTGAAGTTGAGAATAAATAATTAGTTTATATAATTTTTCTTTTGATTACATTAGACATTCCTTTATCTCCTTTCGCTGAATTTAGCCTTTTCGAGTTTATTCTTTTTCATTTCTTGGTAAAAATCGGGATCTAAATAAATACTAAATTTTGAAAACACACCAAGTGTAAAGAAGAGAAAGTCAATTGATTAACGATTTCAGCGATAAATCTTCAACTCTTGATTTACATTACTTAAATAACTGGATTAATTATTTATTTCTTTACCTAAAGAAATTAGAAGATGATTTTAATACAATATTACTTCTACATATATAAGCGTAAAACAGCAAAATCTTATAATAATTGATGCGAATATAAAAAGACAGTAGTCAATTATAAATCCGACACAAATTAGAAGATTTTATTCTATACATTGCTCTCGAATTAAAGATTAAAACAGTTCTTTAATTTAAATTAAGCATTCTAATACCTAGTGTATAGTTAAACACTTTAAAATTAACTCAAAAACTAATTTTTAACTTAAAACTCTATTTATCATGAAAAAGAATTTATTTTTATTA